>NZ_JBHMVA010000004.1:0-301764 GCF_042436675.1 Quyinboa ferrireducens | reverse complement strand
ATAAAAATGATATTGGAAACAAATGCGTTTAGAGACTTTAAAGATCCCCGGAAGTTCTGTTGTCATGCAGGTGTAGCTCCATTTTCATATACATCTGGAAGTAGTATCCGGTCCAAAAGAAAGGTCTCTAAAAGAGCAGATAAGAGTATCAAGGCCCTATTACATATGGCTGCATTATCTGCCATTAAAACAAAAGGAGATCTGGGACAATACTATGCTCGCAAAGTAGCTGAAGGCAAGAACAAAATGACAGTTCTCAATGCCATTCGTGCTAAATTGGTATTAAGAATGTTTGCCGTTATTAAAAATGACAGACTTTTTATACAAAACTATGTTAATCCCTTGTCCATATCATAAGAATAAGGAGGTGTCATGATCGCAGCATCATGACGGAGGATTTCTCCTACGCCTAGTGAGTGCACAACTTCAAGTCGCACCCTCAACCAACAAACAAAAAAAGCGACCCGGTTGGATCGCTATTTTATATCTTAAGCGAGGGTTTCGCTTAAAGCGAAGCTCTCGCTAGTTATGTTCTTCCACCCACTTTCTGGCATTCACAAACGCTTCGAGCCAGGGTGTGTATGCATCTCCTTTTCGGTCAGCAGGATAATGTGCCCACTGCCATGGGAAGATGGCACGTTCAAGGTGCGGCATCATTGCCAGGTGACGGCCATTGTCAGAACAAACTGCTGCCGTGGCAAAATTCGAACCGTTTGGATTACCCGGATATTCATTGTATAAATATTTACCTGCAATGTTATATGCATTCTCAGGTTTAGGCATGGCAAATTTACCTTCCCCGTGTGCGACCCAAACACCAAGCTGACTTCCGGCCAATGTTTTCAGCATCACCGACTCATTGTTTTCTATCTTCATGGTCAGGAAGGAACTCTCAAATTTATGCGATATGTTGTGTTCCATTTTAGGTTTCACATCATGATCAGGATAAACCAACCCAAGCTCCATCATTAGCTGACAGCCATTACAGATTCCGAGACTAAGTGTATCCTTGCGTGCGTAGAATTTATCCAGTGCTTCCTTGGCTTTTGGATTATAAAGAAAAGCGCCGGCCCATCCCTTGGCTGATCCTAAAACATCGGAGTTAGAGAATCCGCCGACAAAAACTATGAAGTTCACATCTTCCAGTGTTTCCCTTCCCGTGATGAGGTCTGTCATATGCACATCTTTCACATCGAAGCCTGCCAGGTACATGGAATAGGCCATTTCACGGTCACCGTTGACACCTTTTTCCCTGATAATAGCAGCCTTAACACCAGACCGGTTGCGACGGTTCGGATCAACACCAATGCTTTCAAATTTACCCATAAATGATGCATCAAAATTAAATTCAAGCGGCTGCGTCTTGTAATTATTGAAACGACCTGCAGCACATTTGTCGCCACTCTGTTTGCAATCCAAAAGATAAGATGATTTATACCAGATATCACGCATATAATCAATGCCAAACTGATAGATTTCTCCATCTTTCTCAACCAGAACATGACGTTCATCTGTTGGTTTAGCAATTTCAGTAAACGCAATGCCGGCTTCATTTAAAATGGCATCTACTTTGTTTTTATCTGTAACCTGAACCAGAATTCCGGGGTTCTCGGCAAATAATATTTTTATCAGATCATCCTCATCTATCTCATCCAGGCTGACTTCAAGGCCACCTTCTGTGTTGGCAAAACACATTTCGAGTAAGGCTGTTATCATGCCACCGGCAGAAATATCATGTCCCGCAACGATTAACTCCTCTTCCACCAGTTTTTGGACCGCATTAAAAGCTTTAATAAAGTAATCGCTGTCCTTTACAGTCGGAACTTCTTTTCCGATACGGTTCAAAGCCTGAGCAAAGGCAGATCCACCCAGTTTAAATTTATCAAACGAAAAATCGATGTAATAAACCGGCTTTTCAGGATCGTTGCTGATAACAGGGCTTACTACCTTTTTTACATCACTGACCTCTCCTCCTGCTGAAATAATAACCGTTCCGGGGGACAATACTTTTTCGTCCCCGTATTTTTGGGTCATCGACATGGAATCTTTTCCGGTTGGGACATTGATGCCCAAATCCACACAAAAGTCGCTGATAGCTTCTACTGCCTTATATAAGCGGGCATCTTCTCCCTCATTCTTACAGGGCCACATCCAGTTGGCACTCAGGCTTACACTCTTCAGATGATCTTTTAACGGAGCCCAAACAATGTTGGTCAACGATTCAGCCACAGCCAGTACAGAACCGGCAGCAGGATCAATCATAGCAGCTTGAGGCGCATGCCCTATTGAAGATGCGATTCCTGATTTACCCCTGTAGTCCAAAGCTACAACACCCAGATCGTTCAATGGCAACTGAATTTCACCGGCAGTCTGCTGTTTGGCAACTTTTCCGGTTACCGACCGGTCAACTTTATTGGTGAGCCAGTCTTTGCAGGCTACGCCTTCCAGCTGCAGCACCTGCTCAAGATATTCGTGTAAGTCCTTAATATTGTATTTTACATCATTGTAGGTCTCGTCAACAGTCACATCTTTCATGTAAGTGCGAGGTGGTTTACCAAACATATATTCCAGCTGAATATCAATCGGTTTTATGCCATCGGCCTGTTTGAATATGAACATGTGATCGCCGGTTGCCTCACCAACCACATACATCGGGGAGCGTTCACGTTCCGCAATTTTATAGACGTAATCAATGTTTTCGGTATTCAGGATCATCCCCATACGTTCCTGCGACTCGTTTCCAATTATTTCCTTGGCAGAAAGGGTTGGATCACCAACAGGCAGTTTATCCATATTAATCACACCGCCCGTTTCCTCCAGTAATTCCGAGAGGCTGTTCAGATGTCCGCCGGCACCGTGATCGTGAATTGAAACGATTGGATTTTTATCATCCTCACATAAGGCACGGATCACATTGGCAGCACGTTTCTGCATTTCAGGGTTGGCCCGTTGCACCGCGTTCAGCTCAACCGCATTGGCATAATGGCCTGTATCAACAGAAGATACAGCGCCGCCTCCCATACCGATACGATAGTTGTCGCCGCCCAGCAATACCACTTTATCGCCCTTTTTCGGATGCCCTTTCAACGCATCGGCTTTTTTAGCATAGCCAACACCACCAGCCAGCATGATGACTTTATCGTAACCAAACTTTTTGGCGTTTTCGAAGTGTTCAAAGGTGAGCAATGAACCACAGATCAGTGGTTGTCCGAACTTATTTCCAAAATCTGATGCACCGTTGGATGCCTTGATCAGAATTTGCTCCGGCGTTTGATAGAGCCATGGCCTTGGCTCCGTTGCATCTTCCCAGTTCCGGCCTTCTTCGGTTCTGGCATAAGAAGTCATATATACCGCTGTACCAGCAATTGGCAAACTACCGATTCCTCCACCTAAACGGTCCCGGATCTCACCTCCAGACCCCGTTGATGCGCCGTTGAATGGTTCAACTGTAGTAGGGAAGTTATGTGTTTCAGCCTTTATGGAAATAACACTTTCATAATCCTTCACGGCAAAAAAGTCAGGCTTATCCTGCGATTCCGGTGCAAACTGCTCGATAACAGGCCCTTCCAGAAAAGCTACATTATCTTTATACGCAGAAATGATAAAATTAGGATTCTCCTTTGATGTGCGTTTTATCAACTGAAACAGGGAGCTTTCCATTTCTTTTCCATCAATGATAAAGGTTCCGTTAAATATTTTATGGCGACAGTGTTCCGAATTTACCTGAGAAAATCCGAACACTTCGCTGTCTGTCAGTTTTCGCCCGATATTTTTACTGACATCTTCCAGATACTCTATTTCGTCGGCACTCAAAGCCAATCCCTCCTGTTCGTTGTATGAGGTAATATCCTCGATATAGACAATGGGATCAGGCTTTTTACTGATGGTAAAAATGGTTTGGTTCAACCCGTTATACATACGCTGCAACATCGGATCGTGTTCTGCATCCTCACTGCTTACCGGAAAGTATTCCTCAATCCGGCTAATGCCTTCTATGCCCATGTTTTGGGTTATTTCAACCGCATTGGTACTCCACGGTGTAATCATCTCTTTACGTGGTCCTACATACCATCCGTTCATGGCATCGGTATCAACAAAAACGGCTCCTGAATAGAGCCATGACAATTTACTGATATTTTCCGCGGAGAGGGGATTACTAACTTCTGTAGCAATGATTTTTTTGTCGGGAGACTGAAAAAAGAGTATCATGATGTTCCTGTTTCTGCTTTGTGCCGCAAAAATACAAAAAGCAATCTTAATAACAGAGCTACAAAATTGAATTTATTAACAAACAATGACGAATTTCGGGGTAGCAAAGGTGCCTAAAAACAAAAAGTCCGCTTCAGTTTAAAGCGGACATTTATCTCTGTATGTTTAACTTAGAATTTATAAACTAATCCAATATTAGTCGTTTGATTCCTTGGATTATAATACCCGGTCATCTTCAGCTTTTCGTATCTTTTCTTCTCTGATGGTGTTGCCAGGGTACGAATCATATTTATGCCCCATACGCCAACTGCCGTATATAACATGATATCGGAGTATAATTTATAATCATCCGATTCCTGCATCAACCTGTCATGTTCCGCATAATCATTTTGAAGCATGGCTTCTGCAGCTTCATCCGACAGATCCATGGATTTCTCATTTGTAAAATAGGATCCGGCACCCAAACCATAAAACAGAAATCCTCCTATTGCTGACGATTCCCCACGGGTTAAATAGGATCGTCCGGCGCCAGGCCAGATCATTGTAAGTAATACCGCTGCTCCCTTACTTCTGTAATGCAAAGGTTCCATAAGGTACTCAAACTTTTCATCAGCATTTTCAATAGTAATCTCATCTTCAATGGTTTTAAAACCTTTTGCTTTGAGTTTCATTGAATATAAACCGCCCAACAGTACGTTTTTCTCATTGGAATTAAATTTCAATGTACTGTCAAGCAAAACTGTTCCTTTCTTAGGTTTTGATATAATGGTAACGCTACACATTTTTGACGGTAATTCAATTTCCTCAACCTGACCATTTTCTTTTACATCAATAGTTTTTTCAAAATCATTGTAGTACTTACTATTTTTAAAGGATAGTGTATGTTCACCTAATGCCAGTGGAATTGAGACGCTACCTGTTCCTACCATATCATCTCCAACCCATATTTCTGCATCATTAGAATTAGTTAAAACATTAACCTTACAACCCGCCATCAAATTCACATGATAATTTAAAGTATCTGTTGCGGCAAAATCAATATCAAATGTTTCATCAGCAAAATCATCCTTTTTAATAATGAACTGATGCTTTCCTTCCAGACCCTTTAATAAGAGAGGGGTACTTCCTGATAGTGCACCATCCATATAAACTTTGGCATCTTCAGGATTTGAAGAGACAAGAAACCCTTGCTCCAAAACCACATTAATGCTATCTGCAGTATTCTTTTTAAATGTTACCTCTTTTCTGGTTACAGGATAGTCTTCTTTTTCAATTTGAATTTCATGATTTCCGGGTTCCATATCTACAAGAAACTTAGGACTTAATCCTACATATTCTCCATCCAGGTAAATTTTTGCTTTTGTTGGTTCAGTCACTACAATAAATCCGCTCTTTAATTCCTCACCAATATAATTTGTCTTATTTTTCACAACATCAAAATTCTTTTCCAGCGCCAGATAACCATCTTTAACGAGTTTTAAAGTGTGTTCACCGACCGGAACTGAATCCAGAATCATCGATGAAAAACCAACCATCTTGCCATCTAAATATACTTTTGCCAAAGACGGATTGGTAGTGATAGATATTTTCCCAAATACCTGTTGCAACTGAAAAAATTCACGATAGGCCTTCCCTTCTTCTACTTCAATAACCTTGACCTGAGGATCAAAGCTTTCCTTGCGCACTTCAATAACATGTGATCCGGTGGACAATCGGCCGTTGTACATCTTTGTGCCCTCAAAATTATCATCAATATATATGTCAGCTTCCGGATTTGCCAGGATACTAATGGTTCCGTATCCGGCAGTCAATTCAGCAAAAGCTTTAGCGAGTTCGCTGTTCCCGACACTGACATTTACGACAGCATCGTTATAATTTTCCTTTTTAACCACAAACCTGTAATCTCCCGGTGATATACCCTTTAAAGCCAAAGGTGTTTCACCCAGCAACTTTTCTCCGATATACACTGATGATTCAGTTGGCATACTGCTTATCAAAAGGTTTCCTGATGTCTGCGGCTGATTTTCGAATACCTTTGTTACCTGATTTGCTGTCACCACAACGGTATCACGGAATGAAAAAAGCGGAGAGAACTTTATTTCAATCGCATATTCTCCTGTTTCCACCTCTTCATTATACGGTGTAAACAATCCTGTTTCCCTGCCGTTTATTATTACCGGCAAATAACTTGAGTCACTGTCAATTATTAATGTCCCGGTTTCCTGGGCTGACACGAACTGCAATCCACTCAGAATAAAAAGGAATAAACTAATAGTATAAATTCTCATCGTCAATAAATTTTTCATTTCCGTTCGTATCTCAACAAGACTCGGAAACCTGTCGTCCAGTCTTTTTTATCAGGATCCCAGCTTTCAGCATAATTTAATTCACACTGGTTAGACGGACTCACATAACTTCCGCCTTTTACACTTCCGTCCGCACACATCTCCGCTACGTTTCCCGACATATCATACAGACCAAAAGCATTTGGATTTTTCTGGCCCACAGGCTTGGTAGATGCCATATTGGTATTTCCTTCATACCATCCAAAATCGCCAAGTGTATTGCTACCACTGTACTTAAATGAACCATTGGCTCTTGCAGCAAAATTCCATTCATCTACTGTAGGCAGACGAAAATCCATAGAGGTCTGTAATTTTAATTTAGTCAGGAAGTTCAGAATATCATATTTGTTTACATTTTCCACAGGATTATTCTGTCCTTTATTTACACTGGGATTATTTCCCATAATGCTCTGCCAAAGCTTTTGCGTTACTTCATATTTTCCAACGTAATAATTACCGTTAGGCCCTTTTACAAGTACTAATGGTACTCCCATATTATCCAGCATAGACAGCTGATCACTACTGAGTATTGACCTTTGTTCTGCTTTTCTCTTAGCTTCTGCTTCGCGCTTCAGGCGTTCTTTTTCTGCAGCATCCTTTCGTGCTTTCTCCTCCTCCGCAAGTTTTAACTGATTTGCCTCTTCTTCCTTACGAGCTTTATCAGCCAGTTCTTTTCTAATTTTATCGGCTTCTTCCTCCTTAATTTTTTCAATTTCCTCTGCACTTAAAGCCGGGGTATTGTCATTTCCGGTTTCTGCTGTTTTTTCTGTACTTACGGGATCAGAATTCTGAATAACAGGCTGTTCTGTTGTTGTAGCAGGTATAACATTGGCAGTTGACACCTCGGTCTGCTTTTCTTTTTCTTCATTCCGTGCTCCTGCAATCAGTTCCTTTTCAGGCATTTTTGCTTCAGTTTTTTGTGATTTACTGAATGATTCTGGCAAAAATCCCGGAGGTGCCGCAAAATACAGATATGCCGCTGCGCCAATTAAAACAGCAAACACAATTGATACAGGTAAGACCCACCGTCTTCTTTTCCTGTGCGAGAAATCATCCTTATACTCACCGCCACTTATTACCTGACTCTCATCACCGGAAATTTTTAATGTAGCAAAATTTTCTGAACCAGTATCTTTTTTCCCTTTTTGTTTCTTTTTAGAACCGGCCGGATTTCCTTTATAGTCTTTGTTTTTAAGCGCCTCAACCAAAACTGAGCAATCCTGTATACGTTCATCCGGATCTTTGATTAAACAATCCAGTATCAAACGGTTGAGCCACATTGGAATGCTTTTCTCGTAAAACTTAGGCTCCTTGGGCCTTTCATTCAGCAAACTGTGAACTGTAGTCAACGGATTTGAACTGTGGAATGGCACTTTACCCGTCAAACATTCATAAATCATTACACCAAGGCTATAAATATCTGCCCGGTGATCCACTTCCACTTTACCGGTTGCCTGTTCAGGACTCATATATTCAGGCGTCCCCACAACAGTTCCTGCCTGGCTCAAACGGGTTTCCCCCCGTACAAACACAATTCCGAAATCTGTTAATACGGGTTTTTGTTTGGTAACAATAACATTTGCGGTTTTTATATCGCGATGAACCAGATTCTTGCTATGCAAATAACCTAAAGCCTCGGCAAGGGGGATAATATATCTTATCGTCTGAGCAACAGATAGTTTACCGCCTTTTCTTACAATATCCCTTAAAGTCTCACCTTCAAGGAATTCCATAGCCATATAATGAACTGTACCTATTGAGCCTACATCATAAATTTTAACGATGTTATCGTGATTTAATGATGCCCCAACCCTTGCTTCCCTTAAAAACCGATCAACAAATTCCTTTTCATGTATTAAATTCTGATGTATGACTTTTAATGCAACAGGACGTTGCAGGTTTTTTTGATTAGCTTTAAAAACAACAGCCATTCCACCGGACCCGACTACACCACTTATTTCATAAGTTTCACCAAGCACCTGTTTTACAAGCGTATCCGGTTGACTATCTGCGACAAATGATAGTGTATCAGAAGAAATAATGCTACCACAATGCCGACACTTGATAGCGTTCTTTCGTATCAGCTCATCACAAAACGGACATCTTTTAGTTTCTTCAGCCATTAGCTATATTTCTTATTGAAAATTCGTTTTAATAAGTTGTTCTTATTATCTGCAGAATCTTCCACAGGTAAACTGAATTCTCTTAATTTTAATTCTTTTATATGTTTTACGCCAACTCTGACGAGAACGACTGAAATGTTATCATCACTTCCCATTTCATAGGCATATGCGACAAGACTTTTGGCTGCCTCATCCAGATCCTTTCTGCCCATAATAAAATTCTTGAACAGATTAATGTTGGTATTAATTCTGTCTGTCAATAATCCATCGGAGCATAATAAAAAGCTTTCACCTTCATTTAATTGCAAACAATTGCTGTCTGTCGGAAACAGATCAGCCTTCTCCATTCCGCCATCAATACATTTGGTAAGAATATGCGAATAATTATCTAAAATATCTTTAGGCAACTTCTCACCCTTTGCTTTCATAAAATCCTGAACATAAGAATGGTCTGTTGTTAACTGCTTATATTCATTACTGTTAAAGTAATATATTCTGCTATCTCCAATGGACGCCCAAACATACTTATTGTCGTGAATAAGAATACAAACCAGCGTTGTTCCCATACCATTAAGATTACGGTCACGGGAAATCTCATCATTAATTGCACCATGTGCTTTTTCGACAGCCATACCCAAATTCTCTTTGAGATTTGTCTCGTTTAACACAATACTGCTATCTTCAAAATGATTGATTAAGGCATTAATTGCCACATAACTTGCTAATTCACCTCCATTAGCACCCCCCATACCATCAGCCACCGCAAATATCCATGTATTCTCATTCAGCTGTTCTGCAGCCAGATAATCCTGATTGTATTCTCTACGGCCATGAAATGTGTATGGCGAAAATTCAATATTATACATTCAAACAGTTATAAAATATATTGAAATTCCACTTCACCGGTCTTAATGGTTGAATTTGGTTTTATCTCAACTTCTTCGCCCGGTTGTAACTGCACTCCGTCAACAATTGTCAAATTTGTTTTACTTACATTTTTTAACCTTAATTTATTATCAGATTCAATTAATTCTGCCTGCTTTCGTGATATGGTCTTTTCCATTAACCTAATATGCGCATATCCTCTCTCTCCTTTAATATCTTCACGCCCAATAGTTACGATATTTCCTTCAGGTGTAGGATATCCGGCAATTTTAAATACTTTTCCTTCATCGGTACCGGAGATTATTTTCAATTCACCAGGAATAAATTTCAACGTTTTGGGATCGCCTGCAGCAGACAATTTTATGGTTTGAAAATCTTCATCTATGTCTGCGACTTCGCCCCCGGCCTTTCCGCCCGGTTTCCTGAATATTAAAACAAGGATCAGCGCAATAATAATTACCACCCCTATAATCAGAATTATCATAAGGGTATTTATTCCTGACTTTTCTTCAGGAGCTGTTGCAGATGCGGGGAGTGTAAGATTGGTTCTGCCCTGCTCGCTGATAAATGGTTCACCTGTATCCGGTTCAATATAAACGATACCGGTAATTTCGTATTTATAATTGGTTTCAGGTGACACCTGTGCTGTATTGATTTGAATTGTGAAACCATAATCTCCTTCAACAAGATAATGGGAAGTTGTATTTTCTTTGCCCGGAACCCAGCGTGTTACAAGACCTTTTATGGTAACCACTTCGCCTTTATATTTTGCAGGATTTTCTTTTATGTCTTTGACAGCAGTAATTTCTGCATGCATAAAAGTTGCCATCATGCTTACTACCATTATAAGTAAAATACGTTTCATCATTTGGCTTATTAAGTTAATTATTAACAGATTAAATGAATATTTTATACAATAGTTTTCTCTAGAAGTACAATAATTATCGATTAATTACACAAACAGAGTAGACCGATACTAATATAAATTTGCAAGATCATTTTCGACCACCAATTTTAATAATTTGGAAGTGTGATCTTTGACATTATCGTTTACAATTAAATATAGCGCATTATCCTTATCACTATAAGTCATTTTATAAGGACGAAGTACATTTTCAAGCAGTACCTCGTTTTCACCTGTAAACATATCTATCCTACCTAACAGGTTGTATTCGTACTTGGTATAGTAAATGTAATTTTGCGTAACCAGCAAACCTGTAACACCATTAATAAAACTTACAGACCACGTACTTCTGTCCTGAGTTTTAGCAATACCTCCTGCATTAGAGAACCATATAAAATCGTTTCCGTAGTCGAAACTCAGAATTTCACCATGACCATCAAGCTCCCTGTCATATTCAATATAATCGGGGGCCTTATACTTAACAAGCGGACTTCTCTCATTATCTTTTATAATAGCACCCACATAAATATTTCCATCTTTATCCGTATCAATATCAAACGGCTCAGCAAGACTATCGGTAATATGTGTCAGTTGCTTATTGTTAAAATTGTACATTAACAACTGTGCATTTTCGGTTGGCTGCTCATCTTTCCTTGATGTGATAAACATGCAACTGTCATTTACAATAAGACCAAATGGTCTGGTATTTGAAGTATACACAACCCTGGATTGTTGAGTTGCTTCATCGAATGCCATGATATCATAGGCCCCCTCATCACCCTTAGCTTCATTATTCTTTACAGAATAATATATCGACTGACCGGATATATATACATCATCAGGTTCATTAAGATTATTCAAAACGGTATCCAGCTTAATATTTAAATCGCTGTTAATAACCAATTCCCCAATGTTTTGCTCACGCGAATTTGGATTCCCGCAACTAACTAAAAGCACCAGGACAAACAGAAAGTAAGCATATTTATTCATATCAATAATTTTGTGTGTTTATAACAAACTGCTTAAATAAATTAAGTAGTTTAACTTATAAGACTCAATTAATTCCCTACTATATTTTATATTAAAATACTCTAAATCAGAAAATAATATTCATCTGTTGCCCAACATCACAAAATCAAAATCAATACAGGTGAAATTTGTATAAATTTAACAAATTAACATTTATAAACAAATTTTTCTTTTAAAATGGATCACTAACCTCAGTCTTTCATATAAAAATGAAAGTTTTAATCTATTTCACTCCTACTTATTACCAACACATTATCAAACACTTACAAAACAATCAATTTTTAATATACCTCACGGATATTATTAAAGACTTCGGAAATTACTCCAATGTAATATATGACCGATTATGATTCACACGGAATCCATATCTGTACCAAAAGTTTATTTACTCTGGTACTACCCTATCAGGCATACTTTTATTACTTTGATTACAAAATCTGAGGCGGCCTTTAAATTTACGGAAATTTTGAGAAATTTCAATTAAATCAGGGAAGTAGAATATTTAATTTCTCTATTGGGAAGTAAAAAAGAAGCGCTCACCGTCATCCTTCCGGCTCACGCTTCTTAAAATTATTCAAACAAAAAACAGATGTGTAAAGTGCAGAAGCACTTTAATTTAATTGAATTGAACGAAGCTATTTTATTCGAGATATTGATTAATCAACCGAACCATTAAATGATTCAGGTATTCAACCTCATAATCACCAACTGTAGGTTCTAAATGTTCGTTACCAATACCGCTGTGATTGGTAATAAATACATATGTACCATTTGTTGCTATTGCAATGTATCGCATTAAAAATTCAGTTTCCTTATCTATTCCACTCGCCGTTACCGGAATTATTTTTATGCCTTTTGCAGCAGCATCCTCAACTAACTCATTCATTTTTGAAATGATATCAGTTTCATGATGTGGCGGAGCATCTAACATTAAAAACAAAAGGCGTGATTTACTGCTATTAGACCACTGAAGGTTATTGATTGCTTCATTCAAAGCTGTATGAACAGCCTCAGGAAAATCGCCTCCACCATCTGCTGACTGATCTTTAATAAAATTCACCGTAGTTGTTATATCGGTAGTAAACGGGCTTTGTCTTGTCACATATTCATCGCCTTCATCACGGTAAAATACACTGCCAGTATTTATTACAACATCAGGATTAGTTTCTTTTACGCTATCAATTACATCTACCAGCTCAACTTTCAGATATTCCAGCTCATCAGACATTGATCCGGTAGCATCCACAACGAATGCTATGTCAATTTTAGAGCCAATAATGGCAGCATTATAATCGTTCAGTGTAATTTCATTTACCCCTTCAGTATATTGTTTTAAACCAGTGAAAGTTAATCCGGCCACTTTAATTTTCATTTCCGAAACAGCAGCATCAGAACCGGATAAACCCGGCCAAAATTCTGCCATACCAGCATAATCCGTTTTTGTGGACCATAAAACCTGATCAGATCCATCCAGAAGCTGCATTGTTTCATTAATCACAGGATTACCCGATGAGCCTGTCACCTGTACTGAAATTCTTGTACTTATATTATACTCCCAATGTTCCGGCATTCCTTTATAGTCTTCATCCTGTCCCAGGTTGACCCAAAAAGTCCAGTTCGATAAATCATTCCACTCACCAGCTGTTATCTGACCTGCTACAATATCAACCTGCGTAGAATCTCCATTCCCTGAACCTCCGGAAACGGATCCTCCTGCCATACCATCTGCAAGGTACATAGACTCAGACCCCGCTTTATCACCGTACATATCTCCATCTACAACCTCATCACAGGCACTGAACACAAGAATAATTGCTGCAAATAAACCTACTAATGTATATTTTCTCATACTGGCTAAATTAAATTCTATAGTACTAAGAGGTCGACGAATTAAAAAAGGTTGCTTCGGTTTAAGATTTTATTTGAAAAAATTTTATACTATGATCCTTTTCTGAAGGATTGAAATTAATAAAAAAAATGCAGCTGCATTGCTGCAGCTGCATGAATAAAATACGTATACGTATTTTAACGGTTATAGGTTTTTATACTGTTTGAGTTACATCCCAGACAAATGCCCGGATACCCACGTCCTTATTCACATTATCCAATCTGACTACATTATCGAGCAGATCACTAACTTTACTTGCATCAATAATAGTAAGAACAGAACTGTTAATTTCCGGCCAGGTATGCGTACCCATATGCGGATTACCTTCCACAGATCCACGCCCCATCACATTTTCCCATTGGGTATATCCTCTGATCCCCATTCTGTCAAGCATAAATTCCACTTTTTCGGTCAATGCCTGATTATAGGTTATAAAAACGGCTTTTAAAGCTGGTTTATCCATTTTTCAGTGTTTTTTAGTTTGAACTTTTAATAGGTGTCTCCATGAATTTATAACGCTCACGCACTTTTTTCATTCTGTCGCGTTCACCGCGTTTTGAAAATGATGCGTACATTACCGGAACCAGAATCATTGTAATGATAGTTGAAAACACCAATCCTCCAATTACAGATATTCCCATAGGGCTCCATATTTCGGAACCTTCACCTCTGCTAAGCGCCATTGGAGTCATACCCAGAATGGTGGTCAGTGCTGTCATTAATACCGGACGTAACCTGGATTTTCCGGAAATCACGATTGCTTCATACAATTCATAGCCTCTGTCACGCATAAGATCGATAAAATCGACGAGCACAATCGCATTCTTAACCACAATACCTATCAACAGAACCGCTCCCAGTAAAGCAATTACACTCATGTTTGTATGGGTCATAAATAATATCAGAAATACTCCTGAGAATGAGAACGGAATGGAGAACATTATGATCAACGGCAGCTTGAACGATTCAAACTGACTGGCCATCACAATGTAAACAAGAGCCAAACTCAGCAACATCAGAAGAAACAAATCGCTGAACGATTCTTCCTGATCTTCGTAAGCACCACCAACTTCAACCATCACACCTTGCGGAGTATCTACGGTTTTTAATACCTCCTTGATGGAATTAGCCAGTTCCCCTAATGATGTTTTATAAGGGATTGCCGAAACGGTAACAATACGCTCTTTTCTTTTGTGTTCAATATTTGGAGGAGTCAGTTCCTCTCTGATATCTGCAATTTCTTCCAGCCGGATCGACTTTCCGGTTGGTGTTGCTATTGAGATATTCTTTATGTCAGAAAGCGAATTTCTGTATTGCTTTTTGAATTTAACAATTACATCATATTCGTCTCCAAACTCACGGAAACGTGTTGCCGTTAATCCTTCTATCCTGTTTCTTAAGGCAGAAGATACAGTGGCAGTCGTTAACCCGTGCTGTGCCATTTTATCCCTGTCAAGATGAACCTGAAGTTCCGGTTTGAAATCATCTCTGCTGATCTGTACCTCACGGGCTCCAGGAATCTGTTCAATCTTATCCTGAATCATTTTAGCAAAGGCAGTGGTTTTATCCATATCGTATCCGTAAACACCTACCTCAACATTATTATTTCCACCCATTGCCATATTGTTACTGGTAGAGACTGAATATTCAACCAATCCCGGCAACGTGCCCAAATAATCACGAATATCTTCAGCTATTTCAAAAACGGAACGATTCCTTTCTTCCGGTTTTACCAGTCGAAGACTATAGTTTATAATATTACTTCCTGTAGTCTGAAACAACGCCTGCAGACCAGCGGATGCATCTGAACCGTTAGATCTGGAAATCAATTGAATTTCCGGAAATGTTTCAGAGAAGTAGTTATCAATTTTCTCACCCAGTTTCACAGCTTCATCGGTACGTGTTCCAACCTGCATGTGCGCTTCAATGCTAATACTACTGTTGTCTGTCTCAGGGAGAAATTCCCCGCCAATCTGAGTAACCAAAAACAAAGAACCAAGAAATATAACAGAGGACAGAATGATGATAGTCACCTTGTGATGAATAGCCCATTTAAGCGTTCTTTCATAGAAACTATCCATCCAGTCCAGAAATGGTTCAATAAATCTCTGATGCAATGTTCTTTTTTTCTTCTTCTCTTCGGCTGAACGCAAACGCAATAATTTGGACGACAACATCGGTGTGAGTGAAATGGCCGCTATAGTTGATGTTACAACTGTTATAGAAACGATCCATCCCAACTGCCGGAAGAATGTTCCGGTTAAACCACCTAACATGGTTAACGGGAAGAATACCGCTACAACTGTTAATGTTGTAACAATAACCGCCAGCCACACCTCGTTCGTAGCGTATATAGCTGCCTCACGTGGTGTTGCACCGCGTTCAATATGTTTTGTAATATTCTCCAAAACCACAATCGCATCATCCACCACCATACCTATCGCTATGGATAACGAGGAAAGTGAGATGATATTAATTGAGTTTCCTGTATTAGCCAGGTAAATAAATGCAACTATAAGTGATATTGGTATAGTCAGAACCACAATGAATGTTGCTCTCCATCTACCAAGAAAGAACAAAACGACCAGCACAACAAAAAGCAAGGCATACATGAAAGTCTCCGAAAGATTCGAGATTGAATTTGAGATAAATTCCGACGAATCGAATATGGTCTCAATTTTAACATCCGGCGGCAGGTTCTGCTTGGCTTCTTCTATCTGTTTTTTTACCTGAGTTGCAATATTAACTGTATTTGCGCCACTCTGTTTCATTACAAACATACGGGCTGCCCTCTCGCCGTTAACCGTTTCAGACGCATTGATATCCTTGGCAGAGTCACGAACTGCAGCCACATTTTTTAGGTAAATGGACTGACCATTCACATTTCCAACAACAATGTTCCGGATATCTTCACTACGCTCAAACTCTCCTTCAACACGTATGGGGTAATCAATCTCGCCCATTTCAATATTACCGGCCGGAGTATTCACGTTTTCCATCCGTAACATATTACCTATCTGTTCCACAGAAAGGTTGTATGCATCCAGTTTATACGGATCAACTTCAACAGTTATTTCACGCCCCGGCAAACCTGCCAGACCTACATTACCGATTCCGTCAATCCTGTTTAACGGATTAATAACTTTCTCATCCATTATCTTCTCTAATCCGTCGAAGCTTTCGTTCGCGGTAACAGAATAGAAAAGAATAGGCATCATAGCCGTATTGAACTTATATATGGTTGGATCCTCTGCATCTTCCGGCAGGAAACGTTTAATAAACGAAAGTGAATTCCGGATATCATTTGCAGCTTCATCAAGGTTCTTCCCAAATTCAAATTCAACCATCACAACAGACATGTTATCGCGTGATGTCGAAGTAATTTCCTTTATATCACTGATTGAACTCAAAGCATCCTCGATGGGTTTGGTTATATTTGTCTCAATATCAGCAGCATTTGCCCCACTATAGGTCGTAAAAACCGTAATGGCAGGAAACTCCATCTCCGGGTAAAAATCCACCGGTAGTTTCACCAGCGAATAGAGGCCGAATATGATCACACCCACAAATATCAATAAGGTGGTGATCGGCTTTTTTACTGCACTAGAATATATACTCATGATAAATTTCTTTTGTCGGTTTTATTAGTCAACGATTTTTACTTTATACTGATCCATAAGGTTACCCTGCCCGGTTACTATCAACTTTACGCCGGGTTTAATTTCGTTGGCAATAATTTCTATTTTATCGTCAAAACGTTTTCCAGTTTTCACCTTAATTTTATGTGCAATACCGTTTTCTGCAATAAATACATACTTGTCATTTGTACCTTCCTGCTGCATTAAGGCAATAGAAGGAATGACAATGGATTTATAGGTACCTAAATCAAGGCTTACCCGTGAAAACATTCCCGGACGAAGTTTCTCACCTTTGTTATTCAGTTTGATCTCTACCTTAAATGTCCTGGACATCGGATCAAGTGTCGGGTAAATCCTGAAAACTTCTCCAACAAACATCTTTTGCGGATAGATATCAAGCTTTACATCAGCCTTCATTCCTTCGTAAACATCTGGGAAATATGCCTCTGACACATTCACAATAGCTTTCAGCGGATCAATCTGCATCAGCGAAACAATAGCTGCTTTTCCAGCCTGTGTGTTGGGTGCTCCCGAGTACATCTCACCATTTTCAAAATACTTGCCGGTAACCACACCATTTATCGGGGATACCAAACGTGTATTTTCTTCCAAAAAATCAACATTTGATTTGGTCACATCGTATTGCGTCTTGACCTGATCAAATTGTTGGTCGCTTATACTATTAGTCTCCTTTAGAGCTTTCAAACGTTCGTAGTTTACTTTTGCGTTTTCAAGCTGGATTCGGGCCTGCATCAACTGAGTTTTATCCATTTCTGCAATCAAATCACCTTTTTTAACATGATCACCAACTTCCACATAGATTTTCTGAATCCTTCCCGGTGAAGCAGATGCAAAATGAACCTCCTCAAAAGCAGCGAGAGTAGCTGTATAATCAATTGTATTTTCCAGTGTATCTACGGCCAGTGTCATAACCCGCACATTATAGGTCTTATCCTTTGGAGCAACAACTTCAGGTGCTGCCTCATCTTTTTTCATCTCCGTATTTTTAGCACCGGATTCTTCCTCTTTCTTTTCTCCGGGTTTGCAGGCCGAAGTCACAAAAACACCACTGACAAGCAGTAAATAAAGTAGCTTTTTCATTTTATATCTGATTTTTTATGTTTTACAAATTATTATTAAGTTTATCCAATGCCAGCTTAGCCTGTAACATCGACATTACGGACTGGATATAATTACTTTCAGCCTCAAGATAGGTTGAGTTGGATTGTGTGAGTTCCAGACTGGAAATGACACCCTCATTATATTTACGATTGTATGTATCGTAAACACGTTTGGCAACTTCAACATTCTCCTTTTGCAGATTATAATTTTCAATAGCAGTCTTAAGATTATATTTCAGCTGTTCGGATTGCATGTTCAACTGATCTTCCAGCATTGCTTTACTGTTTCTTACCTTATCCAACTGAATTTCAGCCTTCTGCACCTTTGTCTGACGATTCCATGAAGTAAACAGAGGAAGATTAACGCTGAAACCAATCGTATGTGGTGGATTCAGGTCAAAATCAGTAGTGATTATTTTTGCGTTGTAAGAATAAAATGCAGAAATGGTTGGCAAATAAGCACTCTTTTGAAGCATTACCTGTTTCTCCTGCACTTTCTCCTGTCCCTTAAACAACTGGTAATCAATATTATTATCAATTACGAATGGTGCAAGTGTCGACTGAATAACTTCCTGGCTATTGATGACATCATCCAGTGTTGTAGTAAGGTTTAATGGTGTTCCAGGTTCAACTCCCAACTGAAAACGTAACATATTGTAATTCATCTCCAGGTTACGTTCCATGGACTTGAGTGAATTTTTCAACTGAACACTGGTTATTTTCAACTGATCTGCATCAATCTGTTCAGCCATTCCTGCGTCAACCATAGCCTGAGTCTGGCTTACCATCTTATCCAAATTGCCAATGTTTTCTTTCAAAATACGCAATGACTCCTGAGTTATTAGTGTTAGGTAATAAGAACTTATTACCATATCCGTTACTTCATTTTCGGTTTTATTATAACTCATATTCATGATTTCTTTTGCAAGTTTTGCGGACTGAATTCCTACAAGAAACTGACCACTGAATACCAACTGACTAACCTGTAACTTAGCACTTGCCTGATCCCTCATTCTAATAGATGAAGTCGGCATATTGCTCTGTATTGCACTATCTATTGCATAAGAAGCAAGAATAGTAGATGGATTTGCGGTTGGATATTCATTGGTCAAAATATCATTAATTATACCACTAGTCTGTTCCTTGGAAAGGCCAGTCCCACCGCCTCCAAAGCTGAAAGCAAATTCATAATTAAAAAAGTTGGTGTAATCAAACGATGCACTTACCTGTGGTAAACCGGATGATATCGCCTCCCATACGGACTTTTTTGCCAGTTCTTTGTCAAGTTCTGCGTTCTGAATCGTTTTGTTGTGATCCAACGCATATGACTTCGCCTCATCCAGCGATAAGTCCATTTTGTCCTGGGCTGAAACAGCCAGAACAGGTAACAGACTCAATGCAATCAATAGTTTAAGTGTATTCATCTTATTAAATCGGATTTTTAGTTGTTATATGCTTTTAATTTCTCTTCTAATACTTCAAGCCCTCTTGATGTGGCTAAGCTTCGGATATGAAGCTCCATTATTGATAAAAAGAATCCCGGAGTCCGGATCTCATCTTCAGTAAAAATATCCCTGTCCATAATGGTTACCACCCTGCTCAGGTATAATTTAGCTACCAAAACAGGATTTACTTCATCCCTGTACAGTTGTTCAATTTTACCTTTATTAATATTGGATATAATGGACTTATATATTTCTTCCCGCTGAATCTCATAAAATTTCCTAAAGATTTCAGGATAGTACTTTTTCAGATCATATTGCATGGAAGGATTTTGGTTTTTCATCATATAGCTAACTTTATCGCTAACCATCATCAAAATCTCAATCGCATTTTTATCCCTTGTATCACACATCTTGTCCCGCTTGTCTATCTGGCCATGCAGATACTCCAGTACCTTTTCAACCAAATCCTCTTTGTTGGACACATACTGATAAAGGGTCTTTTTTGATATACCTAATTCACGTGAAACATCATCCATCGTAACACTTTTAATGCCATAACGCATGAACAGATCCTTCACTTTATCAAGTATATTATTTAACTCTTCTTCACTCATAAATAATATTTTCGGCAAAGATATACCAAAATAAACTCAGGAAACAATATTTACAATAAAAGTTTCCATAGTATTTAAAGTTTTTAACATATGTTTCGTTTTGTTGGTTTTTACGTCAACAAAAGAGCGAATAAAATAACTCCGCAACCAGTAATTTTCAGCCAACATCCATTTTTTGTAGGTGAATGTGGACGATCGGGGTCCGAAAGAAAAGTTTCAATTGCGGGTCAGGATTTGATTCAGGATTAGCAGTGCATAGTTATTGAAATAATTTTACAAAATCAAACAAAATAAATTAACTCTCATACAACCTTTTTCACATAATAAGCCTCTCTGTTAATGTGATGATTCTGAGTTAAATTCATAACTTTATAACATACAAATTACAGGCATATGAAATCAATCTTTACTCTTCTGTTATCTCTATGGTTTGCAGGAAGTCTTTTTGCACAAGGATTTGATCCTGATATTTATCAGACTTACCTGGAACAGCACAAAAACATGTCGAAAGAAACATTGTACGGTATTTATCCGCAAAACGGCGAATTCTATACAGCCGATGAGGGACCTTTCGATATTAAAACCTCCTGCTATTACGACTCTGTAGTACAAAAATTTAACCTTACAGCTAACGAACTGGACCTATTAAAAAAGAATCATTTTGTGGTTACGGAACGATTATCTTATAGTTCGGTACTGGAAGGACTGGATCGGGTTTATCATAAAGATCTACCTGTATTCATAACCACAGATGTTCTACTCCACGCATTACATAATTCTTACGACAACATGCTTCAGGACATTGAAATTAACTACCTTGAAGCAAACCTCAGCAAGGCTCTGAAAAAAATGTACGACAGGTTTCTTGCTGATGCACCTACTTACAACACGGACCAGGAATTAGCATATACCGTTTGCGATGCAGAACTTTATATCCTGATGGCGCGGGTATTACTGGACAGCAACCTGGTTATTGAACCTACCTACTGTGCACAGGCAGATTTTGATGCAATTAAAAAGTATGTGTATAATGCTGATTATAAGCCCACACCGCTGTTTACATATCATAGCAGAAATATTGACTTCAGCCAATTCAAGCCCCGAGGCCATTACACTGACGGTCAGGAATCGTATTTCCGAAGCATGATGTGGCTGAGTTTTATCAATATCTTTCTGACACAACCACCAGAAGATTTGACCATGGACAGCACTGATATAAAACGTATGGCTATGTTATCAGCAATGGTGAACGATGTGTTGTATAAATCAGGTGCAGATGAAGAACTAAACGAAATTGATGAAATTATAAAGTATTTTGTAGGTGAATCAGACAACCTTACTCCGCTGGAATTTAAGTCTGTTCTGACAGAACTGAATCTTTCATCAGTTTCAGATTTGGCAGATGATGCTAATCTTAAAAAACTTCAGGACAAACTTCAGTCTGATGAAATGTATGGACAGAAGATTCTTTCGGATATTATTATGACAGATCCTTTTTCTTCTGAACCGGCACAATTACCCATATCATACAAATTATTCGGGCAGCGTTTTGTAATAGATTCCTATGTATTGCATAACGTAACCTACGACCGGATCATTTATAATAATCGAAAAGTTTTGCGAATGATGCCCGATCCGCTTGACGTGATGTTTTGCCTGGGAAACAATAATGCCATTCACCTTTTGGAAAAAGATCTGGATAAGTATCCGTATAGCTCAGCGGCAGACGCCATGCGTTACCTTTTTGATGCTTACGATGATGCATACTGGAGTGAATCGCTGTATAACATCTGGCTCAAATCGATAAAGGATCTAAGCGTGGCTGAAAATAACGACTACACGCCATTCTTTATGAAAACCGTGGCATGGCAACACGAAAAACTCAATAGCCAGCTGGCTTCATGGTCTCAACTAAGGCATGATAACATTTTATATGCAAAACAATCTTACACAGGTGGCATTTCGTGTTCCTATCCATACGGCTATATCGAACCCTATCCAGCTTTCTATTTATCACTTAAACAATTTGCGTCTGATGCTGCCGTATTCATGAACAAAGACCGTTTTAACACTGATAAATATGAAAACTTCTGGAAAGGTTTTGCAGAAGTTGCGGATGATTTACTGGAAATTTCGCTTAAAGAAGTCAATGGTGAAGCATTTAGCGGTGATCAGATTCAGTTTTTGCAACAGGCACTCAGAGTTATACAGTATGGTGTTTGCGGTGTACCGCCAACGTACGATGGCTGGATGTTGAAATTATTCTGGAACGTTGAAGAGGCATCTCAGGAAGATTTTATCGTGGCAGATGTTCATACACAACCAACTGATGAATTGGGGAATATGGTAGGCAGAGTCTTGCATACCGGGGTAGGAAGATTCAATATGGGTATTTTTATTGCACCAGCTCCTGCCAATAATTATAAACCTACATTATTTTGCGGTCCGGTAATGTCATATTACAAATTCATAACTGAAAACTTTGAACGCAAAAAAGATGAAGAATGGACTGAAATGCTTTGGATGGATCAAACGCCCGACAGACCTGAATGGACAAATATATATTTGGCTGATAACGGCGGGAACACCAAAACATCAACTTTGGAATTAAAAGGAACTAAATTTACAGATTCTTTATATTCAACCGGAGGTTCTTCAGATTATGATCCGGCTGATGAACCAACACTGGATGTATGGTATAACAACAATGAGGTTCATATCAACGGTCTGAATAATTATATCAATACATCTGTATCGCTCTATGATACGGGAGGAAGACTCGTATTTAAGACCATGACAAACTCAGGCATTTTAAACACCAAAGGTTTTGAAAATTCTGTCCTTTTTTACAGAATTACCAATAATCATAAAACTTACAGTGGTAAGATAACTTCGTTCAATTGATTCCATAAGGTCACAGGGTGAATATTTATCCGGCGTTCATCCTGTGGCTTTTTGTTTTGTGTGACAGGTTAAAGGGTAAAAGTTAAAAGGCAAAAGTAAAAAAATGAAGGTAAGAAGTGACTGGTAAGTAAATCATGATATGTTATTCGTGAATCCTAATTTGAAACAAAATTATTCATTCTTCAATATGAATTGTTCATTAATAGCTAAGATCCACTAAGGTAATACCCGCGCCGCCTAGTTGAACATGTTCATCTCTGGCACTTTCCACAAATTCCACGGTATTCAGGTATTCTCGTATCATTTGCCGTAAGGCTCCGGTACCTGTTCCATGTAAAATTCGCAAATGCGTCGCACCAACCATCACTGCATCATCTACAAAATTCATCACGGCCCGAACGGCTTCTTCTCCGCGCATACCACGCACATCAATATCGCTTCTGAAACTGAGCTTACGATTTTGAATATCACTGTTGCGATATGTTTCAGATGCTTTGTAATTATCCTTTTTAGTGCGTTTAGCTTCTCTGTTACTTACTTTTTCCAGATCATTTAGTTTGACTGTGATCCTAAGATGCCCCAACGCAAGTTCCGCTTCTTTGCCTTTAATATCCAACACCTCGGCATAAGCATTTCGGGATAAGATTTTTACAGTATCTCCTTTTTGTATAACTTCCTTCTTTTGAACTTTAAGTTTCTTCTCAGTTTTTTGATCCGGTTTCTTAGTATTTTTTCGTTCCTGCCGCCGGATCAGCTTCTCCATTTCTCGCAGCACTTTGTCATCAGATGAATCGCCTGTTATCTCTTCTTTATGCACCTCAAATTCATTTCGTGCATCTTTAGTTTTGAGCTTATCAGCCTCCGATTCGCGGATTTTGCGAATTGTATTTTCAATTGTAGCGTTGGCATTATCCATTAGCTTTGCTGCCTCTCTCCTCGCCTCTTCCAGAATTTTAGACCGTTCACCCTTTAACTTCTGCAGCTGCTCTTTGTAAGTAATTTCAAGATCTTCAACCTGTTTATTCTTTTTTCGGATATTATCCCGCTTCCGCTCCCAATAGGTTTTATCTCGCAAAATCTCCCGCAGGTGCTTATCGAAATCAAGTGTATCCTGTCCTACTTTTTCCGTTGCCAGCTCAATTACCGATTCCGGAATACCTATCTTGCGCGCCATTTCGATGGCATAAGAACTCCCCGGTTTACCAACCTGTAACTGAAACAACGGTTGCAAATGTTGCTGATCAAACATCATGGCCCCGTTAATGATGCCCTGAGTTTGCGATGCATAATGTTTCAGGTTAGAATAATGTGTAGTCAGAACACCGTAAGCTCCTGTATTATTAATATGTTGCAATATAGATTCTGCGATGGCGCCCCCTATTTGCGGTTCCGTTCCTGTACCAAATTCATCTACCAGCAACAGACTTTTTGATCCTGCGTTTTTCAGAAAATGTTTCATATTGAGCAGATGGGAACTGTAAGTACTCAGATCATTATCCAGAGACTGTTCATCGCCAATATCGATAAAAATATCATTAAAAATGCCCATCTCTGAGCTTTCATGTACCGGAACCGGAATGCCACACTGCAGCATATACTGGATCAAACCAACCGTTTTTAAACAGACCGATTTACCACCGGCATTCGGACCGGAAATCAACAAAATCCTGCTGTTATTATTCAACCTTAAGGAGAGCGGAACAACCTTCTTCCCATCTTTTTTAAACGAAAGAAACAATAAGGGATGAACAGCTTCTTTCCAGTCAAACGTTTGTTGATCCTTAACAACAGGTTTTATGGCTTTCAACTGATCAGTCAAAATTGATTTTGACCTTAAAAAATCTATCAATCCCAGAAAATGAAAGGATTGTCCGATCTCTTGTATATGTGGTCGAATATGAGATGTAAGCTCAATCAAAATCTTTACGATCTCACGCCGTTCCTCTATTTCAAGTTCACGAATGCGGTTATTGGCTTCCACTACTTCGGCCGGCTCAATAAACGCTGTCTTTCCGGTTGCCGATTCATCGTGAATAATGCCGTTGATCTTTCGTTTATTTCTTGCTTCTACCGGAATAACCAGTCTCCCGTCACGCACAGAAGGTGACACATCACTTTCGATCAAACCATCTGTTTTTGCCTTAACCAAAACCCGTTGGATTCTCCGAGACAAGGTCTGCTGCTCCTGCCTGAGCGACTGGCGAATCTTCAATAATTCCGGTGAAGCATTGTCCTTCATCCGGCCTTCATCGTCGAATACCCGTTTTATTTTTTGGATCAGATCAGGAAACTGTAAAACCTCACCCGCTATATCAGAAAGGTTCGGGTATTTTTCTTTGCGTTCACCTTTAAAAAACCCGGCAATACGACCCAATGTTTCCAGTGATTTCCTGAGTTCATGAAAAACCTTTTCACTAAGCCAGGTTCCAAGAGGCCTTACTGCACCAAGCGGTTCACGCAAATCGGTAAAAAAACCTATTTCAAATCCATCTTCCTCCTTACGTATGACCACAAATTCCCATGCCAGTCCAAGTTGTAACTGAATGGCGTTATAATCGGTCAAAAACGTAACTTCATCCACAAGCTGCTCCCCCAGTGTAGTCATGCACTCAACCTTCAGCATCCTACGGATTCTGTCAAAACCAATTTTCTCTTCAAACTGAATCGGATAGATCATAATTTATTAATGGAGTACAAAAATAACATGTATTGTTTAAATAATATTGGTTTGGAAGTTTTTCGTTTATAAGATTCCTTGTAGGATGATTAGATTAATTGTTCATCCTGCCATTAATCAATTTCACCCTAAAATTTTTGAAGTAATTCTTCTAACAGGGTACCAGGAAGCAAGGAAACCGAGGGCAATAACAGAAACAGAGACAATAACGAAATCTGTTGCAAGTACATTAACCGGATAATACTCAATAATAAAATTACCTCCTCCGCTTAACTTTAATAATCCGTAGACCATTTGCAACCGAACGAAAATTCCTCCCAGAATTAAACCAAGAATAGTGCCAACAAGAGAAATAATCCAACCTTCAAAAACAAAGATCATTCGAATTAATTTACTATTGGCTCCCAGATTCCTAAGCGTATCAATGTCATCTTTCTTATCCATCATTAACATGGATAGTGAACTTATGAGATTAAATGTGGCTATAAAAAGTACAAACATCAGAATTAAATATGTGATCCACTTTTCAATGTTCATCATATTATAGAATTCTTCCTGTTGCTGAAAACGGTTTAAAACTTTAAAGTCAGAACCCAAATGCTTTTCCAGGTATGACTGTACGTCTTTTAAATCTTTACTGTCCGGTACCTTTAATTCCACTTGGGTAACCTGATCTGTATAGTCGAATAGTTTTTGCGCTTCTTCAATTGGTAGTATGATATAATTCATATCATATTCGGGCTGATATACAACAAATAATCCACTTGGATAAAGATAATCGCTGATAAAGTTACTCTCAGGATTAATCATTGAAACCTGCTTTTCACGCTTCGGAGCATGAATCACGATAGGTGCAATAAATTTCAGTCCGATCCGTAACGTTCTTGCCAGCCCATAGCCTACAACAGCCGTTGGTTTCTCTTCGTTCCACAGCGTAAATCTGCCTTCAACCAACATAGTATCAAGGCCAGATACACGCACAAAATTTTGATCTACACCTTTTATTATTACCGGACTTTGCTTATCGTCATATGACACGAATGCCTGATCTTCTATAACCTTAGACCACCATTCTGCACCTGAGTTACCCAGCACTGAATCAATATGCGCAGTATAATTGAAAACTTTTCCTGAAGCAGGCAGAATTTTAAGATCCGGATTAAACGCACTGTAAGATTTACCGATCAGGTCTTCAAACCCATTAAAAACAGAAAGAACCACAATTAATGCCATGGTTCCGATAGTTACACCCGCCACCGATATCATCGAAATGACATTGATAACGGTATGTGATTTTTTTGCAAATAAATACCGGCGTGCTATTTGGAGGGCCAGTCGCATTATTTCCAGGCTTTAACAATCAGCCCTGTTCCTGTTTTATGGTTATTCTTAACGTCAAAATAGTTCAGTATAAGTGCAAACGGATATAAAATGAGATAGTAGAACGGAATAACAATAAAGAATATTTTACTTACATTCAGCAGTTGGATGGGATATTTCATGGAAATTTTCCAGGATAGCGAGCCTGGTTTTCCATAACTATAGCGGGCATCAACTTTTGTGAACCCTGCAGTTATTAATTTATCCTCAATCTCCTTAATACCGTATCCATCCCTAACATGTTCATCGATAAAACCAGTCACCTCATCGTGCTCGTGATCATGATGGGTGTCACTTCCGCCCTGATCCGAAGGTGTGCTTATCAGCAGCATTCCACCTTTTTTAAGCGATGCATTAAAGTTCTTAAACACTTCAACATCCTCCAGAATATGCTCCATCACATCTACAGAAAGAATAAAATCAAATGTTTCAGGTTTGCTGAATTTAGTCAGGTCGGCATATTCAAATTTCACCCTGTCCGAACGGTTGATCTGTTCAAAGAAGTGGTTACAGTCATCTATCTGTTCCTGTTTTACATCTACACCCAGCACATTCCATTTTGGGTTCACCCCGGAAAGATAGTAGGTATACTGGCCAAAACCTGATCCGGCATCCAGTAACATGGCTTTGTCTGGATAGTTTTTTTTCCACAGACGCAGTTCCTTTTTTACATGCCAGGTGCGCAATAAAAGAATATCGAGTAAACGGTAAAAGAGTTTTCTTAAAAAGGGAGTTTTATTAAACACATTTCCCAAAGAACGTTTAATAGGATCGTATTGCATTGTTATTCGTTTAACAGTGAATCAATATTTCTTACATAATCTTCTGAATCGTCCATGTAAAACTGGAGGTCAGGAATAACTCTTAACTGGTGTCTAACTTTTTTAGCCAGAAGATTTCTGTAATGCCCCTTATGGATGTTGATTGTTTCAACAACTGAAGCGGCACCTGATGAAGGAAATACACTGAGATAAACCTTAGCAATGCCTAAATCCGGCGATACCCTTACAACTGTAACCGTAATGAGTTTTCCCGGTGCATGCAGCTGCGCCTCTCTCTGAAATATCTCTCCCAAATCCTTCTGCAAAAGTTTTGCAATCTTTTCCTGCCGTGTTGATTCCATATCTGAAAATTTATGCAAAAAAAGTAAAAATAAGCATTAAACGGTAATTATTAGATGATAAAACCAAACTATATGGATTTAAATAAATATAAAACAGAAAAATTCCATCGAATATCTTATATCCCCTGTATGAAAAAGAAAAAGATGATAGTTTAAGTTACTATGTTTGGTGGTTTATGAATTGATTATTCTTTCATCAATTTCCCGGATCTCCTTATGCCATTTACGTTAAGATTATAAATATATAATCCAGGCGAAAGATTTTTCAGATAGACTTTTTTAGAACAACATATGTCTTCAATAAGTAAACATTGCCCCTGCAAATCATATAATTCAAACGTTACATTATCATTACTTTTAATATCAATTTCAACAAAGTCTCTGACGGGATTTGGATAAAGCCGGTATTCTACATTTACAGTATTTTGGAGAGGTGTGCCACTTTGTTCCGAATAATAATATGTTTCTTTAGTTGAATAACCGTAAAATGAATAGTCTAAAAATAATCTTTCAGTCAATTTATTTGTAAAGCAAAGGTGTGTATTCATTTCATCCAGTTCCACATATCTTGGCGGCAATAATAATTTATTTATTGAAAACATTGTATCATAGGTATAATTTATTAGACGTAATAAGCGCCAATCTATCTCATTGCTTTTAGACCATTCCGAATATTCCAATAAATTGCCGTTTATATCATAAGAAAAATCTCCTTCTACTGAAAATACTCCAGTACCTCGTCTGTAAAGAATAGCATTTCCCGAAGAATTATATAAGTACTCTTCATGCGGTAGTTTATTCCATTCATTTAAATCTATATTCCATCTAAACCTTTTCTCATTTGTTAAATTACCTTCTGGATTGAAAGAATATTCTGTTTTCTGCATAGGCTGCCAGGTGCTATCAGTGGAATCCCAAATATTTTCATTTTCTGTTACAAGTTGTGTATTTTCATAGGAATAATCTTTTTTACCATACAAACGCCATTCACCTAAAATATTATTATTCAACCACTTATATATTACCAATTCTGTCAGTTTATTATTACTCTCGTAAACATAATCCATCTTCTGGCTTTCCAACCATTTTTTGGCAATTACCCAGCGTTTATATTCAACTTTATGTATTAAACTCCCATTTTCATCCTGTATGTATACAATCTTAATATCAGGTACCCATTTTTTATTATAATTATTCCATATAGATCCTATTTGATAAATTATTCCACTATCCATTTCATAAGTGAATTCTTTTTTCTGATAAATATTCCAGAATCCGTTTACTGTATCCAATATCTGAACATATATACTGTCAAGTCTTTGGGAGCCGGAAATCTTGATTGGATAAGGTGTTCTTTGTCCAAATGAAATTACTGCTGCAGAAATAATAAAACCAATTAAGGTAATTATTTTTCCTCTTCTTATCATTTTTAATATCATTATTACTATGACCATTTAAAACTTTCCTAGAAGTTATGGCCTAAATAGTACCATATAATGCTGAATACAAACAACTTTCTAATTCAACAATATTTTTTTGTACTCAGAATTATCATCAGATGATAAATGTATAAGGTATATTCCTTTTCTCAAATGATTCACATTTATAACGGAGAACATTTCTGTTATTTGCCTATCTATCACCTTTTTACCATTCAAATCAATTAGTTCAAAATCTACTTTTTTATTTAATATGGATTTGAGAATTAGACCATTTAATTTTTTATTGTAATAAACAGTAAATCCGTATGAATTAACCATTTGTTCGCCTACCGATATTGAATTTGCAGTTACAATATTAATAATAAACGCTTTAGTATAATCGTAACCCTGCTGATCCTTTACATGAATATTAAGTACATATTCATTTTTAATTGATGCATCAAATATATATTTCGTTTTCAAGCTGTCATTTTCTATATAAAAGGGGGCTTCTTTTACTCCAGATGGAAAATCGGGACCGCCATCAAGCTTATATGTAAATGTGTCAATTGCTGAATTATCTTTAACAATAACCTTACAAACAAAACTCCCAGCCGGTATTTTTTCATAAACCTCTTTAGAGGATAACGTAATATCGGTCGGTCCATAATAAGTATCGGCAATACCTACTATGACGCTTTGATTATTATCAAATTTAAAGCCTCCCGGATTTAAATTATCTATTGAATAATATCCGTTATATTTTCCACTCCATCCCCAGTTAATATGAAAATAGTCATTAATATCATATCCATCAATATTGAAACTATGTCCGATTTCGTCTATTCCTGAATAAACAAGCACATTACTTTTATCCAGTTCTGACTTTATGAGATTTTTCCAGTCATTATCAACAAATTCGTAGCGTTCATAATATTTTAAGTCACTTGAATATCCAAAGTATTCTTTCATTGCACCAATAATTTTAAATGGCAGTGATGCTGATCCTTTTGGACCAAAATCAGTACTTATTGCTACAGCACAATAATACAGCAAGCGTTGATTTTCCTTATTCGGCTTTGTTTTAGCCATTGCAGCCCAATCAAAGGGATCTTTAGTTTCAAAAATTATGTTGATTGCACCATAAGTATCGTGTACATAACGGTGAGCACCAGCTAATGGAGCTTCGAACTTTACATTATACATAGCCTGAGCCATGGCAACTGCAACACAACCTACCCTGACATGTCCACCTGGACCATCTTCATCTTCGGGACATAAATTATTCCATCCAGCTACCTGATCCCATGCAATGTCCAGAATAGGAGCAACTGAGCTTTGTCTGGATTTTAACGCTACATATCCGTCATGTTGTAACTTGTCCCATTCAGAGTTCTTGCTTTTAATGTTGTCTTCTACTACAGAAGAAATCTGAACACTATATCCATTTATCCAGCTTTTAACATCTGGTGAAATTATACTATCCAATATAAAGCTTCCTTCATTTGAATATGCCAAAACAGGTTTTATTCTGTCATCAGCCGCAATGATAACCCAACCTTCAGGAGCCAGATTAATAATATACTGTGTCGGATAATTTTCATTTGAGATTTCAGTGATATCTTTGAATCGGATGTTTTCATTTCCTAAACCTGAAAGGTATTTTACAGCTATTTTTGAAGCCAATTCCCACTCCACCTTCGCTGAAAAAGCGGAGAAAACAAATATCAATCCCGAAATCACTAAAGATATCCGTTTCATGTCTCACAGATAATATTTTCTTATAGCAATTTACGAAAAGTTATTCAGATTATTAGTGGTACCGAGAAACAACCCCAATCCCTTAGATATTAATATCAAACAAATCAGAATCTGAACCACTCTTCAACTTTTTTATCAGAGTCTGGTTCATTTTTGTGATAATATGCATTTTTCCGGGGTACATATGTGTAGTCTTTTTCCAGTTCCATCACATGATCCGAAATATACTGAACAGCTTCAATAAACAGATCAACTTCTTCTGTTTTCATGGTCGGATGGAGTGACCATCGAATCCAACCGGGTTTTTCTGTGAGGTCTCCCTGGTTGATCTTCTGTGTAATTAAATCAGAGCGCTCATGCGAAACCTCCAGAAGCAGATGCCCATAGGTACCCGCACAGGCACAACCACCACGAACCTGAATGCCATACAAATCATTAAGAAGTTTAACTACAAGATTATAATGGATATTCTCCATAAAAAACGAAATTATTCCTAATCTTTTACGTTCATTGTTGGCGAGAATATGAACACCTTTTATCCTATCCAGTCCGGCAAATGCCTTTTGCAGCAACTCCTCTTCCCTTTTCATAATTTTATGGGGATCCATCATCTCCTTCAGTTCAAAACACAACGCCGTTCTTATAGATTGCAGAAATCCCGGTGTACCTCCGTCCTCCCGGGCTTCAATATCATCCACATACTTATATTTTCCCCAGGGATTGGTCCAGTCCACTGTTCCTCCACCCGGATTATCAGGAACCTCATTTTTATACATGGATTTATCAAAAATCAACACCCCTGACGAGCCCGGACCTCCTAAAAATTTATGTGGTGAGAACATAATGGCATCCAGCTTCTTCATAAGATCAACCGGATGCATATCTATGGGATCATATGGCGCAGATGCCGCAAAATCGATGAAACAAACACCACCGTATTCGTGCATGATGGATGCCATTTCATAATAAGGCGTGCGTATTCCCGTGACATTTGAACATGCCGTAAATGATCCGATTTTAAATTCACGATCCTTATATTCTTCCAGCTTTTTTCTCAGGTTTTCGGTACTTACCAAAAGATTTTCATCCGGTTCAATAATTACAACATCAGCATTGGTCTCGTACCAGGAGGTATGGTTGGAATGGTGTTCCATATGGGTAATAAACACCACAGGCCGCTCCCGCTCCCTGATGCATTTTTTCCCATTATTCAGCGAGCAGTATTTTAGCCCAAGTATGCGTTGAAATTTATTGATGACTGCTGTCATGCCAAAACCGGCAGTAATAATGACATCGTTTTCGTTGGCATTTACATATTTTTTAATCATCTGATGTGATAGCTTGTATGCCTTGGTCATTAAAATCCCCGTTTCACTGGTTTCGGAATGCGTATTGGCCACAAATGGTCCAAAGTCATGACACAATTTTTCTTCTATAGGCTTATATAATCTTCCACTGGCTACCCAGTCGGCATAAATAACCTTCTTTTTACCAAAGGGAGTTTCAAAGTCAGCATTGTGACCAATTATATTTTCTCTGAAAATTTCAAAATGCTTTTCCAATTCCATATTCTAAAGGAAATTATTACCTTCTTAACTTACAGATTATTCCTGTTATGTTCAGGCGCTAAGATACCTGCTTATTTTCTAATTTTTAATGATTTATGTAAGAGTTTAAACGTTATATCAGAACTTTCATATATAATTATCTATATTTTTAAATTTTTCAGGTAGGGTAAACCTGTTTAAGTTCGGTTATGAGTCAAAGATGTTTCACTAAAATTGATATAATTATGAATAAGGTAGCTTTGTTTCAGGTTTTAATGGTGTTTGTAGCTTTTGGATGTACAAGAGCTGAAATACCGGAAGACTGGGATATGGAGGATTACAAAAGTTACGAACTCGAATCATATCTTGATTCGTTGGTTACAGATACAGCGGTTGTTGCAGCAGATAGTAGTGAGGTTAGCAATTTACTTTTTATGCGTGAAGAAGAAAAACTGGCACATGATGTATATGTAACTCTGTACGAAAAATGGGGATTCAGAGTATTTAATAACATTTCGTACAGCGAACAACGCCATACTGAAGCTGTACTAACATTGCTGGATTATTATGGCATTGAAGATATCGCTGGCGATAATCCTGTAGGTGTTTTCGTAAACGAAGAATTACAGGCTTTATATGACTCACTGATTGTTAAGGGAAATATTTCAGAAGTTGAGGCTTTAAAAGTCGGTGCCCTAATTGAAGAAGTGGATATAGCGGATCTGGAAGAAGAACTGGCTCTAACAGATAAGGACCCAATAATTACGGTATATTCCAATTTATTAAAAGGTTCTGAAAACCATCTGAGGGCATTTGTCAGGAACCTAAACCGTTGGGGCATTGTATATGAGCCTCAGGTTCTTGAAGCAGAAAGATACAGCTCAATTATATATGGGGATTAAATATACCAATTGCAAAAACATTCTTACATTACTATTATTAGTTTTAAAATTGGTATTATCATTCAGTTTTAAAAAATGGCAGCCTCCCGGTTGCCATTTTCTTTGTTGTTATATAAAATCAGACGACATGAGTGGCGTCTTTACACCTACTAGCTCATATAAAATTCACCACGGGCCACTTTTTCCTGAGCCAGTAAGGCAGTATAGACTAATCTGCAATGATCTGTCTTTACTTTAAGTTCATTTGCAAGCCGAACCACCGTTCCTATCTGGCCTTCCAGTTCCGAAGGTTTGCCGTCCATAATATCACGTTGTAAGGAAGTGGTAGCGTCAGCAGGCATTTTGTCGGAAAAAGTCAAGACTTCCGATATCATACCTTTTGTAACGTTCACTCCTTTTGCCAGCCCTACATCAATCATTTCACTCACGATATCAGTCAATAACTGTCTGGTTTCCGGAAGTTTCATAAATACACCGAACGGAACACGGGTTAAAGCTCCTATAGCGCTGGTTGAAGTAATAAACAGAAACTTACGCCACATCTCAAGCTCAATATCCTCTGCTATATGGTATTTTATATTACTCTTTTCAAAAATGGTTGCGATTTCCTTAACGCGATATGTTACCCTGTTATCCAGTTCCCCAAACGTAATAGAAGGGTCATAGGCATCGTGTCTGATCACTCCGGGAGAATCAATCCAGCTGAATATTCTGCAAAGACCACCCAAAACCTGACCGGGACTCACCCACTTTTGTAAAATAGCAGGCGCATCAATGCCGTTTTCAATAGGTAACAGTATGGAATCTTCTGTTGTGATTTTTTTTATCATTGGTTCCAGTGCTTCAATTTGCCAGACTTTCACGGCCAGAATTACCAGATCGAAGGTTATATCGGGCTCATTAGTAGCTTTTGCCGGGTGAATCAAAAAATCACCATTTACACTTTTCACATCCAGCCCTTTTTCCTGGATCACTTTCAAATGTTCTCCACGAGCAACAAAAGTCACATCATATCCGGCTTGAGCCATTCGTCCGCCAAAATAACCGCCTACTCCACCGGTTCCAATTACACAAATTTTCATTGCTATTATTTTATTTTGAAAGAATACAAATATAAGCAATAAGCTTTTTTCGAATAAGTGATAAAAATCAATCCTTAAACATTCTTTACATTTATTAAATAACAATGGCAAATGTATTGTGTTTATCTCTATTTTTGTCAGCATGAAAAGCAATTCGTCAAACCGCATACTTCCGGCAGAATGGCATTCGCAAAGCGCCATTCAACTGACATGGCCTGATGCAAAAACAGATTGGAATTACATACTTGACGAAGTAATCTCGTGTTATCAAAATATTGCAAAAATCATCAGTGACCGGCAACGCCTTTTGGTGGTCTGCCGTGACCCAAAACAAACAGCCCCGCTCCTTTCTCATTGTGATCCACACCAATTGATCTTGGTACAGGCGGAAATAAATGATACCTGGGCCCGCGATCATGCATTCATTACGGTTCTGGAAGACGAAAAACCTGTTTTACTGGATTTTGGATTCAACGGCTGGGGGAATAAGTTTGATGCTAACGAAGATAATAAAATTAACCAAAATTTGTTGGTCCAAAATACATTTTCAGATTGCAGATACGAAGATCATAACGATTTTATTCTGGAAGGTGGCAGCATAGAATCAGACGGCCAGGGCACTGTTCTGACCACGTCGGAATGTTTGCTGTCTGCAACGAGAAATCCCGTATACAGCAAAACAGAAATCGAACATTATCTCAAAAATTCCCTTGGTGCAGAGCGCATTTTATGGTTGGATCATGGCTATTTAAACGGGGACGATACCGACAGTCACATTGATACGCTGGCACGATTTTGCTCTCAGGATACCATAGCATATGTAAAATGCAACGATGAAAACGATGTGCATTTTCAGGCACTTAATCAGATGGAAGCACAACTAAAAACTTTTGTTCAGGAAAACGGGAATCCTTATAATTTGATTGCACTTCCAATGGCACAGGCAGTCTATGATAAAGACGATGGACACAGGCTACCCGCTACATATGCTAACTTTCTGATAATTAATGATGCCGTTGTGATGCCGGTATACAACCTACCCACAGATACTGAAGCCGGGAAAGCTTTACAAAAAGCCTTTCCCGGACATACAATTATACCTGTTGACTGTTCCCCTTTAATACGCCAACACGGTTCACTGCACTGCATTTCCATGCAATATCCTGCAGAGGTAAAATTCTCTATTTGAACATAAATATCTTCCTCACCTGGCCATCAGGAACACCAATAATAAAATTGATATAACCTTCCTTAGGTTGCAGTTCACCCTTTTGAACGTATCCCTCACCTTTTGGCATACAGGTTCCCCATGCACCTGAGGCCTGACAATCTTTCAAATCAGTTATTTTTACAATCGTATGATTGCCAACAGTCATAAATACTGCTGAATATCCTGCAGCCTCTTTAAGAAGGTCCGGTAGAGTTTCCTTTGTGACTTCGGCCGTTTTATCTGCTTTTTCGGCAGCCAGTTCATTTACACTCTGAATAGGTAACTGATCATCCAGATTTGCATCTGACATAACCATAACACCGGTAAAAAGTTTTGCAATTGTTTCTTTTTTAGAAGTCTGAGCATTTAACACAGCAAATGAAAACACAGCAATGACTGCAAATAAGATTTTTTTCATCAGTCAATTTTTTAAGTTAATATTAGTTTTTAGTAATTGTAATCGTTTCAAACAGACAATAAAGATATAAAAATAGTTCGATCATTCTTTTAATTATTCCTAAAACTGATTATAAATTATGGTGGCATTTTTGAATATCCTCATCTTAGGCTTATCTTCGCGTTTGCTAACTAATATGCCATGTTCAGAAGAAATACGTTATTTGCATTACTTACCGTATTAATTTTAATAAGTGCTAAAACTGCTGCTGCTGATAAGTATGAAATGGTTGTCGCGCAGGACGGATCCGGTGACTTTTCAACAATACAGGAAGCGATTGACGCCACGAAAGCATTTCCTCCTCAGCGCATAACCATTTTTATTAAGAACGGCATATATAACGAAAAAGTCAGGGTGCCCTCATGGAATAATAAGCTATCGTTGATAGGCGAAAGTGCCGAACATACTATTATTACATACGATGACTTCTTCAGAAAAATTGATCGTGGAAGAAACAGTACGTTTATGACATACACCCTGCTTGTAGAAGCGGATGATTTTTATGCGGAAAATCTGACGATTATAAATTCTGCCGGTCAGGTTGGGCAGGCTGTGGCCTTACATGTAGAAGGCAACCGTTGCACGTTTAAAAACTGTAAAATAAAAGGGAACCAGGATACGTTATATGCAGCCGGTCAAAACAGCAAACAGTATTATGATTCGTGTTATATTGAAGGGACTACAGATTTCATTTTCGGAGCTGCAACCGCCGTTTTTAACGCATGCACCATCCATAATTTATCAAACTCATATATCACTGCAGCAAGTACTCCCCAAGGGAGAATATATGGTTATGTGTTTATGAACTGTAAAATAACGGCTGAACCAAATGTCAAAAGCGCATATCTTGGCAGACCCTGGCGGCCATATGCAAAAGTAGTATTTATGAACTGTGATCTGGGCCATCATATTGCCTCAGCAGGATGGAAACAATGGTCCAATAAGGAAAATCTGACAACTACCTATTATGCCGAATATAATAATTCCGGATCAGGTGCAAACGCAAGCGAAAGAGTCTCATGGAGTCATCAATTATCAAATAAAGAAGCTAAAAAATATACCATTAAAAAGATTTTTAATTCTGACATGGAGAATGAGCCGGATGATCTTTCATGGCTATGCAAATCAACATTAAAAAATTAAAACGTTTACAATAATGCTTTTATACCGTTACTTTTCAATTATTATTTTTCTTTTTCAGTTATCTGTTCTGTCTGTTCACAGCAGTGTTAGCGTCACTATTGACTCAGGCAGCCGGACAGCATCCATGTCAAACGAAACAATTTCCCTTTCAATAAATAGCAAGGGACAAGTTAGCAGCATGAAGTTAAACGGACATGAATACGTTTCGAATGGAGGGAAATTTTATTTCAGTTACAACGACCAGAATGATTATTATGAACTGAATCCGAATGCCATCCGCATTCAGAAACAAACGGATGATTATGCTGAAGTTGTTTATTCCAATACAACGGGAAATATAAAAGTGGAACAGGGATTCATCCTCAGATCAGGGGTGAATGGATTGTACTCCTATGTCATTGTAAAAGGGACAACAACATCTACCAGATTACGCGAAATGCGCGTTGTTTATCGTGTGGATCCTAACCAGTTCGATTATGGGTATGTGGATGACTCAATGCAGGGCTACCTGCCATCTGTTGATGTGATGAAAGCTGTTGATGCCAACGCCATAATGGATGCTACTTATCCCCTTCCGGATGGATCAATATATACCAAATACAACTGGGCAAATTACATTGTTCGCGACAGCGTACATGGCATCATGTCTGATGCATACGGATTGTGGGCCATACCGGTAAGTAATGAATATATGAATGGTGGCCCTATGAAACAGGAGCTTACAGTGCATACTACAACCAAAACACCGCTTGTATTACAAATGCTGCAGGGCGAACACTTTGGGGCCTCAGCACAAACTTACGAAACAGACAATAATAAAATTTATGGCCCCTTTTTTATTTATGTAAATTCAGGAGAATCACATGAGTCCATGGTAAATGATGCCAAAGCCCAGGTAGCCGTACAGAAAGCACAATGGCCGTTCAACTGGTTGGAAAACGACCTTTATCCCCTGGATCGATGCACCGTAAACGGACGTATAAAAGTACCCTGGGGAGTATCAGAAAAGGGTATTCAGGTTGTTTTGGCTCAACCCGGTTCAGACATTTATGAACAGGGCAAGGAATATATGTTTTGGGATAAAACAGATGCCTATGGAAATTTCAGCATTAAGAATGTACGTCCAGGAGAATATTCGGTTTATGCATATGCTACATCAGGCGATGTAACAGATGAATATTATTTATGGAAAGTCAGACTGTCAGGTTCAGTTGTAAACCTGGGAGAACTGGAATGGGAAACAGAAAAACGAGAAAATCTGCTTTGGGTAATTGGTGAAAACGATCGTTTATCTGATGGTTATAAATACAGCGACACCATCCGTCAATATGGCTTATATGAACTGCCACCAGCAAATCTGACATATACTATTGGCTCAAGTACACCGGATAAAAACTGGTATTATGCACAAACAAAAGAGGGCAACTGGGATATAAAGTTTAATTTGGATCGAACCTATGGCGGAACAGCCTACCTGACTGCCTCCATTGCCGGAGCAGCAAACAGTCCTGAAGTTGATGTTTACGTTAATGGTTCCAAAAAAGACTCCTGGTCCTTTAGTAATGATGGCAGTATTTACCGTAGTGCGGTGCTCGGGGGAAAACACACGGTAAAATCTGTTTCGTTTTCTGCATCGAACCTGCATGCGGGCGCCAATACCATCCGGCTCAGGATGAACAATGTCGGAAACCGTGGCGGTGTAATGTATGACTGTATAAAACTTGAAACAGGAAATCTCATTACAGGTAATAGTACAACGAAAATTACTCCTTCAACAAAATTAAATTGTTATCCGAATCCATTAAAGGAATCAGTAACCATCTCATATTATGCTTCAGAATCAGAAACGGTTAAAGTTGATATTTTGAATCTACAGGGCAAACTGATTGATACCGTTTTTGATGGAACCATTCCTCAGGGAGAAACTAATTTCTCCTGGACAACAGGTAGTCTCAGTTCCGGAACATATATCTGTAAAATTTCTACCAGTCATAACATTTATACTACAAAGCTTTTCGTTATGAAGTAACACCACTGATTTTAACACTTCACCTTACCCTGACAAAACCTGCATTTAAAGCTTACCTCCGCTTAAGAATAAGGAAATTTTTCTTTATTAAATTATTCATATTCAATATTTTAGATATTTTATTTCATATCTAAAAATTGTTATAATCACTAAAAAATGTCATATATTTGAAAGGCAAAAAAGATCCCATTTTACTCAACCAGGGCCCCAAATGATTTGTTTTTTTGATTTTATATAAAACAAATCAAATTTCTCAGAACTGTAATGCTTACAGTATACATAACCTAATATTTAAATGTATTATTTATAACTTTATGATAACCAATAAGATAAGGCGCCAGGCAGGATCACGTCTGGTCGAATAGCGACTAAATTGATACCAATTTCCCATACACAGAAACAAATTAATCAATAATAAATTCCTTAAAACTTTAAAAAACAGGAGGATAAGTCATGAATCGCATACCATTACTTTTTATATTCTTTATTTTTCTATATACGGGTAACTCATCTGCTCAACTTGCCGGCACATATACTATTGGATCGGGTGGAGATTATGCTAACTTTAATGATGCAGTAACCGCCCTTACCACCAGTGGCGTAAACGGTGCTGTAACCTTTGATGTTTTATCAGGAAATTACAGTGAACAGATTGTTATTCCTGCCATTAGCGGAGCAAGTGCATCCAATACAATAACTTTTCATGCCCAAACTGATAATGCTAACGATGTAATATTACTGCATAATGCCAGTGGTAGCGGAGATAATTATGTCGTCAGGTTGGATGGAGCATCATATATTACTTTTAATACACTGACACTATCTGCATTAGGAACTACTTATGCACGTATCGTTGAAATATTTAATGGATCCCATCATATTACACTTAGTAATTCAGTATTAAATGGATATGAATCAGCTACTACTTCTGCCAATCAATATTTGGTTACAGGTAATAATACATTGATAGAAAATCTGACTGTTGATAACTGTACATTTAACGAAGGATCAATTGGTGTATATCTTCAGGGCGTTAACGGCAGCAATTTGAGCGGATCAAATGTCATACAGAATACGGTATTTAACAGCTTAGGATACTATGCTGTATATACGCAGTATCAAAATGGAATTCATCTGACCGGAAATGAAGTCAGTGCTGGAAATGGTTTTTATCTGCACACCTCACAGGGAGAAATGCAGATTTTGAATAATAAAATCAGTTGTTATGATTACGGCCTTAATATTTATAGCTGTACCGGAGGGAGCAATTTAGTTACAGGTCCGGGACTGATCGCCAATAATATGATCTATACCAGCAATAACTACGGAACCTATATATATGCCAGTAACTACCAGAATTATTACAACAACAGCATTAATATGACTTCCGGTAACAGCGGGACTGTTGGCTTCTATATTTATAGTGGTGGAAATAACAACATTGTAAACAATAGTTTTGTACATATGGGATATGGCGTTGCAGCCCGGATACAGACTTCGGCATCTGTCGGAGAACTGGATTATAATAACTACTTCAGCAATGGCAATTACCTTGTGGAATGGGGAAATGATGGCGTTTACGATCTGCCCGATTTCCAGGCACTAAGCACCAAAGATGCTCATTCAATATCAGTGTTCCCTCATTATACTTCAAACAGCGACCTGCATACCATGACTCCATGGCTGGATGGGAAAGGGACTCACCTGAGCGAGGTCGCCCAGGATTATGACGGGGAAAACCGCGATGGATCAACTCCCGATATTGGTGCTGATGAGTTTACACCTGATGCTGCCAATACAACGCCTCTTGCCGGGCATTATACTATCGGAGGAAGCAGCCCTGACTATGCGTCAATGGCTGATGCGATAGCAGATCTTCTCATTAAAGGGGTTTCTGATTCTGTATTTTTGGATTTCAGAAATGGAAATTACAACGTTCAGCAAACCATCTATACCATTCCGGGTACAACTACGGATATTCCCGTTGTATTTCAATCCGAAACAGGGAACCGTGATAATGTAACCCTGTACTTTTATGCTACAGGTACCGGTGACAATTATATGGTACATTTGCATGGAGCCGATAATATCCATTTCCGTAATCTGGGTTTTTCAGGAAATACCGATAATTCGGCTTACAGCAGAAACATTGCCCTGACCGGTGGTGTGAATAATTTTAAACTGGAAGACTGTAAACTGGCCGGTTCTCAGAACTCTGGTGCCAATGCAGCATTGTTATCCGCACAAACTTCTTTGTATAACTCCAGGCTCATCTCAGGTAACAGTTTCAACGCAGGAGCCTTTGGGGTTTACAGCTCTGGAGTTAATGGAAATATTCATAGTATGAATGCTGTGATTTCAGACAATGAGTTCAGCGACCAGAGAAATTATGCCATCCAGGTACAGTACGAAAATGATGTTTTAATTACTGACAACGTGGTTAATGATCCATCAGGAAACGGCATTTATCTCCATACATGTCATGGCGAAATCAAGGTCCTGAAAAACACGGTTTATTCCAGGGATTATGCGTTAAATATATACAGTTGTACCGGCGGTAATGATTTAGAGACCGGTCCGGGATTAATCGCCAATAATATGTTCTGTGCAAATAACAATTACGGAACCTATATGTATGCCAGCAACTACCAGAATTATTACAACAACAGCATTAATATGACTTCCGGTAACAGCGGGACTGTTGGCTTCTATATTTATAGTGGTGGAAATAACAACATTGTAAACAATAGTTTTGTACATATGGGATATGGCGTTGCAGCCCGGATACAGACTTCGGCATCTGTCGGAGAACTGGATTATAATAACTACTTCAGCAATGGCAATTACCTTGTGGAATGGGGAAATGATGGCGTTTACGATCTGCCCGATTTCCAGGCACTAAGCACCAAAGATGCTCATTCAATATCAGTGTTCCCTCATTATACTTCAAACAGCGACCTGCATACCATGACTCCATGGCTGGATGGGAAAGGGACTCACCTGAGCGAGGTCGCCCAGGATTATGACGGGGAAAACCGCGATGGATCAACTCCCGATATTGGCGCCGATGAATTTACTCCCGATGCCGCCAATACAACGCCTCTTGCCGGACATTATACCATCGGAGGAAGCGGCCCTGATTATGCTTCAATGGCTGATGCTGTAGCAGATCTTCTCATTAAAGGGGTTTCTGATTCTGTATTTTTGGATTTCCGTAACGGGAATTATAGCTTCCAGCAGACTATATACACCGTTCCCGGAACAAGTAAAGACGCCCCCGTTGTTTTCGAGTCAGAATCAGAAAACCGCGATAATGTAACCCTGTATATTTATGCCGAAGACGCCAGTCAAAATTATATTTTACACTTGCACGGTGCGGACTTCATTCATTTACGTAACCTGGGCTTTTCGGGGAACACAAATACCTCGCAATATAGCAGGAACATAGCCCTTACCGGTGGTGTAAACCATTTTAAACTGGAAGATTGTAAACTTAACGGTTCTCAAAATTCGAGTGCCAATGCCGCTTTGTTATCCGCACAAACTTCTTTATATAACTCCCGACTGATTTCAGGCAACAGTTTTAATGGAGGAGCTTTTGGGGTTTACAGCTCGGGAGTAAATGGAAATATACGTAGTATGAATGCTGTTATTTCAAATAATGAATTAACCAATCAGCGTAACTATGCCCTTCAGGTACAGTATGAAGATAGCATATCTATAATGGATAACATGGTAAATGCACCGTCAGGGAACGGTATTTACATGCATACCTGTCATGGTGGAACCAAAGTCCTGAATAATAAGATCTATTCATCAAACTATGGTCTGAATGTCTACAACTGTACGGGAGGTAATAATCTGGAATCCAACCCCGGACTCATCGCTAATAATTTTATTACTTCGGGTAACAATTATAGCACCTATATTTATAGCAGCAGCAATCAGAATTTCTATAATAACAGTATTAACTTAACAGATGGCAATACAAATTCCACTGCATTTTATATTTACTCTGGTGGTAATAATAACATCGTTAATAACATACTTGTTAATAGCAATAGTGGGTTTGCATATTATGTTTATACCGCAGCATCAGTAAATACAAGTGATTATAACGATATTTATTCCAATGGATCTGTTGTTGCTTATTGGGGTGCAAATAAAGCAACACTTACAGATCTCCAGTCTGCAAGCAGCAAAGACGCAAATTCAATATCAATTGATCCGCAGTTTATATCCGGCACTGATTTGCATATCAGAGCCCAGGGCATAGATGGTGCAGGTATACCATTGGCAGATGTCACTACAGATATAGATGGTGAAATACGTGATGAGACAACACCGGATATTGGCGCCGATGAATTTACTTACGGGCTTAACTACGCGCCTGAAATAACTTCAGAACCGGTTATGAATTCCATAGTACAGCACCTTTACGAGTATCAGGTTACAGCAACAGATAATAATGGTGACGAATTGTCGTATAGCCTGACTGCAGCGCCTGCATTCCTTGGCGTAGATGCTTCTGGTCTGATTTCCGGAACACCTTCATCAGGTGATGTAGGAGACCATACTGTGGTAGTAGAGGTAACTGACGGAAATGGTGGAAGCGATACCCAGACGTTTACACTGCATGTTGAATTGAATGTTGGACTTGATGATGTAAATTCAGGAACTCCTTCAAATTACATGTTGTATCACAACTATCCTGATCCGTTCAGGAATACAACTTATATTAAGTATGACCTGCCGGTATCAGATTATGTAAAACTGGAAGTTTATGATATCAACGGAAGATTGATTAAACAACTGGTTAGCAGCAGACAAGATGCTGGATCCTATACAGTTCCATTCAGTGCAGAAACCCTACAGGATGGAATATATTTATACAGGATTAATATTGGCCGGTTCAGTGCAGTACAAAAAATGATTCTAAACAGGTAAAACTTTCCAATAATCTTGATTTTAAGTAAAACAGTCATACAATTTGTGTGGCTGTTTTTTTTATTATTAAGATCAGAAACCTTGTCGAATGATAAGAGCCGAGCTGATACCAAATAGTATTATCGAAAAGCTAATAGCAACCGCAATACCGATCAGAAGTTTACCATGCCACTTTTTAGGGCATAAATAAAGCCCTGAACGTAACAAATACATTAAATTGAAATAAAATATTAAATTGCAGGGTTTAAATTTTGTGTATTAAATGAAGATTGTCCCGCATTATTTATACACCGTACTGGCATATGCAGTATTACATACGCTGACTGCAGTTAGTGTTTTGTTAAGCCTGCTTTTTCATGGTCTGAAAATGGATAAGGCCATGAATACGGTTATTCATTTATGGGCAAGAGGATCGTTTCTGATCATCGGGAAACGACTTCATGCAGAGGGCATGGAAAACTTTGAAAAAGGGAAAAAGTATATATTAATGGCCAACCACACAAGCATGTTCGACATTATGGGAATTATGTCAGTGTTCCCTGGAGTGGCCTGGTTTGGGAAAGAATATCTTGTGAAAATACCGGTTTTCGGAACTCTGTTGCGTGGAATAAATTATGTTCCCATGAGAACAACCGATTTGAGGAATACCAAAGAAATGGTTGGTAAGTTGATTAGTCATACGCATGATCACACCGTGGCAATTTTCCCCGAAGGAACACGAACCATCACCGGAGAACTCAATAAATTCAGAAAAGGTTTTTTGCATGTTCTAAAAGCCAGTGAAAGGGACATATTACCCGTTAGCCTTATCGGTTTTTTTGAATTCAAACCCAAAAACCGTTTTTATTTCAGATACAGAGTAAGGTTAACCGTTAAAATTCACAAACCTCTGCTTTATTCTGAATTAAAAGAATTAAGCGACACTGAAATAACTAACCTGGTTCAGTCGCGCATTGAATCAGTATTACCAACGTATAAAACTGCATAACTGTGGAAATTTCTAATCAATGGGCATTTATTATAAATCCTGTGGCCGGAAACGGACATTCTCTCGAAGTCGAAAAGGACCTAATGGCCCAGCTGAAAAAAAGAAATATTGAAGCAAAACTGGTCAGAACAGAAAGGAAAAACCATGCAAAAAAATTGGTTAAAGAACTTGCTGAAAAAGGCTTTAATATAATTGTGGCAGTTGGAGGTGACGGAACTTTTAATGAAGTTGGAAGTGCAGTAACTAATTTTCCAGACGTTATTATAGGATTGATACCGGCCGGAACGGGTAACGATTTTGCTCAGATTATTGGTCAAAACGAGAATTTTACGGAAAATGACTGGGATATTTTCTTCGAAGCAAATACAAAAAAAATGGATGTGGGCCGTTGTAACGGAAATATGTTCTTTAATGGCATGGGACTTGGATTTGATGCTCAGGTTGCCTCTGAAAATTATATCACTCCGGATCAGGTCAAAGAAAGAAGTAAAAACCTTTACGTATGGCACATTTTAAAAAATCTGCTGTTTTATAAAGAACGGATCTTTAAAACGTCAACCAATGGTGAAATGCATGAAACACTTGGTTTTATGAATACCATTGCAATTGGCAGAAGATTTGCCGGAGGTTATCTCATTACCCCTAAAGCACTTGCAAACGACGGGTTATTAGATGTTTGCATGGTTGGAAAGGTTAGTCTCCCTGAACGTTTAAATATACTATTGAAAGTTCCCAAAGGAAGGCATTTGGATCACAAAAAGGTGACCTGTTATACAACCGATAAAATGGTTATTGAGGTTAATAAGAAATCAGCATATCATCTGGATGGTGAACTGTTTTTCGATACCCGTTTTGAAATTGATATTTTGCCTGGGAAAGTAAATATTATCTATAATCCTCATGGAAACCATTTTTTCACGGATTCAAACAATTAGGTGAATGCATAAAAATTATATCGCTTTCTTTGATCTTGATGAAACCATTCTGACTGTAAACAGTGGCAGAATTCTGGTTAAGGAATGTTACCGGAATGGGATAATGTCGCGTGGCGATTTATTGAAAGCCTACTGGCTCTCCGTCTTACACAAACTAAAAATAAAAAGCAGCAGGCGTTCCTCCCTGTCTATGATAAAATGGCTAAAGGGCACAGAAGCGAAGTTTATGCAGGAATTTACAGACAAAGTAGTCGATGAACAACTTATTTCTTTTATTCGCCCTGAAATAATGGAAGAGATCCAGACGCACCGCAAAAGCGGAGGCAGAATTGTCATGCTTTCAGCAGCACTGACCTTCATTGTAAAACCAATTGCTGAGTATCTAAAATTCGACGATTATATCTGTTCTGATCCGGAAGTTGAAAACGGACATTATACGGGGAAGCCCAATGGCCCTGTATGTATAGAAGATGAAAAGGAAAAACAGATCAGGGAATATTGCCAGCGGTACAAGGTAGAATTACCGGACGTTTGGTTTTACGGCGACTCATGGTCCGACAGGTTTGCCCTCAATGTTGTGGGGAATCCGGTATGTGTTCAGCCTGACAGCCGCTTATTAAAACTTTCCCGAGATAATAAATGGAGGGTGATTGAATAGAATGCCATTGATCATATAAGAATATTTTGAAAAAACGAGGTTTAACACCGTACTTCGACTGGCTCAGTATCCGACACCTGAATTTAACTATTACAAACTATTTTAAGGGTTTTAACACCCTCTTCCTCATTGCAATCGGAATTCACCCAGTTAATACTTTTGTCGCATCAAAAGTATTCAAAAATGCTTGCTGCAAAGAACCGCAACAACTTACCCGTATCATTTTATTAGCAAGATTTCCTCCGCTTTAATCCGCACCCTTTTCAGCGGCCAACGCACGATTAAAGTAATTTAATCAATATCCTAAATGAAGTGATGACGGCTATGGCTCGCAGGGAAAATACGGAACGAAATGAAATTCAGTATCCTGCGGCATTATGAGCCTTCCTGCGGCCTTGTGTCCCATCCTGTGACACAATCAGCTCTTCCACGATGAACAGGAAACAAAAATTTTCCGGCAGGAAGCAAAAAGCAGCTAACAGGATGCCTTATACACTTTTCCGGAAACCCCAAAATTTAAACAGGACGGGTAAAACTTTTACTGGAAGCGCTGATTTTTTTTACCGTATGTGGTTTTTTATGGCAGGGATTTTCTCACAATTTTAACAATACGCCTGTAGACAATTTCTGCCAGGGACCATTCGTATCCATCAAAATTTGTTGTATTTACAAACTGAATGACTACAGCATCAATGTCTTTATGGTATTTTGCAATACTTTGGTAGCCCGGAATTAAACCAGTATGTCCGTATTTGTATATAGAGGAATAGATGTCCTGTTCACCTTCATCAAATAATGAGCCATCGTTTAATGCCCTCAGAAATATACCCACATCTTCTGCTGTTGCAACCATTGAACCATAATCAACTGCCTTTATATCCTCGCTAACGCCAACATAATAGCCACTCATCACATCATCCATATTCACATCATGAATTGAGCCAAATGTATGTGTTAGTCCAAGACGATCAAGAATTTTCTCCCTGATGTACTGAAAGTTACTTAGTCCGGATACCCTTTCTATGATTTCAGAGATAAGCAAATAATTCGTATTTGAATATTCATAACCTTCACCCGGTTCAAAACTAGCTGGTAAATCAAATACGCGTTCAAGCGCTTCCTTGCTGTTTTTGGGTGGGTCGATCCAAAAGTTCGAAGTGTTTGTGAAATTCGGTATGCCACTGCGATGCTCCACCATCATTCTTAAAGTTATCTTATCTGCATTTTCAATCCTTCCCACCAGTTCGGGCATATAAAAAGCAAGCGTGCTATCAAGGGACAAACTACCATTGCGTACCAGTTTGGTGATCGCAACGGCCTCATATAACTTACCGACGCTGGCAATCTTAAATAAGGCATGCGGATCGGCCGGAATCTTATTCTCCCGGTCCTTCCATCCTGCAGCGTAAAAGGCAGGTTCCCTACCTGCCTCATCCACATAGACAATCATACCATCAAATCCGTATTCATTAACAGCATCATTCATTTGCTCCTGCACTGTGTCAGGTATTGGTGTTATAAGGAGTCTTACCAAAATCCAGGGAACAAAAAACATAGAGACAATGGTACCAACTGCCAGTGCTATTCTGATAATAAGAATGCTTTTTTTCTTTTTCATTGGTTAAAGATTCAGATCACAATAGTGAAAAATCCTCCGTCCCGAAAAATCGGGACACCTCCTTTCAGGCAAGGAGGACTGTTACCTACGAATTGCAGGTTTCGAAATCCCCCGTCATGACCGAAATGTCATGACGGGGGATTTTTACAGCTATAAACTGTTACAGCCCAATTATATTCTTATATCGAACTGACATTAATTTTAAAGAACTTTATCGTTTTTCGTATGCCGGACGTTCAGGCATTTTAAAGCTGTCCGGGCTGTTCAGTTCTTTCATGACTTCCTTAATAGCAACATCCAGTTGTTCATCGTCACCTTTTGCCAGTTTCTGATAGTCCTGCGGCACTTTAATATCAGGATCAACGCCATGGCCCTCTTTAAACCATTTACCATCCGGATCGTACATACGGAATGTCGGTACCGTAATGCTACCATTATCGATCAGGGTTGGTGCCCCACTGATACCAATTAAACCACCCCATGTGCGTGTTCCGATAAGCGGACCCAGGCCACTTTTGCGGAAATAATCCGGAAAGGCATCACCACCTGAACCACTGAAGCCATTAATCAACATTACTTTAGGTCCGTAGTTGGCAGCCGGTGGCCATTGCCAGTCCTTACCATCTCTTACGGCAAAGAATGCCAGAGGTTTCCGGTTCAGCAGCTCTACAAAACGATCCGGAATTTGTCCACCACTGTTAAAGCGTTCGTCAATAATAAATCCTTCTTTAGCGATTTGACCATAATACTGCCTGATCAACTCATTCTGACCGTCAACACCGGTACTGCGCACATACACATACCCGATTTTGCCATTTGTAGCCTTATCCACTTTCTCGCGGTTGCTTTCTATCCAGGCCAGATGGCGCAGGCGGGTTTCATCATTCATTAGTTTCACCACCACTTTTTTCGCCTCTTTCATATTAGGTTCATTGTTAACTGTCAGCTGGACAGTTGCGTCTGCCAGTCCCTGAAATGCAGCCGAAATGGGCTTGGTGACATCCATTTTCTGTCCGTTAACGGCCAGGATATAATCGCCTTCTTTAACACCTGTTCCAGGCTCATCCAATGGCGAATGCACTTCGATATCCCAGGGAGCACCCTTAATAATTTTATGAATACGGAATGCTCCGTTTTCAACTTTCATATCTGCCCCCAGATAGCCAACATTAATCTGAGATGCCCTGTCCATATCACCACCGCCATTGTACGTATGCGACGCATTCAGCTCTGCAATCAGATCGCCGATGATAATGTTCACATCATTTCTTGAATTGGCCTGATCCACAAGCTTTCCATAATGTGTCTTCATGTAATTCCAGTCGACACCGTGCATGTTAGGATCGTAGAAGTAATCGCGTTCAATGCGCCATACATCGTTGAAGATCTGCTTCCATTCCTCCTTAGGTATAACTTCCATGGCCATATCCTGTGTTGGAACAGTTTTTTCAATCTTCTGATCCGGTCCCACACCGATCACGGCCATTTTACCATTCTGCATAACAAGAATCTTTTTGCCATCTGCCGTTACCGTATACTGAGACACCATTGGAACAATCGTCTTTACCTCCCTCTCCTTGATATCGTAATATTTCAACTCTGGTTTTTCTCCTTCGGCTGATCCCGCATTCGGATAGCGAACAAATAACAACTTTCCTTCTGCGGCTGCCAGCCGGCCCAAATTACCCGGTTTAATATCAAGCATTTCCGCACGCTGTTCAAATCCATCCATGTCTATTTTTACAGGCTCAACCTTATCTTCCTTTTCTTCCTCCTTATCGCCTTTCTTATCTTTTTTCTGCTTTTCAGCTTTGTCATCCTTTTTAGCATCTTTCTCATCGGCTTTGGCAACATCGTTTTTAGGAGCCAGCAACGATTCACCGTCGGTCGTCAACGTAGCAACGGCAATTTTAGTAGAATTCGGATAGATAAATGTATTATCCAGATCGGAATATACCGGATCGAAAGACCTGTTGGTACTGAAGAATAAGTATTTCCCATCAGTACTGAATACAGGACTTGCATCGGAATAATATCCGGATGTAAGCTGCGATACCTTTTTGTTTTCGATGTCGTATACAAAAATGGCCGTTAGTAAGCGGGTATCAACACTCCGTGAATAAGTAATCCATTTGCTGTCGGGTGACCACGAAACACGGAAACCGCGCAGATTACCTTCGTACATATATTTACCCTTATCGAATTTTACTACTTTTCCAGAGGCCACATCATAGTAACACATATTCATGGCCTGATCCACAAACGCCAGTTTTTTACTGTCCGGCGACCAGAAAATATCATAACGGAAACCATTTGCAAAACTGGTCACCGTTTTGGGTTCACTATTACCCGTCATGTCACGCAACATCAACTGGTATTCTCCTGATGCATCGCTCCAGTAAGCCAGCGTGTTTCCATCAGGTGACCAGGCTGGATTGCGTTCAGCTACACCAGGTGTCTGAGTCAGGTCAGAAACAAAGCCTTCGGTAGCAGGTACATCAAACAATTCTCCCCTTGCCATTACCACTACCCTGTTTCCATCGGGTGAAACAGTAGCTGACTGAATATATTTATCCGCCTTTTTCAGTTGAGGAATCAAGCTGATTTGATCCGAAACAACATTGATGTTAAGTTCTTCCGATTTCTCTGAAGCCATATTGTAGAGATAGAGCTTCCCTCCTGCCTCAAACACAATATCTGTTTTGCTGTTTCCCGGAAAGGTAATATCGTAATCCTTGAAATGGGTTAACTGTGTATTTTTCTTCGTTGTCAGATCATATTTCCAGATGTTATTCTTTTCATTTGGTCCGGCATCAGACATGTAATAAATGATGTTTCCTACCCACATCGGCAACTCATCGTTGGCATCGTTGTTGGTAATATTTTCTGATGCATACGTTGTCAGATCGAACACGGTGATATCAGGCGCCATGCCACCACGGTAACGTTTCCAGTTCCGGTTCACCCTTGAGATATCTGTAAAGGCCAGTTTCTTTCCATCGGGTGAAAACGACGCATAAAACCCATAAGGAACGGGCAGTTTTGTCGGCGATCCACCTGCAACAGGAATGGTAAAAAACTGGGCAAACCTCTGCCTTCCACTTTCACGCGATGAAGCAAATAATACGGATTTCCCATCCGGTGTCCAGCCCAGTACAACATCACCCATGCCATGGTAGGTCAAACGTTCGGGAATACCTCCTTTCACCGGAATGACATATACGTCGCTGTTGCCCTGATAATTAGCTGTATAAGCGATCATACTGCCATCGGGTGAAAATTTAGGATACCGTTCAGGTCCTTCAGGCGAACTTAAACGTGTTGCCGTACCACCCGCCTTTGGCGCAACCCATACGTCATCGCCATAAACAAAACAAACCTGAGTATCAGATACATCAGGATACTGCATTAAACTTGCACTGATCTGTGCGTCTGCTATACCATAAACGGCAAGCAGAAAAAGTAATGTGATTAATTTTCTCATTTGTATGTATGTGTTAGTGATGATTACATTCTAAAATTACGGGAAATATGTGTAAATGTTACATGATATAACATAGGGAAATGATGATTTGTTGAAATATGGGTAAACATATTACCTGACTTGCCCCGGTTCGGACAACTTGTAGGAATTTGGTTATCTGCTGCTAATTAAACTTTTGGATAAAGAGGGAAAATTTGACGTCACTTATTGCCTTGAATAAGGCTCCGTATTATATCAAAAAGTATCAACAAAATTATTATAAAATCTAATATACTATGCTGATATGGCCGACAAGAGCCTTTTCAGGAAGTTGTGTTGAAGTGCACGGCCAGGTTTTAATTTTGCTGAAACTTTTCTATCATAGTGCCACTCCTTCGGAGTTATTTCTACGTCATCTGCAGAAACTTTTTTTATGTACTCAAAAAACCTCTCTCCCTGGCGGAAGAAAGGTTTTTTAAGACTTTATTATTTCATATCAGTCAGAGCCTCTTTCACTGCCTGAGAAAGCGGCGTTGTTGGTCTGCCAAGAACGGTTGAAAGCTGGTGCGACTCATCGTAAAGATCACCATGCGATGCACTCACATCCCAGTTTGCGATAGCATCAGAAATACCCTGTGGTAAGCCTGCCTGGTTCAATACTTGAGCATATTCATCTTCCGGTAAGTTGCTATATGGAATACTTCTCCCCGATTGTTTTGAAACTTCCTCCGCTAAATCAGATAAAGTGTAGGAATCATCACCCGCAAATTCAAAAATCTTACCTTTATTTTCTTCATTGGTTAAAACGATAGCAGCTGCTTCAGCAAAGTCTTCGCGTGTGGCTGATGAAATTTTTCCGTCGCCTGCACTACCGATCAAAGTTCCTGCTGCCAACGCATTGCCAAGAGAACCGGTATAATTTTCCGTGTACCATCCATGACGCAAAATAGTGTAAGATATTCCTGAATCCATAATGCCCTTTTCTGTCGCCACATGTTCGCCTGCCAGATTAATTGTTGATGTATCTGCCCGTAAAAGACTGGTGTACACAATCCATTTAACACCGGCTTTTTTTGCTGCATTTATTACGTTGGTGTGTTGCTTAACACGTTTCCCAATTTCACTGGCAGATATCAATAAAAGGTTATCAATACCTTTAAGTTGATCCACTAAACTCTCCGGGTTATCATAATTGAACTCACGTGCTTCAACACCCAAATCCGAAGCTTTATCTGTATTCCTAACCAATGCTACGATATCGTCCGACGGCGTTCTTTTTTTCAGTTGCTCAATAACTTTGCGCCCCAACTGACCAGTCGCTCCTGTGATTGCAGTTTTCATGATTAATATTTTCTTATGAATACAATTATGAAGGAACTTTGGATTACGGCTTTAATTACTTTTAGTAATCATTAACACACTAAGTAATATGGGATATCGCATTAATCAAATAATATCTATACCATAGACTGCATTCTGTCCTTTTCTTTTTTTTTAACTAATCAGCCATTCAGCTATGGCGACAAGTTTTTTCAGGAAACTGCATTGCACTGTGTGGCCATTTTTAGTTGAATTATAGTTTTTCTACCATGATGTCGCTCCTTTTGAGCTGGTTATGTGGAAATTGAGAACGCCCTTAATCCACTATCACCCTTCGGTAAGCCACCCCGTTTCCCTCCGTGAATATTTTAATTAAATACACACCTGACGAAAAATCATCTAATTTACATTTTACTGAATAAGGATTATTGACAGGAAAATCACCAATGATTACCCCGTTCATGGAACAAATCTCAACTTTTTGTATAGCCTGATCCGATTCTACATAAAGCCAGCCAGATGCCGGGTTTGGGAAAACCCGTAAAATAAAATCGTTTACAACAAGTCCCTGATTTACAGTATTGGTCGCTTCCGGCATATTAGTATCCAACCAGTTAAGACGTGTTCCAATCCAATTCTTAAATTTGATGATCTCACCGGCAAAAGTAGTTGGCTGATAATCCGACTCCGGTGATCCTACATTTATGCCAAGAATTGGCCAGCGTTTATAATGCCGTTGCTGTGCTTCATCAACCAGCAAAGCAACAGAGTCGATATAATGATACAGGTAATCTTCACTCAAAATATTTTTACGGAGATACCAGTACCGGTTTGCGGCATCCTGCTTAAAATCAGGATCCTGCATCAGTCGTTCAATCCAGCCTGCCGGGGTTGGTCTTGGATGACAGATGCTTCCAATCTGGTATGCCCATCCTGAACCATCCGTGGCATTGAACAAGGTACAGCCGTCAATCAGATTTTTCCAGGCCCAGTCATAATCCCATACCGGTCCGGAATGGATCAGGCCATCTTTACTGTCCTTATCCTTATAATAGTATTTACTCTTTTTATAAGCATCCACATTCCGTGTAAGCTCTCCCATGATAAAATAGTCAATAAAGGAATTTACGTCCAGGTAACTGGAATAACCGGTTTTTGGATCAGCAAAATTATTTCCGTATAACACCGATTCCATCGAACTTACAAATGCCTGGATATAAGCTTTCTGTTCGACAGTTATTTCATCATATTCCGGATCGTGATAGACATAATGAACGGTGGCACCCGGATTGCCAACCGGTGAATAATCGCCCACCCAGCTATCCTCATCGGAAAAATAATCTACTTTAAAAATATAACCTCCGGTAATACTATCTCCCGCGTTGTCATCTGCATCCAGTTTGGCAATATCCACCCTTCCATCATCACGCTTTATACGCTCCGTAAAAATGTATATCCCATCATACATACCATTAATGCTCACCTCACAGAATTTTGTTCTTGGCGCATAATGTCCCATCTCTCGAAACAGTTTAAAAGCCAGCGTATTGCGCACGAACACTTTATCATTATAGTTTGCCAGTAAGATCCAGTCATTTTCCTTAGGCATATCAAAAATCTTCACATTATTATTGGAACCGTCTGCAAGTCGCGTTTCAATGCCGTAAGGCTTCTGCGGATAACCGGAAGAGGCTGCACCACGAATCTCAATACCTGTAATGCCATCATATTCATTTCCGGTATCGCTCACATTATTTCGTGATCCATCGGTGTGACTGACGATTTTCATATTTGCTGTCACCTTGGGTTCATCAGGAATTGTTACGCCATTTTCGGTAGTTATAACAACAACAGGTAAATTTGAGGATGTAAAGATCGTCGGCTCAGTGAACCAGTTGGGTGTTGTACCATAGGTTTGATCCTGAATATTAACTCCTACCAACAAAAACGGAATTGCACTCATATCTGATGATGTTGCTGTTGTATTATGAACCTGAATAGCCAGCACATTGGTGCCTTCGTTCAATACTGCGTTTAAAATATCAGCGTTGATCACAAATTCTTCAGGCGCATTTCCATCTTTCATTATGGCTTCATGACTGGAACCTGTTTGATTAAAGGCTGGTGGTGTACCGTCAATTCCCGATCGTGCAATTTCGGTTCCATTTAAATATGCTACAAAAGCATCATCATAATCCATATTCAAAACTGCTGTTTCAATAATAGATTTATCAGCAATTTCAAATGATTTTCTCATGTAGAAAGAAATGGTTGAAGCTATCACAGTATTATCATCATTGTCACCATAACCAATGCCGCCATTTCCCAGCTCCCATGATGAATCATCAAAATCAACAGTATTCCAGGTTGCAGCAGGTTCAGAAATGCCTACAAAATAATGCCATGTATCTTCAGCATAAATAATGGTCTCATAATGATCAACCTGAGGAAAAGCGGGAATTACACTAAATAAAATTGCAAGTAGTACTAAAATATAAGGTTTCATACCACAAATATAGAAAACAGAACATGTTAAATATACTGATTTCACTATTTGTATAGAAATTACCTAACTCTTAAAATAAAACAGACTAACGATCAAAAACTATAATCAATTAACTATTGTATGAATGCACTGTTTACATCTAAATTTTTATCTTTATCTCGAATATTTTTCTGATTATGATTCGTTTATATACTTGTTTTTTCACCGGTATGCTGTTGCTTCTTTCACTGAAAATTAGTGGCGAAACTAACAGCTTTAATTCTATGTCAAAGCGGGAGCAGGTAAATTCACTGGCGACCCAATGCTGGCAGAACCGAGAAAAACAGACTGACAAAGCTATTGAATATGGCATGGAAGGCATTAAAATAGCAAAAGAAGAAGGCTACACAAAAGAATTAGGAAAACTATACAACTATATCGGGGTCATCTACCAGCATTATAAGTTTGATATTTCCAAAGCTATTTATTACTATGATCTCGGTCTGCCTTATTGCATTAAAGCAAATGATTCTGAAGAAATTGCCTATTTATTTAATAACCTTGGTGATGCATTTTACATCACCGGTAATGTTCCGCTAGCCCTTGAATACACTCAAAAATCAATGGATCTTTTTCAAAAAACTAAAAATGAGCGTGGTATTGCATACAGTTATATTAATATGGGGGAACTAAACCGGGTGAAGGGGGAATATGCTACATCTCTTAATTATTTCAATAAAGCTATAAATATCCGCAAAAAACTGAACGATTCAATTGGCATTGCTTCTGCCTATCTTGAGCTTGGGCATACCTTATTTTTAATGGATAAAAAAGATGACGCACTCTATAATTACAGTCTTTCCCTCGAAAAAAACAGAGAACTGAATAATATTAATTTCATGGCGTATTCCATGCAGGGAATTGGCAAAATATACCTTGAAATTGACAATATTGATTCCGCAATATATTTTTACCATACAGCACTTGATTTATGTAAATCACGAAATAATCTATCCGGGATAATTAACAGCCAACTCGGTATGGCAAAAGCACTGGCTTTATCTGGAAATATAACTGAAGGAGAAAACTTCCTTAATAAAGCACTGCAAAACGCTAAAATTTCAGGTATAAGTAGAGATATACTTAGCGTGTATAAAACCAGAGGGCAATTTTATCAGCAACAGAACCAGTATAGAAAAGCTACCGAAGATTATGAGAATTATGTTGAAGTTTATGATTCCCTTTTTACGGCACTTCAATATGCAACATTGAATGATATAAGAGATCGTTATCTGATAACCAGTCAACTGAACTCGGCTACCGAAACTTTAAAAATGAAAAAGAAGGTTCAGATATACGCAATAATTTTTATTATTATCCTTATTATTTTTTCGGTAATCCTTTTTTTCAGAAATCAGAAAATATCAAGACTTAGCTCTGAAATTATCAAATCGAACGATACAAAGGATAAAATATTTTCTATCATTTCGCACGATATGATAAGTCCCTTTAATATACTCATTGGATCTTCGGGGTTGCTTATCGAGAACCTGAAAAAGAATGACGTTGAAAATGCGATGAACCATGGTCAGATTATTCAGCAAACATCAGAACGGACATTTCAGTTGATCTCAAACCTTTTGAGCTGGGCACGCTCGCAACAAAAAAGAATTGTCCCGTATAAAAGGAATTTTGATTTGTCTGTTTTGCTTCACGAAGTAAATGCAATGTTTGAAAATTTGGCCAACTATAAAAACATCACTGTAGATATTGTAACAGAGAATAATCTTATTATAAAAGCTGACAAAAACCTACTTCAAATAGTTATCGCAAATCTGTTAAACAATGCCCTGAAGTTTTCATATACTGGCGAAAAAGTTGAAATGAGAGCGCAACAGATGCCAGATCATGTAAAAGTTTCCATAAAAGACCATGGTATTGGCATTAAAACCGAAACACTAACCATGATTTTTAGCGGACAGGATATTGAAAGTACGGCAGGCACTAAAAATGAAAGAGGCACGGGATTAGGGCTTATCCTGTGCAGAGAATTTATTGAAATGCATGGCGGCACAATTCACGTAAAAAGTAAACCTGGCGAAGGATCCGAATTTTGGTTTAACATACCTGCCTGACAAAAAACCAGTGTTCTGTATTTATTCCATTGAATTACCACCAGAGAATATCCTGCAAAGATGCGGCTAAATTCTGCACGCAGTTAAATAACATACAGGCTTAATAAAAACTTATCTTATTGTTGGTCTTAATAATTATCCTAATGATTTAAACATTTTTACATCCTTTAACATTATATATAACAACGAGATGAACTAAAAAAGTGGACTGATTCAATTTCTTAATGATGAAAAAAATCTTACTTACATTTTTATGGTTTAGCTGCATAACCTTGTTTTCACAGGCACCAGATATTGATAGCTTAATAATGCAGTCAGAGCAGGCGACAGGAAAAGAAAAAATAATGCTTTTGTCTGATATAAGTTATTATTCTGGTTTTTACGATACAAAACTGTCACTGGAATACGCCCAAAGGTGTCTTGACGCAGCTGAATCATTTGGTGATTCACTAATAATTGCAGAGGCTTACAATGCACTGGCCATAGCATATTACGCCACAAGCAATTACGAAACTTCACTTGAATACAATCAAAAAGCGCTTAAGATCCGCTTGAATCACGGAAATGAATACAGTCTGGTTTCCAGCTACAGTAAAATTGGCAATTGTCTGTATGATTTAGGGAAAATGGATGAAGCAATTCCATATTATCTTAAAGCGATGGAAATAACAGAACGTAACAATCTGCTTCAGCAAACCGGTATGATTGCCAATAACATAGCGGATATTTTTCGCAGTCTGGGACAGGCAGAAAAGGCTGAACAATACTTTTTACAGGCCATTTCCATTGCCAAAGAAATGAAAGATACTCTGGGGCTGGCAAAGGCAAATGTGAATTATGGAATCTTCAATCGGGAACTGGGCAATTATACACTATCAGATTCCCTTTACAATGCATCACTTACAATGATAAAGGATAAAAACTATCTGGACCTTGAAGCTGGAATATACATCAACTACGGTGTAATGTACAAGGATTTGGGCAATCTGAGTAAAAGCATTGAATATTATACCAGAGCAAAGAATATTTATCTGAAAACCGGGGAGAAACACGGGCTTGCCATTGTTTATTCCAACCTTGGAAATTCCTATTTGCAGCAAAACAAAAAGAATCTGGCCTATCAGTATTATATTGACGGACTTCAACTGGCAGAAGAAACAAATTCGCTTTCAAGGAAAAAGTTTGCACATGAAAGCCTTTCCAATTACTATCGTGCTACCGGAAATTACAGAATGGCATATATGGAAGATAGTATTTCTGACGTACTGAATGATTCTATTTATTCCATTGAGAAATCCAGGATCATTGAGGAAATGAATACGAAATATGAAACGCAGAAAAAAGAACGCCAGATTGCTGAACAAAAAATTGTACTGGCAGATCAGAAACTAAAAGTTCAAAAGAAAAATACTCAGTTAATTGGTTCTTTCGGACTGGTTGCTATTATTATTCTCTCATCAGGATTTATTTACAGTCATCAAAAAAATAAACAGCGCCAACTGGTACAACAGGTTGAGCTCGAAAAAACGAATACAATTAACCGCATACAGGAAGAAAAATTAAGGATTTCAAGAGATCTTCATGACAACATAGGGTCACAGTTGACATTTATGATTTCAACCCTTGATAATATGAAATACCTGAAAACAGAAGAAAGAAGATCGCAGAAGCTCAAAGATCTCGGACATTTCACCAAAAATACAATGACACAGCTTCGGGAAACCATATGGGCCATGAATTCAGGGGAGGTAAATATGGATCAACTGTGTTCGCGTGTGGCTGAATTTATAAATCAGGCGAAGATGGCTCAACCTCTGATTCACTTTGACCTGAAAACAAAACCATCGCAAAAGATTTTCTCCGCCAATGAAACCATTCAGATATTCAGAACAGTTCAGGAGGCCATCAATAATGCTGTGAAGCATTCCAGTGCTGAAACAATCACCGTTTCTGTTGATGCCAACTGCATTTGTATTGAAGATGACGGAAATGGATTCAATGCCAAAACTGTTACCGAAGGGAACGGTCTGAGCAATATGGAACAACGCATTTCGGATATTGGATTTATTTACAGTATTGAAACACAAAAAGCAAAAGGAACAAAAATCACCATTACATTTGAGACCTGAATATACGGCGTTTGACTTATTTCGAAGTCATCATACATAAAGTAACTTTGCAAAAAAAGAAAGCATGATTCGAATAGCACTGGCAGAAGACAATAACTTTTTGGCTCAATCCATACAAGAAAAAATTTCGTTCTTCAACGACCTTACCCTTAAATTCAGAGCAAAAGAAGGTAATGATTTATTGGCTAAGCTTGATTCGGATCATAATATTGATGTCATTTTGATGGATATTCAAATGCCCCGCATGGATGGCATCGTAGCTACGGCAAACGTTAAAGAAAAATATCCTCAGATAAAGATTATCATGCTGACCGTTTTTGATGATGAAGCAAATATTTTTAAATCCATTCAGTCCGGCGCCGATGGTTATTTATTGAAAGACGAGGACGCTGAAACCATACATAACAGCATAGTCGAAATCATGGAAGGAGGTGCTCCTATGACTCCGTCTATTGCCTTGAAAGCATTAAAGCTATTACGAAATCCTGTAAAACCCAGCGAAGAACCTCCAAAGAAAAACTATGAATTGAGTGTGCGGGAAACCGAAGTTCTGGAACAACTCAGCAGAGGACTTAATTATAATGAAATCAGTGCAAATTTGTTTATCAGTCCGGCTACCGTGCGCAAACACATAGAAAATATTTACCGAAAACTACAGGTCCGGAACAAGCTTGAAGCCGTAAATCTTGCCAACAAAGAGCGTTTAATCTGAAGACACTGATTCCGTTTTTCGTTCCTGCCCTCCTCTACTAATTGCCTTCATATCTTAAAGCACATGCTACACGCTATTCATTGTTCATCGTAAATTCTTCATTTATTACTTAAGGTTCAAATACGACAAATGCCGTATTGAATAGCCTGCCTGATTGCCTCAACTTTACAATAGAGAATTATTCAATTTTAATTGTGAACCAAAAACAAAAGAAATGAGATCAACAATGTTAGTATGTACCGGACTTTTACTATCCGGTATCACTTTTGCCCAAACAGACTGGAGCAAAGTGGATTTTGCGGAGAAATACAAACTGGAAGTTAAAATTCCCGGGAAAGCGGCCAAATCACTGGAGAAAAACAAAACCTTTGTGAACAGTTATGTTGTTTCGCAGGCAACAACCATGAAAGGCTCCGAAAAATCTGCAACAAAAGCAGTATATTCAGAAGTTTCTCTGGCAGGTCTTGACAATGCAACGTATCAGATTATGGTGAATGAGCTTTACCAGGATTTTGTAAAAGACCTGAAAAGAGCCGGAATTATTGTTACCAATGGAGATGACGCAATTGCTTCAGATTATGCCCAAAAACGTCTGGATAAAATCAAGGATAGCGAATTTATTGGTAAAACAGGTGATAATCCGGCTTACGAAGGCAAGAAGAAAATTACTGACGGTGCCATTCCTGGCTATGGCGCCTGGGCAGTAACACGCGATGTATCCTTCCCGCCTTCTAACGCCAATCAGTATACGTCATCCAATATTGTCACTTCGGGCTTATTTTACCAGAATATGGCCACAAAAGAGAATTTTAATCTTCTCAGCATTCATTTTTATGTGGCCTTTGCAAATTTTGAAGGGGGAAAAGGTTATAAAAGTATAAACCTGGCAACCAAGCCGGTTATGTCTGTCAATGCACAAGTCATGCTGATGGCACCCGGCGGTGCGTATGGTAAAATTTTCTTTAAAAAACTGCCGGTATGGGCCAGCACAACATGGTCGGAAGGTATTGTGAAAGGTAAGGACAATAAGGATATGTCTGATTTTCTGGGCTTAGCCCGATCTGCCGATTACGAAGTAACCGCTAATTCTGAAGCATACGTTAATGAGCTTAAATCAATTATTAAGAAGCTTCAGGCAGATATTGTGAGTGAGATCAAGGCACAACTATAACCATTTACCCTTAACCTGAACCTTTAACTTATAAAACCATCAATTATGAAAATAAGAATTGTACTTGTCATACTGTTTATCAGTATGATCGCAAATGCACAAAACGTGACATATAAAGTTTTATCGAATGAACCGCCACAAACACCACGTTTAAGTATCAGCACCGATCTTATCCAGCTTGATGTGCTCCAGCATACCCTCGATGGTATGTCTTTCAATGCATCGGTTTGGGGGCATTACGAAGTGTTACCTGAAAGGGTCGGAGTTCAGTTTATTGGACGGCATAGCTGGTTTGCGCTTGGCAGACTGGGCGAAGCAAAAATGCCACCCAATGCGGAACTTGAACTTGGAGGATATTTTGTGCTCAGAAACAAAATCAGAAATAAGAATACCAAGGTAACTCTTAAAAAAGAATACAGCGGAACTACGTATTCCACCAACCTTCACGGTGAATCTACTTATTCATATACTGAGACTGAAACCTTTTTGATTATTCCCTCTGATAAGAAAAAACTAACAATGGTAAGAGGAGGGTTTTACAGAAAAAGCAACGGGAACAGCACTGATTATCTGGAAACCGATGCTCTGCCTGACTACTTTAAATTTACCTCGGCAGGATTGTACGCGGGTTTCAACTTCCGAACGCTTACCAGTGTATTCATTGATACAGACAAATACGGTGTTCAGTTCAACTCCATCGGTCGCGATGTATATATTGACCTGTTGTTTTTGCCGGTGAACAGTTTTCATGATCTGGATGGTAATAAAATAACAGAAACAGTGAAACAATATGACAAATCGGGGCCTCTCGGTTTCAGACTGGGTTATCGTCTTTTTCAGATTGACAAAAGATCCAAAACCGGAAAAATGTTTGGATTATGTGGTACGTTTGAGGCCGGCGTAAAACCCTATCTGGGTTATTTCATCAGTTCAGGAATCGGGATCACTTTTGTAAAATGAAAATTATGAAGCAGCTGATCGCCATACTTTGCATAATTATTCCATCCATACTAAAATCGCAAACATTAAACGACTTCAAGTATTTTGACAAGCAATATGCTTACGATTCCTACTTACTGATAACACCTGCATATGCACTTTTGTGGAACTCCGAAGCACCAAATGCTAACGCACACAGACTAAACGGATTTACCGGCAAACTGGATATGCGTAAAATAAATTATGGCACTGGTGAACGCAGATACCTCTATCAACACAAACTTTTATTCGATTTATTGTTGATTCTCAATAACCAGATCAATGGAGATGGTTCGGCCTATTACAGGCAGGAAAGTTCGGGGCTGACTACCGGCATACTGGGTTGGTTAAGCCTGGGGTGGAATGTCGTTTCAACAGACAGGTTTTGTATGGCATTTGGTGGAAATATCAATGATTATTTTTTAACCAGCTCTTACCGGTTTGATCCGGAAAGCAACAACCTGACAACGATTGAACCTCAGGGTTACTGGTTTGCCGGTGGTCCCTCGGCTTTTTTTGATTATCTTATAAACAGCAACTTTCTCATTCAGGCTCATGCTTCCTACTCCTTAGGATTCTGGCGAGCTGCCAAACTGGAATATGGCGGTACCCAAATCGATGATAATTATCCCAATCCGCATTTTGCAGGTCTTAACCTCGAACTTCAATCCCGCTGGGGTTTTATAACCGGAATAGATTACAACTTTCTGTTGAACCGCGGTGATAATCCGAACAACACCCAAAGATTAGAACTTATGATCGGTTTCCGGTTTCCAATCTGACTTTTTTAATATATCAGTAAAAAATATTTTATAAAATCACTAATATCCATAAGTTAGAGCTTTAGATTATCTTGCTTGATATTAAAATATAAAATATTGGTATATAACAATTTAAAAACAAGAACTAAAGTCTTTTAATATGGATTTGACAAGTAATCCCACCATTACCGCGTGTCGCCATAGCTTTGGCGGTGGCGCAATACCGGGGTTACTGAAAACAATGTGCTATAGGGTTTTAACCCTTAATTTAAAATTTTTAAAGATTTTCTCAGGCTCCTTTAGTATATTGCACAAAAAAGAATCATCCGAAGTTGAATCAGAAAAATTTGTAAAATGAAAAAAGCGATCATTTTAATAGCACTCTTAATACCTTTAACAAATTTTGCACAGGACAAACTGATCCAGAATATTTACGCAAGGAATTATCAGACACTCAATGGAAGCTGGCAATATATTGTTGATCCATTTGATAACGGCTACTACGACTACCGGCTGAATGAAAATCCCAATGGATTTTTCAAAAACAAAAAGGCACAAAGTAAAACCGACCTTGTAGAGTACAACTTTGATACTTCCCCGCTAATGGTCATTCCCTCGGATTGGAATACCAGAGATGCAAAACTGTTTTTTTATGAAGGAAGCGTATGGTTTAAAAAGGATTTCACTTACAGCCCTAAAAAAGGGTTCAAAACATATGTATATTTTGGTGCTGTTAATTACGATGCCAAAGTCTACCTGAACGGTGAGAAAGTGGGTGAACACATTGGAGGTTTTACACCATTCAACATTGACATCACCGAAAAGGTAAAAGAGGGTAACAACTTCATTGTAGTCCGGGTGAATAATGAGCGCCATCCCGAAGGCGTTCCGACCATAAATGCAGACTGGTGGAATTATGGTGGGATCACCAGGGAAGTGATGCTGGTTGATGTTCCTGAAGTTTTTATTCGCGATTATACTATCCGGCTCGAAAAAGGAAAGTATAACAAAATTAAGGGTAAAGTGCTGCTGAATAAAGCAGTTGCAGGACAGAATATTGCAATAAATATCCCGGAACTTAAGATATCGGATGCTGCTTCTACAGATGAAAACGGATTCGTGACCTTTTCAATTAACGCCAAACCGGAATTATGGAGCCCAGAAAATCCAAAACTATACGATGTGATCCTTTCATATAATGGAGAAGAAATCAATGATCAGATCGGATTCAGGCAAATTGAAACCCGTGGAAAAGAAATTCTGCTCAACGGTGAGAAAATATTTTTAAGAGGGATTAGTATTCACGAAGAGGCGCCATTCAGACACGGCCGTGCCTGGTCAACAGATGATGACAAAGTACTGCTGGGCTGGGCAAAGGAACTTGGATGCAATTTTGTGCGCCTGGCACACTATCCGCATAACGAGCATATGGTACGTGAAGCCGAAAAAATGGGGATTATGGTATGGTCCGAAATTCCGGTCTACTGGACTATCCACTGGGAAAACCCGGGAACCTATGCCAATGCACAGACTCAGCTTGATGATATGATCAACCGTGATAAGAACCGCTGTGCCATCACCGTCTGGTCCATTGCGAATGAAACACCGCATAGCGATGCCCGCGATCAGTTCCTGACCAGACTGGCAGAATATGCCCGCAAAAAAGATGATTCCAGACTCATCAGCATGGCCATGGAAGTGACAGGCCAGTCTAAAAACCTGAGCAAGGTGGAAGACAATATGAATAAGTACGTCGACATTATCAGTTTTAACAGTTACCTGGGTTGGTATGGCGGTTCAATAGAAGATATCAAGACCCGTAACTGGGAAATCCCATATGACAAACCATTTTTCGTCAGCGAATTCGGAGCAGGCGCCCTGCAGGGGAAACACAGTGACGGAACTGAAATATGGAGCGAGGAATACCAGGCGAGACTTTACGAAGAAACCCTGAAAATGTTTGACAAAGTAGAAGGATTTTCAGGTACCAGTCCATGGATTTTGGTGGACTTCCACTCTCCCCGACGCCTTCTTAACAATATTCAGGATTACTATAACCGCAAAGGGATTATCTCGGATAACGGAATTAAGAAAGAGGCGTTTTATGTGTTGCAGAAGTTTTATCAGCAGAAGGAGAACGAGTTCAAATAAATTATCATTATATCTACGATTCTGGGTAGAAAAAAACCATGCATAAATCTTTAAAGATTTAAGTTCACCCCTTAGAGTTAATGGTTCTCGCCGATTTTCGCGGAAAGTACGCAGATTTGCGCAGAAAAATCAAATTCTGATCTTAAAGGCTATTAAAATAATCAACTTCATCTTTTTGGGAATACATTTTTATAAAAAACATCAGTAAAAAAAATACCGGAAAAACCGGAAGCATGTATTCTAAAAAACCCACAGGATGACTTTGTGAAAACTCAATTACCATAGAAATAATTATTTGCCCCAAGACTATCACCAAATATATTAAACCAAAATTTTTAAGAAATTCAATATAGGGTAACTCTGCTTTATCAATTCTAAATATTTTATTAATAAACATTATATAAAACAGAAAAACCAAAACTGAATCTCCTATCATTAAAATTATAAGTAGAGTATTAACGGGTATAAAAATGGAAACGATATTTAATGCTGAAAAGATACCATAAGAATACGCTATCAGGATCATTACAATATTTAATTCCCTATGTTTAAAATCCTTAACAATCAAATTCCTAAGCAGAACAAAAATTAGAGTGTAGCTAGAATAAGTACAAAAGTTTAAAATATATTCTGTTAATAATGAAGATTCATTTATTGATGAAAGCAATATACTTGTACTTAAAGAAACTATGATTAAAATACTGGTTATTATTCCAATCAGGTGTTTAGTTTTCTTCATAGGATAAAATTTTAAAGAATTATATTAACTATAATATCCGAACCATTTTATACTTCTCAAAAATACGAAAAAATCAAAACTCAACTTACTTTAGACACTGTTTAGCGTAACTCAGCTGAGGCTTACCGATGAAAACTTCGTTTTGTCGGCATAGATTTCTCACCCCATTGGTAAATCCATAAAAAAAGAGACATCCAAAATTTGAATGTCTCTTTGTGTGGTGACTCAGCTGGGGTTCGAACCCAGGACCCCATCCTTAAAAGGGATGTGCTCTACCAGCTGAGCTACTGAGTCTACACATTTTTTTCACCCTTCACTTTTTGCTTTCCTTAGCCACAACGGCTTTTAAGCGGAATGCCCTTTTTGTGTTAGGCGGTGCAAAGATATATTAATTCATATTACTCACAAATAAATCCTCTCAATTTTTCTGAAAATATTTACTTACTCAAAACTAAATTCCTGCTTTTCAGCATCTTGTTAATTCAATTTTTTTGCGAGAAATTTTGCGGTATAAGAAATTTCATCCCTACTTACTTTTTCAGGTGTTCCTGTTATAACCAGACTGCCGCCCATATCACCGCCTTCGGGACCAAGATCGATAATGTGATCGGCACATTTTATAACCTCCATATTGTGTTCAATAATCAGAACAGAATGCCCTCTCCGAATCAGGGCATTAAACGCTTCCAGCAGTTTACTGATATCATGAAAATGCAGGCCTGTAGTTGGTTCATCAAAGACAAACATTGTTGGATCAGGTTTCTCTTTGGATAAGAAGAAAGCAAGTTTCACCCTTTGACTTTCACCACCAGACAAGGTACTGGACGACTGTCCCAATTTAATATATCCAAGCCCCACTTCCTGAAGCGGCAACAGTTTTTTTACAATTTTCTTTTCGGTTGATCCTTTTCCTGATTTGAAAAAATCTATAGCTTCATCAACGGTTAACTCCAGCACATCGTATATGGACAAATCGTTGTACTTCACGTCAAGAATTTCCTCCTTAAAACGTTTTCCACCACAGGTTTCACAAGGCAGATTAATGTCAGCCATAAACTGCATTTCGATTGTTATTTCGCCCTCGCCCTGGCATTCATCACATCGTCCGCCATCCACATTAAATGAAAAATGAGACGGTTTAAAGCCATTAATCTTCGATGCTTTCTGAGACGCATATAAAGCCCTGATCTCATCGTAAGCTTTCAGATACGTTACCGGGTTGGAACGGGACGATTTTCCAATGGGATTCTGATCCACAAACTCAATATCCTTCAACATATGAATATCACCTTCAATGGATGCATGCTCACCTGTTTTATCAGCCGATCCGCCATACAATTTTTTCAGTGCAGGATATAAAATATTTTTGACCAACGATGATTTACCAGAACCACTCACACCTGTCACCACAGTCATTACACCTAATGGAAACCTTACATCTATGCCCTTCAGGTTATTCTCAAGTGCTCCTTTTATTTCGATAAAATTATTCCACCTCCGGCGATGTACCGGAACAGGAATAACCTCGGCTCCCGTCATATATTTTGCCGTGTAGGAATCTACTCCGGTCAATTTATCCGGTTCACCCTGAAAGGTGATTTCACCGCCCAAACGTCCGGCATCCGGACCAATATCTATAATATAATCTGCGGCTTCAATAATCTCTTCATCGTGCTCTACAACAATAACCGTATTTCCCAGCTCCTTAAGCTTCTCAAGCACGCCGATTAACAGTTTGGTATCACGTGAATGCAAACCGATAGATGGTTCATCCAGAATATACATAGACCCGACAAGGCTGCTTCCAAGCGATGTTGCCAGGTTAATGCGCTGAGATTCTCCACCTGATAAGGTATTGGATAAGCGATTCAGGGTCAGATAACCTAAACCGACATCCAGCAAAAACTGCAGACGGTTCTGAATTTCAGGTAACAGGCGTTTGGCAACCTTACGGTCCTTTTCATCAATCTCGATGCTGTTAAACACCTCATGCAGATCACGAATGGATAAATTAACCAGGTCGTTCATGGCATAACCGCCAACCTTAACATACGATGCTTCTTTTCGCAGCCTGGTGCCATTACAAGACGGGCAGGTAGTCTTTCCCCGGTAGCGTGCCAGCATCACGCGATACTGAATTTTATACTGTTTAGATTCCAGATATTTAAAGAATTTATGCAGTCCGTGAAAATATTTATTACCTGTCCAAAGCAGTTTCCGTTGTTCTGGTGTTAACTTAAACACAGGTGTATGAACCGGAAAATCGAACTTTGAAGCATTATAGACCAACTCATCTTTCCACTCACTCATTTTCTCCCCTTTCCAACACACCACGGCATCGTCATACACAGACAGATTTTTATTGGGGATCACTAAATCCTCGTCAATCCCGATAACCTTACCAAAGCCTTCGCATTCGGGACAGGCACCCAATGGATTGTTAAAGCTGAACATCTCTTCTGTGGGCTCAATAAATTCCATGCCATCGGCTTCAAATCTGTGCGAAAAAGGTTTTTCAATGATGTCATCTCCCTGATATACCTTTACAATGCAATTCTTCCTGCCTTCAAAAAATGCAGTTTCCACAGAGTCGCGAATACGGCTCAGAGAATCCTGATCATTGCTCACAGCCATCCGGTCAATCAGGATCAAACATTCCGAACATTTAATAGTTCTGTGGCTTTCAGTTTCCAGTTCATCAGTGATGCTGTAAAGTTCTCCACCGCGTTCTATTCTACTGTATCCCTGCTTATTCAGGATATCCAGCTGTTCGGCATAAGAACGTCCTTTTGGTATAATCAGGGGAGAATAGATGGCAAAGCGTGTGCCTTCATCAAAGGCCATAAGGTAATCCACAACGTCCTCCACATTATCTTTTTTCACCTCAGAACCGGACACCGGAGAATATGTTTTTCCAATCCGGGCAAACAATAATTTCATAAAATCGTAAATTTCGGTTGAGGTTCCAACTGTGGATCTTGGATTTCGGGTATTCACCTTTTGTTCGATCGCAATAGCCGGTGGAATACCTTTTATGAAATCCACCTCCGGTTTATTCATACGCCCCAAAAACTGCCTGGCATACGACGACAAACTTTCTACATAACGCCTCTGCCCTTCTGCATATAACGTATCAAAAGCTAAAGAAGATTTCCCGGAACCCGACAAACCGGTAATAACTATAAGCTTTCTTCTTGGAATTTTAACTTCAACGTTTTTAAGGTTATGAACCCTTGCTCCCTTTATATGAATGTATTGATTTTCGTTTTCTGACATCGTCCTGAAATAAACCACAAATATAACTAAGATCGGTTTCATAACGTACAAAACATCCAAAGGGTTTATTGTTTAAACGTCTTCAGGACTATATTCTCTTCCTCTCAAAAAAAATTGCCATTGGTTGTAAGAAATTCAATCAGCTTACGTCTATTATTTAAACACAGTCTAAATTATATTTTATGGGCAAACTGTTAATCGTCCTGTTTCTGTTTCTTTTTACGGCACAAATACGGGCTCAAAACGTTGATATAGAAATGAAATCAACGGACAATAAGTGGGTAAATCTTCAGGATCAACTGGGAGAAAAACTGACCATCATCGATTTCTGGGCAACCTGGTGTAAGCCTTGTCTGAATGCGATGCCAAAGATCAACAGCATTTATGAAAGCTATAAAAATAAAGGTGTAAATGTAATTGGAATAAGTGTGGACAGTCCCAGAAACCATTCAAAAGTAAAACCGTTGCTCAGTTCTCTTAAAATTACATATCCTGTTCTATTTGATATGGACGAGGATTTGAAAAATGAACTGAACGTAAGTGTGATGCCTACGCTTTGCATCCTTAATTCTGAAGGAAAACTGATTTACACGCACGAAGGATTCACGCCGGGTGACGAGGAAAAAATAAAGGAAGAAATTGAAAAACATTTGTAAGATGGCCAGGTTCGTTATTCCCATATTGCTGTTATCTTTTCCGTTGAAAACGCTCGGACAGCTGTCTCTGTATCATTTAGCAGAATACCAGCATGGCAATATTCCGGGAACAGAACCTGAAAACCTCAACACCCTCTATGATCAGTTTAGCCTTCAGTATCGCTGGAAACCATTAAAAGCCAGCCTACGCATTGAACAGTTTTACTCACCTGACTCACTTAGCGGTGATTACCAAAAGATATCGCAGTTTATGCTGAATTACAGAAGACGTGGTCTTGACATAAAACTGGGAAACTATTACGAAACGTTGGGCAAAGGACTCCTCTTCAGAGGATATGAAATAAGTAATGCCGTTTATGAGGATCAGGTTTACCGGGTTAAACAAGGGTTTTATAAAGATTTTCTGGGTGCTTATGCAGGCTATACCGATCAGTGGTTTTCAGTAAAAGCCCTGACAGGGAAAATGCTTAATAACCAGTTGCCCATAACCAGCGATAAGCGTAGGGAAAATTATATAAATGCAGGAGAGGCACAGGGATTTTACAAATCGTTTTATTTCGGATCTGTTGTCATGAATTCCGTGTTCAATGATATGACCCAAAATTTTCTAAGCCTGTATACCGGTGGTTCTGTTGCGCAAAATATCAGTTATTACGGCGAATATGCATCTGCCGTTGGTTCGGATCAATCGTATTTTAACACATCCATGGACAGTCAATACGGCGCTTATTTTAATGTGACGTATTCCATTCCGGGATTCGGGATCAGTGCAGAGTTAAAGGATTACCACAACTTTTTCATCGGTTCCGGTTTTTCGGATCCGCCAACATTAGTCAAGGAACACTCCTATCGTTTACTGAACCGAAGCACCCATGTACCGGATCTGAATAATGAAAGCGGCTATCAGGTGGAACTGTTTTTTGCACCAGCTGACCAGCAATTAATTACGGTGAACCATTCCAGAACCATCAATAAACTCTACGACAACTTTAGTTCCTTTGAATATTTTGTGGAATGGTATGCTACACTATGTAAATCGAACCAACTAAAGCTATTTGCAGATTATTCCGGAGATGAAATCAGGTTTGAACCGGAACGCTATACCACAGGAATATATTATACACACTATCTGGGTTCAGAATGGAGCCTGTCCTTCGAATCGGAAGCACAGTGGTTGAAGCGGCAATTTCCAAACAGCGCTGCCAGTATGTACCATAATCTGTTTGGCAGTCTGGCGGTAAATATGTCAACCACATTTTCTGCCACGTTTGTCCTGGAATATACGGATGATCCGGTTGCTGCGGACCGTTCCAATACAGCAGAAATAGAAACCAGTCACTTTTTCCCGGGATTGAGCCTGTCGTACCGGCCTGACCGCAGAAACATCCTTCAGCTTTTTGCGGGAGAACGACGTGGCGGTCCCGCCTGCACCGCAGGAATCTGTTACGAAGTGCTGGATTTTAAAGGTATTGAATTACGATGGATATTAAAATTATAACATTTAAAATTAATACATTATGAAACGTTTAGCTTTACTTTTTACAATTATCTTTCTGGTGAGCATATCGCTGCCGGCTAAAGATATCGGATCAACCGCACCTAATTTTACATTGGATAAACTTACCGGTGGTAACGGCATGTTAACGGATTACAACGGGAAGGTTGTTTTTGTATTCATGTTCGGTTATGCCTGTCCCTACTGTATTGGTGCTGCACCACAGGTGAAATCACAAATCCTTGAAGCTTTTAAGGATAATCCGGACTTTGTAGCCATCGGAATAGATACCTGGAACGGAAGTGCTGCACAGGTTCAGAATTTTAAAAATTCAACTTCACTGGATATGACCATGTTTCTAAAGGGTGGTCCGGTTGCAAGCAGCTGGGAAACAACGTATGACAGGCTTATTGTTATCGGTGCCGACGGTAAATTCAAATATATTGGAACGTCCGGTGCCAGCAGCACTATCACACAAACGAAAAGTGCCATACAGGAAGCATTGAATAATCAGGCAACACCAGTAAAAGAGACAACATCAGAAGCATTGAAACAGAACTATCCAAATCCGTTCAGGGAAAGCACTACAATACCTTTTCAGCTGGAAACCGGAAATGATGTTAAAATTGAGGTGTTTGACTTGTCCGGCAAAAATATAAAAACATTAACGGAGGCATATTATCCGGCTGGTGACCATAAAGTCATATTTAAAAATGATGGGTTGAAATCCGGCATTTATTTTTACCGTATCCGATCCGGAGACAGATCAGAATCCAGACTGATGTCGGTAAGATAAAAAGTTGTTATTTACTCCCTCTGATTGCAACGAGGGGACTATTGTTTACCATTTGAAATAATAATCAGGGTGCAACATTAAGTCGCACCCTGAATTTATAATTTTAATCAATAACTACTTTCGTTGCTTTAGCACCCAGCTTTACAATAACCAGTACAGGAAATCCCGATGTTGGAATATCAGCAGTCTTCCCTGCGGCAATACTGGAACTATAAATCTGTTTTCCTGCCAGATTAAAGACCTGTAACGATTTGGATTCAATGCTGTTATTTTCACATACCACGTTACCTCTTGAATAATAAACCCTGTCGGTCGATTTTTCCAACTGATCAACAGCGGCATTTTCGCCCCAGATTGCATTCACAAATTCAGGATGATCTATGAACGGATTCCGGTTATTCTGATAACTGTAGATCACATCATTCCGGTTACGTTCAAAATCGTCCGGCGGATCCTCTTCATTCCACCTCAGTAAGGTACTCAACTTACCGTGATAAGGCTGATTTGGCGTAATGGCAGTGATCGAAGGCACTTTTTCCACGACCTGTAAATCAGGGAACCCATCATCGCCGTCGTAGCGCACATCCATGTAAAAAATAATCCTGGCAATGTCTCCTTTCACTTCATCGCGGGGCTCCCAGGTCTGATCGGTTGTATAGCAATCCGTTTTATAAGGCGTTGAATAACCTGCAGGAGGAGAATAGTCACTTTCCTGCCACCCTCCTTCATCGAAATCCTTGTTGGAGCGGTCCTCGTTTATCGTAGCGTCAGCGGGTTTCAGGTTATGCAGATCCGATCCGGGTCCGTCATCGGTACCAAAATCGCCGTGCGACTTGGCCCATACATGTTCTCTATTCCAGGTATTCCCGTAATCCCAGGTGCTGCTTACACTGTATCCACCATATACCAATATGATATTGCTGCTTTTATTCGGATCTCTGTCCGTTTCATCCAGAATATACCGGGCATCGCCATAAGTAAAAACCTTATTCCCCTTTATAATCTGATGCAGTTTACTATGCAGAGCTTCACGGTATAAACCGTCAGTTCCGTCATAATAACCGGCGGGTATTTGTGCCTGAACCCAACTCAATCCTACCAGCAATACCCCCAATAAAACAATTCTTCGCATTTTAATTCGATCCGTTAACCGATACAGTACTTACTTCCCAGGTCACAGCCTCGGTTGCAGTAGATAAATATTTTAGTGCTACATAGATATTTCCGCCTGAATACGAAGTAATGTCAACATTCTCTGAATCCACAAAATTCCAGTCGCTACCTGCAGGTTTAGTATTGAATTCTATCAGATTCCATGTTCCCTGCTGATCCGGACTTGATGTCCCATCATAATCATTCGACACTAAAACCTGACAATCGCCCCATCCATTCGTTTTAATATAATTCATTGCCTGACGCACCTGTATCGTCACGGTAGCATAACCTGCTGTATTAATGGCAGGAGAAACAAGCCAATCCTCATTAGCTCCCTGCTGATATGCATTTGCAACAGCACAACCACCGTCAAATGTACCATAATTCCATTCTGCTGAACCTGATACATTAAACGCCGTAAACGCGTCTATATTACCGGAGAAAGTCTGACTATAGATTTGTCCTTCCGGTACATAATCCGGATCAATACCGGCACCGTCCATCCAGTAACCGTTTACATTTTTAATGCCAGGAACACCAAAATATGCTGTCAATTCACCTTTAACTATCACCTGTTTTTTATGATTGCCTGCATTATCAGAAAGATTCAATGCTGTACGAATATCGCCAAAAGGTAACTGTACTGGCACACAATTGTTAACATCTGTTTCATCAGGATTGTCGGCTAATAAAATATTGGAATTTACCTCAAATGGAGAACTAAACGCCGCAGTGCTTGTATTAAGCCCATTTAAACACCCAACGATATAACCTTCAACCCAAACAGTACTGCCCTGATTGTTGATGGCTTTCTGCACATTATACGGATCATCTTTTGTTCCGGTTCCCTGTTCTTCACCTCCACCGGTAGATCCGGTATAGCGAGGCTGATCAAACTGCACATCTTTGGTATCTCTGATGAATAACTGCTGATCTGCATTAAATACACCATATACAGCAACCAGAACGCCGCTTCCTTCAGGTAAAGTATCTCCGGCGAAAGAAGAAAAATCACTATTTCGCAGTAAAATAGTACTGCCGGTTTTATTTTCAACCACGCTGCGATTTCTTGATGTTGTTGGATCAACCGCATTTGCATATGTTGCATTTCCTGCCTGACCATCAATAAACTGCATATCCTTCAATGCAATTAAAGTATTGACATTCTCATCAGATAACTGACTTAAGGTTAAGGTATCAGGAACCGGCGTGGAATATGTACCGGTCAGGTAAAATACATCAGGAAGCATAACGGGAGGCATTCTTACAATATTTGTAAAGTTACCGGAAGTTTCAACAGAACTCCCCATCTGGATTACACCGGCATAATTACCAATATACAATCCCTTACACTTTACAAGCACCTCTGCACCCAGCGGATATTCTATATAGAGATCATATTGGTCAATCTGAAATTCTATTCCACCGGTTGAATCCTGCAGAATAAGTTTTTTGTAAATATTTCCAGATTCGTCACTGGAAATAACTGTTGCCTTTAATATGACATCTGTTTCAATCTGGTTGGTATCCTTATCAGCATCGTACATTGCCTTCAGTTCAGCAATGGTGGTATTCGCTTCAAAATCATAAGTTTTTGCAACCGGCGGCTCATCAAAATTCTCGTGAATACACGACCATGACAGTAAAGCCAGTAATGTCATGAAGATAACCTGTTTCATTTGTGTTTTATAGTTTTTCATTGTTCTAATATTTTCAGCGTCTTAAATCTTTTGTCTTATGTCTTAACTAAAAGCTCAGGCTAACATTTAAAAAATAGTTGCGCCCGTAAGCATAGTAATATTTATTTGGATATTTATTCGGATCTTTTCCTGCATAATCAAATCTGTACTGTTCATAACCTCCCGTTACGATATTCTGATTATTAAATACATTTGAGACATTCAGGGAAGCAATCAGGTAATATTTACCCAAATACCATGATTTTCCAACAAAGACATTGGTATAATATGCATCACTAATCCTTTCCTGATCAATTATCTGATGATAGAGTGCATAATCGGCCGGATCATTCAAATTCAAGCCCTGAACCGCATTTGTTGTTCTTCTGGCCGGATTAAAATCAAGATAGCGGTCTGCCAGGTAATTGACATTAAATCCTGCCCACCAGTTTTTGGATCCACGATAATCCATACCCCAGGATGCAGCAGTCTGCGGTGTTCCCGGCACATAAAATCCCTTGGCATAAACTACACCTGATTCTTCTTCCACAAGTGCTGCCTGATTGTCTACATACGCCTGGATTGTAGGTCTTGAAGTATAGATATATTCACCTAAAGAAACCACTGCACTGGTTTTTAAGCCATCTGTAATGGTATATTCAAATCCCAACTCCATGCCACGATGACGGGAATCAATGCCTGTTAAAATATAATTCAGCAGGTTCTGATAAGCATCGTGATAAAAGGACACAACTTCTGTATTATCCTCGAACTTGTTGTAATATCCTGTGATCCTACCTGTGAGTGAAGGCAGACGGAAAATATACGAAGCTTCTCCACCATAAATGACCTCACTTTTCAGCCCGTCCACAATCTGATTTCGGGTTCTTGGAGAAACAAATGCATTTCTTACATATGGCGCCTGCGTCATATACATAGCATTGGCACGTAAAATATGCCGTCCGTTTATCTTGTAATCCACTCCACCATGGATACCATAATTCAGGAAACTGGAATGTTTGCTGTCTCCGTAAGAGTCATTCGGGAATAAACCTTTACGCGTATAACCGGTCCGCCAGAATTCAGTCCCTGATAACTTTGCCGAAAGAAAAGCATCAATGCTAATTGAATTATAAGCCAGTTCTCCCCAGGTTTCCCAGCTTCTTACATTAGCTGAATAATCGTGAGAATATTTGTCGCCTACTTTAAGTAAACGTCCTGGATTATTCAGGTCGTTGTACGCAATTTGCGGATCAGGAAAATCGCGTTCCGCAAACTTGTCTATATCATAAAAATATTCTCCTCCCAGTAAGTCTTCCACAACGTTGTAATGGCGACCATCGTAATACCTGTAAGTGGCTCCGGCATTTAGTTTTAAACGTTCTGAAAGCTCATGATTTAAAACCATATTGGCAGAGGCCGTATTCTTTTCGGTTACTCTGTTCTCTATGATATAACTTGAAACCAGACCAGTGAACGTTTCATCGGGATTCCCGTTTACTCCGGAAATAGTTGTTGCACGTCTGTTAATGTCGTACAAATTCTGAAAGTTAACCTGTCCCGTCACATCCGGTTGTGTTAGCCAGTAAGAGCGAACAATGTTATAATTGATCTCATTATCCTTATAATAACTCGGAAAATACCGGTAATAATCAGGTCTGGGATCTTTTCCTCTCAACCAGTTCAAAGCACTGTAACCATTTTTGGCCCAAGCATAAGAAAGCACGGTAGTCAGTTTTGTTTTATCACTGATCTGCCATTTATAGTTCAGTATTCCGGTTGGCTCAAAATAGGAAGAAACCCTTGTATTTCTTTTTTCACCGTTCTGGTAACCCCAATATGGATTATAATAGTTTGTACCTGTCAGTTCAGCTGCTTCCTTTGTTATGGCCGAATTTCTTCCACTCCTGGAGGGAGCTGCAAATGCAGTAAATGTAATATCGTGTTTAGTTCCGAACCTTTTTCCAACACTCAGGAATCCTGCATAGGCATCGTAAAATGTTCCGGGAACATATCCTTCTTCAGCCCAACGTTTAGATAAAGAAGCGGTCAGTGCCCAGTTACCTTTCAACATTCCGGTTGAATACGTCATCATTACCCTGTTACGATAATTTCTGTTGGCTGATGAAAGCGTGGTCTTTAGTCCCGTCCGATATAAAAACGGTGATGTATAAATATACCCTGAACCACCCAGCTGGCCGAAATCAAAATCGGAATTCGCCATTCCTCCTACAACTTCCTGGTTACGTACAGCATCATTCAAGCCGCCAAATATTCCATAGGTAGCCCGCCCGCTTTCCATATCATTAATCGGCGCGCCATTAAACCATAGGTTATAATACCTTGAATCCAGACCACGTTCATTAAAACGCATCACTCCAAATTCATACGAACTGACTTTGTCAAAAACATCCTTTGAAGATGTAAGGATGCCACTTGCTGACTGCTGGTTATCAAGTTCATCTTCATCATCGGTTACCACAACCTGCGACATATCCACTTTGGAAATATCAGCAAACTCATCTTTGGTTAACTCAATCAGTAAAAAATTCTCATCAGCAGGCAGAATAAGTGTTTTCCGGGTATATCCCCTGGCTTCTGCATAGACAATAAGCTGTCCGGCCTGATCTGTTTTCATTTGCCAGGTTCCATCCTCTGATGCAACAACATCGCCTACTCCATCAATTGTGATAAAGGCATAGGCAACAGGAAGCCTGCTTTCATTGTCAATAACTTTTCCCGAGATCTCCCTGTTCTGAGCTGATAGGATTGACAGACTGAGAAATGAAAGGAATAAAAAATAAAATCTCATACGTGTATTTAATTAGTAGTGTATTCTAAAAAAAGAGAACTAAATTATACAATAACAACCTTTTTTCAAATTGTTTGTTTGAATCTTTAAAAAAACATACGAAAATAACTATTTTTATCGCACACAAAACGAATATAAGTCATGTTTAGGATTTTAACACTTATCCTGTCTGCAGGATTTTTCTTATCAGTTCAGTCAGCTAACGCTCAAAAAAAGATTGAACGTGTCTCCATAGGTTTTTATAACCTTGAAAATCTGTTTGATACCGTAAACGACACCACCATCAATGATGAGGAGTTCCTTCCAGAAGGCGGAATGAAATGGACGGAAGAAAAGTACGAGAATAAATTGAAAAACATGGCTTATGCCATATCAAGAATAGGTGATAATGTTAAAAATGGCCATCCGGTCATTATGGGTGTCAGTGAAATAGAGAACAGAAAAGTACTTGAAGATCTCATTCATACAGCACCGTTAAGTCAGCAAAACTGGAAGATCATTCACTTCAATTCGCCTGACAGACGCGGAATTGATGTAGCACTGTTGTACCGTTCGGAATATTTCATGCCCACCAATATTCACCCCTACCCGTATCATTTAAAGAGCAAACCCAATTTTAAAACAAGGGATCAGTTACTTATCAGCGGGCTTTTACTGGATGAAAAAATAAATATCATCGTAAACCACTGGCCATCGCGTTACGGCGGAGAGCTATCCAGTCGTCCTTTGCGAGACAGTGCTGCAGTTCTTACACGGCATATTTCCGACAGTATCATGAAGGATAATCCGGAAGCAAAAATCATAATTATGGGTGACCTCAATGATGATCCCATCAACGAAAGTGTGCATAAGTATCTGAATACAACTGACAGTAAAAACCTGAAAAATGATCAGCTATACAATCCTATGCTGACTTTGTTCAATAAGGGAATGGGATCTCTGGCTTACAGAGATCAGTGGAATCTGTTTGATCAAATCATTATTTCTCCGGGATTGTACAAGCCCAAAGATAATTCACTGGAATTTCAGAAGGCTTTTATTTATAACGAAGAATTCCTGAAACAACAGGAAGGACGCTATAAGGGTTATCCATTGCGTACTCATGCGGGAGGAGCTTATCTTAATGGCTACAGCGACCACTTTCCTGTATTTATTTTGTTGAAAAGATATGTTAAGTAAGACTCTGTGCAACGTTTAAGGGTATATATTTCTTCAGACGGTTGTGATAGATGGATTGAAGTTAAAATGGACAATAAATCCCATTACATCCGCTTTGGTTATCGTGCCCCTGCAGCCATTGCTCCAATTTTACCACTGATACATAGACTTTCTGAGATAAAAGCTTCTCTGGATCCTTAGTTGTAGTGCTTTTTAGCCAGTGTATTATAATCAATATAATACAGCACCTTTAGGGAAATACTGTTGGTTTGAGAAAGGCTCAGCGTATGATCAAGATTTGAAAAATAACTTTTCATAAGATCATCACATATATCCAGTGAATTAAGCTTCCAGGCCAGAGACATTTCACTTCCGGGGGCAAATACCCAACGAAGCGACATATCAATATTAAAGACATTGAAATTAACATCTTCATTATCGGAATAAGATGGATCGGCTGACAGAGAACCGTCAGTATTCAGTAGATAGTAATCCAGATAATTTGCACATGACCAGTAATGCCGGGCTCTGAAACGCATGGACAGTTCATTATTGAACGCATAGGAAGCCGACAGCGTATTTGTTATTTCCGCCACATCGCGCCGCCCGAACCAGACAGAGCTCTCATCTTCGCTCTGCCCCACATACCCCCTGTCATTCCAGATATTATTCACCTCCAGCTCATATTCCAGGTTCAGCCTTTTACCGGCTTTCAAATTAACACCTGCGTCATACCCCATCTCTCTTTTATCGCTTTTTATGTACCTGCTATTACTTATACTACCCCAAAAAGTGAATGTTTTCCGGTTATCGGTTCTTAGAAACAGGTTGAACCAGGCATGTCCCGCTTCGGTAAAATAGCGACCATCAACCCTGGGTTCATAATAATCGTTGTGTTTAAAATTATAACCGGTATTCCATTCCATGTAATAGTAGTTTTTAAACTGCTCAGAATTGTAAATGCCCCATTCATTTCCTGCCGGCACAAAGGGGTCGTAAATTCTGGAATGAAAATACCAGGTTTGGGTAAACATTTCGCGAAAAATCCAGAATGGCTCAATAATGTTACGTTGCAGCATGAGCTCGGTATGCACTTCGTTGTTGCGACGCAGATAGCCCAAATCATTAGGATTAAATTTATTATCGATCACCTTCTGCAACAGCGTATACTGCCATTTTCCACTGTTTTTCTCAAGCTGCAGTTTTGCTTTAAAACCGGTTTGTGTTTTTCCGTCTTCCAGGCGGTTGCTTACCGCTGCTGATCCCTGTACCGCATAGGTTTTACTTTTGTCGCGGATAAGGAACTGTGTGCCGCTGACATTGGCATAAAACGGATTTCCTCCCATGGATACATTGGTATTGATAAAACTGATGTAAGAATTGTTTTTTAGCGACTGATCCAAAACTACCACGTTGTAATTTGTGAAAGGCTGAACACGGGTTTTTCTTGTCCCGCCCGTTATCGTATCACGGATTTCAGCATCAGATGGCAACGACATCGCATTCAGAACACCGACTGCCAGACCTTTGGGTGAACGTCCGGTTATTTTGGTCGCATTTACAAGTTGCGTTTCGGTGGGTAAAGAATTTACAACTTCGTTTTCTTTTAACACATCGCCTGCCTTATCTCCAAAAATAGGAGCTGCTCCTATCCTGCGGGAATAAAAAATATCGGCTCGTTGAAACAGCTCGGTTCCCTCGTTAAAAAACTGACGCCGCTCATCAAAATAAAGCTCATATGGAGACAGATTCAGCTCCTGATCATCAGACTGTACCTGTCCAAAATCCGGAATAACCATCATATCCAGCGTATGACTTTCACTTAAGCCATATTTCAGATCAAGGCCACCTTTGTACAAAAAGTGAGGTTTTTCTGATCCTGAAAATTCAAGATAGGTTGCCGCATACGGAGAAAAGGATAATCTCACAGGTGGCTTAATATCTTGTATACCCCCTAATCTGCCCTGCTGATGAATAAAACCGCTGACATTTCTATCCACAAAATTCCATGAGTTATTGGAGTCGAATCGCCGGATTCGTCTAAACATGTTCATTCCCCAGTCGGCCGTATTATGCTCCGGAAACCGTAAAGCCGAATAGGGAATTTTCATTTCCACAATCCATCCCTTATCCGTAATCCTTGTTTTACTCTCCCATACGGCATCCCAGCTTCCGTCCTCATTGTCATGTTCTTTTTTAATGGCTTTAATATCAGTTTGTACACCGGCTGGATTTATAAAAAATCCATAAGCCAGTTGTCCCTGGTTATACGGATCAAGATACACACCAAAATAATCTGACATCCCAATATTATCGCGTTCCGTCACGTAATTGTAAATGCTATCCGGAGCTGAATCGTACAACATAGCTCCCAGATAAACTGCTGTCTGATCATAAAAGAACCAAACCTTTGTAGGTTGCATGGAAGGCTTGCCGTTAAACGGCATGAGTTGAAGAAAGTCAGTTGCAGGCACGGCTTGTTTGTAACAATCCTCATCCAGAACCGCATCAATTTTTAAAGGCTTTTCAATTAAATGCGCCTCCACTCTTTTAGTTGTATCAACCGGATTTGCAGCATATGACAATGCCAAAAAAAATGAGAGGATTAGTATAAGTAGTTTTTTCATTGTAGTGTGTTCATAGTTAAATACGTACACACTGTAAAATTGTTACACGAGATGAAAATAAATCATAATTTGGCTTAGTGATTCAGCAAAGGAAATATGATTTTTCTGACTTCATCAGGTTCATTACAAACCATTAATTGTGCCCGCAAATCAGAAGCATTATCAAAGCCGTTAGCATAAATTTTAAAGAACCGTTTCAGAATATTAAAGTTTCGTTTCCCCTGCCAAGCTGCTTCATACAGATCAACATGTTTCAGTAACACTTCCAGTTTTTCTGTTTTGGAAGTATCTGTTTTGGATGGATTGAAAAACCATGGATTATGAAAAATACCACGCCCAATCATAATACCGTCAGTGCCAAAGGTCTTGCAGTATTCTTCGCCCTGTTCATAACTCCAGACATCACCGTTTCCAAGGAAAGGAATATCCGGCGCCAACTGATTTCTAACCTTCGCACCTTTTGCCACTTCGTTCCAGTCTGCCGGTTTTTCTGACATCATTTTTTGTGTACGGCCATGCAAGGTTATGGCTGCAGGTTTTACCTCACAAAGTTGCGTGATCCAACGTTCCGTATCATGCTGCCGTATTCCGGTTCTGGTTTTAACGCTGACCGGAAGGTCTGTTGCTTCTTTTGCAGCCAAAACTATCTCCTGTGCCCGTGTCGGTTGATCAATAAGCGCTGAACAGGCACCATTCTTCACCACATTTTTTACAGGACACCCCATGTTGATATCGATCCCGTCAAAGTTGTAATGCTCCGTGATGTATTTCGTGACCCGGTTAAACAATTCCGGTTCCTTACCCCAGATCTGTGCCACGAGTTTTACACCACTTTTTTTCAACCACTGTCGTTCACTTTCAGTTACCACAAGTCGTTCGGCTACCCTCTCCCGTCCAACAGGATGGTTCATACCGTCTACAGATGTAAACTCAGTAAAAAGAATATGCAGTTTTCCCGGTTCGGAAATACGCATAACCAGCTCGCGGAAAGCTGTATCGGTTACGTCTTCCATTGGAGCCAGTGCAAAAACCGGTTTTGTTATGTCTTTCCAGAAATTATTCACGGGATGCAAAAATACGGTTTCAGGTCATTATCAACAACTAAAATACAGAATGGTTTGAAACACAAAATGCTTCAGTGTTTTTCGTCGTTAAAAAGTTTGACCAGTTGCGTCCGGTTCTTAACACCAAGTTTCTGATAAATCCTTGAATTATGATCTTTTACGGTCTGTAGTGTAACGAACAATTTATCTGCTATCTGCTGATTGGTAAGCCCGTTCCGAATTTCCCAAATCACTTCCCTTTCACGTTGGGTTACACCAAACTTAGCAAAAATCCTCTCAGAAGATGTCCCTGAAACTTTCGGTTCAACCCTAATATTTAAACCATAGTAAACGGCTACTGTAAAACTCGTCATTACCAGGAAAAAGAACAAGTTAACGACAGATACAATCAACAGATCGCTGAATATAAAAACCAGAAGCAGATTGCTTATAGCCACCAATGCATAACCGGCAGCATTAATTATACGCAAATTGAAATGAATACATTTACAGAAAAATAAGAGTGACAAGGAAGTCCAAAGCGCAAATAATGCAATTAATACCTGGTTAATCTGAACCGTATTATTGAAAAAATCATAGTGATACACATAATAATGCGCAGCGGCAAGACTTAAAATTAACAGTATACCTATGAGCAACTTTAACGTACCTCTTTTAATCTCCGAATTGCTGAATATCCAATAAACCAACAATATAAAACCAGCAAACATAAACGGAATTCCTAAGGCTTGATTCACATTTTGAATAATATCATAGTCGTTTGCGTAATTTGTTTCCGGTAAAATGATCCGGATAAATAGCCTTCCCCACAATACATAAAATCCGAATGTATATAACAGCACCATCGCATAATGTATCTGTCTGAAGTCAGCATTCTCATGTTTTTGTTTCAGCCGGAATAACAAAAGTACTCCTGTAACTGATAACGCAGCACAGAACACAAACAATAACCATATGATCAGTAACTCATAATTCATTGATGAGCTAAAAGTATGTAAGATATTACAATTGAGCACACTACTAAAGTAGTTTTTTTGTAAATCACTACTTTGGTCGTTAAAACTCAAACATAATTTAGCCTAAGTTTGAAATAAAAAATCATGGAAATTATAGATTATAAATCGTACTACCCTTCTGTTTCCTTTAGTTTATCAAAAGGATGGGAAAAAATGCTCCAATACTTTCTGCCCTTATTTCTGGTCTCTATTATAATTATGCTGATTGACGGACCGGTAAATGCATCAGCCAAACATGAAAACTGGAACATTCCGTTTATCATAGAATTCTTTGGAATAATTGTGGGAACAGTCTACTTTTTTCTGCTCAGGCCTGCATTTCATTACAGCGCCGACTATATATATATTCAGGCCATAAGAGATGGTGAAGTTGAAATCAGAGACATTGTTAGGGGGTTCGACCGGTACTGGAATGTTGTTCTGGCGAACCTGCTAAAAACAATGCTGGTAGGAATGGCAACAATTTTGCTGATTATCCCGGGTATTGTTGTAGCGTGCCGGCTTGCTTTTGTATCCTATCTTGTGATGGATAAAAATATGGATGCCATCGAAGCTGTTGAAACCAGCTGGAAACTTACCCGTGGATTTGGATGGCGCATTTTCGGGCTTGCCTTCCTATCTGTTTTCATCATCATTTTCGGACTTATTATGCTTATAGTTGGTGTATTTCCGGCTTCTATTTGGGTTAGTGCTGCTTTTGCCACCATGTATCAGGGTGCATTAAACCAGCATCCGGAACTGTTTCCCGAAGAATATGATTTTGAATAAGCAACTACTGATCGTCTAAAAACAGTTTAGTTCAGGCAGACACATTTCTACCAAGTTTTCTAAGCATTAGAAAATGGCTGTAAACAGCTTTTAAAAAGCTGGACTGAACGTGATATGGTAGTTGATATTTACGCGTTGTTTTTTTAACTATTTCCGACAGATTTTTATAATGCACATGGCTTACCGTCGGAAACAAATGATGTACAACCTGAAAATTCAAGCCTCCGATTAACCAGCTAAATACTCTGCTGTTCGGTGCATAATCAGTTGTTGTCATCAACTGATGCACTGCCCAACTGTTCTCAATATTGCCGCTATCATCAGGTAACGGAAATGATGATGTCGGCATCACATGTGCAGTTTGAAAAATAATAGTAAGTGAAAATCCGGCCACAATATGCATAACCAAAAATCCAATAAAAACCCAGTACCAGGCAAAAGGAATTAGTATAATCGGTAAAGCCAATGCAATACCATAATACAGTACTTTTGAAACGATCAGGTCCCTGTAGAGCTTTGAATATGATTTATTACTCTTTACAAAGAGCTCATTATCTCTCCAGTTCCATAGCTGCTGGAAATCTTTTACTGTGATCCATGATATTGTCATCAGGGTATAGAAAAACCATGCATACCATTGCTGAATTCTGTGAATTTTATGATGCGGCTGGTTAGGTGAAAAGCGCAGATAACCGGTTGTATGAATATCTCCGTCAAAGCCATCAATATTAGTATAACCGTGATGTAAGGTGTTATGCTGAAATTTCCATGTTGCCGGAAATCCACCCAACAGGTATAGGGAATTTCCTAAGAATGCATTGATTTTCTGATTTTTAGAATATGTTCTGTGATTGGCATCATGCATCAGAACCATACCCAATCCGGCCATTCCTATTCCCATAATTCCCCAGAACAATAACATTAACCAGACGGAAGTAATTAGTCCTGAAAGCATTAAGACAAACGGAACGCCATAGAGTACCATCATTAAAACCGATTTAATTTTAATCCCTGTATTTCCAAATTTTGAAATATTTCTGTTTTTAAAATACTCATTTACCTGTGATCGCAAATCATCAATAAAATCCGTTTTAGTATGATTTGCATAATTAATTCTGCTGTTACTCATAAAAAATGATGTGTTAGTTTAAAACCTAACAAAAACTTTATCTTAAAAAAAAATGTGAAGTTTTGCTCTGTCCACAACTATAACACACCAAAACGCAGCATGTTTTGTGAAATGAATAATTTTATCAATAAATAACCTAATTTATTTTTAATGAACCAGGTTTTAAACGAAGCATTACACCTCTGACTTTTTCAACACAATATTTTCATTCGCTTTTTCAAGTATAATCTCAAAGTATGATTTAAGCTTATTATAATCTGTGGCAGGATAATCCTTCTCTTTAAATTTATAAATCATTTTTACATTAAGTTCCTTTGCTTTATCATCGTGTTGAATGGAGTAATCGAACTCAAACAAACTGTTATCAACGGTTTTATTCATGGGTTCAAAGTCTACTTCATACCCATCAGGAATTTTTATGGTTGATGTAAACTCATTCCTGCTGATCTTTACCATATCAATAGGTAGCTTTCGTTCTTTTTGTTTGAAAGGATTATCCGACCCTGCAAAAGCCAGGAAAGGTGCGACATAAATTTTATCGTTGAGTTGTGTTAGTTCTATGTCACTTTTAAATGCTGCCAGATAAGGTTTATTTCTCTCTTTTGCATTTTTTATAAATACAACAGAGTCAATATCGTTACCAAAACCATCTTCATAATAAGTTCTTAGTTTATCTTCATCTCCGCCAATCTTTTTCCTCAACCTCAACGCTTCATATTCCGACGCTATAATAATGACCTCTGCACTACTTGAATCAGGATCAACATTCAGAGTGAGGTTCCTGCGGTATTCTGATTCAATCTTTGAATTCAGGTTAATCCATTCAACCGGTCCCTTTTTTATAATTAACCCTTTGTCATTTAAACAGCGTTCCGGAATCCTACGGTCATCACACAGATAGTCAGTACCATCAGTCATGTAAGAAAGGTCACCGTCCTTAACATAAACAACCAGGTGATTAAAGAAATCAGTAAATGGATATTTGCTGTGTATTTTACCGTTGTCCCTTGTACTTAAAAATACGGGATATGCCTCAAATCCACTGGCTCTCAGCAAACCGGTCAGAAACAGGTTTATATCTGCAACATCTCCTCTTTTTTCTTTAACCAGTTCTTTAACCTTTTTCGATGCATATCTACTAATAAACCCATTCCAACTGTATCCTGATTTAACATAATCTACAATATATTCAAACCTGTCTTCCGGATTCATGGCCATCACCTTGTCCATGTCCAGTATTTTAGACGCGTATTTCTGACATTTGGTAATAAACTTTCCAAACTCCGGATCTTTTTCATATTCCTCAACCATCTTTTCCCAGGTTGTCATGATTTCTTTGGTTCCTCCCTGAGGAAAATTTATCTTGGCAAGCTGAAAATCAAGTGATAATATATAATCATTTTTAGTTGTTATAAATGATTCATCACGAAAAGCAGGTACATTTCTCATTCCAACTTTAAAAATATTATCTTTAAATTTAAGTCCGGCAAAATACCTCTCTGATGAAGACACATTATTTTCGTACACATCAAATGATGTTGCGCCTTTTAATATATAAACATATTCATAAAACGGTATCATCTTTGTAATATATTCACTGTACATGGTTGGAATCCTGGACTGAAACTCCCAATCCTTTAAATAAAAGATTCGTGGGGAATAGATCTCATAGGAATACTCTATAACTGAACCTTTTCTTACATCAGGAATTACAAACTTATACATACTCCAATACTCATTTACTTTTTCTATATGTACATCTTTTTTATCCAGTTCGGATTTCACAAGTTGCCCATCCTCAAGTCTGTATGAAGCTCCTTTAATCTGCTCAACGGACTCATATGTATCCCGTGTACGAAATACCGGTATCTCAACCTCAGCATAGTCAAGCCCTGCCTCGTCCAAAATCTTAATCCTTGTCTGACGCCTAAAGCGTAAAATAAATCCCTGTCCTTCCTCCTGAATAAACTCGGACTGCCCCAGATCAAAAATCTTCAGTGCTTCAGCATCCGGGTCTTTGTCATATTTTATAATGTTTAATTCAGACATACTTACACTTCCCATTTCCATAATAATCTTTTCAGCATGTAATGTCAGTGCTGTTAAGGCCACAAGTGTTAAAAGGATAATTTTTTTCATTTCTTATTGTTTAAGCTTAAATACTAAAAAATTCTTTTTCTCAAATTGCCGAATTGAATCCATAAACGCATAAAACTCCGGATAAATATCCAAAGGATAATTTCCTGCATAAAGTTTATAATTACGAACAATTAGTACCCGGTCGTTCATGGGAACGAATTCATACATGAACGCACCATAAGGCGAACTCATGTTAAAATCGTCATTTTCCATCCCCAGTTCATAACCTTCAGGATAAAAATAATAAACAGAGTCAATTTTATAATAGGGGTAGTCAATCTGAAGAGGAAACTTTCGCTCCTTCGGTTCCTCCATTTCTGGAATATATATTTTAAATTGCCTGACAAGCAATTCATCGTTGCTTTTTATTACCGCTTTCTTAGAGGAGCTTTTGTACGAAATTTCAACATGCTTATTTTCTTTATCAACAGGCTTCAGAGAATAGCTTTCAAGCATATATCCTTCATCTGCAAGATTATCAAATATCAACTCCTCCACATCCTTATCTGTAAAATTAGTGCTCATATTATCGAACATTTCAAACATTCGTCCCTTATATTTTGAGGTAAAATCCGCCAATAACATCGATGAATTAATTTCTACGTTTCCAATTCGGGTCTCCAATACATCTTTAGGCTTAAATGCAGGTGTTTGAACAAAATGACTATTGGATCCATCTACAACAAATGCCCAGCGGTTTTGAGTAAATGAACCTAAATAATTAAAGGGCCCTTTACTTGTACAATCCAGCCAAATGGTATCGGCTTTAAGCGGAACAAACAGAATGATATGATTAAACTGTTGAGACACAAAGTTAAGGTCTACCGGACGAATTTTTCGTCCTGCGTAAACTTTTGTATAGTAAGACTTTATACCGGCAAGCTCCAAAATACTCTTAAAATAGTTGGTCAGAGCTTTACAGTCACCATAGCCATTTTCACACACATACGAGGCACTATGAGGTAATAGACCACCTGTGGCAAGTGATATATTAACATAGCGTTTTGTATTCTGCATATCGGCGTATAATGCCTTTATCTTTTCCTCATCTGTTTTACAATCCCGAATGATCTTCTGAATCCTTACTTTTTCCGTGGGACTTAAATCATTTAATCCCTCCAGAATGCTGCTTTGCCATTCACCATAGGAAGACCAATTGACTGTGGAACCCTTTTTTATATAGTGAAATTTATCAGGCACAATCTTAACATTTGGAAAAATCTGTGATTTATGAGGGGAAAAATATTCACTACTGACAGGAATATAGCTCGCTTCCCATTTCAAGTGCTTTTGTTTACCGGTAATTTCAATCAGTGAATCTGAAGTATGTGATGCGACATAGTGAACCGCATAATCCAGGGGAATATAAACATCCAGACTGGCTGACACCGTTGGTACTTCATCATCCATAACCGGAGTCCACCAAGCCAGGTAAAGATATGTAGTGGAATTCGTTTCATATTCATATTCTATTATGTATGGATAGCTGCTATGTTTAATCGGACAGAGTTTGAGATAATCATCTTCAAAAAACGAAAAATCTGATATATCACTTTGCAAGAAGAAGTCCTTGTTTGAAAATTTTTTTAAGACTTTTCCGTCGCTGTCTTTAAGATAAGCATAGTTCAACTTTGCCTTGTTTGATTTCGAATAAGGTATTGCTATTAAACTGTAATCATCACCGGAACGATTCAGGATCATTATCTTTATATGATTCGTCACATTACTTCGGGTCCCCTTCACTTCTACTCTCGTTGAATAATTCAGCAGAATAGCATTGGAATCGGACCCCATCAGACGCAATGAAAGCAACAAACAAACAATTAAAAAGTAATTTTTCATTCAACAGACAATTAAAACGGAACTAAAGTAATTATTTCAAAATAAATTAAAAAATTTTAACATAGTACATGCAACCAAAACCTCCAATATAGATTCATTACAAAAATCAAGCTCTAATTTTCATAAATTTACGTAGTTATGTTCCCCTAATCAAGCAAATAAGTATATCAATAAATAATGATTCGTTTACCTCAAAATTTACCATTATGAAATCCTTTTACGTTCTACTCACAGTTTCTTTTTTTTACATAACCAATGTTTTTTCCCAGATTCAGTTTTCCGATTACTATAACTTTACTGCAAAATGCAGTGACATTTCATACGACAATTCCAATCAGGTTATCGTTTATACACATCAGGATTCTGTTATTCTGGATATACTTTGGTCCGAGCAATGTTGTGCTAAATTTTCTCTCAAAATAAATTCAGAACCAAATGATACTATATTCCTTCAAATGAGCGATACTTCATTGGCTCTATGTGACTGTATGTGCACGTTTAAAATCAGAATAAGTGCAGGAATTAAGAATTCAGAAACCGAAACTGTAAATTTTAACGGTAAAAATTATGAGATCCTCGATGAAGATTACAGGCCACTAGTTCAGGTAGGAAAAAAATGGAATGTTATGGATCTAATCCCCGGACTTGAGAATTCCTTCTTTAAGTCGTTGAAATATTCCATAGATAAAGGCGATGGACACTCCTTCTGCTGGAACGGTAAAAGCTATCTTAAAGTAAACACATCGTTATTAACACCATCGGATGGAAACGTTTATGATACTATTCCGAAATATATCCGCGAAGAAAACGGCAAAATATATCAGCTTGACTCCTCTGATTTAGCTTTTGACGGCTGCAATGAATTTTTGCTGTATGATTTCACTGCCAAAGCCGGAGATATTGTATATCTGGGTTATGATAGTATTCCTTTTGAGGTAAATGAAAAAGGAATTGATGAAGAAACCGGACGAAGATACTGGATCCTTAGCGACATATCGCAACCTTATCCTTCAGGATCTTCCTTATTGCCAAATCCTGTAACAAAATGGATTGAAGGTATAGGTGATTTAAGAGGCATATTTGAGAGTAAAAAAAGCCTGTTTATTGACGGCAGTTATTCCAAGCTGGCCTGCTGTCATATAAATGACTCCTTGCTATATCAGGATTCTGACTATCCGGAATGTGGAGAAAGACCTCCATATAACTTCTTCATTGAAGACGGCAAAGAATGGGCATATGTAACACATTGCGGTGAATTGAGTGAAGAACCCGGATACACCAGATCCAGCTTTGAGATTGACACATCAAATTTTGAAGATAATCCGTATGCTATGCGGTTCTATCCATATGGAAACACAAATGTTTATTATAGCGAAGAAAACGGAAGGGTGTATTACAACGATAACGAGAAGTTCCTGATATATGATTTTACATTAAACGCTGAAGATTCGATATTGGTTGAACCAAATACAAATGTGTATTTATATGTTGATTCAACAAAGTATTTGGAATATGAGGATGGTAGCATTAGAAAAACACTTTACCTGCACGGTAATCCGGCTTTAACAGGACTGATTAACAGAATATGGGTTGAAGGAATCGGAGACCTTTATAATCCATTGTTTTACTGGCAACCGGTTCCAACAAACTACTGTTTTACAGAATTTGCCTGTTGCAGCCTATCCGGGAATCTAATCTATCATAATCCTGAATATCCTGACTGCGGACTGAATCTGGCTCAAGAAAATACACAACAACAAAGTCCCAGAATATATCCAAATCCCACTAACGGACAGATTTCATTGGAATATTCCGAAGAATTTGCCTCTGGAGAATATGCACTTTATAGCTTATCCGGCAAACTTGTCCAAAAGGGAGATATAAGTAAAACGTTGCTTTTGAATGTCCCATCCGGTGCATATGTTATTTTAATTTCAGTAGATAACACCCCGGTATACAGAGACATACTATTTTTAAATGAATAAATTTATATCTGATATAAATTTTCCCGGATAGCTACGTATTTTCATCTCTAATTATCTAAAGCTATCCTTATAAAAAATACTTTGTCTAAAAAGCACTGCAATGCAGTGTTTTTTTTATAAAAACCTTACCTTAGATTTGATATTTATCAAATTTTGGGGAATCTTTACCCCTATTATTTAATGTATAAACGGAATCCTGTTAATCACAAGCAATTTAATGATTCGCTTTCATAATTTTTCTTTATGGGACAAGACTATGTTGTAGATGCCAGAACTGCTGAAATAATCTCAGAACTACAAATTAAATTACTTCAGACGACTGATAAATTTGAAATTTACAGAGTTATACCCGAAAAAATAAGAGAAATTCTGGGATTTGGTATTGTATTCACATCTATTTTATACGAAGAATCTCAATCATTTAAAGTTGAAGCATATGCAGGATTGGAAATGCCTTTTGATAAATTCATAAAAGCGATTGGATTTGATCCTTTAAAACTCGTAGTTCCAATTTCGGCTGTTACACCAGAAGAGCTGAAGCTATTCAGAAGTGGTCACATTGAAAAACTGGAAGGTGGTTTATATGCTCTGGGAGCCCGAAAAATACCAAAAACCATTTGCAGGATCATGGAAAAAATTCTGAAAGTAAAGGATCTATATACAATGGGATTTGTTTCAAAAAATATTCATTACGGTGGATTAATGATACTTTCAGACAAGGATCTTACACCCTATAAACCTATGCTTGAACCGTTAATTAATCAGGCTGCTATTCTGGTTCAACGTTTATGGATGGAAGATGAACTGGTAAAAGCCAAAGAAAAAGCCGAAGAAAATGATAAACTAAAGACAGCATTCCTGCAGAATATGTCACAGGAACTACGGACCCCGATAAATGCCATCTGTGGTTTTGCAGAACTAATCAACGATCCTGATACACCAATAGACACAGTAAAGGGCTATACCGATATAATCTATAACAGCTCGCTCCAGTTGCTTGATCTGATTAATGATGTACTTTCTATTTCCTTTATAGAAACCAAACAGGTTACCTTAAATTATTCGTTCATTGATCTTAACAAACTTATGGCAGAATTGCTTGAGATTTACCGCTCAAAGCAAAAAAATCGCAATGTTAACATTAATTGGGTCACAGAAAGTACAAATAAAGATATTGTCATTAAAACCGATGAACTAAAGCTAAGACAAATACTGACCAACCTTTTAAACAATGCCATTAAGTTTACCAGTAAAGGAGAAATTACGTTTGGATATACATTTAAGGAACATGAAATCGAATTTTTTGTCAAAGACAGTGGTATAGGAATAAAGAAAGAAGCCCTGGATAAAATATTTGAACGTTTTCAACAGGAAGATGCTACCATCAGTTCACAATATGGAGGAACCGGGCTTGGACTAACCATTTCAAAATCCTACGTAGAACTTCTAGGTGGGAATATACGGATTGAAAGCAATAAAAACAAAGGGACTAAATTTATTTTTACGATCGAGAAACTGTACTAGAATAAATTAAATCAGCCCTTTTTTCATCAGTTCCGTTTTTAACCGGTTATGGCGCTTGTTAAATTTTGATTTAATCCCTTCAAGGATTTTTTCAAACTCTCTGCGGTGTATTACACCTTTAGTAATTTTCTTCTGTTCTTTTGTTTAGTTTAACCAGCATTTTTACAATCTTAAATTGGGTTAAGGCATACAACAAAATACCTGCAAACCGGGTTTAACTTTAAGTTCAAAAATCTTACACAAAACTTACCTGGCATAATTAGAGCTAAAGTTGAAAGTCAGAAGGCAACATGAAGATTTTTTTGTAATTATGCAAACCATAAAATGCACATGGATAAACAGAATAACTCATATAACGATCTTTCAAAAGATGAGGAATATGTTATTCTTCATAAAGGAACAGAGCGCCCGTTCACCGGGACATATTATGATTTTTATGAAAAAGGCACATATGTGTGCAAACAATGCAATGCACCTTTATACGAATCTGTAACAAAATTCGATTCCGGTTGTGGCTGGCCCAGTTTTGATGATGAAATTACCGGAGCTGTAGAAAGACAAACCGACAAGGATGGCAGACGCACAGAAATACTATGTGCCAATTGTGGAGCGCATTTAGGTCACGTATTTATTGGCGAAGGCTTTACTGCCAAAAATACACGGCATTGTGTCAACTCAATATCATTAAAATTTATACCTGAAAATAAACACTGATATCAGATATGAAACAGGAAACCGCAATTTTTGCTGCCGGATGTTTCTGGGGTGTTGAATATTACCTTCAGAAGGCAAAAGGTGTTATATCCACTACCGTTGGCTATGTTGGTGGCCATGTGGACAACCCTAATTACAAAGAGGTTTGTACAGGAACTACAGGTCACGCCGAGGCAGTACAGGTAAGGTATGACCCTGAAAAAACAAACTTTGAAACAATTTGCAAATTATTCTTTGAAACACATGACCCTACCCAGGTAGACCGGCAAGGTCCCGATATTGGAGTACAGTATCGTTCAGAAGTTTTTTACCTGAACGAGGAACAAAAGGAAATTACAGAAAAACTCATCACTGAACTGAAAAATAAAGGTTACGATATTGCCACAAAAGTTACACCTGCACCAACGTTCTGGGAAGCAGAGGATTATCATCAGGATTATTACGACCACAAAGGAACACTTCCCTATTGTCACGGCTATCATAAACTGTTTTAAACATTTTGAGGCGAATCTCGTTTTTAATTACATAAACTAAAAATACAACACAATGGCTGAATTAAAAGAAGGCGTGAAAGCCCCGGATTTCAAAGGAATCAATCAGGATGGAAAGGAAATTTCACTTTCAGATTTCAAAGGAAAAAAGCTGATACTTTACTTTTACCCAAAGGATAATACTTCTGGTTGTACTGCGGAAGCATGTAACCTGAACGATAATCTTTCGGATCTTACCGGCAAAGGGTTTGAGGTTGTAGGTGTAAGTCCCGACAGTACAAAATCACACTTAAATTTTATTGCCAAATACGATCTTAAATTTCAACTGATTTCTGATACCGAAAAAGAAATTTTACAGGCATATAATGCATGGGGTGAGAAAAAAATGTATGGCAAAAGCTACATGGGTGTACTCAGAAAGACCTATGTAATTGATGAAAACGGTACGATAGTCAAAATCTTCGATAAGGTAAAAACAAAAGAACACACCGAACAAATTTATGCAGAACTGGGGATTTCTTAATCCCCTTTTTTGTTGATAAAACTTTAATAAATACCCTTTCCCCTCCTCGCAAATTCTTCCAATCAAACCAAAAAAGTAGTAACTTGCACCCATTCGGCATTTTTTAGCCCTGAATTGATAATCAGCATATTAAAACTCTTAATTATATGACAGAACCAAATAAGGAAAAACTTAAGGCATTGCAGCTTACCATGTCTAAAATTGAAAAAGACTTTGGGAAAGGCACAATTATGAAAATGGGAGAACAATCTGTAATGGACGTTCCCAGTATTTCATCAGGTTCTTTAAGTCTTGATATCGCACTTGGTGTAGGAGGATATCCCAAAGGAAGAATTGTGGAAATTTACGGACCTGAATCTTCCGGGAAAACAACCCTGGCCATTCATGCCATCGCAGAAGCGCAAAAAAAAGGGGGAATTGCAGCATTTATTGATGCGGAACATGCTTTTGACCGCTTTTATGCTGAAAAGCTTGGTGTAGACACTGATAACCTGTTAATCTCTCAACCGGATAACGGAGAACAGGCACTGGAAATTGCCGACCAGTTAATCCGTTCCTCTGCCATTGACATTATCGTTATTGACTCCGTTGCTGCACTTACACCAAAGGCTGAAATTGAAGGTGATATGGGTGACAGCAAAATGGGACTTCAGGCGAGGTTAATGTCACAGGCTTTGCGTAAACTTACTGCCAGCATAAATAAAACAAATACTGTTTGCGTTTTTATTAACCAGTTGCGCGAAAAAATCGGGGTAATGTTTGGAAACCCGGAAACAACAACCGGTGGTAATGCCCTGAAGTTTTATGCCTCCGTTCGCCTGGATATACGTCGCATTGGACAGATTAAAGATGGAGAGGAAGTTTCAGGCAACCACATTCGGGTCAAAGTTGTAAAAAATAAAGTAGCACCTCCATTCCGTAAGGCTGAATTCGATATGATGTACGGTGGTGGTATTTCAAAAACAGGTGAAGTACTTGATCTTGCCGTTGAAAAAGATATCATCAAAAAAAGTGGTTCATGGTTTAGTTACGGTGAAACCAAACTCGGACAGGGACGCGAGGCTGTTAAACAGGTTCTGGCTGATAATCCTGAGCTTTGCGATGAGCTGGAGGCAAAAATTCTTGAATTCATAAAGCAATAATGCTTTTGAAACTGTCTTATACCTACAAACGTTTGTTAAGTATATTGAATAATGCGAACTTTGTACCTGTAAGGCAGTTTCTGTATATATGAAAAACCTGATTAATCTTATACCCGTTTTGGTTTTGCTGCTGATGACAGGTTCTGTCTCAGCAAAAAAATATAACCTGGAATATCACTTTAAACCGGGTCAGAGTGTATTATACCATCTGGATCTGAAACAAAACAATACCTACATATTCCAGGGAATAGGAGAAAAGAACCGCATTCATCTCACCTTTGATCTGCACGTTGAAGTAGCAGATAAAACCAAAGAAGGAAATATCATTCTAAATATCAGTATTCCCATGATGGTATGTGATTTTTTTTCAGGTGAGCAGTCCATTTCAAGAATTAATACACGAGAAAATACAAAAGAAGCAGGCATGCTTCGAAGAATGATAAATCAGGATATGGTTGTTGAGATCTCAACCAAAGGCAAAGTGTCTGTAAAAAAAGGACTGGAGTCTTTTATTCAGGAAATGGATATTAGCCATTCGATGAAAGGAATTTTATTATATACATTTTCGAAACAGGGAATTACAGAACTTGCTCATTATCTGTTCCCTGAATATCCGGACATCAAACTACAGGCTAACGATGGCTGGCAAACAGCTTCCAGGTATTTTGGCTCAAAAAATCAAAAAATAACCACCAACTATGTACTAACCGAAGTGGGAGATGCACTTAAAATTAAAAGTGCTGACTACATAGAAAATCAAAAAACAACACTTAACTTATCCGGATCGGAATTTAAATTAAACCTGATGGGATCGTCGGATAGTTCCATTGAAATAGATTCAAAAACCGGATGGTTAAAAACAAACAAAGTAGAAATAAAACAAATATCAGAAGATAAATCAGTTGAACTGATCACTAACCTTAAAATCAGCAAATAAAATCCCATTTAATTTAAAAAGCAGATTTTATGGAACAAACAGATTTAACCATTTTATTTATAGCCATCGGAGGAGCTCTTCTGGGCTTGATTATTTCTTTTATTGTCAGAAAAAGATTATTCGTTATAGCGCGCAAAGCTAAAAATGACTACTGGGAGAATATTGTAAAGCTCATAAAAGACCCCGTACTCTTTTTAGGGTTTGTACTCGGTCTTTACGTTACGCAACCGGTTTGGAATGATTTGGATCTTCCGGTCAATCAGAAAAGAATCATGTTTTTTCTGTTCCTTTTTTCCATAAGCTGGCTTGTGATTAACAGCATTAAAGGAATAAAATATATTGTACTCACAAAATATGATATATCAACCAAAGACAACCTGAAAGCCCGTAAAATTCACACTCAGTTCAGGTATTTCGAAAACCTGATGATTTTTATTGTCATAGTTGTTGCTGTATCAGTCGCATTGATGAGCATCGACAAAATACGTGAATTTGGTTACAGCCTTCTGGCTTCAGCCGGTGTGGCCGGAATCATAATCGGATTTGCTGCACAACGATCCATATCACTTGTACTTGCTGGCTTTCAGATTGCTATAACGCAACCCATAAGACTGGATGACGTTGTCATAGTAGAAGGTGAATGGGGATGGATAGAAGAAATTACGATGACCTACGTTGTTGTAAGAATCTGGGACAAAAGACGTTTAATAGTCCCCATCAATTACTTCATTGAAAAACCATTTCAGAACTGGACCAGAAATGATGCAGACATACTTGGTACAGTATTCATGTATGTGGACTATGGTTTTCCGGTTGATAAGTTAAGGGATAAAATAGCAGAATTACTTAAGGAAACTGACAAATGGGATGGGAAGGTTAATGTATTACAGGTAACCGATGCAACCGAAAGGACAATGGAATTGAGAATTCTTGTCAGTGCTTCGGATTCACCTTCTGCATGGGATCTGCGCGTTTTCCTTCGCGAAAAAATTATTAACTTTATTGCTCAGGATTATCCTGATTTTCTCCCGAATTTCAAAATTGCAAATAAAAAAAGTTCAGATAGCGAAAAAAAATAAATTTGACTTATTTTTGAGGCAAATGTTTTTAAAATATGCTTAAATTAGTTGAACCTAAATTTTAGCTCCCTTAGTGTAATGAAAATAACCAAGCGAATATTACCTAAAGTTTTCCATCCTGAATTTTTTCAATCGCGTAAAAATCACAGGAAGTATTTTGAAAACTGGTTATTCAAGCTTGTTTCGGAAGATAGGAATTCCGTACTTGTTATCATTCCGGTTATGGAACTTGGTTCAAATCAAAGATGTTATGTTCAGTTTCTAAATGGAATTACAGGTGAAACCTGTGTGGCATATTATGACCTTTCTGAATTGATTACATCAAAATATGAAATGGACTTCAGTTTTGGAGAGAATTCATTTTCTGAAAAGGGTATTAAAATCAGAGTTGATCAAAAAGGATTAAAAGGCTCTGGCAATATTAGGTTTGGTGAGTTTAAGAAATATCCATCGAAAGGATTGAGACGAAACCTGATGGGATACTTCAGTTTTCTACCATTTCAACATATTTATTATGCGGTAATATCTATGCAGCATAAAATTAATGGATCCATTTCAATAAATGATCAAACACTTAATTTTGATAACGGAACCGGTTTTATTGAAAAAACATGGGGAAAGTATTATCCTGAGAGCTGGCTATATGTAGGGTGTAATACGTTTACCTTACCAGATACTTTTTTCCTTATGACAGCATCCACCATTAACCTTGTATTCACTAAGATGTTGTCTAATATTGGATATTTTTATCATAAAGGAGAACTGATAAATGTTAGTTTTTACACTAAAGCCAAATTTACAAAATTTGATCATCAGGGTAAAGTATTATTGTTTGAGATTACCAAAGAAAAACACCGAATTGAAATTTCATTAATACCAAGAAATAAAGGTAAAATTAAAATACCTTCTGCAACCGATAACAGATACGTTTCTGAAAGTGCAGACTCAACACTGCATTTGAACTACTTTGTTAACAATGAACTTATACTCTCTACCGAAGGAGAACATGCAGAATACGACTTTGTTGAATCACTTACTGAACTGATTACGCAAAAATTATAAATCACCTGAATTTATCCGTTTTTAAGACTTTCAGTGATTTAGGGTTTATCACAATTTCAACAGGACTATCCATTTCAACAGCTTCACCATCAATATGAAACTGATTAAAATCTGTATGAATCACAGCACGTTCAAGTCCCTGAATATATTCCACATATCGTGATTGCCGGAGAGAACCTAAAAAAACCTGAATTGCAAAATATGGAAACAGAATCTTGGGAAAAGGCCTGAATAACAGTAATTCGAATTTGCCATCGAACGGGCTGGCTTTAGGTGAAATGATGGCATTGTTCCCGTATTGTTTATTATTGGCAGCAGAAATAAGCAAATATTTTCCTGAACAGCTTTTTTGGTCAGTTATAATATCTGCATCAATTGATTTTAAAAAAGTAATGGTTTTAAGTGTAGAATAAAAATAACTCCAGAATCCTCTCCGCTTCATCCTGTGAAAAACATGAGCAATTCTTGAATCAAATCCAGTCCCTGTAACATTGACTGAAATTCTGCCGTTCACATCCAGGGAATCCACCTCTAAATACTCCCCTTTATGAATGGCTTTCAGGAGTTTCTTCAGACTTTTACTAAAACCAAACTCCCGTGCAAAACCATTTCCGGAACCATATGGCAGTACGGCAACAAGCTTATCACTTCCAATGGCTTCGCTGATCAGTTCATTAAACGTACCATCGCCCCCAACGGCAACAAAAAGGTCATATTTTGACTTATTCTCTTTAAAAATATTACGAATGTGACCGGGAAATTCTGTAATTATATAATCAATGTTGCTGTATGTCGTTTTCAAATCATGCAATACTTTCTTCTTCTTACTTATGCCTGCAACAGGATTAACAAGTAATAATGTTTTTAATTGGTCAGATTTTTCAAGCATACAGTTTACAATCACAGAATTACAAATGTATCTGAAAAAAAGAGCAAAAAAAAGTGTGATTTAATAAATCACACTTAAACTATAATAAATAAAATATCTATGTCGTTTGATTTTCTGTTGACTGTTGCTGTTTTAATGCCGCACTCTCAGCAGCAGTACCAATGAGCGTAAGCAATACAATGAATGCCACAATTACCAATACCCACATGGGCAAAGATACATACAGCAAAAACAGAAAGAATACCAGCATAATTCCAACCATGTACAAAGGTTCCCAGTATTTTTCCTTTTTGAAAACCCTTAAAAGAAATATAAACATCGCAAGGAGCGGAAATAAAAGCAGGACGGCACGCGCTATCTCGGTTGACATATTGTTCTGTCCCAGTGCTTCTGCCCGATTCTGAATACCTTTTAACGATGCCCGGTTCAGGGGCATATCTACAATTTCATATCCCAAATTGATTAGCGTTACCGGGTTAACATAATGATATTTAATACGCATGCGGCAAACCAGTTTTGTTTCACGCTTTCCCGAAGGCGTAAGCATCCACGTTACAGAAGCATCGGATGATTTACTAATCCCCTTCCAAACAATAAATGTATCTTTTTTAAAGTCCTGTATTTCCATCTCAAGGCCTGTTCTGACCCTAACAACATCACCAGTATCAAGTTTCTGATATGCAGGAATAATATTATAGGAACTTTGCTTGAATCCGTTATTAAACCAGTCCCAACCATACATACCGGCTTTCTTCTTGCCCATCTGCACCAGCCATGGATAAATCTCCCATGGTTTGGCTGCAATTGTAATAGTTCTGGTTGCAACATATGACGGTGAACTTACTAAAGAATCTCCAGGTAAGGCCATTTCAGCAATTTCATCAGAGGAACCCCAGGTTGATAAAAATGGTTGAATGGCAAATCTGAATATCAGCCCTATGAATATAAAAAAAAGTAAAACAACTAGAAATCGAATGGTTTTGGCTTTAAAATTCATAACACATCATTTACTTATATTGGATTATTTACAAAATGTAAATACTATGAATATAAAAGTAGGCTTTTTTAACAAATTTACATAATTTAAACTCTAAATATTTAAACACCTGAATATTGCTTTTCACGTACTATTCACGAGAAAATTTTCAGGTTAAATCTCAAAAACCGGTCATATTCTCATAGTATTTTCATCCTGTTATCATCATAAACAACATTCAAGTATAAACTTTGTTTTATAACGTCAACTGACATATTGTTATTGCTTGATAAATTTTATCATTTGATTTTCAGTTGATACCATATATATGTCAGGATCAAATTCACTAACATCTATAACGTTACCTTCCCAATAGATAGTCTTACGTAAATTTCCGTATATGTCAAAGATCTGAACTATTTTTCCCGGTTCAACATTTGATAACATAAAACACCTTAAAACCGGATTAGGTTGAACAGCCATTGCATTATTTTTGGGTAAAATTACGGATGTCTTTGTCGAGATAATAATTCCAACCTTCATTTTAACCGTTGTATAATTCAATGTATCTTCCGGTATAAAAAGTATATCTACTTCCTCCCCGGTACTGTCCGGTACATATTCCGGATCTGAAAATTTATACGATCCATTGGTTGTAGTCAATCCACCCAGTATTTGGGCACTTATCAAAGACTGACCTTCGGCTATGGGAGTTGTTTCAGGCAGTTCTGAGATCTCAGGTATGGCTTTTATTACTGTAAGTACACCATTTATATATTCCGGTTCATAATTTTGCGAAACGCCACTGCCAATAAATATATTATATGAACCAACATTGCAGTAATCTCCTGCATCTGTTGTAAGCTGAGGAGAATATTCAAATACAGGATTGGGATCACTTTCAATTTTCCCCAATACCGTATATGAAAAACTATCCGGCTCAGTTCCGTAAACTATAGTTGTATCCTCTGCCTTAGCGGTTATCACTGCCTTATTGATCGTGAGATTCCCACTTTCATAACGGAAATCATAGTTTTTATCTATGGCTCCGGTGACAGTTATTGGATAGACCCCTGCATCACTAAACAGACTTGCATCGGTGGTAATTTCAGGCTGTACGTCCAGTTCATAAACGGTATCTTTGGGAATAAAGCCAGAAATTGCATACTCTAATTCAGGAATATTGTCTCCATAAACAATCTGACTATTCTCAGCCGAAACGTTTAGAAGCCCCCTATCAACAGTTAATGTTGCATTATTATAATTTAGTTCATAATTCAAAGCACCACCACCTGTTATAGCAATTTCATACGTTCCGGCCTCCGGGATTAACTCTGCAGCAACATAACTTATTTCCGGAATACTATCTAATACTGTCGTATCCTCTCCATTTACAAATCCTGAAATAAGGTATTGAGCTTCAGGTAGTGAGTCACCATAAGTAATATGTTGATCAAGTGCCTCTATATCCAGTTCTGCTTTCTTAACGATTAACGTACCATTTATATGTTCAAATGTATAATTTTCAGCTTCGCCCCCACTTGTCGAAATGGTATAATTTCCTGCATCAGCCATATCCTGAGCATTTGAGTTTATTTGAGGCATACTAGTTAAAACCGATGTATCTTCATTACCGGCAAAGCCTGTTATTGTATAGGTTAGTGCCGGTAAAGAGTCGCCATAAGTAATTGTTTTGTCATCCGCTGATACCTTGAGGATAGCTTTATTAACAGTCAGTATCATTTTTTTATATGAAGACGGACTATAGTTATCATTTCCGGGTTGATAAACCCAAATAGTAGTTGATCCGATACCCGTAATATGCAATTTCTCTTCATCAGTAACTGTGGCAACATCGCTGTCAGAAGATGTATATATAACCGGGAGCCCTGAACTGGCAAATGCGCCGGGATCAAAGTCAGGTGCACCATATTCTTTCACAGGTATTTCCGGGAATACTACACTTTGGTACATTTTATTGGTCTGAAAAACCATTTCCTCACCATAAGCCGTTCCTTCTGAATTTGTGGCATAAGCCCGGATATAATATACAATACCAGGTTCCAGCGAATCCAGATGTGAGGTAAACTCTCCCGTTCCGCTTCCGTCTATTGTATAGGAATCATCCAACGTTGCACTCCCTGAAGTATTCCAACATACACCGAATGCTGATACGTTTGCCCCTCCGTCACAACCTACTGCTCCACCAAAGTCCGCAGAAGTAGTTGAAATATTCAGAACTTCCGTGGCTGAAATTACCGTAGGTATATCATTATCTCTTGCAATCGTAAAATAGCCACTTTTTACATCAATGTTGTTAAAAAATATCAGATTCCCTTCCATATTATCTGCTTCATCTATAATCATGAAAGTATCTTCCACCGATGATTTATACATTAATTTATAGTTGTTTACAGGAAGGCAGTCATAAAACAGTGCACCAGCTCCTGCATCAAAAATCTGAAATCTCAAGGAAGGGTGTTCATCATCATGATTTGTAATAATTTTCCATACCCTGTTAGCTTGAAGATCAACCCCATCATTTGTTCCAACTGTAATTATTCCTGTTCCTCCGTCATGACCAAATATATCAGCTTCCCGAATATCAAATTCATTATAATCAGTGATCCCAAGATTTAATCCACCTGATGGTTCAGAATATGTACCCTGACTAAATGCACTCCAAAGTGCACGGGTACTCTGCAATTCGTCATCCGAAAGAATAACAGGTACCGAACTGATGTCAGAAATGATATTCTGATACAATTCAAGATTATATCCGGTAACTGAATTTAAAATTTGGTTATTATCCAGATAAATATCAGGTTCATTAAACGGATAATACAAAACGAGATTTTGAATATAATCCGGTTTTATAGAATCTGTAACTTCCCGGTGCATCCAATTCCGAACATCAGAAGATGATAAACATTTATTCCATATTCGCACCTCATCAACTTCCCCATTAAAATTTTGCCCTGTTGCACCATTGACCATTGATTCACAACCAATTGAAAGCCATGTATCGGATAATGGCTTCGTCAATACAGATTTAAAATCAAAAACATATCCGCGTTGATAACCGTCCATATAAAACCTTAGGTAATTTCCGTCAAAAGTCATTGCAAAATGATGCCAACCTCCTGTCATTCCCAAAACAGGAAATGAAATGGTTTGCTGCACTCCATCAAGAAAAGCTTTAAGCATTACCGATGTGCTATTAACTGCAAACTCCCACCCTCCATTCTCGAAATTTGATAAAAGCACTTCCTGGCTTGATACCTGCCATGTTTCCTTAAATGTCCAGAATTCCACGGTTGCAACATTCGATTCTATATAAAATGCTCCTGGAGATATATAACCATTACCTGTGAAACAAACAGATTTATTAAGAGCTTTAGCGGTCACACTAAAAAGACCACACAAAGCCAGGTAACAAAGCACAATATAAAGTCTCTTCGACATTACTTAAATTTAACTCAAATTAAACCAATAACAAATATATATTAATTTATTATTAATATCAAGTTATTTAAAAGATAATTTCCGCCAGATAAAAAGATATTCAAAAATATTGTGTAATGAACATATGTTCATTATATTTGTAAAAAATTAAATGTATGTCCCGACCAAAAAGATTGCGAAAAATCAGTAACCCACCCCGCATAAAGGGGATGAATCCTTTTGGATACTACGGAGCGCTTAAAGATCCGGTTCAACTCTATCATGAAGAATATGAAGCCATAAGATTACTGGACTACGAAGGGATGAACCAGGAAGATGCAGCGAAATTAATGGACGTATCGCGACCAACATTAACAAGAATTTATGACAGCGCCCGTAAAAAAATTGCCATATCGTTCACAGAAGCCAGGCAAATACAGATTGAAGGTGGGCAGGCATATTTCGCTGACGACTGGTATGAATGCAGGAATTGTAACTCGCGTTTTAATCTGCCCCAGAAAGATCCTTCTGTTCCATGCCCTGTATGTATGACCACTGATGTTTCAAACCTTTCAATACAGACTTCATGAAAACAGCAATATCTGTCTCGGATAAATATAACAACAGGGTCAGTGATCACTTTGTGAGATGCCGGAAATTCATGATTATTGATGCCCGGAATAAAACCCGGGAAACGGTAACAAATCCGTATCACATGATTGTAGAAGATGCAGGCATTCAAGCCATTAATTACCTTAAAGGAATTGGTGTAACAAAATTAGTTGCAGGAGATTTTGGAGTTCATGTACAGGAAGAAGCCAGAAAACAAAATATTCAGTTGATTATAGTGGATACAAATAAAATAAAAATTGAAGCATTAAAATTCTAAAGTAAAGATGATGAAAATAGCAGTTCCAACAAGGGGAGAAAAAATAGACGATCACTTTGGACAGTGTAATTTTTTCTCTGTTTATGAGATTATTGATGGTAAAATAGAATCCAAAACTCAAATGGATTCTCCACAGGGATGTGGATGCAAATCGAACCTTACCCAGTTACTGAACGAGCAGGGCGTGACCAAAATGCTGGCGGGAAATATGGGGGACGGAGCCTTAAACAAACTAAAAAATGCTGGTATTGAAGTTATTCGCGGATGCAAAGGAAATCCTGACGAAGTTATGAAAGCCTACCTTGCCGGATTTTTAATTGATTCCGGAATTGGATGTGAAAGTCACCAACACCATCATGAACATGGACACAACCATGAACATAGTTGTAACCATTAAATAATTAAACTCCAACCCTATAATAAAATATGACCGGAGTAAATAACGGGGAAGCATAGGGCTTCTCCGTTTATTTTTTTAAAATAAAATATTCCTCCTCAATCCGCAACGCAGAGAAATTAAAGTTATCCCGTATATACTCCAGTGCTTTAGAAGAATAGAAAAAAACATGGGTGATATCATTTTTATACCACCATGAGTCAAAATCAATGTCCCTGGATAACAGGTTTGTTTTAAAATACAATTCTCCGCCTGATTTCATCATTTTACTTAATAACTCAAACTCCTTCGAGGGATTATGGAAGTGTTCAATAACCTCACAACAGACTAAATAATTGTATTTATTATCCAATAACTCAGGATTATTACGAAAAACAGGATCGTATGCTTCTACCGAAAACCCTTCATTTCTAAGAATCTGACTCAGAACCGGTTCTGGTCCCGAACCAAAATCCAACCCCTTCTCTTCAACCGTATGAAATCTCCTGACTGCATCAATAAGTGGCATAAGAAAATCCACATAACCTTTGTTTGCTATACTATTATTGTGCAAACTATACCGTTCCTTTTCAACTTCGGCGGAGGGAAGATTATCCGGATCAACCTGAACCGATTTACAGTTAACACACTGGTAAAAAACACGTTCCCTAAACGCAAAAGATTTCTCTGTATCTGAGTGGCACAATCTGCATTTCATAAATCTAAATAACTGCTAAAATAAGGCATCTCAGCCTAAAAATTATTTAAATAAGCGCTTATTGCCTGAAAGTAGTTAATTTAAGTTAAACCAAAAATATTAAGTTTCAATTTTTAATAATTTCGGTCGCATTTTGTTTAAAAAACCTTTAGATATTATGGACATTACTGTTGAAAATGTTACCAAGGTATATGGTAGCCAAAAAGCAGTTGACAACATCTCTTTTAAGGTTCACACAGGTGAAGTACTCGGTTTCCTTGGGCCAAACGGCGCAGGTAAAACAACCACAATGAAAGCTATCACCTGTTATCTCACACCGAACCAGGGTACTATTAAAGTTGGAGGGTATTCAGTAAATGAACAACCTGACGAAGTAAAAAGACGGATCGGCTATCTGCCTGAAAATAATCCGCTTTACCTCGAAATGGGCGTTATTGACTATCTGAAATTTGTTGCCGAACTGCAGGGAGTGGTAAAATCGGGTATCAATGACAGGGTCAGGGAAATGATCCGTGTATGTGGCCTGAGTCATGAAAAACACAAAAAAATCGGGGAACTGTCAAAAGGATACCGACAACGTGTTGGCCTGGCACAGGCACTTATTCACGATCCGGACGTATTAATTCTTGATGAACCAACCACAGGCCTTGATCCTAATCAGATTGTAGAGATCAGGGAATTAATTAAACAGATAGGAAAAGAAAAAACCGTAATTCTTAGCTCCCATATCCTGGCCGAAGTTGAAGCCACCTGCGACAGAATTCTGATTATTAACAATGGTAAAATTGTTGCCGATGGAACAGCAGAATCACTTAGAAAGCAGGCTCAGGGAAATGAAATCATAAAAGTTGCGATAGAAGAAGGTGATAAAAATGAGGTATTCAAGGCATTGAAAGAACTCTCTTCGGTTCAGGTATGCGATTTTATACCAGATAATGATCAGGCCTTCGAAGTTCAGAGTAAACCGGACATGTCTTCACGCAAAGCCATTTTCAATCTGTGTGTCCAAAAAGGTTGGATCCTGACCGAAATGACACCGATTGAAACAAAACTTGAAGACGTTTTCCGCGAAGTAACCATGAATTAGAAATTAAAAAACTATTTTGATATGAATAAAATATGGATCATTGCCAAAAGGGAATTGCGGTCGTTCTTCGATTCTCTCATGGCATATATAATGATCATACTATTTTTAGGTTTTACAGGCTTCTTCACCTGGATAAGTGGTTCAGATATCTTCTTCATCAATCAGGCCAGCTTGGGCGCATTTTTTAATATTGCCTATTGGTCGCTCTTCTTTTTTATACCCATGTTAACTATGCGGTTACTGGCGGAAGAGCAGAAAACAGGTACAATTGAGCTACTGTTAACCAAAGATGTTAGTGACTGGCAGGTTGTTGCCGGCAAATTTTTATCCACATTTTTGTTGATAGCCATCACATTGGCACTTACCATACCATATTATATTACTGTCGCCAATTTGGGACAAATTGACCATGGAGAAGTATGGAGCGGTTATCTTGGATTGTTGCTGATGTCCGCTGCATATATTAGCATCGGCATTTTTGCAAGTAGTTTAACAAATAACCAGATTGTGGCCATCCTGATTGCACTGGCCATCGGAATTCTGTTTCATATTATTTTTGGATTTCTCACCCGTGCGACATCCGGTATGACAGCTGAGATATTCAACTATCTGGATTTGAATACCCATTACGAATCCATAACAAGAGGAGTCATTGATAGCAAGGATATTATTTACTTCCTGACCTTAATATTTGGTGGTCTGGTAGCAGCAGAATCCATGTTGGCAAAACGAAGCACAAATTAAAAAGAAATGCATCATGAATAAGAAAAGTAAAACTATATACTCATTGCTGATCATTCTTGGGGTGCTTATCCTTATTAACATTCTGGCAAGCCGGTTTTTCTTTCGTATGGACCTTACTGCCGATAAGCGCTACACACTTAGCGATGCAACTAAAAATATTTTAAAGGAGATTCCTGAACCAATTACAATCACAGCATATTTTTCGGAGGACCTTCCTCCTGAAGTAGGAAAAGTAAGAAAGGAATTTAAGGATATGCTGATTGAATACGTAAACCGTTCCGGTGGAAATATAGCGTACGAGTTTAAAAATCCCGGCAAAGATGACGCAACTGAACGCGAAGCCATGCAGAAAGGCATTCAACCTATTCTGATCCAGCAACGCGAAAAGGACCAGGCGGTACAGAAAAAAGCCTACCTGGGAGCTGTGGTTTCCTATAAGGATCAAACAGAGGTGATCCCGGTCATTCAATCGGGTTCAGCCATGGAATATGACCTCTCCACCTCTATTAAGAAACTTATTGCGACCGATAAACCTGTCATTGGATTTTTACAGGGACATGGAGAAGCTTCCATATCATCTATGGTTCAGGCCGTTAAAGAGCTGGATGTGCTTTATCAAATTGAACCGGTTAATATGACTGATTCCACGGATCTGTCTATATACAAGACACTCGTTATGGTTCGTCCCGAAGATTCTATCAAACAAACACAGTTCGATATGCTGGATAACTATCTTGCAAAAGGTGGGAACCTTTTAATTGCGTTTGATCGTGTAGAAGGAGATTTTCAATCTGTTATGGGAAAAGCCAAGACAACGGGTCTTGAAACATGGCTGGCTAAAAAAGGCATCCAGGTTCCGGCAGATATGATTACCGATGCAACATGTGGAAATATTTCGGTTCAGCAGAACAACGGTTTTATGACTTTTAGCTCACAGGTAAAATTCCCGTATTTCCCTATTGTAAATAAATTCGCAGATAATCCGATTACATCAGGACTTGAAGCCGTAATATTTCAGTTTGTAAGTCCATTAAACTACAATGGCGACTCAACTGTAACCTTTACGCCAATTGTAATGACCGGGAATAAAAGTAATGCCGTACCAACACCGGTATATTTTAATATCGAGAAAAAATGGTCAGAAAAGGATTTTCCTGAAGCTAATATTCCTATCGGCGGTATCTTTTCGGGCAAACTATCAGGCAATACACCATCTAAAATGATAGTATTCACGGATGGTGAATTTCCGATTAATGGTGATGGACAACGTCAACGCCAGATCAATGCAGACAACGTGAACCTGCTGGTTAATTCAGTGGATTGGTTAAGCGATGATACCGGATTAATTGATTTACGTACTAAAGGAATTACCGCCCGCTTACTTGACCAGGTGGATGACAGTACAAAATCGTTGCTGAAGTGGTTAAACTTCCTGCTTCCGATTCTGTTGATTGTGATTTACGGAATTTTCAGGTCTCAACGTAACCGGATACGCCGGATTAAAAGAATGGAGGAAGATTATGTTTAGTAAATTCAACCTGAAACAACTGCTTGGAATCTTTGTGATCCTTCTTTTAATAGTATTGGCAGTTGAAGTTTTTGACAGCAAAGACAAAACCAACAGTTCATTTAACAGTAATATTGTTGCTGTGGATCAGGACAATATAGGATCGTTTATTTTATACACAAAAAATAAACCGGAAGTCCCTGTCACGTTTACAAAAAATGATGATCGCTGGAATTTTGAAAGCGAAGGGATATCATACAATGCCGCACCAGATGCCATAAATGCAATTCTAAATCAGATCAGCACTGTTAAAGCCGACCGGATTGTAGCAAATAGCAAAGATAAATGGAATGAATACAAAGTATCAGATTCCCTGGCAACCCGAGTCATTATTAATGACAAGAATGGTAAAGAACTTGCGGATCTTTATATTGGTAAATTCAGTTATAGCCAGCCAAAAAATCAGGGACAAAACCAATACCGGCAACAGCAGGGAACGATGACCTCCTTTGTAAGATCAGGAAATAGCAAGGAAATCTATGCTGTAGACGGTTATTTATCAATGTTGTTTGACCGCGATATAAAATATATGCGTGATCCGGTTATCATTAAAAGTAATTTTAACGACTGGAATAAAATTACCGTAACGGCTCCTTCTGACAGTTCCTTTACACTTGAAAAACAGGGCAATACATGGTTGCTGAATGGCCAGACGACAGATTCGGCATCCGTTGTGACGTATCTTCGTGGCCTTCAGAACATAAGTTCGCACAACTTTTTTGATGATTCTGTTGTATCTCAACCCACTTACACCATGATGATCGAAGGTAGTGGATCTAAGACTAATCCGATAGAGATAAAGGGCTATACGGTAGATTCAAAACATATAATCAGTACATCAGAAAATAAAAACACATACTTTGAATCCGGAACGGATAAGCTGTTTCATAAGCTGTTCCAGTCCCGACCGGATGTGAAATGATTGAAAAAGGCTGCCTGAGGGCAGCCTTTTTTATGCTTTATATTGTATCTTGACTCGTTACATCTCATTAAAACAAATAATCCAATCCGATATATAAACCTGTATTTCCATCCTGCTTATTAACTGCTTTTCCAAAATCCACGGCAATCACAAAATTCTCATTCATGGCGATTCTTAATCCAAGACCGTAACTTACGTGTAGTGATTCAGCTCCAAAATCAAAATAACCCTGTGGCAAAGGCATGCTCCAAGTCATAAAATTTTTCTCCACATCAACTTTCTGCACCACCTGACCAAAATCAGAAAAAGCATTAAGTCCGATATAAAACTTCTGATTAATCCAGTTAAAATGAACCGGTTTCCAACGCAATTCCACATTCCCATATACAAAACCATCGCCAATAACCCGTGCACGCTGTATGCCGCGTAAAGTTTTACTTCCTCCAAGGCCAATCTGGTCTTTCATCTTAGAAGTCTCTATTTGCGATTGGTAGTAAAACGGTACCTTTCCTGCCAAAGTTCCCTGATAGCTTATACGATACGCGAATGAAAGATCCCGTTTAATAAGCGTAAAATATTGCCGGTGCGTTATATTAAATTTCAAAAAGCCGGATTCAGCACCCAGAAATTTTGGTGCACCAAAAATAAATGCCTCTGTCCAGATACCATGCATCGGATTCGGTTCATTATCTCTGGTGTCATACACCAGACCAGCCTTTAACAAAGGAATAAAACCTCCATTCTTCTCATCATTCCCAATAATTCCCCAATTCACATATTCATCATATAGCGTTAAAGTATCAGGAAGAAGATTACTTGACTTACCTTTATTCAAACGGTCTATATCCACGGTTGAGATAGTATACTGCTGTAGATTAAAACCGACAAGCCCCAACAATTTCTTACCTGAAAGCGGAAACTGGAGATCGGTTTTAAACCTGAATGTATTGTTTTGCATTTTATAAAACATCCTGGTTTTATAAGCACTATTCAGAGGATCATCATCAATCCATGACTGATTATATACTGCCTCGTATCCGTTGAAACCAAAAAAGTTAAATGCCATATCCGGCAGATAAGCGAGGTCAGAAGTTACCCGCATGCCTGGAATAAGATATTCCGAATCATACGAAAGTCTGTAAATTCCGCTTCCTTTCGTAAAACGTGATACTTCAAGATATATATTATGCAAATAGTCCGGATACTCAGATCCATCACCATAATTGAAAAAATTTACAAGACCTCCATATTGAAAGCCCAGATCCGTGTTGTATGTAATGGCAGGTAAGGCACCAAAATTCCACCCCTTTTTGACTTTGGAATCAGAATTTTCTTCATCCTGAGCATTTACTGATAAAACACTCACGAAGAGAACAGTAACCAGAATTAACAGTAGATTTTTTCTCATTGTTTAATTTTTTTTAGCAATTCAAAGATAATTAAATTAACAAAATGACAATATTCTTGTTCTACATGACAAAAGCATAATCAATAATTTAACCAGGTATAATCAGGAGAATTGAATTACTGAAAAATTTACGTTTTTAATTTTTTATTAACTGAATTTTTTAGCATTTTTGCTCAGTCAATATTTAGAAACTTTGTTAGAATTGAACAGATTAAAAGTCACCATTTTTATCTTATTATCACTGCTTTTCGGAAGCACAACCTATGCGTCTGATCAGGAGGAGTTTTCTATAGGGGATGAAGAGGCTGAGTTTGATGTTAATGACGTGATCATGCATCACATCAAAGACTCTCACAGCTGGCATATTCTGTCTTATAAAGATAAGGAAGGTGAAGAACATGATGTGGCCATTCCATTACCGGTTATACTTCTTTATGACGGACATCTGGATATTTTTATGTCTTCTGATTTCCATCATGGCGAAGAACCTGTGACCAAAGGAGACAGAACATATGTATTGCACCATGAAACCATATATGTTTTGCATAACGGACATGCCGATCATGGTGAACTGGATGAAAAACCGCTGGATTTTTCCATCACAAGAAATGTAGCCGCCATATTGATCAGCTCGTTGCTGTTATTGTGGATCTTTATTTCAGTTGCACGGTTTTACCGTAAAAACCCAAATACTGCACCTAAAGGACTCGCAGGTTTTCTTGAACCGGTCATCCTTTTTGTCAGAGATGAAATTGTGCTACCGAACATGAGTAAAAAAGATGCGGATAAATATATTGTATATTTACTTTCCGTCTTCTTTTTCATCCTTATAAACAACCTCTTGGGGCTAATCCCGATTTTCCCCGGGGCATCTAATGTTACCGGGAATATAGCGGTAACGATGACCCTGGCATTATTTACACTCATAATAACTAATATTAATGGATCCAAGGATTACTGGAAGCATATCTTTGCAACTCCCGATGTTCCAGTATTTGTATTACCAATATTAATTATTGTGGAGATCATTGGTATTTTCACCAAACCTTTTGCCCTGATGGTTCGTTTATTTGCAAACATCACAGCAGGCCATATCATTATTTTAAGCTTAATATCCATTATATTTATTTTTAAGTCTACGGTATTTGCATCTGTTTCTGTTCCATTTGGTTTATTCATGAGCCTTCTGGAGATATTGGTTGCATTTTTACAGGCTTTTATTTTTACAATGCTTTCGGCATTGTTCATTGGAATGGCAGTACAAAAACATCATTAATTATATAACTTAAATATTTAAAATTTTAATTATGGACGGAATTAGTTTAGCAGCAATTGGAGCCGGACTGGCAGCGATAGGAGCCGGTTATGGAATTGGTAAAATTGGTTCTTCTGCAATGGAAGGTATTGCACGCCAACCTGAAGCCAGCGGTAAAATCCAGACAGCGATGATTATTTCTGCAGCACTTATTGAAGGTGTGGCTTTATTTGCAGTTGTAGTAGCGTTATTGAATTCGTAAACCATGGATCTGATAACACCTGGCATAGGGTTAATTTTTTGGACCACAATCGTCTTTCTGCTTCTGATGGTTCTACTGGGTAAATTTGCCTGGAAACCTATCTTAAAAGCAGTTCATACGCGTGAAGCTAATATAAACGACAGTTTAAAAGCGGCAGAACAGGCACGTATTGAACTTGCATCTCTTGAGCAGGACAAGGAAATGATTGTACGTGAGGCAAAAAGTGAAAAACTCAAACTCATTGATGAGGGCAAAGCCACCCAGGTTGAAATAATCAGAGAAGCTAAGGTAAAAGCAAAAAAAGAAGCAGAAAAAATTGTTGAATCAGCTAAAAAGGATTTCGAAGCTGAAAAACAAAAGGCTGTGGAAAGCCTGAAACAGCAACTTGCGGTTATCTCTATTGATATGGCATCAAAAATTCTGGAATCAGAAATTGATACCAAAAAGAAACATGAAGAGATAATTAATAAAATGCTGGATAAAGCTAATTTTAACTGAGCATGGATAACAGCAGAGTAAGAGTAAGGTATTGTAAAGCGCTGCACGAACTGGCAGTGGAAAAGAAGCTTGAGGATGCGATCCTGCAAGACATGAAGCAGTTGCTTCGTGTTATTCAGGAATCGGAAGACTTCAGAAAGTTTCTTAAAAATACCACCCTTACCCCATCCAAGAAAAAAACTGTAATGCATGCGCTCTTTAAAGGCAAGCTGAACGCTTTAACACTTAGTTTTCTCGACCTTGTATTCGATTATGAACGTGAAAGCATGTTGCTGACCATCGTTTATCATTACATCGAATCGGCAAGGCTGGCAAAGGGAATCCGGAAAGCTACTGTAACAACAGCAGTTGATATTGATCCGGGCTTCAAGAAAAAACTGTATCAGAAACTGGAAAAGAGTATGGGATCCAAACTTGAGTTTGAAGAAAAAGTTGATCCGGAAATCATCGGAGGATTTATTCTTCGTGTGGACGACCTTCAACTGGATGCCAGCATTAGTGGTAAATTAGCAAAAATTAAAAAGTCGCTGATCAACAGCTGATAAAAATTGTGCAGAAATGGCAGAAATCAGACCGTCAGAAATATCTGAATTACTAAAAAAACAACTGGAAGGATTCACTAATGAATCTGATCTTGAAGAAGTAGGTACCGTACTTGAGGTCGGTGACGGCATCGCCCGTATCTACGGTTTAAACAATGCCGGTGCCAACGAACTCGTTGATTTCGGATCAATGATGGGCATCGTATTGAACTTGGAGACAGATAATGTAGGTGTTGTACTTCTGGGATCTGCGGAATATGTAAAGGAAGGTGATACCGTTAAAAGAACGGGAAAGATTGCCTCCATTAACGTAACAGAATCCATGTTGGGACGTGTTGTCAATCCGCTTGGTGAACCTATAGACGGTAAAGGAGCCCTGGAAGGCCCGTTCTACAATCTGCCACTGGAACGAAAAGCTCCGGGTGTTATCTTCCGTCAACCCGTAAAAGAACCATTGCAAACCGGTATCAAGGCAATTGATGCTATGACCCCAATTGGTCGCGGCCAACGTGAGTTGATCATCGGTGACCGTCAGACAGGTAAAACAGCTGTAGCAATTGATACGATAATCAATCAGAAAGAGTTTTACGAAAAAGGGAATCCGGTTTACTGTATATATGTTGCCGTTGGACAAAAGGGTTCAACCGTAGCCAATATTGCCAAAACGCTTGAAGATAATGGTGCGCTGGATTATACTGTAATCGTTTCTGCAACAGCATCAGAATCTGCTGCATTACAATATTATGCACCTTTTGCCGGTGCAACCATTGGTGAGTTTTTCAGAGATACCGGTCGTAGTGCACTGGTTATTTACGATGACTTATCAAAACAGGCGGTATCTTATCGTGAGGTCTCCCTCCTGCTCCGTCGTCCACCAGGACGTGAAGCATATCCGGGAGATGTATTCTACCTCCACTCCAGACTGCTGGAAAGGGCTGCCAAAATCATTGATTCAGATGATATCGCCAAACAAATGAATGACCTGCCGGACGTATTAAAGCCAATTGTGAAAGGTGGAGGTTCGCTAACAGCACTTCCCATCATTGAAACGCAGGCTGGTGATGTATCAGGTTATATTCCAACTAACGTAATTTCAATTACCGACGGTCAGATCTTCCTCGAAGCAGACCTTTTCAATGCGGGTATCCGTCCGGCTATCAACGTAGGTATTTCGGTCTCAAGGGTTGGTGGTAATGCACAGATCAAACCGATGAAGAAGATTGCGGGTACACTGAAAATAGATCAGGCACAGTACCGAGAACTGGAAGCATTTGCCAAATTTGGATCAGACCTTGACCCGGCAACCATGCGTATATTGGATAAAGGAGCCAAGAACGTTGAAATTCTGAAACAGTTGCAATACCATCCACTTCGGATCGAACAACAGGTTGCGATTATCTATTGTGGCGTGAATGCGCTTCTCAGAGATGTTCCTATAAAAGATGTGAAAGCCTTTGAAGCAGATTTTCTGGATACAATGGAACGGGAACATAAAGATATTCTGGACAGAATTGCCGGTGGTGAATGGCCTTCAGAAAAAGGTAATGACATTGTAAAAACCGTTGAAACTGTTGCACTGGAAGTTGCACAGGGCTATAAAAAATAATAAATGGCTGGTTTAAAGGAGATACGCGGTAGGATAAACACGGTTAAAACAACCATGCAGGTGACCAGTGCCATGAAGATGGTTTCGGCTGCCAAACTTAAAAAAGCACAAAATGTTTTGCTGAGTTCCCGTCCGTATGCAAATAAACTGGAAGAAATTCTGGCACATCTGCTGGATGATGAGGAAACCAGAACCAAATTCCCGTATCTCGTTGATGAACCAAAATCGGATAATATACTCGTGATAGTCGTAACCTCAAACAGAGGACTGTGTGGTGCATTTAATTCAGGTTTGGTAAAAGCTACTCTTGAGCATGTAAGGACAGAATTTCCAGGTAGTAGCATTGACTATATTTCCATTGGCAAACAAGGATCAAAGCTGCTTAAAACCAGGGGAATTAAACCAATTGAAACTCATGATGAATTGTTTGATGATCTTACGTTTGAATCACTGAATGATTTATCAAAAAAAATCACATCTGATTTTCTGAATGACACTTATTATCAGATTATTTTTGCCTACACAAAATTTGTATCTGCCGGACGTTTGGATGTAACCTTTGAAAACTTTTTACCGGTTGAACCTGAAGAGATAAACGGTGACACGCTTAACCACGATTATATTTACGAACCAAACAAGGAAGAAATTCTGTACGATATTATTCCTAAAGCTTTACAGATGCATGCCTATATGGTATTGTTGAACTCCTTTACTTCAGAACATGCGGCAAGAATGCAGGCAATGCAACAGGCTACCGATAACGCTCAAACATTATTGCGTGATCTTACATTAACTTACAACAAGGCACGTCAGGCTTCCATTACCAACGAAATTCTTGAAATAACCGGTGGCGCAGAAGCCCTGAAGAATTCGTAGATTATATCATTAAATTTAGTTTCTGTTTTTGCATGATCTTAGGACATTTTTTCTGTGCTAGCAGGATTGCTCAATCCTTATATCCATATCAAAACACACCTCAAATGGCTGCTATTAAGGTTGAAAAACATATTTTATGCTCTTGCAGTAATAAAAGAATTATTCTACTTTAGTACCAACTAAAACCTGTAAATAATGAATGAAATTACTATCTATCATTATTAAAACATCCATAACTGACATAGTAATTTAGGAATAAGAATTATTATTGTCCGTTTAATTTATTTATGCAACATACCAGCAAATACATATTTACACTATTTTTATTAGTTATATCAAGCTTATTGGCCAATGCGCAGATCAGTTACTTTATCACGGATAGTTCAGCGTCGTATGCCATAAACCTATTAAATGGAAATGATATTATAAATTCTACGTATTGTAGGGTCAAGGAAGGAAATCATATTATTAAATACACAGCTTATCAGGTTAAAGAATATGGTTTTGAAGATGGTCGGGTTTACATAGCAAAAGATATCCATTTAAATGACTCAGTTAAAAGAGTATTTTTAGAAAGACTGGTAAATGGGAAAACCTCCCTTTACTTCTATAAAGATTCAAATAACAGGTTGTTTTTTACAGAAAGGGATTCTGTATTAAACTGTATTTATAAAACAAATGAAAAAAGGAATGATTATAAAAACGAGTTAGGTAATCTAATTTCGGATTGCCACATAAATTCTGAGAACTACAAACTCGTTAAATATAATAAGAAGTCTTTATCAAAATTCTTTACTGGCTACAATCAATGCAAAATAACAAATTATCCATTTTTAAAGTATGGGTTCTTTTTGGGAGGAATCACAACATCCCCAACATTAAATGCAAACAATGAGGATGAAATATTTAAAAACTTTAATGTAAGCTCTGCAAACAGTTTGTATGGTGGTTTTTTTGCAGATTTACCCATAAATCAAAGCAATTTCAGTTTATTACTTAGTTTAGGCTATTACCAAAGTGCATATTCAGGTTCCTCTAAATCAGAATCTACAATTTATGATATGCTTATTGAGCAAAATACGCTGAGATTGCCAATATTATTAAGATATACGCTTCCAACAAAAAGAATAAAGGCATATGCTAATGCGGGTTTGTCACTTTCAAATAACCTTAAGAATGAAACTACGATTTATAAGTCTGAGATATCAGGAAGTATTATCGAATTTGACTTTCCAACAAATGAAAAGTTGATGGATGACAACCTTTATGGTTTTGCATATGGAGGGGGGATTCAATATCATATTAATTATAGGAGGATTATATTTATAGAAGTACGTTATAACAAAGAATTTTCGTTTGGTTCTGCATCACTGCTGGGTAAAAATAGTTTCGAATTCATTACAGGAATAAATTTTTAATTATGTCGAAAGCTTACCGTTATCTCATACTAACAGTTTCATTCGTTTGCTTTTCCTGCAGTAAAAATGCAGAATTTGTAAAAAAGCCGTATCCTGCGATTCAAACACTGGATGTCACTAACATTAGCTCAAACGGTGTTACCTTTAACGGGGAGGTACTTCAATCCGGAATAGACGATATTATAGAATACGGCTTCGTTTTTTATCCGGTTGGATCAGACATTTCAAATATGTATGATACTATCATGCTCCAGTCCACATTGAAAGGCTCCGGAGCTTTTTCCCTGAACGCAGATCATAAGCTATCAAATAATGTAACTTATAACGTTAAAGCATATGCTAAAACTTTATCTTATGATGTTACAGGACCAACCGTTGAATTTAATAGCCAGGGATGTAAAAATTTTCCATGGGACTTTTATTTACAAACAACATTTGTGGGGTATGAAAACATTTTTACGACGTCTATAAACAACTTGGGATATCTGTTAATGTCAAGTATGGAATTTTATACTTTTAATCCGGCTACGTGTATCATTCAAAGATTGAAAGACTATCCGGGACACACCTTGCATTCTGCCTCATTTTTTATTATTGATGAGGAAATATATATTATAAAAAATAATTCCTCTGAGTTTTACAAATACCGCATTGACTTAAATGACTGGGTTAAACTAAACGCATTACCCTTCATGCCTGGGGAAGATGGCTTTACTGCATTTGCATTAAATAACCAAGGCTATTATGTATCGAATGACACATTTTATCAATATGAAAAATCCTCTGACAACTGGGAGAAAAAAAGTGATGATCAGGTATTAAGTTCAATTCTCTCATCTGAAACAGTAAATCATAACGCATATGTATTTACACGTAATAAATCTATCTGGAAATTTTCAGAGGAAGAAGACAAATGGCAAATGGAAACTACATACCCTGATACACTACTGGATAATATCGTTAGTTTCAGGATAGGAGATAATTTGTATTACGGTTTTAGTTATGATGTTAATTCAACAAAAACAGAGGCATCTTCCGACTTTTGGCAATATTCTGTTAACACAAAATCCTGGACTAAGACGGAAAGTATCCCATACAGGCATACAAAGGAACTTGTTTTCTGTATAGCAATAGAAAATTATGGATATTTAGGATATTGTACTGCATATAATTATGGGAACAGACGGTATAACCTATGGAAATTCTCTGAAGAAAAAATACCCGTATATTAATCTATCAAATCTTTGCCTACCACATTATATAAAACTTTTTATAAATGAAACAAACGATTTTGCTCCTAACGCTTTTCTGTATTCTTACTGTTCTCAGATCAAACGCACAAAAAGACTTTCTTCCTGGATATATAATAACTCTGGAAAATGATACTGTATCGGGGACAATTAATCTGGGGACAAGCATTCAAAACAGCCAAAAATGTATTTTTAGAAATATTGACTCCAAAAACAACCAGGAACTATACCCATTCGATATTAAAGCTTATGTTATAACGGGTAAAAAACACTTTATTTCAAAACAAATCCCATTAAATGATACAACTCAAAATGTATTTTTAGAATACTTAGTAGATGGCATCGTGGATTTGTATTTTATTAAACATGAAGGCAGTAATTACTACTATGTGGAAAAGGAAGGTAAAATGTATCAGTTATCTAATGATGAGATTAAGACCTATCCAAACGGAAGATTGGAAGTTAAACCTTCAGAAAAGTATAAAGGAATACTATCATTTCTTTTTCAAGATGATCCTAAATCACGAAAAAAAGCACTTCTTATTCCCTACTCCAACAAATCATTAATCAGGTTTACAAAAGATTATCATAATAAAGTCTGCACTGATTATGAATGTATTGACTATACTAAAAACGTAAAATCCAGTATTTATCTTGAGCCAGTTATAGGAGGTATTTTTTCAAGAATTAAAATCGCAATATCCAACGATTACACTGATAATAAGACCCCAGCAATAGGTTGTAACTTAAGAATTATACCCAGTACATCATTGCACCTTATAAATTATAACATTAGCCTGTTATACTCATACACCAAAATTAATAAAACATATACTAGCTCTGTTGAAGAACTGTTTTATCATGTTACTGCCGATGGAATTGAAAAAATAATACCTAGGACAACGTATCCCGCAAATGTGTCAGCAAATTATTCTTTTTTAAATGTACCTTTGATTCTTGAATATAATATTCCGCTCAATAAAAAAATTCAACCAACTCTTTTCACCGGACTTAGTAATTCAATAATTTTTTATCACAGATATTCTGTATCCTATATCAGAGTTACGCATGACAAATATTTTCATCCAATATATACGGAATTTTTTGCAGAACCAAAATCCAGCACCTATCACATGGGGGTCATGGCAGGTATAGGATTTAGATATTTTATGAAAAATACAAACTATTTTTTCATAAAGGGACAATATGAATACAGAGTTCCATTTATATCAAGAGAACACTTTTTAGACTACCAGCGAATAAATTCAGTACAGTTATTTCTCGGTTATGGATTTAAGATTTAACCTTATATAATAACCATTATAATTGTAGATTACTCTAAAACTGACAAAATTTAAAAATTTACTATCTTTATTGTAAATCATTCATTTGAATTAATTTATGATTGAATGCAAAAACATAAATGTGAAGTTTGATGAGAAACCAGTCTTAACAAATCTGTCCTTTAAGGTTGCGAATGGTGAACATTTGTGTTTTAGTGGCGCATCAGGCAAAGGAAAGTCAACACTGTTGAAACTTCTACAGGGATATGTTATTCCCAATTCAGGAACAATCAATTTTAATGATATCTCCCTGAAAGCATCCAATATCAAAACTATACGAAACCTGATAACATGGATCCCGCAAAACGTAAATATGCCGGTTCAGAATGGCTTTGAGCTGGTTAAAATGATGGGGAAAGAAGAAGGGCGCACCAGTATTTTAGATTTTATGGATCAGCTTGGCCTTGAACCTGAAATGCTGGATAAAGATTTCAACAAAATAAGCATTGGACAAAAACAACGTGTGGTGATTGCCGTTTGTCTTGCATTGGATAAACCAATCATACTAATGGATGAACCTACTGCGGCATTGGATGAAACTTCCATTCAACAGTTGATTGATACCATAAGCAAACTTAAAAACACAACGGTAGTATCAGCCTCTCACCATCCTTTATGGATCAAATCCGCAGATAAAACATTTGAGTTATGAAATCAGCGATGGACATTAATATATTTCGTTTAATGGCTGGATTTCTGATCCTGATTCTCCCCATTGCATTTCTGCTCTATTACCGGATTAAACTGGTAAAAAGCACCCTGATTGCTGCTTTAAGAATGGTTATACAACTTTCGCTTGTGGCGGTATATCTGGAATGGGTGTTCGATAAAAACAGTGCCTGGTTAAATTCACTCTGGGTGTTTATTATGATATTTGTTGGCGTTTTCACGACCATTAAAAGAGCATCCCTGAACTGGAAGCGATTTGTTGTTCCCTTATTCATTTCAGCCTTGACATCATTGTTAATCATCGACACGTTTTTTCTGGGTTTTGTAATTAAACTGGATTACGTGTTTGATGCCCAGTATTTTATTCCTATAACCGGCATGGTGATTGGGAACGCTTTACGCCACAACATTGTCGGTTTAAGGACATATTTCAAAGAACTTTCCGAAAAAGCAGGTTTATACCAGTTTTTACTCACTAATACAGGAAGCATACAATTATCATTACGTCCTTTTGTTGCAGAAGCCGTAAAACAGGCGTTGAATCCATTGGTTGCTACCATGTCCGTAATTGGGCTTATATCTTTACCCGGTATGATGACCGGTCAGATACTTGGCGGAAGTTCGCCTGCTATAGCAATCAAGTATCAGATCATGATTATGCTGGCCATTTTTACCGGCTGCTCCATCAACCTGTTTTTAAGCATTATGTTTTCAAAACGCTTTGTATTTGATGAATATAATAATCTGAAATCGGATGAAGTTTTTTCAAAACGTTCATCGAAAAATCATTCAGACTAAGACCAGACTATCAATCTGTTAAAAATATAGCACTCCTGTTTTAACACTCATTACAAACGAATGACGGTAAACATATGCCAAGTATTGCAAGCGCGAGACAGAACTATGATAATCTTGATTTAAAATCCTGGTAGTTGAACGTCCGGATCAGTTCAAAGTTATCGTCGTTGTGAATAATGCCAATGGATGGATGTGGCACACCGTTAAACATGGTTGTTTTTACCATGGTGTAATGAATCATATCTTCAAAAATCAGGGTATCCCCTATCATTAATGGTTTATCAAATGACCAGTCGCCCATGAAATCGCCGGCAAGGCAGCTGTTTCCTCCTATTCTGTACGTTGGTTTGCCTTTTACCGGTTCATGATACGCACCGCGAATTTTGGGTTTATATGGCATTTCCAGGCAATCCGGCATATGGCAGGTAAAAGAGGCATCAATAATGGCGGTTTTGATACCTTTGTTTTCAACAATATCCTCAACTGTGGTTTTCAAAAAACCGGTTTCCCAGGCAAAAGCACTGCCCGGTTCCATAATGACTTTTAAACCTGTACGGGCTTTAAAATCCTTCAGGGTTTCAATCAGATGATTCGCATCATAATCCTTATGAGACACCAGATGTCCTCCACCCATATTGATCCAATTAATCCGGCCAAACAAATGACCGAATCTCATCTCCAACGCATTCAACGTGTTTTTAAGATCAAATGAATTGGATTCACAAAGCGCATGAAAATGAAGACCTTCAATTCCATCAGGTAAACCGTCCTTTAACTGATCTGCTGTAACACCAAGCCGCGAACCGGGAGAACAGGGATTATAAAGCGCTGTTTCCACCTGAGAGTATTCCGGGTTTACACGCAGCCCACAGGATATTTTGTGATCAGCAGAGTTAACTTTTGGCATAAAACGTTTAACCTGTTCCACAGAATTAAATGTGATGTGACTGCTGAATTCAAGAATTTTATCAATATCCTTTTCGGAATAAACCGGTGAGTAGGTGTGCGCCAATGATTTCATCTCCTCAAAGCAGAGCTGCGCTTCAAACACGGAACTGGCTGTAGCACCTTTTACATATTCCCTGACAATTGGAAAAGCGCTCCACATGGAAAAAGCCTTGAATGCCAGGATAAACTCCACATCTGCAGCTTTGGCAATGTCCGCAATCAATTGCAGGTTTTTCCTGAATTTGGTTTCTTCAAGTACAAAACACGGTGAAGGAATGGAAGAATAGTCAGTCATAATAAAGGATATAAGAAAAAATCAGTGGTGTTTAGGGCACCACTGATTAAATATATTTTAAAGTTCTAAATCAACATCATGCAACTCATGCCAGGGCAATCCCTGCTTATTGAGTTGATCCATAAACGGATCGGGATCAAATTCTTCTACATTGAATACGCCCGGCTTTTTCCATTTTCCCTGCAGGAACATCATGGCTCCTATCATGGCAGGCACGCCGGTTGTATAGCTTACACCCTGCGCACCGGTTTCCTCGTAAGCTACCTGGTGGCTACAGTTGTTATACACATAATATGATTTTTCTTTTCCGTCTTTCAGTCCTTTTATACGGCAACCAATTGATGTTTCACCAGTGTAGTTTTCTCCCAGTTCACCCGGATCAGGAAGAACCGCTTTTAAAAACTCCAAAGGAACAATATCTATACCTTTAAATTTGATCGGCTCGATACCGGCCATGCCAATATTCTGGATCACACGTAAATGTGTCAGGTATTCCTGTCCGAAAGTCATCCAGAAACGTGCCTGCTTAATGGTAGGAAAATTTTTTACCAACGACTCCAGTTCTTCATGGTAAATGAGGTAAGATTCCTTAGGTCCGATATTTGGATAGTTTACCGGTTGGTGGATCTCATGAGGTTCTGTCAATACCCACTTTCCGTCTTTCCAGTATTTACCTTTCTGGGTTACCTCCCGGATATTAATCTCAGGATTGAAATTGGTAGCAAATGCCTTACCATGATCACCTGCATTACAATCCACTATATCGAGATATTCAATGGAATCAAAATGATGTTTAGCTGCATATGCCGTAAAAATGCTGGTTACGCCCGGATCAAAGCCACAGCCCAGAATTGCGGTCAGGCCTTTCTCCTTAAATTTATCCTGATAAGCCCATTGCCATGAATACTCAAATTTTGCTTCATCCTTGGGTTCATAGTTGGCTGTATCGAGGTAGTTTACACCTGCTTCAAGACATGCATCCATAATTGGAAGATCCTGGTATGGCAAAGCCACATTAATGACCAGATCAGGTTTAAAATTATTCATCAGGTTTACCAGCTCGCCTACATTATCAGCGTCTACCTGAGCAGTTTTAAATGTACCACCGCATGCCTCGTTAATAGCATCACATTTAGAAACGGTTCGTGAAGCGAGCATTACCTCCGTAAATACTTCAGGATTCTGAGCAACCTTGTGAGCCACTACAGTTCCTACTCCACCTGCACCAATAATTAATACTTTACCCATTTTTAAATTTAAGATGTTGTTTTTGTGATTATTACACCAATTTACCTGTAAGTTAATTTACAAGTGCAAATATTAAAAATAAAAATTTACTTTTTCCACCCCATTTCTCAGTTTTTTAGAGATAAAAAGGCATTTACCAATACACAGCTGTCTTTATATGATTCAAGAGACAGGTATATCCGTAAATGCCCTAATATGGAAAATTTCAATTTCTCTTAGTTAGCCTTGAACCAACCATCCACAAGTTCTTTGTGGTCTTGGTACCAGGCTTTGGCAGCTTCTACCTCTTTGCCGGGATTCTCTTCCATGGCAACCATTAAAGTACCGAGATTTGCATCGTTCATTTTAAAGTTGCTAAAGAAGGTAGCCAGGTCAGGATGTTTAGCAGACCATCCTTTTGTTGCATAAATAGAAATGGTCTCTGCCTGTCCGTATACACCTTTAGGATCATCCAGAAACTTAAGATCCCACTTAGCAAATTTTGTGTGAGGTTTCCAACCTGTAACGGCAATCCATTCCTTTTTATCGTACGCCTTTTTCAATGATGCCAGCATACCGGCTTCGGATGAAGCGACAAGTTCAAAGTCAAGATTATAATCTTTAATTGCTTTCTCTGTGGTTTTCATGATACCAGCTCCGGGATTAATACCGATAATCTGACCATTGAATTTGCCTTTGTTCGCATTTAATTCGTCTATAGAACTAATGGTAACATATGTAGGTACAACAAGTCCTACTTTACCTTCTTTATAAATGGTTCCTACTTTTTCCAGTTTATCTCCAAATTTCTCCATGTATGGTTTATGAGTTGCCGGCAGCCATACCTCCATAAACAGATCTGCATCACCTTTTGCAACAGCAGCAAAAACAGGTGCCACATCTGCATTGACAACTTCCACCTCGTACCCTTTCTCCTCAAGTACTGCTTCTGCCAGGTACGTGTCTGCAATGCATTCAATCCAGTTTACCATGGCAATTTTAACTTCTCCTTTTGATTCGCTCGCGGAATCCTTCTTCTTGTTTCCGCAAGAAAACAGCATCAACGATGCTGCAAAAACACTGATAATCTTTAAACTTTTCATACTTTTCTATTTATTTCTGTTTTCCAAAATTTTGTGTTATCCTGTCTAATATAATGGCTAACAGCACGACCGCCAGACCACTTTCGAAACCAAGTCCTATTCTGAGCTGACTGATTCCCTGAAGTACGATTTCACCCAATCCCTTGGCACCGATCATACTTGCTATCACCACCATGGATAATGCCATCATTATGGTTTGATTCACGCCTGCAAGAATCGTTGGCATGGCCAGTGGCAGTTGAACCTTAAACATAAGTTGACGAGGTGTCGCACCAAATGCCCGTGTAGCCTCTACAATATCTCCCGGAACCTGCTTAATACCGAGCGAGGTTAATCTTACAACCGGAGGCATGGCGAAAATAATGGTCGCAAATGCTCCGGGTACAGTTCCCAGACCAAAAAACAAGACCGCAGGAATTAAATATACAAAGGCTGGCATGGTCTGCATAAAGTCCAGAACGGGTCGTATAATACTGTTTGCCGTATTGCTTTTGGCACTCCAGATACCAAGAGGTATACCGATAACCAATGCAACTATGGCAGATGCCAGAACCAGCGAGAATGTTTCCATGGTCTCATCCCAAAATCCCATATAGTAAATAAGCAGGAATCCCAGCAATGTTAGTGCACCTGTTCCCTTGTTTACTTTCCAGAATGCATATCCTGAAAATACGAGTATGGTTACCCAGAAAGGTACCCATAACCAGAACGATTCAATACCGCTGATGATAGACGACATTCCGGTGTTTATTCCATCAAACAAACCCGAAAAGTTATCTGTCATCCAGTTAATTATCTTTTCTATGTAGTCACCTATATGAATCATAAGTCAATTGCGTTTTGAATGATTTCCTGTATTTCCTTCTTATCTTTACCTGTTACTTCCACAAGGATGGATGTATGCGTTACGACCCCCAGCAAATGATTTTCCTCATCAACCACGGGTATGGAGTGAACCGATTCAGTTACCAATGGCAACATATCCTCTACTGTTGCATCCTCATTAACAGAAGGGACATCGGCATTTACTACAGATTCAATAGATTTTTTCCCTTCTTTTTTACATTTCAAGGCATCCTGAATTGTAACGACCCCAACGAAAGTTCGGTTTGTTCTTACTACAGGAATAGAATCCAGACCTTTGTCCCGCATCTTTTTTATGACAACTTCAGGTCCGTCCCTGTGCATACTGGCGATTGTAGGTTTTCGGAACATAACAGAACCAGCCGTAATAATCTTACCACGGTCCACGTTTTCCACAAAATCACGGACATAATCGTTAGCCGGATCTGTAAGAATCTCTTCAGATGTACCAACCTGAACAATCTCTCCATCTTTCATTATCGCAATCCTGTCTCCTATTTTTATAGCCTCGTCAAGATCGTGTGTAATAAAGATGATGGTCTTTTTCATCTTTTCCTGAAGGATCAACAATTCATCCTGCATTTGAGCCCTTATGAGAGGATCCAGTGCAGAAAAAGCCTCATCCATCAGCAATACCTCAGGATCGTTCGCTAAACCTCTGGCCAGTCCGACACGTTGTTGCATACCTCCCGAGAGTTCACTTACCTTCATATCTTCATAGCCTTCCAGACCAACAAGCTTTATCGTATCAAGAGCCTTTTTGTTTCTTGTATCTTTATCCACGCCCTGTAATTCAAGGCCAAAAGCCACGTTACTCATTACCGTTCTGTGCGGCAAAAGTCCAAAGTGCTGAAACACCATTGCAAACTCCTTTCTGCGTATTTCAAGAAGTTCCTTGTCCGACGACCGGGTGATGTTATTGTCATTGACCCAGATATCACCAGCGGTGGGATTGATAAGCCGGTTAATGCAACGCAGTAATGTTGATTTACCACTTCCGGACAATCCCATGATCACAAATACCTCTGCCTCCTTTATTTCAAGGTTAGCATTTTTTACTGCCATCGTGCAGTTGGTTTTTTCAAGGATTTCCTGCTTTGAAGCACCTTGTTTCAACAAGCTCAATGCTTCTTTTTTTCGTTTTCCGAAAATCAAAGACAGATCCTCTATTTTAACTTTTATCATGTTAACAGATTAAAAATAATATCCAATATTAATGTTGAACCTAAGTTCCCAGTCAAGCTGATCCATAGGTACAGGTGTTCCCTGCGCAGTTGGATCGCTGGTATAATATTTTGAAGCCGGATCGTCGCTGTATGTCTGCCCTTCTCCAAATCCGGTTCCGAAGGTTGGGGTCAGCCATGGTTGGTTCTTCCCAAGTGCAAAATCAACGTATGTGTATATATTTCCTGCTGTAATTAAAAAGCCGGGAATCAGATGCTGTGCATCCGTAAAATTTTTATTTGCCTTATCCACGTATGTGTAATCCACATAAGCCTGAATATTGCTTACAGGACCTAACTTAACAGGAATTGAATAAGCCAGACCAGCAACATACATATTAGCCTTTGTAGCAACCTCATAAGGGAATCCATAAGCTCCCATGGTAACCGTTTCCAGTTCAGAACCATCATCAGCGAATGCATTGTAGTTATATGAGACAATCTCTCCTTTGAAATTGAAACCAGCCACATCGGCCACTACATGAGCGGCAAAAGCGGTAGACATTTTTCGCTTGTTTAAAACGCTGTTGTATATGCCACCGGTCTGTCCCGAAACACCAATCTCCAATCCATCACAAAGATGGTAAGCGGCTCTCAGGTTAAACTGATCCAGTTCACGGTTTGATGCTCCGTCCGAGGGTACCAGATCGTACGAATATCGCCCTGCACCGGAGTTTCCAAAGGTGACATCACCACCATATACAGGCCCTTCCGGTTCTGACTGACGAAAATATGCCACGGCAAGATCCAGATTTTCGATGCTTGAAATATCAAACTTCAGCCCCATATCGTAATCGTCTTCGAGGCCAACATAGTATGGCGCCTGAAACCACCATGAATGCGATGCATAAGTGGTGATACCAAAGGGAACCTGTGATACACCCAATTTCACATAGACGTCGTCGGATAAGCCATATCCGAGCCAACCCTGTTTCATAAAATGTGTACCAAACGTAGGATAAAAACGGTATTCAAAATTCAGGTCTATACCCGCTGTACGTGCTTTAACATTTAATCTCCACGTATCCAGAGTTGCTTCAGGCTGTGTCTGATTCGACACCCAGCTTTTACTAAAAATATTAAATCGTAATGCCCCACCGAATTTCACATAATTCTCTTTCTCATCCTGCGCTCTGGCGGAATTGAGCGCTGAAAACACAATTAAAAAAATAAATAAATAAGTTCTACTTGTAGACTTTTGCATAATGTATATTAAATTAAAAATGAATTGATCCGGATTAATTCGGTCAAATGAATGTAAATTAGACAATAACCTTCCAGTTAAAACCTTTATTCACAATTAAAAATAAAAACCAGGAAGTCCATCTGCCAGCGAATGCAGCAGCATGATTTTTACGGTATTTTGTTTTTCAGCTAACCCGATAACACAAAATCTTTTGTCGAAATGCAAAGGTAGTGATACTTATGGCTAAAAGCAAAGTTCACTGTGACTAATCCTGTATTGTGTATTTCGCCAATATTTTGAAATAATCCCAGTAGATATCTTGATTATGATTATTGTCATTTAGTATTTTGGGGTAAAGTGATAATTTGACCGGAAAATCATTTACTATGAATACACAATATTATATTGATCGCGAAGATACGTACGGTGCACACAACTATCATCCCCTGCCTGTGGTACTGGAACGCGGAGAGGGCGTATTTGTCTGGGATGTGGAAGGAAAGCGTTATTTCGACTTTTTGTCAGCATATTCTGCTGTTAACCAGGGACATTGCCATCCATCAATTGTTAATGCACTTGTGGAGCAGTCCAAAAAACTCGCACTGACATCCAGGGCCTTTTACAACAATGTGCTGGGAGAATTTGAGGAATACGTGACCAAACTCTTTGGATACGATAAAGTGCTTCCCATGAATTCGGGAGCTGAAGCCGACGAAACAGCCCTTAAGCTTTGCCGTAAATGGGCATATAACGTTAAGCAGATTCCAGAAAACGAAGCCGTAATAGTGGTATGCGAAGGGAACTTCCACGGCCGTACCATCACCATTATTTCCATGTCAACGGATCCGGATTCCTACAAAGGATTCGGACCTTATACACCAGGATTCAAGGTAGTTAAATACAATGATATTAACGCACTTAAGGAAGCATTATCACAACCTAATGTAGCTGGCTTTCTGGTTGAACCTATTCAGGGTGAAGCGGGTGTGTATGTGCCGGACGATGGCTATTTGAAAACTGCCTACGAAATGTGTAAAGCCAACAATGTGTTGTTCATTGCTGACGAGGTTCAGACTGGTTTGGCACGAACCGGAAAAATGCTGGCGTGTGATCACGAAGGCGTTCGTCCGGACATTCTCATTCTGGGAAAAGCGCTTTCAGGAGGTACTTATCCGGTATCGTGTGTCCTTGCCGATGATGACATCATGCTGACAATCAAACCCGGCGAACATGGGTCAACTTACGGAGGAAACCCGGTAGCCGCCAAGGTTGCTATAGCTGCCCTTGAGGTCATTCAGAACGAAAAGCTGGCTGAAAATGCGGAAGTGCTTGGAGAGTATTTCAGGGAAGAATTGAGAAAAATTGATTCTCCGTTTATTGAATTGGTTCGCGGTAAAGGTCTGCTGAATGCTATTGTGATCAAGCCAACTAATGGTAAGACAGCCTGGGATGTTTGTTTGGCACTTAAAGAAAACGGGCTGATAGCAAAACCGACGCATGAGCATATCATCCGGTTTGCACCACCGCTGGTTATTACAAAAGATCAGCTTGACGAAGCCATAACCATCATAAAAAATACAATACAGCAATTGTGATATTTTAACGAACGGCTGTCCGGATAAGATGTGTAAAGTAGCGGATATGCATTTTTATTCGGACAACTGTTTTTTAATGTCAGATACAAGTATCAAGACACAAGAATCAAGACGCATAACATTTTTCACTGTAATTTACTTTTTTATCCGTTTAACCTCAAAATATTCAATATTTGAAGCGTTTTTTACATCCTCTTCATGTTCTTTATTCCATTCAGCTCTTCCGGACTGATTAAATCCTTTCTGTATAATTACGACGTCTTCATCATTAAATAAACTGTCGATATTTGTATTTAAGGAGTTCCCATAATTATTTGGATTGGCAATGGTAATATTCGTTTTCTGACCTTCGAACCTGAAAATCCTGTTAGCATTAAACAACTGTTTCAGATCCGGTTTACCCTGATTAATTCCTATTCCTTTATCATCAATTTTTATTTCTTCTGTCTGTTTATCTGTCAAATACTGATAAACAATAAAAAAATCTCCTGCGTAATCTTCGGGTAAAATAATAACTTCCTGATCTGGTTTCGGGATGGGCTCCATAGGATGTTGATTCTTTCTGGCAATGAAAACTTCATCAATCATATTCTCATCAACATAACTTTTATAATTACATCCAATGCATTGATTTTTACTCAGTCGTTGCAGAGTTAGTTTTACAGGAACATCACCTGACAAGGATGTTATACTATATTCATTTGGGGCTAACTTAACTGCTTCAAAATCCATATTATCCATGACTCTCGTCCCAATTATATCCCAGTTCAATTTTTTGTTTTCGGAAAAAGTTACGGTACTAACCCCGTTTTCTTTGTTGAGGTCCCATGTTCCAACATAAAAATTGTCTTTATTACTACAGGATAACAGGATAAATAAAAAGGGAATAAAAAGTATTGGTTTCATATTAGTAATAATTAAATAAATGAATAAACGCATCTGGCCTGTTTTAAGTGTAAGCCAACATTAGTCTTATAATTTCCAGATTATTCAGGAAACCGGTCAAATTTATTTATTTTTTCCAGCGACTCATCCCAGCTTGCTTTATTTGAGACAAAAATATGTGCATCAGGCCGTTTTTCCAGTTTAGTATCTAAACATCCTGCCGGAACGACTAACAATTTACCGTCCATTTGTAAATTGGGCAATGCTGATCCACAATTTGTACAAAAGGCTTTCACATGATTGCTTTTGGGAGGTTGAAATGTTTTGATTTTGGTTTCCGTTTTTATCCATTCCAGTTTTGCGGTTGACGAAAATAAATTTGCGGCATGAGCAGAGCCGGTATCTTTCCTGCAATATCTGCAATGGCACAAATAAAAACTCTCAAAATCACCTGTAACTTTAAACTTAATGCCTTTGCACAAACACGATCCCAGGTATTCCATTTAATAAATCACTTTTTTAGAATTACGAATTTAGTAGAAATCCTTTCCCCCACATTATCTAAACTTCGTATTTTTTCTAATTAACACTCTTTAATCTCTCCTTTAGTTAAGTTCAGGATAAATAGCAGTTCGCTTACTTTAATTAAGCGCAACGTTCCCGCGGTATAGTGTCGTGCGGTTGACTGTCCCACGAAGTGGAGACTGTCAAGCCGAAAACGACGGCATACGGAATGTGGATTTGCTGGTTAAAACAAAATCGCATGCACTAATACCGTGTGTTGTAATCAGTTGTTTTTTATTTGATTAATTCTTGAATTTCTTTCTTTAGAATAGGTAAGTGTCTCACAATTGTTCCCCAAATAATTTCATGATCAATTTTATCATATCCGTGAATGACTCGATTTCTCATGCTAATAATTTGTCTTTTACTTGAAATTTCAAGTGTGTTATCCAGTCGATCGAGTTTTGTCATCGCTTCACCAATAATTTCGAACTCTCTTTCGATTGCTCGTCTCAACATTTTGTCAGACATATAAATGGCAAAATCTCTTTTTCCTCCAAGATAACTCTCAATCGAATCAATAGATTCTTTAATATCAAATAAGTACTTTTTAATTTCAAGCTCCATAAATCAAGGTCTTTGTCTTGTTAATCGATTCTATGAAGTAAGGATTTGAAAGTGATTTGTCTGTAATCAAATCAACAGGTCTTTTTAAGATTGTTTCAAACTTATCAGCCAATTCGAAATATGAATCAGCATAGTCACCGTAATCCATTGGTTTGAAAGAAATCAAAAGATCAATGTCGCTATCATCATTAAATTTGTCAGTACATACAGAACCAAATGCAAAAAGACTACTTACATTATGTGTAATACATAATGCTTTGATATTATCCATATTTTCTTTGAGTAGTCTATTCATCGTTTTTCAATTTATACAAACTTAGCAATCTAAATGGATATTAGCAATATGGTTATGGTTTAAGTCTTTCATGCAATTGGTTACAACATTTGTATATCTCCATAATTGAAGTTATTTCTGCATTGTTTTCATAAAAATCAGATTTTTCACTAACAGAATATTTTCATCAAGCTTGTTCTTTTCAGAACAGGGCCGGTTCAATTTTAGCGGATTAAATGTAAGTATTTCAGGAGAATATTCCTAATATTACTCATTCGATGAACTTCGGATCGTCGAATGAGTAACGGAACTAAAATCCCCTGCCAATCGCATACCATTGGCACCCCCTTTTGAATAAGTGGGACGATAATTACAGCAATAAATTACGTTCTATTGGGATAATTTTGGAATGTGCAGAACTTGCATAACTTTCAGGATCAAGACCACGAAGATTCACAATTCTGATTCGGTTTCCCGGCTTTATTGAATAATCCTCACCATTTTGTTGGGCAGCACTCACAGAGATCTTATTCCAGAATTCAAGAAAATCTCTCCCATAAAGATTATATTCTGCCTGAAGTTGCTGTAGTAGCTGTAGTAGCTTTGTGTATCCTAAACCGGATGCATCAATCACCTCAAATTCGTTTGGATCCATATTTTCATGAAGAATTTCCTTCAGCTTAACGGCATCAAAAGGCTGATTGTATATTTCAGGAACAATAATGCCGCTGTAGAACTGCGTTCTGGCACTTTCTGCATGTTTTAAATGCGTTGGTTCAACAGCCGTAATAATCTTATCCGGCATATACCTGATAATGCCTTTTTTAATAACTTCCTGTCCTGTAAATATTTTATGCGAAAGAATTCGGTGTTCCAGATTCATGGCTGCTGTTTTATGAATTTTTCCGGGAGCTGAAGGGCGGGATCATCCGGATCAGCTAATTCATAAAGCCTTATATTGTTGAGAATGGCATTTTTTCTGACTAAGGTCGAATCCTGATCCAGAAACATGATATTCAGTTTATGCAGGGGAAGAGAATCAGACGTATGGAGGTATAGATTACAGGACACCAGTGAATCCCGGTACAGAAAACAGGTATCCGACAAAATGGAATCACCCGTAACAGAATCTGTCAGGTATTCTACCTGAAAAACAGTTCGCGGATTTAGTGACGAATCATTTGGAAAAAGTCTTATATCCGCTTTTAGAACAAAGCCCTTATGTGGAACAGAATCCAGATAGACCTTATCATAATCACCTTTCCAACTGGTAACTTCGTCCACCACCACCTTACGGTCACCCCACCAGAATTCCTTCAGAACAGAATCGCGCAATACAGAATCTTCAGGATAATCCTTCATAAGATTCATGGTTTTATAAATATAGCTCCTATCAAATTGTCCGGCCTTCACCCTGGATTCACGTATCATTAATTCCTGAATGACCTTATCATACAACACTTCGTACTTACGCGTATGCAGCGCATAATAATGCATGGTAGAATCGAACCTTGCCCGTTCAATACCGTTAGCTTCAATAACACGTTCAATAGCCTTACTGCGGTCCTGGGTGGTCAGGAACTGGCGCATGCTGGTATTCGTTATGCCCTCGGCATAATGGATATCAGAAAGAATCTCAACCAATTCATCCTGCGGAATGATATACGTATTTTTTTTACATCCGGGAATAAGAATCAACAGCAACAATATGTGCAGAAATACACGGTTCATTAAAGCTTATTTTCCTTAAAGAAACGCCGCTGAAAAATTAACATGTATCCAATACCTACTGTTATAGAAGAGTCCGCCACATTAAATATGGGCGCGAAGAATTCAAAATACTTACCGCCAAAATATGGTATCCATTTGGGCCAGAAGAAGTGGAAAAGGTTAAAATGAAACATATCAACCACCCTGCCGTGTAAAATCGGCGCATAGCCAAAAATTACACCATAGAATACGCTGTCAATAATATTCCCCAATGCACCGGCAAGAATCAAAGAAAAGCCTACAATAATGCCGGTCTTCACATCTTTGCGAACCATTTTTACCAGGAAAACTGCGATGACTACGCTCGCGATCAACCGGAAAATAGTAAGAAAATACTTGCCTCCCTTCCCCGGCAGTTCAATGCCGAACGCCATACCGTTATTTTCGGTATAATCGATAAATGGTAAGGTATGAATCCAGGAAAGCGGTTGGGTCTTAACAACAATTTTAATAATCTGGTCGAACACCAGGATAAGCAAAATGAGAGAAATTGAAATCCACCCTTTTTTTGACATTGTTTCTTTTTTACAAAAAATGAAGGGTCATAGCGACCCTCCAAATATCAATTAATACTATTTCATTGTGTATTTACTGTCCCTGTTTGGCTTCGATAGACAGCGTAGCATGCGGAACAGCGCGTAATCTTTCTTTTGGAATCAGCTTGCCGGTTACACGGCAAATTCCATATGTTTTATTTTCTATTCTGACCAATGCAGCTTCAAGATGCTGAATGAATTTTAACTGGCGCTGTGCGAGTCTTCCGGACTCTTCCTTACTTAATACAGCCGCACCTTCTTCAAGCACCTTAAACGTTGGAGAGGTATCCTGGGTATCATTATCATCACTGTGAGTAATGTTGGCCTTTAAAAGATCATAATCTCTTTTAGCTTTCTCCAGTTTTTCAAGGATAATCTGCTTAAATTCAGCAAGTTCCTCGTCCGTGTATCTAGTTTTTTCAGCCATAAGATTAAATTTTCACCAAAGTATAATTTATTTTGTTAAAATCAAAGTTGTTTCTCAATTTTAATCACTGTCTCAACTCCTTTATCTATCTCTACTTCCCGTGCGTCTTTAAGGGTTTCAGAGGGGACCAATTCCACACTGGTAGCCAGTGTTTGGGAGGCAATATATTGTTTATGAGCATTAACCGCGGCATCAATCTCAGAATGACTACCAATGTACAGGTTAATCTTATCTGTAACCTCCAGTCCCGACTCTTTTCTGATATTTTGAATACGGTTTACAAACTCACGCGCAATGCCTTCCTGTTTCAATTCCTCAGTAACTGTAACGTCAAGAGCCACGGTATATTTTCCTTCGGTTGCAACCAACCATCCCGGAATATCTTCACTCAGAATCTCCACATCAGCCATTGTCAGTTCTATACTTTGACCTTCAATTTCAATGTTCTTTCCTGCGTTCTTTTCAAACTCAGCAATATCTTCCTGGCTCATTCCATTAATGCATGCAGAAATTTGCTTCATCTGTTTTCCAAATTTTGGTCCCAGTGTTTTAAAATTTGGTTTTATCTTTTTCACCAGAATTCCGGCCGTTTCATGAAGGTATTCCACTTCTTTTACATTCACCTCGTTCAGCACCAGGTCCTTTATTTTTTCAAACTGATCCACAAACGAACTGTCCAGAACAGGTAACATCAGTTTATTCAGCGGCTGACGCACCTTAATATTCACCTTGCGCCTTAAACCAAGCACCATAGATGAAACCGTCTGCGCAATCGCCATACGCTCTTCCAGTTCTTTATCGATCAGTGCTTCATCGTATTCCGGGAATATGGTTAAATGAACCGACTCCGAGTTATCCAGACCAGTTACCTTATTTAAATCAAGGAACAGCCTGTCCATAAAGAACGGAGCAACAGGTGCCGAAATTTTTGCGATTGTATCCAGACACTTATATAAAGTCTGATAGGCTGCGATTTTATCCTTATCATAATCACCACCCCAATACCGTTTCCGGTTCAGACGAACATACCAGTTGCTCAGGTTTTCCGTCACAAACTCCTGGATGGCACGCCCCGCACGGGTTGGTTCATAATTTTCATAATGATCACGAACTTCTTTAACCAATGAATTCAGCAACGAAATGATCCAACGATCAATTTCAGGACGCTCTTCCACAGGAATATCTTCCTCTTTGTGCGAAAATCCATCCACATTGGCATATAACGAAAAGAAAGAATAGGTGTTATAAAGCGTTCCGAAGAATTTACGCTTCACCTCTTCCACACCTTCCATATCGAACTTCAGGTTATCCCAGGGCTGAGCATTGGTTACCATATACCAGCGTAAAGGATCGGCTCCCTGCCCTTCCAGCACTTCGAACGGATCTACACCATTACCCAAACGTTTCGACATCTTATTGCCGTTTTTGTCGAGTACCAGTCCATTGGATATAATATTTTTATAAGCCACCGAATCGAATAACATGGTAGCTATGGCATGCAGAGTAAAAAACCATCCGCGGGTTTGATCCACACCTTCGGCAATAAAATCTGCCGGATAAAGCTGACTGAATTCGTCTTTGTGTTCAAAAGGATAGTGCTGCTGCGCATATGGCATGGCACCTGAATCGAACCACACATCTATCAGGTCAGATTCGCGCTGCATCGGTTTTCCAGATGGTGAAACCAGCACAATATCATCCACTACATGGCGGTGCAAATCTATTTTTTCGTAATTGTCTTTTGCGTTATTGCCAACTTCAAAACCGGCGAACGGATTGGCTGGCATCAGGCCTGCCTTCACAGACTTTTCTATTTCATTGTACAATTCTTCCACGGAGCCGATACACAGCTCTTCCGAAGCATCTTCCGTCCTCCAGATGGGCAATGGTGTTCCCCAGTAACGCGAACGTGACAGGTTCCAGTCCACCAGGTTTTCCAGCCATTTTCCAAAACGACCAGTACCTGTTGATTCCGGCTTCCAGTTGATGGTTTTATTCAGTTCCATCATCCGCTCACGCACAGCTGTTGTTTTTATAAACCAGCTATCCAATGGATAGTAAAGCACCGGTTTATCAGTACGCCAGCAATGCGGATAATTATGCACGTGTTTCTCTATCTTGAAAGCTTTGTTATTCAGCTTCAGCATAACGGCCAAATCCACATCCAGCGATGCCGCATCTTCAGGAATGGATTCATCGTATGCATTTTTCACAAAACGTCCGGCATACTCACCATAGAACGCTTTATCCACGTACTGATCCACAAACGCAGTATCCAGATCTTCCAGCTTATAGAATTTACCGGTCTTATCCACCATAGGCTGACGCATACCGTCTTTGTCTATCAGGATAAGTGGCGGAATACCGGCCTGTTTGGCCACCCGGTCGTCATCCGCACCAAAGGTTGGTGCAATGTGTACGATACCTGTACCATCTTCGGTGGTTACATAATCGCCCGGAATAACTTTAAATGCTTCCTTTTCAGGCTTTACAAACGGAATAAGTTGTTCGTAAGATACGCCGGTCAGTTCTGTTCCTTTGTAATGATCCAGTATAACATAAGGAATCTTCTTATCTCCTTCTTTGTATGCATCGAAATCAAGTTCTGTACCTTCCGGTGAAAAATAAGCCTTTACCAAATCCTTGGCCAGGATTACCGTAAGCGGTTCACTGCTGTAAGGATTGTATGTTTTTACTTTAACGTATTCAATTTTGGGTCCAACAGCCAATGCAGTATTGGATGGAAGTGTCCAGGGTGTAGTCGTCCAAGCCAGGAAAAACAAATCACCATCCACATCTTTAAAGAGAAAATCGGATGCCTCATCACGAATCACCTTAAACTGAGCCGTGCAGGTTGTATCCTTCACATCGCGGTAACATCCCGGCTGGTTCAGTTCGTGAGTACTTAACCCGGTTCCGGCAGCCGGGGAATAAGGTTGAATGGTGTATCCCTTGTACAGCAGACCTTTCTTATACATCTCTTTCAGCAACCACCATAACGTTTCGATGTAGCGGTTGTCGTAAGTAATGTACGGGTCATCCATATTGACCCAATATCCCATTTTATGAGTAAGGTCCTCCCACATGTTAGTGTATTTCATCACCTCTTTGCGGCAGGTATTATTGTATTCCTCTACTGTAATGGTTTTACCGATATCTTCCTTGGTGATCCCAAGGCTTTTTTCCACACTCAACTCCACCGGAAGCCCGTGTGTATCCCAACCAGCCTTACGTTTCACAAGAAATCCCTGCTGTGTTTTATAACGGCAAAAAATGTCCTTAATGGTTCGCGAAATTACATGGTGAATACCGGGCATACCATTAGCCGAAGGAGGCCCTTCATAAAAAACAAAGGTAGGCCTGCCTTCACGGGTTGACATACTTTTATGAAAAACATCTTTTTCATCCCAATCCTTTAGGACTTCCCTGTTAACCTCTGACAAATTAAGTCCCTTATATTCAGCAAATTTCCTGCTCATATGTCAGTATCTACTCCTTTTATCGGTTCTAAAAAAATTGAGTGCGAATATAGTAAAAATCTTTGGTGGAGAAAAGCAGTTGAATAGCGGGATAAAGAGAAATATAATTCATAATGGTTTTCCGCATAAAATATTTCTTTAAAAAGCTATTTTTCAATCCTTTAAAAGGATATAAATTAGCATTAAATTATGTGAATAATTTCCTCTTTATGTTTTGAACACAAACAATTTTGAACAGTATACGCTACGATTAACGGAATTGTACATTAAGGATGTTTTCAGTCAGTCCTACAGACTGAGCCTCCACGCCTGCCATCAAACGGCACTACGTACCGGGTTTACTACTTCCAGTCTTACAGATTGGATTTCCAACTCCGACCTTTTACCTCGGTGCGTTGCTCCAGATTTTTACTGCCAGTTTGTTGGACTGAAACTTAACAACCATGCAAGTTAGATCCAAGGCTGAAAGCCTTACCGATTCCAGCCTGACATTGTATGTCAGGCTGATGAGCGAAGCGAATACCCACGCTGAAGGCGTGGACGAAAATCTGAAAACAGGTCAAATTTTTTGTTTTTGCCTAAACAGAAAATCTCTGACGAACCTTTAAAAATACTTTTATGTGGTTACCGGGTATTATATTTGGCGTAAGTTTTGTATTTTGGCTCACTGTATAAAAAAACGATTGAATATGAATTTCCTTAAGATGCTCAGCACAATAACATTGACAGTAATGTTTTCGATGCAGATTTATGCACAAAATATTAAGTATAATAACCCAATTGCCGAAGAACGGGCTGATCCGTGGGTCTTTAAAGCTGATGATGGCACCTATTATATGACCGCCACCGTACCGGAATATGACCGGATCATTATTCGGAAAGCAAACACTATAAACGGACTAAAAGATGCAGAAGAAAAAGTCATCTGGCGCAAACATAAAACCGGTGTAATGGGACATCATATCTGGGCTCCGGAATTACATCGTATTGACGGGAAATGGTATATATATTTTGCTGCAGGAGAAGCGGAACATATCTGGAATATAAGAATGTGGGCTTTATCCAATGCGTCCAATGATCCGACTACCGGTGAATGGAAGGAAGAAGGACAGATTAAAACCCAAAGAGAATCATTTTCACTGGATGCCACAACATTTGAGCACAAAGGTAAAAATTACCTGATCTGGGCGCAAAGTGTGAGGCAGGGAGATAACACCGGTCTGCTGATTTCAGAAATGAAAAATCCGACCACCCTGACGGGTCCCGAAGTTGTAATTACTGAACCTGAATTTGACTGGGAACGTGTAAAATACCATGTAAACGAAGGACCTGCAGTGATTAAAAGAAACGGGAAGATCTTTGTCAGCTATTCTGCAAGCGCTACAAACGACAACTATTGCATGGGATTATTGTGGATTGATGAAAATGCAGATCTGCTGGATGAATCTAACTGGCATAAATCTCCGGGCCCTGTATTTTTTACAAACGAAGACCTGAAACGATATGGCCCGGGTCATAACTGTTTCACGGTAGCTGAAGATAGTAAAACGGATGTAATGATCTATCATGCCCGTGATTACAAACAGATTCAGGGACACGAATTATCCGATCCGAACCGTGCTATGCGGGCAAGACCTATTCGCTGGACAAGAAGTGGCTTCCCTGACTTTATGCAGAAAACGGGAGATTAAACCAAATTTTTGGAAAAAATATTAAAGGTAGCAGTCCTTACAACTATGCCAGGAAACCTGCAGCCTGCTCCATTACGATATTGAATGTTCTGTTGATGATTCCGGAATTTTGATTTTTAACCACCGGAAACGGATTTTCGTGTGTATAATTATAGTCCGGATTCAGGAAAGACATCCGGCAGCCCTTCAATGTTTTTTTGATTGATTCTGACGGAATTACCTTATCTTTCAACAAACCCAGTACCTGAATCTGATCGCGTATTTTTGAAAAGACATCCTTTTTGATCCGGTTCAACCGATCCAGACTGGTCATGCTGTAAAAGCTTTCGCCCAGTTGTGTATTCTTTAAAATCTGCCGGACAGACTTATTTTCACTCCTGTTTTCATCTATGGCTTCTCCGTAATAATTTATGACCCGGTCAAATGCCACACTGTCCATAATGTATTTTGAAACACCATCCATTTGATTAAACACCGAACCTCCACAAAACATAAATAGTTTTGATGCATCGAATATACCATTCGGATTGCTCAAAAATAAAATCTGAGACAGAAATGCTCCAATGCTGTAGCTGAAAAAGTCAATATCCGTACCGGAATGGAATAACGGATCATTGCCTGATTTTATGTCCGATACCAGTTTCAGTATATCCATGGCACTCTGATAACCCGACAGCATAAACCGTTCTGGATGGGATGTCAGCCTTTCGCTCAACGCCAGGTTTGCAAAAGACGCCATTTTCACATCACTAAACTTCTGCTTTCTGGATTCCAGCTTTTCCATGAGGCTTCTGGGGTTGATCCATTCTTTAGGTGACCGGCCCATATGAAAACTGATGGGAAACAGGATCACATCCTTACCTGTATTCTCTGCCAGCACATAAGCCCAGGACATATACTTATCCCAGTCACGTTCATTCAGTCCGTGTAATAAAACGATAACACCATCGGCCTGATCCTTATGCTTAATAACAGGATATGTGAACCGATCGTTTTCAGGAATCTGCCCGTCAGAAATGTTATAAAAATTGTCTGACTGGTCGATACTGAATAATTCCCGACGGGCAGATATAAAATCACGTTCCGTAAAGGAGAGAGAAGTTCCCGGAATGGGCATTGCCGCTGCATTGTTCATCCGGGCAGAACGCGTTACATATTGTATTTCGTTATAGTCCATTTCCTGAGTTTTGTGCAAATCAAAAGAAGATTTCCGTCATCAGAAAAAAAATGTTACAGACACCCTTATACTGGGACAAAAAGTCATATTTGGGGGTAAAATTGGCTATGTTGGGGTAAAATTTTAAGGCTGATTTATATTAAAAATGGAATATCAGGCAGGATTATCTATTTTTGTAGTTCAATTTACAGTGATGGCAGATTTGAACCAACCCATACCCCGCTATTTAGTTCTGAAACAAAATATTGTTAAACTCATTCTGTTTACAGCACTTTTTGCCTTGGTGTTCATTAATATCTATGCCCCATTCGGTGTTGAATACTGGTTTAATGCAGGAAAATGGGGACTCCTGGCCTATTCCAGTCTGATTATACTCACCGGTGTACTCGTTGTTGTGGTGAGCCGGATCATCATGTACCATTATTCAAAAAGGCATCCTATAAAATTGTGGAGCTACCTTGCATGGGTGGCAGTAGAAGTCTTCTGTATGGCTTTATTTTATGCATTATTCGAGAGCCTCATCCTGAAAGATGAACGGTTTTTTATGGATATGCTGAAACTGTCCATTGAGAATACTGCCCTTGTTTTGCTGCTGCCTTATTCTGTTTTATGGCTCTATTTCTCATGGCACGACAAAAAGCATAAACTGGAACAGCTTGAAAGCGGTAATTTTAGTCTGGATGCCGGTAACCTGGTATCATTTAAAGATGAACGCGGAACATTAAGATTGTCAGTAAAACAAAGCGATTTACTTTACATTGAATCTGCAGACAACTATGTAAAGGTCTATTACAACGAACATAATATACCTACAAGTTACCTCCTGCGCAATACATTAAAGAAACTTGAAGCAGAACTTCCTGAAGATATCTTTATCAGGTGCCACCGCTCCTACCTGATCAACATGAAGCTGATTAATACCATAAAACGAGAAAAAGAAGGTGTTTTTCTGGAACTGGATACTGAACCTGTCATCCGCATTCCCGTTTCAAAAACATATATTGATAATGTGATCCGGAGGTTTACGAATTAGATACAAGAATCAAGAACCAAGAATCAAGATTTTGTACTTTCAATGTGAGTATGAACTTCGTTTGCTAACGTAATTCTAAGTCCAAAGGGCCAAAAACATTAACTTATAACAAGATCCCGACCGTATGACCGAACCAAACTCATTTTATAGTGCCAACTGATCTCATAGCGAGATACAATTCTTATTTGGATAGAAAAATTATCTTTTTAAAAATACCTAAATCCTTATAACTCTTTCGTTGCCAAACCATTCTATTGCTTTTTCAATGACCACTTCTGAAGGATTGTAATAGAATACAGCCAAATTCTCTTTCGCTCTAGTACAACACACGTAGAAAATCTTTTGAGAGCGTTCCAAAACGCTTTCAGAACCTCCTCCTATAAAGAGATTCTCAAAATTATAATTTCGCCATCCACCATTATCAAGAATCATCAACACATTATTGAACTCAGTACCTTTGGTTTTGTGTTGTGTTGAAAACGGAGTTTTTCCTTCTAAGTAATCATACAATTTTTGAAATTCAGAGAAAGGAACGGATTTTACTCTATCATATACATATTGTTTTTCATTCGCAAAACGTTCCAATCTTTCGTCAATTAAACAGATTCCTTTTTCATTTGCCTCGTTAATCACTGTTTCAATTGTTTTATCCCCAACATCAACTAATTCTTCTATATTGTTTCTGAGATTTCTCTTATCCTCTATTGATTTCACTTTAGTTCTATAATCTGTAACTCTCAAAAATTCGTTGTATTGTTTATTCTGATATAAATGGATGTTTCTTTGAACTTTGTATAGATGTTTAATCAAATCATCACGTCTTGAACCTTTTTTATTATCATCATCTTCATCCTGCTTTTTATCATCAAGCAAAGAATCTTTATCAAGATATATCTTTTTAACATCTGAGAATGCCCTATCCTTTAGCATATTAAAATAAGTTACATTTATAGGGTCACTTGTTAGAACATCTTTTTTGAGTTCTCTACTTCTGTTTTTTAACTGAAACTTATCAACTACTGTTTCGAATGAATCAGTTTCTAATATTTCAATTTTAGGACGGTTATTCTTTTTATTATATTTTATTTTGGCGAGAATATCATTTTTCAATGATATTACTGGATCCTTATCATAAACATCCATTAATGTTCTAAAACCTGCTTTATCTGCTATTAGGTTATGAGTCAGATTTAATTCTTTTGTATCTTTTGAATTATTAAAGTCCCATCCTTCATTCTCTGTCAAATAAACCTTAATATTTTCAACACTATCGTTATCTGAATAAAGAAATAAAACATTTCCCTCTTTTACCTCACCATTGAACATGTTTGGAGCAGATTCATCGACAGACGGTATTTGGTTTATTCCGTCAGTTCTTAGCTTATTCGCTAAATCAATTACACGCTGCGGATTCCTTCTGTTTTGTTCCTTCTTGACCTCTTTTACTTTTCCGTCTTCCTCACCTTTATACGTAGCTAAATTTCCAATTCCATCGTCATAAATGGACTGCATCGCATCTCCAAAAAAACCAATAATACTTCTCTTCCGACTTTGGGCAAAGTGAGTTAAAAAAGATTCTATAACCGCCTTATTTGTGTCCTGATATTCATCGATAAATATGAATCGATACTTATCTTTAATAATATCACTCAATTTGGAATAATGCTCAAACATATACTCTGCAACAAGTAGAAGTTCGTCATGAGAGATAATCCCCTCTCTTATTCTTACATATTCTTTGTATTGAATCTTGTTTTCAAGGTTATTAAAATAATCATCTGGAACTATTTCTAAATCGTCAATTTTTATTCTGGTAATTGCTTCATCATTAGCAAGGGCAATAATTGTTGCTTTTAACTCTTTCTGAAAGTGTTTTATATTGTCCCAGAGAAAATCATGAATTGTTGAGACATTTAAATTATTGTGGTTTACACGTTCTTCAATTTCTTTAACTGCTGCATTTGTATATGTCATGCAGGCAACTTTTGAAGTTGGATTTTCTTCTATGACTTGTTTAATAACCTGAACCAAAGAATAGGTTTTTCCACTTCCAGCACCGCCACTCAACAGAAAGTTTTGTCCGTTGTCGATATGCTTGAATATTTCTTGGACCTCTGGCTCTAATATTAGTCTTCCTTCAACCATAACAATCCTTCTTTAATATATTCAGGTATTTGCCAGTTATTTAGATTGGCACTGCTAAAAAACAAAATATCTAAGGCAAAATGAGTTTTCTTTTTGATACAACTCTTTGCAAGAGCGTAAGCGTTTTTTACTGGGTCATCAAAATCTTCTCTGTTTTTTAGTCCCTTGAAACTATCTTTATTATCATTGACAAAGGCTTTATTCAGATGGATAAATGAATCCTCAAAGCTTCTCGCATTATAACCATTTTCATTAGTTTGATAAACAACTAACAGGGAACCCTCTGGATCATTTGTCCAAGTTCCATTACCTTTTTTAAGTATTTTGCTATTGAGATCATATCCTTTTAGATCATCTAAGGTTTTATTATTAAAAAAGAACGAAAGAGCAGTATTTGAAAAACTGACTCCATTTTGAACCTCACATTTTTCACCATCAGCATCAACAGCATCTAAATCGGTTATTATTAACGATTTTATGCCTAAAAATTCTATGAATTTTTCAAATATTTGAGAATAAGCACCGACTTCAATAATTGAAATATTTTGTGATAATAAGGGCAAGAATGGATCATTTCCCCCAGATTCGAGAAACCTTTGCGTCTCTTCAATATCGACCTTTTTCATCATTGTGGGGAGAAGTATTCTCTCAGTATCCCCCTCAATGAGAACAGCTTTATCCGCAAAGAAAATTTCAGCTCTACTAATTGTTAAGTATTGTTTTAAAAATTGATATTGGTTTGGGGTTTCTTCGTATTCAAGGCTCAGTTCTTTTAAGTTTTTTGCAATTACATTGTTCAGACTAATCTTCTTCAGGTATTTTATGTCATCAAATTCACTATCGGCAACTATATGGGAAGAATGGGTACTGATGATATATTGTAATTTTCTATTTTGCCCATCCTCTCTTACTATGCCATCCTTAAGTAAGCTTTTTATATTTTTAATAAATACATACTGCATTTGAGGATGAGTATGGGCTTCCGGTTCTTCGATAAACAGCAAATTAATATCTGATGGCTTTTTGTTTTTATCTCCTTTGAATTCCTGCCGCTTAATTTCAATTTCGAAGATCATACTGATTAGGTTCATATACCCCAGCCCATTGTAGTATTCCGGCAGTTGATTATCAGCGTCATGACTATATATAACAGTAGTATTACCTTTTAATAATTCCCGATGCTGCAGTGAGGAAATAATTTTTATTTCAGATTCATTGGGTTTTATGCCACCGAAAAGTTCGACCTTATTTACGATGTCTTCAAAAAGATTTGTGTAAATATTACTCAAATTATCATCAGTATCAATTAACTGATCCTTGAAGGCTTCTATAGCTTTTGATTGCTCATCATTTTCTTCCGTTCTTTCATAAATTTGAGAAGTTTGACCAGATAGGGTTTTATCTGCTTCTTTATTCGTTACGTCCCTCCTGGCACTTATATATTTAAAAGAAATAATGTCTTTGACACTAATCTTTTCATCATCTAAATCGACATATACATCTTCATTAGCTAGATTTTCTGTTCTATTGTATTCGTATGAATATCTTCTGGACTTAAAAAAACTCAAATGCCTCTCAATAAAATCACATGTGCTTTTTACTTTATAATTTTCATCTTCGGCTTTTTTTTGTGCTTCCTTTTCATTGAATGCAATTAACTCGCCTTTCATTCGCTCATAATTTGCAAAATGGAGGGCAAATTCAAATCCAAGAACAATAACATTGTTTTCAGGATCCAAATCCATCATTACGCGACTGATATTGGATAAGTCATCATCTTCTCCATATTTGATAAAAATCTTTAGTTTTATTGACTTTGGTATGTATTCTTCTTCTGCGATTAAACCAGCTTCCAAGAGGTCTTTAATTTCTTTTTTAAATTCGATGTTAAAATCATCAAATTTGAAGCTGCTGGGAGAATTCAAAAACTTTTCTAATACCAAAAGTAGTGATGTTTTTCCTGTGTTATTTTTTCCAATAACCAGAGATAGCTCTTCTTCAATATCAATTGAGAAATCTTTTAATAGTCTATAGTTCCCGACCTGAATTTTGAATATATTCATAACATAATTAGGTTCATTAATACATCTAATTCGGAAATTCCAAACAGGAATGAGATCCTTTAATAATAACCTCTAAATCTATCAATTAAATAAGAAATAAACAAAAGAAACTAAGTTTAAAATAGGAGATCAAAAAAATTGAATCAAAAAAGTCCAGACATTTTACCTAAAAACTCAGGACATTTTGCATAAAAAGTCCGGACTTTTTTGAAAGAACTTAAGGAAGTTTTGTGTTTGCAAAGTATAATGACTTACCCATCAGCCCAAAAGTAACAAAAAGGGGTGCTCAGACTCATGTAATGATCCCGCAGAAAATCCTGCGTATGTCTTGGTTCTTGATTCTTGTGTCTATTCTACGCTGTTTTCCTAAAACTTCTGACCGCCACAGATAACATGACAGTTCCGTATCCGGTAAGAATTACCAAATCCTGCCACAGGTCCATCACACCCGAACCTTTTAACACCACATGCCGCATGATCTTTACAAAATAGAACAAGGGATTCAGATAATTGACAACCTGCGCCCAGTGCGGCATGCTTTCTGCCGGAGTAAAGAGTCCGCTCATCAGAATGAATACGATCAGAAAGAAAAAGCCCATTAAGGCAACCTGCTGCTGTGTTTTACTTAAAGTTGAGACCAACAAGCCCAGAGAAAGAATTAACAACAGATAAGCACTGGCAAATAATAACAATACCGGTATACTGCCTCTAATCGGTATCCTGAATGCCACCCAGGCAACAAACAGACCGAGCAGGAGATCAAAGAGCCCAATAATCCAGAATGGAATCAGTTTACCAGCCAGAAACTGCCACTTTTTTATGGGTGTGACATTAATCTGCTCTATGGTCCCGATTTCCCGCTCACGCACCAGATTAACACCAGCCAGAAACATACCGATAATGGTCACCAGAACCACCAGAATTCCCGGAGCCATATAGTACTTATAGTCCAGTACCTCGTTATACCAAAACCGGGGTTTTATGGTTATCGGTAATGTATTTTGCATATCAGCCTGCAGAACTCTGGCTGCAATTTGTGTATTATACCGCTGTAATATATTTCCTGAATATGCATAGGTCAGTTCTGCCGCCGTACCGTTTATGGCATCAACCAGCAGTTGCACTTCTCCGGTCATTGAGTTGTAATAGTCCTTCTCAAAATTATTCGGGATCACCAATACCGCATTTGCCTGATTCTTCAACAGCATCGCTTCCTGATCCTTTACGGCCGGATCAAGCGCCACGATTTTAAAGAACGGAGAACCAGAGAAATCAGAGATCAATTCACGTGACAAGGTGGAATTATCCCTGTCAATTATCTGTAGCTTTATCTCCTTCATTTCGAATGTTGCAGCAAACACAAGGATCATCATCTGCACTACCGGCAACATAAAAATGATGGGTAACATGGATTTGTTTCTGAGAATCTGCAGAAACTCTTTCTGAATGATATATAGTACCGTACGCATTACTCTAACCGTGTTTTAAATTTCTTTACGCTGACGCCAAGTATGACCGCAATCATGAATATCAGAATGGCTGTCTGTTTCCAGACGATTAATAATCCGGCGTCTTTCAGCATCACAGCCCTTATAATCTCAATAAACCACCGGGGTGGGAATATTCTGCTCAAATACTGTAGTACAACAGGCATATTTTCAATAGGGAAAATAAAACCAGATAATAACATGGTTGGCAGCATCAGTGCAAATGCGGATAACATCATAGCCAGCAACTGTTTATCAACAATAGTGGAAATCAGTACACCCAGACTTAAGGCGACCAAAATATACAGGATGACCTCCAGCATCATAAATACAACGCTCCCTCTTATTGGCACGCCGAATATCAGGTTTCCAAGAAGCAGAATCATACCCGCGTTTAAAATGGAAAGGATCAGATATGGAAACACCTTACCCAAAACTATTTGAGATGGTTTTAAAGGTGATGCCAACAAAATCTCCATGGTCCCGAGCTCCTTCTCACGTGCGATGGTCACCGAGGTCATCATGGCGGATATCAACATCAGGATCACGGCAATAATACCCGGAACAAACATGTAGGAGCTACTCAGTTCTTCGTTGTACAACATTCTCACCTGCGGCTGGACGCCTGTGACAGCCTTGCCCTTCATCAGCTCTGTCGACATATAATCGTTGACAATGGCAGTGATATAATTTGTTATAAGCGTCGCCGTATTGGGTTCAGAAGCATCGGAAATGATCTGCATCTGAGCATTCCCGAAGTGTACCATTTTCTCACCAAATCCGGGTTCAAATACCACAATGGCTTTAACAATTCCCTTCCTGAACAACTCATCAAAACCGCTGTCATTCTCTGGCTCAGCAGCAATGGCAAAAAAACCACTGGACGCTATTTTATTGGTGATCGCTGTGCTCACATCATCGTGTGCCTGATCCAGAATGGCTATTTTAGCATCTTTTATTTCGGTTGTCAGCACAAACCCAAATAGAATCAGCTGAACCACGGGAATACCAAACAAAATGATCATTGTCCGTGGATCGCGGAAAATATGCAGAAATTCTTTTTTTACAAATCCTATAAAACGTTTCATCTATTTAAGACTTAAGATATAAGAACCAAGACATAAGACTCATTTTTAATGAATAGTGAAAAGTGAATGATGAATTATTTTTCATCATTAATTGTTCATTGTTCATTGTTCATTATCATTCATCATTGTTTTTTCTTAATCGGGCGAGTTTTAAAAATACCTCATCCATATTAGCCGCACTATACTGTTTCATCAGGTTCAGCGGTGTATCCAGAGCCACAATTTTACCATCTACCATTATAGAAAGCCGGTCGCAATACTCCGCTTCATCCATATAATGCGTAGTAACAAATACAGTAATGCCCCGTGAAGCCGATTCGTATATCATTTCCCAGAACTGACGCCTCGTTACCGGATCAACTCCGCCAGTCGGCTCATCCAGAAATACAACCTTCGGCTTATGAAAGATGGCCAGAGAAAATGCCAGTTTCTGTTTCCAGCCCAAAGGCAGATCTGCAATTTTTCGGTCTTTTACCTCCTCAAGGTTCAGACGCCTGATCAGTTCTTCTTCGCGTTGTTTCCTTTCTTTCACCCTGATTCCGTATATACTGGCATAAAACCTGATATTCTCATGAATGGTCATGTCTTCGTACAATGAAAACTTCTGGCTCATATACCCGATATTTTGCTTCACCCGCTCAGGTCTGCGGCTAACATCCACTCCGGCCACCATCACGTCGCCGGATGTTGGCCTCGACAAACCCGACAGTATACGGATAGCCGTCGTTTTTCCTGCACCGTTAGCACCAAGAAAACCAAAAACCTCACCCTGTTTTACGCTGAATGTCAGATTATCATTGGCAACGAATGATCCGAACTTCTTTACCAGGTTTTTAACTTCTATCACATTATCGCTATTCATGTTCAGCCATTTTTTGCATGAATACATCTTCTATTCCGGGCTCCATTCGTTTTACCGAAAAAGCATCTTGAATCCTGGATCTTAAAACCTCTTCCAGACTTTCTTCCGTCATATCATTGGCAGTGGTAAGATGCAGGAACTGTCCAAATGTATGCACCGATTCAACCTGTTCAATTTCCCTTATCAGCTTTAATGACTGATACAGTTTTTGTGTGCTGTACTGCCATAATTTTCCGTTAAAACCCAGTTTAAGTCCCGAAGGTGTATCGGTTCCAAGTATGGTTCCGTTTTCAATCAACGCAATCCTGTCACATTGTTCGGCTTCATCCATGTAAGGCGTTGACACCAGAATGGTAATGCCCAATGCTTTCAATCGTTTTAACATATCCCAGAATTCCTTACGGGAAACCGCATCCACACCGGTGGTAGGCTCATCCAGAATCAAAACCTCCGGTTTATGGATCAATGCACAGGACAGTGCCAGCTTTTGCTTCATTCCTCCCGACAATTTACCCGCACGACGTGTTTTAAATGGTTCAATCTGAACATATATATCCTTGATAAGATCGTAATTCTCTTCTATCGTAGTTCCGAAAACAGTGGCAAAAAATGCAAGGTTCTCCTCCACCGTCAAATCCTGGTACAACGAAAACCGTCCGGGCATATATCCTGCTATATTCCGTATTATTTTATGGGCCTGCACCACATCGTGAAACATCATTTCAGCTTCTCCCTTATCCGGCAGGAGTAAGGTCATCAAAATGCGCATCAGGGTTGTTTTTCCCGCTCCATCCGGACCTATCAGTCCAAACAGCTCACCTGTCTGCACCTTCAGTGAAACATCCTTCAGTGCCTCTGTTTCACCGTACGATTTTGATATATGTTTAACTTCAATCATAATTTTACAATGAAAAATGAATAATGAACAGTGAATAATTTTTCATTATTCATTGTTAACTGTTCATTGAAAGTACATTTCTCCGGGCATACCGATTTTTATGGAGCCATCATTTTTGACCCGCACTTTTGTAGCATATACCTGTTTAACCCTTTCCTTTTTGGTCTGAACAACCTTTGGGGTGAATTCCGCTTCCGAAGAAACCCAGATGACTGTACCCTCATAATTTTTCATTGTACCGTCAATGGCATCAATCTTCACATTAACCTTTCTGCCCAGCTTTACGGCTTCCAACTGCTGACCTGAAACATACACACGAAGGTTAATGTTAGAGATATCTGCAAGCTTAAACAGTGGTTTACCGGCCACAGCCAGTTCACCTTTTTCCACATAGCGTTCCAGTATGGTTCCGTCAACAGGAGCAGTAACTGTACAATCGCTTATTTTTTTATCGAGCACCTTCATTTGTGCATCAAACACCATAGCCTGTTCGTCTATAGATAACAGGTTAGCCTTATATACACCTCTTTGTCTGTACAACACGTTTATCCTGTTTTCCACATCATCTTTCTGCTTCTGCGTTGCAGCGCCATCCTTATAAAGATTCTCCACCCTGTTCTTTTCTGTTTCAGCACCCGAAATATTCTCTTCCAGAACCGACATGCTTGCTTTTACCTGAGCACGGTTTGCCAATACCGAATTTTTCTGGGCCAAAAGTTGTTTCATCTGAAGCACAAGGTCCGTTGTATCAACCTGCAATAAGAGATCACCGGCTTTTACGGTTTCTCCTTCGTCGTGATACATGGCCATTATTTCACCTGTACTTTTTGAAGAAACAATGGTCTCCACTGCTTCAAAGTTACCGTAAGCATCAGCTCTGTCAGAATCCCCGTTACATGATGCCAGCATCACGGATAATCCTATCATCCATGACAGCATAAACAAATTGTGTATTCTATTTTTCATCACTATTTATTATTATCTTTTTCAGTTCCGGTTAATGTTATGTACTCATACTTGGCCTTTAGTAATGCAACCTGATGATTTTCATTGGTTAGTTGCGCTACAAAATAATTGTTCAGGTCGCGGATATAATCTGCTGACTTTATCACGCCGTTTTTTAGTTGTGATGCCGAATTATCAGCCACATCTTTTCTCAGGGTTACAAGTTCTTCATCTGTAGCAATGATCCGGTTCAGCTTTTCAATTTCATTCCATTTAGAACGGGTCAGCAAATCCAGCTGATACAGGAAACTTTCCTTCTGATTATCTGCAATTTCTTTTTGCAGTTCAATCTGCTCCTTTTTGCGGCTGGTTTCTTTCCAGTCATATATTTTCCACTGCAATCCGACACCTACAATGTACCAGTCGGCAAAATTATCATTGAACATATTCAGCCCCGGACGACCGTAACCGGCCTGTCCGTATCCGTATATTCTTGGTTTGCGCGTATTTTGAAGCAGATCACTCTGATTATCCAGTTGTTCCTTCTGCGCCTCTATTAAGTCAAGCTCCGGACGGTTCACCGGAATTGATGTGCTGTCAGCCACCGGATCAGCCGGCAAAACCAATTCTGTTTTGTCATTGAATGTCTTTCCTGTTATCAGCGACAGATTATCCAGTGACGCTTTATGCAGACTTTCCAGTTCAATAATCTGCTGATTCAGCAAAACCATTTCGGCTTTCAGGTTATTCTGTTCATTGCTGTTTACTGCACCGTTTTTAACGGCAGATTCAACCACCTTACTCTGATCCTGCAACACTTGTTTTTTAAGGTTCAGTATCTTAATCTGATTTTGAAGGTTCAACGCTGAAAAATAAGCAAGGTTTACATTTCCCTTTACTGCGTACAGATTAACCTCCTGCTGCTGCACATCTGCTTCAGTCTTCGCATCGGCGACAGCTTTCTTACTTTTAGACAGACCACCGTCGTAAATGGTTTGGGTCACATCGATATAAAGTTTATACCAGTCCTGAGCCAGTTTTGGAATCGTTACGCCCGGAATCTGAAGATTAACACTCGTAACATCGCTTTGCCAGGATACGTTGGCTTTCAGAGTGGCCTGAGGCAGATTGCTTACCCCACTGTTCTCCTTTTCCAACTCTCCTATTTTAAGCAGCAAACGCATGTTATCATATGACGGATGATGATAATACCCGTCACTGTAACATTGCTGCAGTGTTACCTGCTGACCCAGTAATGCCGCAGGCACGAATAAAAAGATCAGAAAAATCCTTTTTAATAACATGACTATTGGTTTAATAACATTTGTAATATCATTTTTTTTCGCGCAAGCAGAAAGGTGTTCATTTCTTCCGCATTGTTTTCAAATAATAGTGGTTTTAAAAGAGGCCTTGCCAGGTAAGGAAAAATTGTAAGCGAAATAAGGTTTACTATTATTTGCCGCGGGTCAATATCCGGAAGAATATTTTCATCTCTCAGTGCATTAAGAATTTTAAGCAGCTTTTCAATATCAAGTCCCATTTTCTGCAACCTGCTTTTCATACATTCAGGTTCACGGTTGACTTCAGTAATCAGAAAAATAGGCAGAAAAGGATTTTTTGATATCATATTAAAATAATGATCAATAATCATTTCCAACTTTTCCCTGATGTCTTTATCCGTATTAAAAATCTCCACCAGATTTGGAAAGAAATTTGTAAACGCATCCTCAAAAACGGCTTCAAACAATTTCTCTTTCGACCTGAAATAATAGTGTAAAAGGGCTTTATTAATTCCTGCTTCATCTGCTATCTCCTGCATCCGGGCCCCATACATACCCTTGCTTTCAAAAACTTTTTTAGCAGCATCAAGAATCTTTTTTTCAGTATTTTGATCTTTTTTAACCATTTAATTTAACTGTTTGGTTAAACCATATGGCAAATATAAAATACATTTTTTTTACCGACCAAATAAATAATGTTAAAAATTAACCAAATGGTTAAACTTTGAATTTCCAGAATCCTGTGAATTCATTTCAAATTATTGATTTCCAGAAATAAAACCAGTAAATTTAACCGGTATTACATAACCGGATTATAATGGCATTAAATTCTCTGGCTTTGTTTTTTCATGATCAAACAGTTCTCTTATCCAGAAATTCTGAATTGACAAAAGAAAAACAAAGCAATAAAAACATACATAAACTGCGTCTTTCCATAAAGTCCATAAAATCCATCCTGAAGATACTGGAGAGCGAAAACTCTGTTCAAATTGATAAACAGGCCATATACAACCAGCTTATTCCCCTTTTCAAAACAGCAGGTTCCCTTCGGGAGCAAAAGGTTAATCTCAAACTGACTAAAAAATTTAACCTTACCGAAATCACAGAACTCAATAACTTTTTGCAGAAGAAAGTTTTTGAGGCAGAAAAGGAGTTGAAACCACAAATTGAAAACCTTAATGAAACGGATCTGAAGAAATGTTGCCAAAGCATAAGCACATTCATTAACAGTACTGATTTCACCACTCTTACTCAAATTATTTTAAAGAGCTTAAATGAAAGATCGGATCAGATTAAAATGCTGACAGAGAAACCTGATGCAATAATCCCGCTTCATAAAATCCGACGCTACCTGAAAGATATCGACTTTGCCCTTACCTGGTTGAGCAACAGTCATGTTTTTGTTCCCGGAATTAATATGGAAACCGTAAACGCGCTCGGGAGAATTATTGGACGCTGGCATGATATTGTCGTTTTTAAGAATGAATTAAAAGAATTTGAATCGACATTTCCTAAGCTTCAACTGAATACCGAAAAAATTTCAGAAGCTGAATCAGAGCTAAGACAACACATTATAAGGACGCTAAATGAAATACATTTTGTACCGGAATCAAAAACTGAAGGCGATATTTTCCTTTGGTTTAAAACAAGAAAGGACTACAGGGAATGGTTGTTGGTTAACCACGACAAATGCAATAGATTCAGAATGGTTTTTTATAAGAAGCATACGAGCAAACCTAACATCGAATATAATGATGCTGTGGAAGAATCCCTCTGTTTTGGTTGGATTGACAGCCTTGTGAGGCGGGTTAATGATGACATATATACACGGAAATTTACGCCCAGAAATCTTCGTTCCAGGTGGTCGCCTACAAATATAAAACGTGTTGAAAAAATGCTTAACATAGGTATGGTTGAAGCATCTGGGTTAAAAACACTGCCAATTGATCCTGCAACAGGCCAACCAGACTGGAATAAGGTCACAGTAAGTGAAATGGAAAAGAAGATACCGGATATTCCGGATCATATCAAAACCATTTTCAAGCAACACGAACCGGCATGGACAAATTTCACTAACCTGGCAGACAGCTACAAACGTCAGTATATCCTTTGGATCACCGCCGCTAAAACCGATACCACACGAAATAAACGAATTAAGACCTCGCTTCAGTTGCTGAAAGAAAACAAAAAACCCGGTATGATTTAGGATTATTTTACACAGAAGAAATACTTAAATAACCTACGCACAAAAAATATTATACAGCACATATAAGCTATTAGTATGGAAAAAATTTTCATTTTTTAACATTTATGGTTATTTTTCGAACTACTTGCAATTAAGTATTATTTATAATTAAAATTTAACCACTATGACAAAGTTTTTTTCTATTTGTGTTATTGCATTAAGTTTGGTATTGAGTGTAAATGCTCAGAAACTTTCAAAGATGCCTCCCAAGGTAGTCCTGATTGGTATCGGAGCAAAAAATCCAACATTTAACGAGGCACAGTATCCTCACCTGAAAATTTATTACACGCCGGAATTAACGCCAGTAAAGAATGCAACAGAAACACAAAATGCAGCCGCCAGCCTTTCCGGAGCTGTTAAGTTTACCTATGATGGACAACCGGAGTTCCTTAAAAATATTTGGAATGATAAAAACATCGATGAGGCATTTATGCTGTTTGACAAAAACGGACTATGTGTGGCACAAGGCTATGATGTAGACAAACAGGGAGATATTGCGTCAAGACTTTGTACAGATAAAAAACCTTTAGCTGATCATATCAAGGACTGCGTAAAAAAAGGGAAAACCGGTAAAGCCGAAAAAAAGGAAATGAAACTTAAAAAATCAGATTTTATGGTCGGCTATTCATTCCCTGAATTTAATCTTAGCGATACTGATGGCAATTCAACAACAATATCTGAAGTTTTAAACGGAGAACCAACACTGGTTATTTTCTTTAATATACCGGATAATATGGATTTGAATGCTGCCAAAGAAAGCGGAGAAGGAAAAAGCGGAAAGGCTTTTCTTAAAAGCATGGTATCGGGAGCTGCCGGAGCTGGTAAATCAGGCGTATTCTTAGCACTCGAAAGCCAGGTATACGATTACGATGCCCGTGAAAAATAGTCATTCTCAATATACTTTGATTTTAATCCTCTGCCTGTTTGGCAGGGGATTTTTTATTCCAGCTCAATAACCAGATCATTTCCGTTCAATTGTTGCCCTTCACTAACCAGCACGCTCTTTACGATTGAATCGTGATCAGCTACAATACGGTTCTCTATTTTCATAGATTCTATCACCAACATGGCCTTACCCTTCACCACCTTTTCACCGGGCGTTACATACACCCTCATCACTCTTCCGGGCAATGGTGACAACACATTTCTGGCCTTGATCTGTTGTTCGTTGGCAGGTGATAATTCTCTCCTTACTATGTGAGGCTGAACCAAAAATAAGGCATGATCAATTTCAATAAAATATGACCGTTCCGTTTTTTTTGACCAGATAACTTTTACCGGCTCATTATTGAAAATAAAATGCAACTCGTAATCGTTTAATTTTACCAAACTGCATTTATAAGTCTTATCATTCACTGTAATCTGCCATTCTTTTTCGTTGACCTTATAGCCGGAAACAGCATACAGATGATCGCCTGCAGTAATATTATTTTTCTGTTGGTGGCGCCAGTTACCCAGTTTTGACCAAACAGATCCATTCCCGGTCTGTATCCCTGCATTCAGAAAAAACCATGATACACCAAACCTTTCATCTGGTTTCAAAGGCATATCAATATGTCTGTCTGTAAACAGATCACAATATTGAGTATGTATGTTATTTTGGATTAAAACAGGAGATTTTAAAAGATTGGTGAGAAAACCTTTATTGGTTTTCACACCTTGAATTTTATAATCCTCAAGGGCTCCAATCATATTACTCATGGCTTCCAACCGACTTTGTCCACCTGTAATCACCTTTGCAATCAGGGGATCATACGCAGATGACATAACTGCCGTTCTTTCAAAGGAGCCATCGACCCTTACGGATTTCAATTCGGGAGCTGCATTGAGAGTAAGCGTTCCATTTTGAGGCATAAAGCCTTTTTCAGGATCTTCAGCATACAACCGGCATTCCAAAGCATGCCCTCTACATATGATTTCGTCCTGTGTGAACGCAAACTCATTACCCGCAGCAATTAACAGTTGTTCTCTAACAACATCAACATTAGTAACAAATTCAGTGACGGGATGTTCAACCTGAATTCGTGTATTCATTTCCAAAAAGTAAAAATTCTCCTGCCGGTCTACAATGAACTCAACAGTTCCGGCATTTCTGTATTTCGCTGCCTTAGCCAGTTTTACGGCATTTTGATGTAAACTCTTCCTCAGCGCATCGCTGATTCCGTAAGCCGGTGCTTCTTCAATAATTTTTTGATGCCGCCGTTGAACCGTACATTCCCTTTCATGCATATGAATCACATTTCCGAAATTGTCTCCAAAAACCTGCACCTCTATATGCCGTGCATCTTCAATAAATTCTTCCACATAGAGCGACTCATCGCCAAAGAACATTCCGGCCTCTTTTCCTGTGATATGCAAAGCATCTTCAAAATTACCGGCAGATCTGACAACACGCATTCCCTTTCCACCACCACCAGCCTGGGCTTTGATCATTACCGGATATTGCAGTACATCCTTATATTTAACGAGCTCATCAGATGAACCATATCTGGCATGCAAAACAGGAATGCCCAACTTTTCAGCAAATTCCCGCGCACTTTTTTTGTATCCCATCAACCTGATAACATTAGGTGATGGTCCAATCCATGTTATCCCAACAGCCTTACACATTTGAGCAAATTCTGCATTTTCAGACAGAAATCCGTAACCAGGATGGATGGCATCCACACCATTGGCCAGAGCAATATCAATAATGCGCTCTTTATTCAAAAAAGTTTCTGACAACGATTTTCCATCCAGGAGTACAGCCACATCAGCTTCCTTCAGGTAAATATGTCCGGTATCATCGTCGGTATATAACACCACAATCTCCGTACCCATCTGGTGTGCAGTCTTCATGATGCGCGCAACAATTTCGCCCCTGTTTGCAACTAAAATCCTGTTAAACGTTTTCATCTGCTCTTGTTTTAGTACCTCAGCGCCCCTTCCAGTTTGGAGTTCGCTTTTCGAAAAATGCTTTCATTCCTTCATACGCATCTTCTGTCTGCTTTGCAGAAACAAGGATTTCACAGGTTTTGTTAATCATGGCATCGTCCAAAACACCATCCGATAAATCGTTGATAAGTTCCTTGGACATATTCACACCAACGGGCGAGCCTTTAACAACTTCGCTCATAAAAACTGTAGCGGCTTCAATTCCTTCACTCTTTTTCTTTACTTCATCCACAATACCAATTCGTAAAGCTTCAAAAGCATTGAACCTTTCGGCCGTGTAAACTTTAGATTTAGCAACTGAAACCGGAATTTTTTTAAGAATATATGGCATAATGGTTGCCGGAGTGATCCCCAGTCGCACCTCAGAAAACCTGAACTGACTGTCCATTTCAGCATATACCACATCACAGGCCGCCATTAATCCCAAACCTCCTCCATATACATTGTTATGAACCACGGCTATAACCGGAATCTGAAAACGATAGATCGTTTTAAATAAATCAGCCAACTGATGACTGTCCTCCAGACTTGTTTCATAGTCCTGTTGCCCGGATTCTTTCATCCAGTTAATATCAGCACCGGCACAAAATGAACCACCATTACCGGAAAGAATTACGCCTCTGAAGCTTTCATTTTTTTCAATCTCAGAGAAGCATTCCAACAATTCGGTAATCATTTGCAGGTTCATAGCATTGTGCACATCTGTCCGGTTCAGCCGGATATGCGCCACCTGATTTCCCAGAATTTCCTCAACTTCTATCGTTTGATAATTCATCATTTTATACGAAATTTTATCAACTTCCACCTTAAAAAGACAGCATGAGAAACGTTTCATCCTTAATTTCTCATTCAACAAACAACCTGTTAAAACCGGAATACTCCGGGCTGCGGATCCTTCACTTTCTTACAAAGCGCAGCAGAAATGGCCATGCCAAGCACATCTCTTGTATCCGCAGGATCGATGATTCCATCGTCCCACAACCGGGATGTACTGAAATACGCTGAACTTTCCAGATCATAACGGTCCGTTATCTCTTTTTTAAACTTATCCAGTTCTTCTATGTCCACAGGTTTTCCTGATGCCTGCATTTGCTGAACTTTAACCGTACTCAATACATTCGCGGCCTGTGTTCCGCCCATTACCGCAATACGCGCATTAGGCCACATAAACAGAAAATCAGGATCGTATGCCCTACCAGCCATGGCATAATTTCCGGCTCCATACGAACCACCAACAATAACAGTTATCTTAGGCACATTGCTGGTTGCCACTGCATGAACCATTTTTGCACCTTCCTTTGCAATCCCTTTATGTTCATAATCCTTTCCGATCATGAACCCCGTTATATTCTGGAAGAACACCAAAGGTATTTTACGGTAATTACACAATTCAATAAAGTGGGTTCCTTTCAATGCAGATTCAGGGAAAAGTATGCCATTATTGGCTACTATACCTACCGTATATCCGTGAATACTGGCAAACCCGGTTATTAATGTTTTACCGTAATTAGCTTTAAATTCCTGAAACTTACTCCCATCCACCACACGGGCAATCACCTCATACATCTCCATTTGCCTGGTCTGGCGGGCTGGTACAATTCCATAAAGTTCATAGGGATCATACGCAGGTGAAACGTCTTCTGCCATACGCACCTGATGTTTCTTTGGAGGAGTTAATGTTGAAAAGATATCCCTGCAGATACGCAGCGCATCCAGATCATCTTCTGCCAGGTGATCTGCCACCCCGGAAACGGACGTATGTACATGGCCTCCACCCAAATCTTCTGCAGAAACATCTTCGCCTGTAGCCGCTTTTACCAAAGGAGGACCTCCGAGAAAAATCGTTCCCTGGTTCCGCACAATAATGGATTCATCACTCATTGCCGGAATATATGCTCCGCCAGCAGTACACGATCCCATTACTATGGCCACCTGTGGAATTTGCTTCGACGAAAGCTGCGATTGCAGATAAAAAATGCGTCCGAAATGATCACGGTCAGGAAAAACATTAATCTGTTCCGGCAAAAATACACCACCCGAATCTACAAGAAAAACCGCGGGCAAATTATTTGCCAATGCGATTTCCAGTGCCCGGATATGTTTTTTGATGGTCTCTTTTACATAGGTTCCACCCTTTACCGTTGCATCGTTAGCAATAATAACGGTTTCGATATCCCGTATCAAACCAATACCTGTAATGATACCTGCTGACGGAAAACCATCGTCGTACTGCCCGTTTGCAGCCAATGCTGAAAACTCAAGAAAAGAGGTATGCGGATCAATCAAATGATCTATGCGTTCTCGTGCTGTGAGTTTACCACGTTCTCTGTGCCTGATAACAGGTTTTTCGCTATCGCGTTGCAGTACTGCACCTAATCGGGTCCTGTACTCCTCCATGAGCACTTCAAAAGCCTTTGTGTTTTCGGTAAAGCTTTTAGATCCGGAAATAATATGTGATGTTAGCTTCTCCACGTTTGTAATACAGTAAAGAAACACGCGCAGCGCCTTTTTGTTTACAAATTGTCAGTTCGATCTTTAACTTTTATTAAGGAATAATAATACATTATTTTGAATTACTCAACTCAAACCGAACCAGCATCGTACTTTCAAATTTTATCTTTTCAAATTCTATTTCAGGAAGGGCTTCCTTTTTTACACTTGAAACACCACGGATCATTATGTTACTATTCAATGTATTCGGTCTGTAATAGGTAAAATTCTGTTCCTGAATAAACATGGCTTTGCCGGCATCCTGTTTGATCGCTTCTGCCAGATAATCTGCTTTTTCGCGGGCTGCTTTAATGGCATTGATCTTAACCTGCTTCTGGAATTCTGCTTTTTGCGAATGATCCACATGATCGATGGTAATATTGGAAATATCCATTTTTTCCAGTTCAATAAATACCAGGCTAAGGGTTTTGGTATCATGCACAATCAGTTGATATTCCTTGCTAGATTTTATCTCATCTTTTTTCAGCCAATGATCATTAAAATTACTAGCAAAATCCTTCACGGCCAGATCCTTATCCACATTCACTCCAATCTTTTTAAGTGCACCGTACATTTTCTGTTCCTTCTCTTCAAGTGTTACCTTGCTTTTTGTATCTGCCTCGTTAATAAGTATTTTAAGATAAATTTCGTCCGGAATGACTTCCAGTTCAGCTTTGCCCGTAACTTCGATATAATTTTGATCGATAAAGTTTTTTTCTCCGTTTTGAGCCCTAAGTACAAAACCGGAGCACAGGAGGAATAAGAATACAAGTTTTTTCATGTGTTTAAAAATTTAAATTTATAAATAAATCCAGCCTAAAATCAGGATCACAAATACGTTCAGGGATTTTTCGCTAATGCAAAATGTAAATTATCCACAGCACGTACATTTTTGTATACTGAAAATTTATGCTCATTATGATTCAATATTTATTAATAAGACGTATAAAGATAGAATTTCCATAAATGCTAAGAGAGTTTTTAATTTTTTTTAGATTTTGTATGCATATCGGTAAATATTACCTTTATAAGTGCTAAAAACAGATATATGTTTTCCAATCCATTTTCTTCTTTCAGCCGGCATATCAAGAGGCTTTATGCATTCTCGGAGGCTATTCATGACACGTATATTGCCCCAGGGCTTTTTGATAGTTTACCGACACCGGCCCAGCGATATTTCAAACATGTACTTGTTAAAAACCAAAGCTACCTCAGCTCCGCCCGGTTAATTCATGATGGTGAATTCAGAGTCAATCCAAACCAGAAATGGTCAAAAATAAAAGGCGAAGAATACTTTACCATTGAACCACCTGGCTTTGTCTGGCGGGGAAAGGTTCCTTTTATGAGTGCCACCGACCTTTTTATTAATAAGCAGGGCAATCTTCAAATCCGTCTTTTTCAAACCATAAGGATCATTAATAAGAAAGATGAGAAAATAAATCAGGGTGAACTACTGCGCTGGCTTGCTGAGGCTCCGTGGTATCCAACAGCATTGCTTCCCTCCAAAAACCTGTCATGGGAAAAAGTAAATGACTCCGAATGTAAAATTATATTCACCTCTGAAGGTATAGATGTTGATGCCAGGGTTCATATTAATAGCAAGGGAGAAATCACGAAGCTTCAGGCAAAACGGTTCAACAATGACACGTTAAATAACTGGACAGGGGTTTATAAAAACTATCAGAAAGTAAATGGTATGTTGATACCGATATCATGCGAGGTATCGTGGAACCTGGAAGAAGGAGACTTCAGTTATGCCCGTTTTAACATAAAAAAAATTGAATATAACATCCCAAAACAATTCTGATGAACCTTTATTTTATTGCGGTCATACCGGATGAGATTCTTATGGAAAAAGTAAAAAATATGAAACTGGAGATTCAACAACGGTTTAATGCAAAACATGCCTTAAAATCTCCGGCTCATATTACTTTGCAAATGCCATTTAAACGAAATGAAGAATTTGAACATGAACTGGAAGAAGTTTTGAAAAATTTTGCAACAAAACAGTCTTCATTCAAACTGCATCTTAAGAATTTTGGATGCTTTAAACCGAGGGTCATCTATATTGATGTGGAAAATCCTTCCCCTCTACAGCACCTTCATGCAGGACTTAAAAAGCAACTGATTACAAAACTTAGCTTTGACCAAAAAGAAGTCACTCAAAACGTCACGCCTCATATGACGCTTGCAACACGTGATCTGGAAGCAAAACAGTTTTACAAAGCCTGGCCGGAATATGAAAAACGAACATTTAATGCTGAGTTCAACATTGAAAGCATATTTCTCCTAAAGCACAACGAAAAATTCTGGGATATTTACAGAGAGTTTGGGTTTAATGAAAAATGAAAAGTAAAAAACTACAATGTTTGCTTTCCTGCAGAACCTGTTACAGATGGAAACAGTTCATAAATCTGCCTTGGCACCAGTCCGGCTTCTTTGCGGTGTGATACAAACAAGATGGTTGTCGACGTCTCCTCTGCAATTTTATTAATCAGTTGATTAAATAACATAACGTTTTCATCATCCAGTCCAACGGTAGGTTCATCCAGAATAAGTAACGGCGGATGTTTAACCATGGCTCTGGCCAGCAAAACCAGCCGTTGCTGACCAAAAGAAAGTTTCTGAAAATAAGTCTTTTTCAGATGCCCCATTTTTAGCAGGTTCATCCATTCCTGAGCTCTTTCCCGTTGAATATCGGTAGGCTTGACATATAAACCTATGGAATCCAGAAAGCCAGAAATTATCATGCGTTCAACAGAGTCAGTTCGGGAAAACTGCTGTGCCATATCCGACGAAAAGTACCCGATTTTTTTGCGAATTTCCCAGATACTTTCGCCACTTCCCTTTTTTACACCGAACAAGGTAATATCCTGTCCGTATGCTTTGGAATTGTGGCCATTAATCAATGACAACAAGGTACTTTTCCCTGAACCATTAGGCCCTTTCAGTTGCCAAAAGTCGCCAGTGTTGATACGCCAGCAAATATCTTTTACGATTGGTCGCCCATTGTATGACACATTGACGTTTTTAAATTCTATCAAAGGATTATCGTAATCCGAATAAGTTTGGATTGGTTGTGGAACAGCGTTTACAAAATACGTGGTACTGTCTGGATTATTAATAACAGATCTGTCGTATTCTGTAAAAGTTCCATCAGTATCAACATATATTTTATCAATAAAAGACAAAATATCATCCTTCCGGTTGGCTATCTGAATAACTAAAACTGTTTGGCTTAACTCAATAAGCCTTTTTGCAATGCTTTCCTGTGAAGCTACATCCAGATGATCGAAAATATTATCTACAATGATGTAATCAGGCTCCTGATCGATAATCCACCGCAACAATAATTTCTTCTTTTCACCTTCCGAGTATTTCTGAAAACTGTTCTTCGGACTTTGAATAATACCGAAATGTTCGTGTCTGATTTCCTCTGCAATTATTTTTTTCAGCGTAAGATCAGAGAAAAGTTCGCCTTTTAATTCTGAAAGAGACTTTATGATAATCCCGTTAAACAGGTTATCTATCAACTGCTCCTTATTATCGTTATTGGAAATATAAAATGCTGCGTGTGATATGTTCATAAAACTATAAATATGCCTATAAATTTAGATTTATCAGTACATGATATAAATTACAAGTAATATTCTGTCTTTCATACCCCGTCCTTAACACCTTAATTTCAGCACCTTTAGAGTATTCATTAGAAACATCTTTAACAATATTAAAATTATAACCACTAATTAATAATTCATTTAAATATTCATAATACTTTTTGAATAAAATTGAAAATGAATTTGAGTCAGAATACACAAACAAAAAGTTATTTTTCAGGCCATTGGGGTCATAATTAAATATCTTACTTATATGACTTTCGATCTTACCTTTATCTAAACTTTTTAGATTCATTCCTTCAAAGACAGATAACGTTAAACCATTTTCATCCTCAATTTTAATATCTAACTCACCTTGTTTTTTACCGCTTTCTGATTTTCCCCATCGTGACTGATCCTTTGAGATTACACCTTTATTAGTTAAAATATTGCTAATGAAAGAATTTCTACTATCCTCAGTATTTAATATAATTTTATGGTTTCCCTGGAGCTGAAAAGCTGCTTGCATTAAGTAATCAATTAAATCAAATTTCTCTTGTTTTTGTTCTTCTACAAGAAATTCATATCCTATAATTTGTTTGATTTTTGAAAGGTCATAAGGATATTCTTCTCCTACAGAATTATATTCGATCTTGACCATCTCAGCATCTTTTAAACCATCCTCATTAAGTCTTTTAGATACTTCCTTTACTACATATGGGAAAGCTAATTTTATTAAATCTTCATCTGAAATATCCTGTGAAATATCCCATTTTCTAAATACCCATCCAGTAAATTTAATTTGAAAGCTATAACAAATCGTTTCATCTATTAAAAACTCGTTCTTTTCTTCAAATCGTTCAATTTCAAAGTTAATTATAGTCCCAAATATTAAAGATCTTTCTAAAATAAAAGCATTCCTAATAAAAATCTTATTCATAATTAATACTTCATGTATAATGAATCATCTGCTAAATTTATTGCACAGCCAATTCCAGGGTATGCTTAATCAATTCCATTCCACCATATTGTCCATGTCCGGGAATAACAATTTTTGCTTCAGGAAACTGCTTCTGAAGTTTTCTGATTGTTTCAGGATATACTTTCAGGTCACCATCAGCTGTATTTCCAAGGTTTCGGGAATTTAGACTTTTAACGATACATCCGGGGAATAAAATTTGTTCCGAAGGAATCCAGACCACAATGTTATCCAGTGAATGAGCAGCACCAAGGTAAAAACATTTTATTGTTTTGCTACCGAACGCTAATACCAAAGAATCCCTGAATCCAAACAAAGGAACAGGAAGCCCTTCTTTATGGCAAATTTCCCTGGTTTGTTCATTTGCATACGACAGGATGTGCTGATCCTGAATATACTTTAATCCACCCATACAGTCTTCATGCCAGTGATTAGGAACAAAACCGACTACTTTTAAATGCAGAGAATCTTTCAGGTAATTCAGCAGAATTTCTGTTTGTGCATCGTTCCAGGGAGAATCAAACAAAAAGGCTCTGCTCTTATCTGTTAGTACTAATCCATTGGCTCCTACCCTGCCATAACCCTCCACATCGGTAAAAGAAACATGGATGTAAGCATCATCAGATATTTGAATAAGGCTTACATCGTCTGATATTTTTATCGTTTTATTGTTAAAACCTTTTGCATCACTCAAAACAGGTACTGACTGTGCATTTATTGCAAAAAAAGAATAAGCGAGAAAAAAAACAAAAAGAAATGAGCTTCTCATAGTTACAAATTGTTATATAAAGTGAATCATATTGATAAACAATCAAATATAACTAAAACAACAAATTGAATAACATAATCATGTTCAATTATTGCACCGCAAAGTATTTTAATGCTGAGATTTCATTGTCTGGAGTTACTTTTATGATATAAGTCCCCGGTAATAAGTTATTGACGGAAAGCGCCACTTCATTTTTATCGTTAAAAATTTCGTTCAATATCATTTTTCCTGTCAGGTCATAAACATCAACCTGTACCTTTTTGAATAAAGCCTTCAAACGAATATTAAGGATGTCAGAAGATGGATTTGGATAGACGATTACTACTTCATTCAAATCAGGATTTCGAATTTGATCACCTACATCAACTGAATACAACTTAATATCATCAATCATCCATCCTTCCTTACCGGTATCATTATTGTCACTGATAAAATTAAAACGGATAATGACAGTATCAACCGTTTGAGGATTATATCTAGTGCTCTTTAGTCCACAGGTTAAAACATACCATGACAGATCTACAGTTAACCAACCGTTCGAATTTCCTGAAAATCCAATTTCATCATTACTGAGTTTAGTTGTAATACAACTATAATAATCATTTTCAAGTATGTTTGGAGTCACCATGTATAAACCCGCTGTATCGTTAAAAATATTAGTCCAGGATACTCCATTATCATACGAAATAGTTAAATATCCTCCATCAAATAAGGAATCTGTATTGTATTTATGTTTGAACTCCAATGCAATTGATTCACGGAAGTGGTAACTGAAATTAAATTCCCCTAATACTAAATCAAAATATGAGTAATTGTTTACAGGGTAGGAATTAATGGTATCAGTTACTATAGCATTGGTTCCATCATAAGCGTTATCAAATAATGGTTTCTGAGGCTTGCCTATCTGCCAAATATTTTGCTGAGATGTATCAATTTTAAGATACTCATAATTATTTTCAAACGACAATATATCCCAAACACCCTCAATTCGTTGGGCCTGAATATTAAAAATAACAACAGCTATAACTATAAGAACAAAAATCTTTTTCATGGTTCAAATAAATTAATAATAGGTTAGATAAAGTTATAAAAAATAACAGCTAAAGGCAATAAAAAAGTCCCGGCTCTATGAGTCAGCCGGGACGTGTCCAAATGTAAAACCAAGACTCTATGGTTGAGCTATTTCTTAAAGATCATATCTTCATGATCCAGTACCTTGTATATTCTTACTTTCAAAAAGTCTGTAATTAAAAATGCTGCTATGGCATAACCCCATATGTACAGCGCCAGCGTCCATGATATTGGGGTAATGAACCAGCCATAAACAGCCACAAACGTGGCGAGTATTTTTGTAATGACTGCCGCCCAGAACATGGTTGCACTTGGCTTAATGGACCAGAACGGTCCTTTTGTCCGGGTCAGGAAAATGGTTAAATGGCCCGCAACAGCAAGCTTTAAAAATACAAACGTCTGTATCTGATCCTTGCTTAAATCCAGAACCTGCTGCCCAATATAAAATATTCCGAATGAACTGATGACACCTATTATACCCAGAAACGTTGCCATGCTTAAAATGACCCTCATATTCCATCGTTCGGGTTCATTGGAATATTTTACATTGTCGTAAGCAATGGCCATTATCGGAGCATCGTTAAATAATGCCAGCAACACAATCATAATAGCAGTGATGGGGTAAAAATTAAATGCTATGATTGCCAATGTGATAAAAAACAAAACCCTGATAGTTTCAGCAATCCTGTAAATCGCATAACTGTTCATGCGCTGGAATATCTTCCGGCTCTCTTTTATGGCATCAATCAGAACCGATAATCCAGGAGAGGTTATCACAATGTCAGCGGCAGATTTAGCGGCATCCGTTGCTCCGGCTACAGCCAGACCAGCATCCGCCTTTTTAAGCGCCGGAGCATCGTTTACACCATCACCTGTCATTCCCACAATATGTTTTTGTTCCTGTAGTAATTCTACAATCCGGTATTTATGCTCAGGAAATACCTGGGCAAATCCATCTGAATTCTCTATAATTTCTACAGCTTCTTTATCCGGTTTATCCAGAAACTCGGTAGCTTCACTTATATGGTCACCAAGGTTGACTTTACCAGCGATTTGTTTGGCTATGGCAAGGTGATCCCCTGTAATCATTTTCACATTCACACCCATTTTTTCAGCCATGGCAATGGTTTCTGCGGAATCTTCACGTGGTGGATCAAACAAAGGTATCAGACCTACATATTCCCAGTCACTATTCTCTTCCTTAACAGCTACACCAAGTGCTCTGAATCCTTTTAATGCAAATTCAGTAATCTGATCATTGACGGCTTTTGAAATAGCTGCAGAAGATTTTGCAGATAGCAAACTTAATATAACCTGCGGCGCCCCTTTTGATACAGAGAAATTCCCCTTTCCAGACTTGGTCACACTGGCTTCGCTACGTTTTATAACCGGATCAAATGGCTTAAAATCTGTGACCTGACAAGCTTCATATTGTTTGTTGACTGCTGCGTCTGCTTTTGCATCCTGTATAATGGCCGAATCTATCGGATCCTTATCTTCCTCCCTGGAAGCGAGCATCCCGTACAGCAACACATCTTCCTGTTTAAATTTCCCCAATGGTTTAACCTCGGAAAGGGTCAGTTCATTTTTTGTTATGGTTCCGGTTTTGTCTGAACACAAAACATCCATTCCAGCCATTTCTTCAATGGCAACCAACTTACTCACAATGGCTTTCTTTTTAGCCAGCGCAGATGCACCCACAGCCATGGTCACAGACAGCACTGCAGGCAATGCCACAGGAATGGCGGCTATGGTCAGCACCAAAGCAAACTGTAAGGTATCCAGAAAGTTTTCATGACGGTACAAGGACAACAGAAAAATAATGGCGATCATTATGGCAGCCAGTACAATCAGGTAATGCCCAATTTTAATGACTGCTTTTTGGAAATGACTGATTGTTTTAGCCTCAGCTACAAGTTTAGCGGTCTTACCAAAATACGTATTCTGACCGGTAGCCACTACCAGGCCATCCATTTCACCCTGACGAATTATAGATCCCGAGTAAGCCACATCATTTGTATGCTTTTCTACAGGCAGCGATTCACCAGTCAACGCAGATTCATCAATTGTCAGATAATCGCCTTTAACCAGCTTTACGTCTGCCGGAATAATATCCCCCAACCTAAGCCTTACCATATCTCCCGGCACCAGACCTGCTGCAGCTAATTCACCCCACTTTCCGTTTCTAAATACGCGGGCGTTCAGTGCCAGTTTTTTCTTTAACTGACTAATGGCATCATCTGCTTTATATTCCTGCCAAAAACCAACCAGTGCATTCAAAAGCAGCAGAATAAAAATGATCCAGAAATCTTCCCAGTGATGGATGACCGCAGACAGGACTGCTGCCACTTCAATCATCCATGGAATGGGTCCCCAGAAGTAACCTAAAAATTTTAGTACCGGGTTTACTTTCTTTTCTTCAAGTTCATTGGGACCGAACTCTTTTTCTCTTTCCTTAACCTGATCATCCTGTAATCCTTTGAGACCAGTTTCCAGATTCTCGCAGACCTCATCAATGGTCATTTTTTTAAAAGCGTCAATGTCAAAGTGTTTCATAGTGGACAAATTTTAGAGATACCACAATTAAGGGTGAAATATTACTATTCCGTATAGTGTTAAAAAATTTGATTTCGGGAAGAATGACCTGAAATATGTAAGCTTTTTGTGATGTATTCAATGGTGTCATAATGTATGAATACTTAATTCCAATTACATAATCACACTAAACAACATATCACAACCGGGAATATCTCTGTAATTATACTTTTTTATCCCAAACCGGACGTATTTTAAACTTCGTTAAACGAAGAACCTACCGGGGAAATAAAATTTAACAGACCTGGCTATACCTATAATCCAATTTGTAATTTGGGAGAAAATGAAATAAAATTTATCTTTCCATTTTAAATTACAATAACACTGTTATGAGCAAAGAAAAAGTTTTAGAAGTGCTTAAGGCCGCCGGCAAACCATTAAAAGCCGGGGAAATTGCCGATGCCTCCGGTCTGGATAAAAAAGAGATAGATAAGGCTATGAAAGAATTAAAAACAGATGATGCCATTGTATCACCTAAGCGTTGTTACTGGGAACCCAAATAGGTTCTCAGTTTTATTTACCTTCCTGAGTAATAGTTATCCCATCAAAATAGTCACCTGCTTCCAGTCCGATTCTTATTATCCGGTTTGAATTTGTCGGATTAGGATCAATTTTTATAAACAGACTCCGTGCGTCTTTTCTTTCCAGATAAAAACAACTGTCCTGAATAACATATTCGCTTACATATTCCTGATTCACATCAAAATGATAAAACCATACCGTATCAACAGCTACATCCGTTATCCACCACCAGTCACCTTCAGTGGTTACAGTAGCTGAATCGCCATTAGAACTAAAATTTAAAGATTTAGTTGAAAGTTTTATAATATCACCCCATTTCCCAATTGGCTCCTTTTCTGTGCAGGCTGCAATTAAAACCATCAAAACGACCAACATAAATATTTTCAGTTTCATTTATTCTGATTTTGTACAATAGAGGAAGTCAAATAAAAAAAGGTTGCATATCACCTATTTCCCAAATCTGTAAACCAAAGCAAGTTGTTGCGATTGATCCAAAACGGAGAAATTAAGGAGATGAAACGACAGGTTAAAGTGGCCTTCAACGTGTTCTTTCTGTAGGAATTTCCAGATTACATCCGTTCTGAGATAGCTTTTTAGGTCGTAATACCTGTCACCATTAGTTATATGCAGTCCGTCACCCTGGCTAATATTTGCTCTTAGTGCAAAGTACTTAATTTCGGCATAGAGTTCTGCGGTAAAACTCCAGGATTTTTGGAAGGTATTTCCTTCACCTCTGTTTCTGTAGGTTGATTCTAATACACCAGTCCTGATATATCCCTTTTGTAGCGGCAATAATTCATCCAGGTCGGATCCTAAATATAAAGCAAGGGCAAGATTATCCTCCACGAATTCATTTTCCAGCCTGATCCCCTTTCCGGCATAATGAAACAGCGTAAGGTAATTCTGAAAGAAGAATGAACCGCCCCGGATCTCCCCGTTAAGTGCAGCCATAAACGTTTCCCTCCGATTATCCGTCTGACGACTGGTCCAGTCCACAAATCCTGCCTGATGCCCCCATTTCCATCTGTAATCGGCATAAAACCCGTCAATATTAGGACGGTAATAATTAAACGTATCTGTAATCAGAGCCAGGGGAAAATCTATAAGGTTCATTCGTGGAAAAGCACCAAAATAAAATGTCTTTTTGTCGTCTTCATACTGATAATAGGCAATCAGTTTGGGAAGCTTTTCATTCAGCCCACTTCCAAATTCAAATAAATGATCCAGTCCAAAACGGAAACTATTATTCCCTTCCAGCGTTGTCCCCAATGCAAAACTGGTTCGTTCACCAAGCATCGTTTGAGAAATGGCCTTGTCATACCCATCATACTCGCGGTTATCGCCAAATCCATAAAACTGAACATCGTACTCTAACTGCTGAGCAAACGTTTGAAAGCCCGAAACAATACATAGCGAGCATATTATATGATAAAGTCTGATCTTTAATTGCATAGATACAAAGGAAATAAAATATTGCATATCAGCTTTGATTGCAGCCCTGTTTTTATAATGCAAGAGGGAATCTGCCGCCGCAAACTCCCTCACTAAACTTTGGGTATTTAACTGGTTTAATAAAATTATCTCTTCTGTAAGAATCCTCAGGCAATTTGTGCCACCGGGAGATTAAATGAAAATGTTGTTCCCTTCCCATACTGGCTCACTACTTTAATATCCGAATGATGTAACTCCATGATCTTTTTCACTATGGCAAGCCCTAATCCTGTACTGTCAGCATATTCGTGACTTTTATAATATCTATCGAAAATATGTGGAATATCCTCATTTTTTATTCCCTGACCCGAATCTGAAATCCGTACCTGCACTTTTTCAACATCCTTCATATTCACCTCAATATTGATCGTATCGCCATCGTTACAGAATTTAATGGCATTATCTATCAGGTTTTGTAAAGCCCTTTCAAGCAAAGAGATGTCAGCTTCCACCATAGGAAGATCTTTCGATAGAATTGTATTGATGCTCACCCCTTTTTTCTGCGAAAGAATTCTGAATTTTGCTGCAATATCAGAAACCAGCTCACCGATCACCAGTGGTTCAAAATCGGGTTTAATCTGATTGGTTTCCAGCTTTGAAAGTTCAAACAATTCAAATACAAGTTTTTTCAAACGCTCACTGCTTTTGACAATGGTCTCCAGATATTTTTTCTCATCTTCCTTTTTCAGTTTTCCCTGCTTCAGCAACAACGTTTCCGCATAGCCCTGTATGGACGCTACAGGCGTACGCAGATCGTGAGACACATTGCTTATCAACTCTTTACGCAGATTATCCACTCCCTTCAGTTCCTCAATATTTTTCTCAATGGTATCAGCCATCTCATTAAAAACCAAACCAATCCTGTCAAGCTCGCTTTTATCCTGTACATCAATCCGTGCATCGTAATGTCCTGACCTGAATGCCAGAATACCTTTTGTTATATTGTTCAGTTTTTTAGTCAGGAACCAGAAAGCGATCAGCCCTGTCATGGCTGCAATCAGCAAAATAACGATCATTGACCTGATTGAAATTCCCAGAATGTAACTTCCAAGCACGGTATGCGAAGCAGAAGCATATTCCTGACTGGCCAGTACAATATAAATGTAGCCTATCAACTTGTTATCTTCAATGATCCGTGTGGCAGAAAAGATTTTGGATTCTCCCGGATTCCTCGGATCATCACCCATGACTATTCCTTTGGAATTATCGGTGAGGAATTTTTGGATCGGATCCAGAGATACATTTTCAAGTTTCACTACCTTATCGGGAGCCACATAACTTAAAATTTTCCCGTCCGGATTTAAAATGTAAACTTCAACACTGGGATTAATAACCATCATGGAATGCATAATGTCTCCCAATGCTGCTTTATTCAAACTATCTTTGGCAACAAGCGGCTGAATTACACCCAACATATTGGATGCCAGCTCCCGGTTCAGCTTCTGGTTCACTTCCTCAGAATAACTTCTTGCCGCTTGAACGGAAATGTAGAGCACAATGGCTGCAAAAAGCACAAGCACAAATAAAAATATGGCGGACAATTGCCAGAATAAACGGCTGAATACTCCGGGCTTTTTCAAATCTGTTTGTGATCTTTCCTGACTCATACTAGTTTTCTCTGAATTTATATCCTACTCCCCACGTTGTTAATATGTACTCCGGCTTATTGAGATTGGATTCAATTTTTGACCGCAACCTGTTGATATGCGAATTCACCGTATGCTCAAAACCTTCAAACTCATATCCCCAAACCTGATTAAGTAAGGTCATGCGCGAGAATGTTTTACCCGGATTGGATGCCAAAAGCAATAAAAGGTCAAACTCTTTGGGACTCAGTTCCACGCGTTTTTTATTGATTTCAACAATGCGCATGGATTCATTGATATAGAGGTTGCCGCTTCTGATTTCCAGTTCATTATCATCAACTAGCTTTTGAGACATATCAATGCGGCGCAACACAGCTTTTATTCTGGCAATCAGCTCCCTGATACTGAACGGTTTGGTTATATAATCGTCAGCGCCAATTTCAAGCCCGAGTACCTTATCTATTTCTTCCGATTTGGAGGTCAACATTAAAACCGGTGTCGTAATTTTTTCCTGACGAATGCGCTTACAAACCTCGAAACCATCCATCAATGGAAGTCTTATGTCGAGCAATATGCATCTATAGGAATTATTCAGGGCTTTCATAAGGCCGTCCTTACCATCGTATGCCTTATCCACCTCAAAATTCATATCTCCTACATGAATGGAAATCAATTCGGATATATCCTTATCATCCTCTATTATAAGTACTTTATCCATCGTTTTTATTCTAAAACAGAACAAAGTTAGGAACAGTTCATCACAGAAGTATCACAAAATCATCAAAGAACCGTGATAATATGAAAACAGGAATGTTTTTTGAGTAAGTTAATTAACATCACAACATGTTAAATATCTGAACATATTATTGTACGTCTTGGTTTTATGATAAACTTTAGAAAATTATGAACTACTATTATTCAAAAACAGTCGATTATTCATTTGAAGATACAATTGAAAAGCTTAAAGCTGAACTTAAGCCTGAGGGCTTCGGTATTGTGACAGAAATGGATGTGCAGGAAAAGTTTCATGAAAAACTTGATGTATATTTCAGGCCCTACAGAATTCTTGGGGCGTGCAATCCCAAATTTGCCTACGAAGCTCTGCAGGAAGATGACAAGCTTGGAACGATGCTACCATGTAACTTTATCGTTCAACGCCTGGATAACGAGAAAACTGAGATTGCAGCTATTAATCCTGTAGCATCAATGCAGGCCATAGACAATGCTAAACTCAATACTTTTGCCATCGAAGTGGGAGATATATTGAAACGGGTATTGGATAAGGTTTAAAAACGTTTCAGTGTATTTTTTCCGATAAAGGATTTTAGTACGTAATATACGTATTCCATTCTTATGATGTCCATCGCTGAGGCATGGCCAAGTTCCACCGGAATGCGTTGCAGATTTGTATAAATTTGATCTCGTTTCAATCCGGCTGTTCCGAAGGTAAGGACCGGAGATACGGGATTATTTCTGATCCTTTCGAAATACGCTTTACTAACCTTATCATCTGTAAACGGAAATGAAAACAACGGCGTCTTTATATCAAAGGCTTTAACAAGGTTTCCCACAGATTGCCCTGTCTGTCTTACCTGTTCTTCTATAGGAATCTCTGAAAATTTCGGGTGATCCAGACTATGAGCTCCTATGGTAAAACCATCCTTAAGTAATGATTTAATCTGAACCGTACTTAAATATGGTTGTTCAGTTTTAAGAAATTCGGAGAAACTTATACCTGCTATTTCTGCAATATCATCTAAAACCTTTTTTTCAGCATATTTTACATTTTCAATACGCTCTTTTATCACCTGAAAATCGGTTTCTACCTCCAGCTTTCCCGTAATCTTTTTAATCACAGCATTCTCCAACCCATTAATTTGTTCTATAACCAAACTGGCTTTATACCTGAAAAACAGATCTTTATTATCTATAAAAGCCGTATTCACAAAACACGCAGCCGGTATTCCCTTACGTTTTAAAACCGGCGCAGCAAAATGGTAAAAACTACTTAATCCGTCATCGAACGATAACCAGAAAGAACGTTTTGATGGTTGCTTTCCAGTTTGAACCCAATTGATCAGAGTTTCGGTGTCAACGGGTTCAAAATGATGCAATATCTCATCAAGATCCTTTTCAAAGGATTTCACTGATTTAACCGGATAGGCGTGCTTCAGATACGGCTTTGGCTCATCCTCAACCGCATGATAAAATGGCATCACCAGTTTTTGTCCGGTGAATAAGGTCAGCAGACCTAAGGGTTTCAGGCGCCAGACAGGGGCCAGTTTTAAAAGAAAATCCTTCATAATCCGTTCACCGAAGATACATATTTTGCAGTTATTGAAAAATCGGTTTTATCCTGAATCGTTTTATCCCGCCGAATTCTTTATTTTTGAGCTAAAAAAGATGGCGTCACACCTGTATTTATTACCAAGTTTGATGGGAGACACTGCAGCAGAAGATGTGTTACCAGCAAAAAACATTGCACTTATTAAAACGCTGAAACACTTTATTGTTGAAGATCTTCGGAGTGCGCGCCGCTTTTTAAAAACCGTCGATAAGTCCATTGAAATAGATGAACTCACCTTTTATTTGCTCAATGAGCATACCACACCAGAGGAAGCATCACGGCTTATAAAACCACTGCTTAAAGGAAACGATGTAGGACTAATGTCCGATGCGGGTTGTCCGGGAGTAGCTGATCCGGGAGCTGATGTGGTGGCACTTGCACATGAAAAAAACATCACCGTTGTTCCTTTGGTTGGTCCCTCGTCCATTTTAATGTCTGTTATGGCAGCCGGAATGAATGGTCAGAATTTTTCTTTTGTTGGCTATCTGCCGGTTAAACCCCATGAAAAGCAAAACAGACTGAAGGAACTTGAGCGCCGGATCATGCATGAAAACCAGTCGCAGGTATTTATTGAGGCTCCTTACCGAAACATGAAACTGGCTGAAGATCTGCTCAGAATGTGTTCCCCTGACCTAAGGCTGTGTATTGCTGTTGATATATCAACACCACAGGAATTTATTAAAACCAAACGCATTGCGGAATGGAAAAGTAAGCTACCTGATATGCACAAAAAACCTGCTATTTTTGTTTTAGGTAAATAAAAAATGATGAAATTAATCCAGGTAACTTTGATAATTGTTTTAACCATAATGGTTACGGCTTGTAAAACAGATAAACAATCCAATCAAATTATGAATGTTCCTGTTCCACTGGTAGTATATAAAACAAAAGCAGATTACAGCAAATATGTTCCGGTTTTGCTAAATGACTCAAAAGACAGGATCATATCGTATCCGGCGCCTGGAGATCTGACATTTGATGGTGATCCTGCACTACCAACACAACTTAAAAACGGATACCTGCTGGATAATATGGGAATCGGCCCGAATACTGCCTTTACCACCTATACATACGAAGAATATGCAGCCTTTGATCATGCACCATCACCCCAGGAACTCCTGAATCATATTATTGACTCCGACCCGTTCTCTGAACTCTGGCTTTGCGGCACAAGAAATAACTTTAACACAACGGAAGATATAAATGAACTTATCCTGAAAGGATTTAAGCACAGCAAAAACCTGTTGAAAGAATAGACATACAGCTATTATCTCCGATTAATAGTTTAATACTCTTGATTACTTTTGTCCGGTTAAAGCGTTAGAGATTCCTCGCTTCACTCGGAATGGCAGGCATTTGCTGGTTGTTGGGCTGGAGGATGGGTTGGTTTGCGAATCTGTCGCAAACCAACCCATCCTCCAGCCCCATATGAACCTAAAAGATTGTCATTCTGAGCGTAGTAAAATGAAGCGAAGAATCTTTAAGTAATATTGATTTTTAGCCGGACAACAATGGCTCCTAATTAAATCTGTTTATAATAGATGGCAATATCTGCTTTGCGCCAGATTTCAAACTGTACTACAGTTGTGTTTGTTAAAATTCATTAAAAACAGTTCAGTTTAAGAAAAATATTTAACTTTGTATCTCAAAGTACTATGCAATGAAAAACAAACAGGACGACATTCAGATCATACGAAAGATGATGGAGGAATCATCGAGATTTCTTACACTTAGCGGTTTATCCGGAATATTTGCGGGACTTTATGCCCTGGCAGGAGCAGCTGTCGCATATTTCATGATTCTGGACAGTGGTGCCAGAGGACTTGATTATTCTTTCGATTATTTCAGATTTGGAACCAACCGTACTGAATTATTTTATCTTTTGCTGGATGCATTGGTTGTTCTGATCCTTGCATTAAGTACAGCCTGGTTAGTATCATATAATAAAGCAAAAAGAGAAAACAAATCATTCTGGACAAGAACGGCAAAACGCATGCTGGTCAATCTGTTTATTCCTCTTATTGCCGGAGGTTTATTTATTCTCGCCATGTTGTATCATAACGATACCATGTTTGTATCTTCGTCCCTTCTTATTTTTTACGGCCTTGCTTTGCTGAATGCATCCAAATACACGCTTGGTGAAATAAAATATCTGGGATTATCAGAAATAGCAACAGGAATTATTTCGTTGTTTTTCTTAGGTTACAGTTTTGTTTTCGCCATTTTTGGGTTCAGCATTTTGCATATTATCTACGGATTTGTAATGTGGAAAAAGTATAAATAGTGGGAAGTTTAATTGATGGTTTAAATAAAGCATTTGAGAGCAGGGTAAGATTAGGAATCATGTCTGTGCTTACCGTGAACGAAGCAGTTGATTTCAACACCTTAAAGGAGTTGCTTGATGTTACTGACGGAAATCTTGCCAGTCACCTGAAAGCACTTGAAAAAGAAGATATGATTACCATGAAAAAGAAATTTATCGGCAGGAAACCAAATACGACCTATTTTATAACAGAAACAGGACTTAGTGCTTTCAATGCACACATTAATGCACTTGAGAAATTATTTAGAAGCTAATTTTTTTTAATCAATTACTTTGTATTTCAAAGTACTTTTAATACAATAAATCATGGAAGACAAAAATGAAAAAACAAAATGGTATCAGACATTCACTGTAAAAATGGCGGTACTCGGATTTATGACGTTGATCCTGCTTATTCCACTGGAAATGGTAAAAGATGTTATTCGCGACAGAATTCATTTTTCTGATCAGGCCAAAAAGGAGATTACACAAATGTGGTCCGGGCAGCAGACTATTTCCGGTCCGGTATTGAATGTACCGGTTTACACGTATGAACAGACCAAAGACGGAAATGTGATGGTTACGAATATTCTACATCTCTTGCCGGAAGAACTGAACATAAACGGGACGGTTAAACCTGAATTACGTAAAAAGAGCATTTACAGAAGCGTGGTCTACACATCTGATTTACAGCTTTCAGGTAATTTCAAACAACCGGATCTTTCTTCATTTTCCGGATATCACATTCAGTGGAAAGATGCTTATTTTACGTTTGGGATCAGTGATAACCGCGGTATAAAAGGGAATCTGAAACTGAAGGTGAATGACAAAACAGTTGAACCGAAACCCGGTGTAGCGGATCACGACCTTTTTAAATCGGGCATTACCTTCGAAATGCCGGTGGATACATCTTTGGAAAACCTGGCCTTCACCATGAACCTTGAATTAAACGGCTCTGATGAACTCTCATTTTTGCCCATTGGCAAAAGCACTGATATTTCCATAAAATCACCGTGGGCAGATCCTTCATTTAAAGGTGATTTTCTGCCTTATAAAAGAGAGGTGACCAAGGAAGGCTTTGATGCACACTGGAAAGTCACAGAACTGAACCGTACATTCCCGCAGATATGGAAAGGGAAAGCATATAATGTGAATCAACAGAGCCTGGGAATAGAATTTCTACTGATGGCAGATCATTATCAAAAGTCGTTGCGAAGTGTAAAATACGGCCTGTTGTTCATTATATTGACATTTCTGGTCCTCATTTTTTCTGAATTGTTTTACCACAACAGAATTCAGCTCTTTCATTACATTCTGGTGGCCTTTGCCCTTATCCTGTTTTTCTCTTTACTGACGGCGTTAAGCGAACAAATAGGATTCAGTGCGGCGTACCTGGTTTCAGCAGTACTAATCGTATCAGCTATCTGGTTCTTTACACGCGGATTTATAAACAGTCCCAAAGTAGCATTAATCCTGAACGGTATTCTTGTTTTGTTTTACGTCTTTATTTTCATCCTCCTTTCTCTGAAGGATTATGCATACCTGGCAGGTAATATTGGGCTGTTCATAATACTCACAACCGTAATGGGTGTCTCACGAAAATTAAAGATTAACGACAAATAATATTTCACTCCGTGGCTGTCCCTGTCTTATGTTGAATCTCAGAATGCTTACCTGTTTAAAGGGGCAGCCACTTTTTATTATTTATTATAAAGATGCACATCGCGCTGCGGGAAAGGTATGGTTATATTGTTTTTATCCAGCGCTTTCTTAACGTTCTCAACAATGTCGAAATATACCAGCCAATATTCTGTCGTTTTTACCCACGAACGTGTTGTGATATTTACACTACTATCTCCCAATGATTTAACGGCAATTACAAATTCCGGTTCAGGCAAAATCCTTGTTTCTGCTTTCAATACGTCTGAAATTACCTTTTTGGCCTTATCGATATCATCAGAATAACTGATCCCAAATTCAATATCCACTCTGCGGGTATCCATGCGGGTATAATTCATGGTTGCAGTTTCCGATAGCTGTCCGTTCGGAATTGTAACCATGATATTGTCAAATGTAAGCAAGGTGGTATTGAAAATTGAGATACTGCTGACCGTACCGGAATATCCTCCACCGGTAATGTACTCCCCTACTTTAAAAGGCTTCAAGAGAAGGATCATAACACCACCTGCAAAATTCGAAAGGGTACCTTTCAGAGCCATACCGATTGCCAGACCGGCAGCACCGAGAACAGCCAGGAATGATGTCATTTCAATCCCCAGCATACCTGCAACTGTAATGAATAAAACTACTTTTAGTGTGATACTGATCAGGCTGGTCAAAAACCCACGCAATGAAAGATCAAGATTTCTTCGTTCAAACCCTTTTTTTACAGCTTTCATCACAAATTTTATCAGCCACCAGCCGATAATCAATACGATAACTGCATAAATAAGTTTTAAGCCATATTCTGTGGCATATTTAATTAATGACGCCAACAGGTCTTTAATTTTTTCAGCGTCCATAATTGCTTCACTTTGCATAAGGTGTATATTATTATTTGTGGTCAAAAATAAAAAATTACGGTGAATCTTATATACACGGCATAAAAAAACGCCCTTATTCAAAGGGCGTTTTTAAGCAAATGTATTTTTCTTACTATTTTACCATATGTACATCTCTCTGAGGGAAAGGTATTGATATCTTATTTTTATCAAATGCCTTCTTAATGTTTTCTGTAGTATCGAACATTACGGCCCAGTAATCTCCTGTATTTACCCAAAGACGAACGGCAAAATTCACAGAACTGTCTGCAAGTTCAGAAACAAGAATCTGATGAGCAGGATCTTTTAGGACACGGCTGTCAGACTCGACATAATCCTGAATAACTTTTCTGGCCTTGTCAATATCATCATCATAGCCTATACCAAATGTAAGATCCACACGACGAACCGGTTTGGTAGTTTTATTTACCAACGCACCATTGGAAACAGGAGCATTCGGCAAAATAATTGTTCTGCCATCCGGGGTTTCAAGAATGGTGTGAAAGATCTGAATTTCCTTCACAACTCCTCCGTGACCTGAAGATTCAATGAAGTCACCTACCTTAAAAGGTTTAAGAATTAAAATCATAACTCCCCCTGCAAAATTCTGAAGCGTACCTGAAAGGGCCATACCGATTGCCAGACCAGCAGCAGCCAGAATAGCGACAAACGATGTCATGGCAACACCTACCATCTGCATTACAGAAATAACAAGCAGAATTTTCAGAACTGCACTGATCAAAGAAATTAGAAACGGACGAAGCGACTCATCCACATTTCTTTTTTCCATAATTCGCTTCAGTTGTTTTGTAAATCCTTTTATGATCCACAAACCAACTATCAGAACAACAATTGCCAGCAACAAATCCGGCGCATAGTCCATGACCATATCCATGAATTTCTCAGGATTAAAATTGAGTTTTTCCATTTTTCAATCTAAATTAAGTTAATAAGACGAGGTTTATACTAGTTGTACTAGAATTCCATTTTTAACTGTGCCACCCAGTTTTTAATCCTTTCTTCAGACAAACCGGCCTGGTTCTCAAAATCCAGTGCCAATCCTATAAATTCTCCGTTTCTGTGTGATACCGATCTTTCAAATTCATACCCTTCAGAAGAAGTATGTCCAACTACTTCAGCTCCTTGTCCCACAAGAATATCAGCCATGAGCCCAATTCCGTCAACAAAGTTTTCAGGGTAATCCTTTTGATTTCCTAAACCGTAAATTGCAACTTTTTTCCCTTTCAGGTCTGCATTTTCTATTTCAGGAACCATTTCGTCCCAATACGAGGGTAGCTCACCATCGAACCAGGTTGGTACACCCAGTATCAATGCATCATATTTGGCAAGATCCTCACCTTTGGCATTATCCACATCAACAACTTCAAGCCCTTTTCCCCAGTTTTCAATAATATGTTTTGCTACTTGTGAACTTTTTTTTGCAGTATAGCTATAAAACAATGCTGTCATTTAAATTTGGTTTTGCTGTTAATTTTTTAAATCATAAGTAAAACAGTAGTTAACTTATTTTGTTCGATCACAAATTTACGGTCCGAGGCTTTCTTTTTAACAGAGAATATGTAAATACTGCCAAAACAAGCAATACCGTTCCAAAGTAAAATCCGGGTGTCATCAATTCGGATTCACCAAATATAAGAAAAGCCAGAAAAATTCCGTAGACCGGCTCCATATTAATGGTCAGAACAACCTGAAATGCACTTAATGATCGCATGACATGGATTGAAGCCATAAATGCATACGCCGTGCACACCAGCGACAGTATAAGCAGCCAAAACAAATCAGACAGATTTAATGCTAACGTCACTGGTGTAAAGGCAGCATAAACCGGAAGAAATACAGATAATGCAATAAAACCACCAACCATTTCAAAAAGTGTTATGGTCACAGGTTTGTATTCCTTCTGAAACCGCTTGTTAAGGACCATAAACAGGGCTCCGAGTACAGCAGATGCCAATCCCGACATGATACCTAAGGTGTATTCAGATTCAAATTTAAATATGATAACAATAGCGCCTATAATAATCAATCCCAGAAAAAACTCAAGAAAACTGATTTTTGATTTGTTGAATAATGGTTCCAGCAAACTGGTAAACAATGCTGTTGATGCAAAACAGGCTAAAGCCACACTAACTGTAGATGATTTTATAGATCCGAAAAAGGCAACCCAATGAAAGGCCACAATAAAACCTGTCGCCAAATATTTTACCAGATTTTTACGGTCTGGTACAACAAGCTTACCTGTAAACTTTAACCAAATAAATAAACCAATAAACGCAAACAACATACGATACCATACCATTTCAATAGCAGGCAGTGAAATTAGTTTTCCAATAACACCGGTAAAACCAAGAATTACAACTATAAAATGAAGATGTAGAACATCGGTAATATGCTTGTCCTTTCCCATCAAACCGGTTGCTTTTTGTGTATGAACAAATTTAACTGTAAAGCTAATTCAATTCCATAAATTGATTTGTAGGTTTGGATAATTTTTATGATTTTTGATTCAAATATCAACCTAGATGATAATTGAGCATTTTACTCAACTTTCGATAATAAGCCAAATAATCGCTTTAACTCTGCTGTTCACGCTTTTAGTCCAGTTATTTTACTATTTATGGTTTTACAGCAGAATTATATTCACGAAACTTTCAAAGGATATAAACGCAAATAATTTACCTCCTGTATCCGTGGTAATATCAGCTAAGAATGAGCAATACAATCTTCCGGAATATCTACCATCCATACTTGAGCAGGATTATCCCGATTTTCAGGTGGTAGTGGTTGATGACTGCTCGGAAGATGAAACATGGGATATACTGGAACAACTGAAGAAAAAATATACCAACCTGTATACAACAAGAATTCATTTTGATCCGATTTTTAAACACGGTAAAAAAATGGCTTTATCGCTTGGTATTAAAGCAGCCCAAAACGACATACTTGTGTTTACCGATGCAGATTGTATGCCTGCCGGCAAGGACTGGCTACGACGTGTAGTGAGTAACTACAACGACAACACGGAAGTAGTGATTGGTTACAGCCCGGTATTAAAGGACAAGGGATTTATAAACCGAATGATCCGATACGATAATGTGTTCACTGGGATTCAATATTTGGGATCAGCACTTGCAAAGAAACCATACATGGGTGTAGGACGAAATTTATCCTATAAAAAATCTTTATTCTTCAGTCAAAAAGGATTTTCTCCTTATATTCAACTTATGTCAGGTGATGATGACCTGTTTATCAACAAAGTAGCTACAAAAACAAATTGTGCTGTGGAAATTTCTCCTGACGCGCATGTATTGACAAAAGCAAAAAACAGTTGGAAAGACTGGATCATTCAAAAACGCAGACACCTTACAACAGGTAGGTATTACCGGTTTGGCGACAAATGGCGTTTAGGAGTAGAAATAGGATCCAGATTTCTGTTTTATGTAACGTTCATAATGGCATTGATCCTTATCCCTTATACATGGATAGTTATTGCAGTATTCGGATTAAGATTCCTTGTACAGGGATTAATTATTAATCTATCCGCTAAAAAACTCAAACAACCACATCTGTTGTTTACCTTCTGGTTGTTCGACATTGTGATGCCTTTATTAAATGCCTGGCTATCATTTAAGAATATGAGAAACCCCAAAGGGATTAAATGGAAATAAACCGGGACAGCAAACAGAAAGTAAGAGATCAGGAGCTCGTAAAAAAGGCACTTGGTGGTAACAGTGCTGCATTTTCCTCTCTCATGGATTTCTATTACGATGCCATTTATTTCACGCTTCTGAAAATGGTTAATAACTACAGCGATGCGGAAGATCTGACAGCTGAAGTTTTTGGCAAAGTTTTTAAGTCGCTGGATCAGTATTCAAACGACTATGCATTTAGCACCTGGTTGTTCAGCATTGCCACAAACCATACCATTGACTTTATGCGAAAATCAAAAAAACTGATTCTTTCCATTGAAGATAATGATGACTCAGGTATGGAACCTACTTCGGTGATTCAGGATGACCAGCCTGGACCCGAGGAAAACATGATACGCCAGCAGGAATACAAAAAGCTGGAGAAACTCATCGAAAAGCTGAAACCGTTCTGGCAGGAACTCATTCGTTTACGGTATTATAATGAATTGTCTTACGAAGAAATTGCTGAAAAACTAAATCTTCCAATGGGAACTGTTAAGAGTCAGCTTTACCGGGCAAAAGACTCGTTGGCTAAACTATATAAGGAGCACAAGGAACAGTAATTACAAGTTAAAAGTTAAAAGGTAAAAGGCAAAAGGCAAAAGGTAAAAGGTAAAGGTTAAAAGGCAAAAGTTTTAAGTTTTAAGACATTATATAATGAGGTTTTGAGATATGAAAAAAATTGAAATGGTTGATCTGCGGTCGCAGTATTTAAGAATGAAAGAGGAGATTGATAATGCTGTTCAGGAAGTTATTGATTCCACGGCATTTGTTAAGGGGCCTGCGGTAAAACGATTCGAAAATAACCTGGCTGATTTTCTGGGGGTAAAACATGTGATTGCATGTGCTAACGGAACCGATGCATTACAGATAGCATTAATGGCACTTGGGCTAAAACCAGGTGACGAAGTAATTGCTCCAACATTTACATTTATTGCATCGGCAGAGATAATTGCATTATTAGGATTAACTCCGGTTTTGGTTGATGTAGATCCGGATACTTACAACATTTCCGTTGATGCTGTTGAATCTGCCATAACTGAAAAAACAAAGGCTATCATTCCTGTTCATTTGTTTGGCCAGAATGCCGATCTGGATGCCATTATGGAGTTGGCTAAAAAATATAATCTGTATGTGGTTGAAGATGCCTGTCAGTCCATCGGATCAACTTATTTCAGTAAGGACGGTTCGGTTTGCCAGTCGGGCACAATAGGAGATATTGGTTGCACCTCGTTTTTTCCGTCAAAAAATCTTGGCTGTTATGGCGACGGTGGGGCTGTTTTCACTCATAGTGATGAACTGGCATCAAAAATCAGAGCCATTGCAAACCATGGTATGATGGTTCGATACTATCACGATATGGTTGGGGTAAACAGTCGTCTGGATGGCATTCAGGCTGCCATTCTGGATGTTAAACTAAAACAACTGGACGATTTCGGATCACGCCGCAGTTCTGCTGCAGCCTATTATGACAAAGCACTTGAAGGTATTGATGAATTGCAAATACCTCGTCGTTCTCAACTGTCTACACATGTTTTCCACCAGTATACCATGCGTGTAAAAAACGGAAAACGTGATCAGCTGAAAGATTTTCTGAATAAAAAAGACATCCCTGCGATGGTCTACTACCCCGTTCCGCTGCATTTACAGAAAGCCTATATCGATCCGCGTTACGATGAAGGTAGCTTTCCGGTTAGCGAACAGCTGAGCAAGGAAGTTATTTCATTGCCCATGCACACTGAACTTTCTGAAGATCAGTTGTTGTATATTACAGAGAGCATAAAAGCGTTTTTCAGATAAGACACAAATACCAGGTATCAGGACACAAGATGTACAAAAAAGGCAAAAGGTAAAAGGCAAAAGGTAAAAGGCAAAAAGTAAAAGCAAAATGAAAAACCTCGTAGTTCTTACAGGAGCAGGCATAAGCGCAGAAAGCGGACTGAGAACCTTTCGCGACATGGGAGGTTTGTGGGAAGAATACGATGTAATGGAAGTCTGTAGTCCGCAGGGATGGGACCGTGATCCTGAACTTGTTCTGAACTTTTATAACATGCGCCGGAGACAACTACTGGATGCAAAACCTAATGCGGCCCATTATGGTCTGGCCGATCTGCAGGAATATTTTAATGTACAGATCATCACTCAAAACGTGGATAACCTTCATGAAAAAGCCGGATCAAAACAGGTACTTCACCTCCACGGCGAGTTGATGAAAATTCGTTCAACGGGAGATGAATCGCTTATTTATGAAGTCACTCCTGAAAATATTGACACACACATTGGTGATACGTGTGAAAAAGGGTTTCAGTTGAGACCCCACATTGTATTTTTCGGAGAAGCTGTCCCAGCCATTGAAGATGCCATACCTGTATGCGAAAAAGCAGACCTTTTTGCGGTTATTGGTACATCCATGAATGTATATCCAGCTGCCAGTCTGATCCATTATACGCCTAAAGGCATTCCGTTGTTTTTGTTGGATCCCGAACCCGCCAGTCTGATGTACAGTATGGATGTAATTGCCGATAAAGCTGCGGCGGGCATAGAAATATTAAAACAAAAACTGATGAAATATGTATAAACCACTTTTTATTATAGCGTTATTGAGCGTAATAACCTTCAATACCAGGGCTCAGAAATTCGAAGGTGGTCTCATTGCAGGTCTCCTGGCCAGCCAGATAGATGGTGATTTTCTTGGTGGATACAACAAAGCCGGCGTTACATTCGGAGGCTGGGTTGGTTATCCAATTACTGAAGATTTTTCTATGCACGGGGAACTACGTTATATTCAGAAAGGGAAAGCCAAACTACCAGTACCGGAAGAGGGTATCATCAGTGAAACAACACGACTGAGTTATCTTCAACTTCCTATAATGCTACAATATAACCTGCAGACCAAATGGTTTTTAGAAGGTGGTTTTGGATTTGGTTATCTGTTTCATTACAGCTTTCTGGAAGGTGGAACAAAGTTAAACGAAGAGAACTACCCCATCCAGGCGGACGAATTTTTCTATGGAGAACTTTGCTTTCTTCTCGGAGCCGGTTATCACATCAGCGACAAACTAGCTGTGAACCTGAGATTTACAAACGATATTTTTCCTATAGCAGACCTGACAAACGCAGTAGGAACAAATCCGTGGATAAATCCCGGGAGTTTATTTAATAAAACACTGGAACTAACCCTGATGTATTCCATAGATATCAGGAACTAAGCGTTTCAATGCCAAAGCAGAAACCAATATTCGAAATTTATAGTTATGGAATCTATTCCAAATGGGACCGTAATTCAAGAGATATTCCAAAAATCCTGAAAATCACGGACAAAATACCCGCTGAACTTGATATTGAATTCGGGTATCTGCTTAAAATAAAACGGGGCAAAGGTATAAAACTGGACTTTGAAATTGACCATCCACCTTTTAAAGATGAATCAGGAAAAACAGCAGCACCTTTCCGTGGCGAACACTATGTTAACAGTAACGACTGGGAATTCTTTCTGGGTGATACAATCTGGGAACCGGTAGGTGATAAAACGGGTAAATGGACATTAACGACTACCTGGGAAGGCAAAATGGTAGCGCAAAAAACTCTGTATGTCGTAAAAAATTAAAACACACAGGCTAATCACCTTATAACATGCACCTTAAATGAACTATACATATACATCATACATTATAAAAACAGTATAAAAACCTGATTAAATTCATGTATTTTCTCTGATTCGTAGTTATACTTTTGCAAAAAATTTTTTGAAGCTATGAGTCGTTTAATGCAAACAAGATTGTGGCCTTATATATCCATCACTTTTGGTCTTTTTATATTCTCAATAGGATGGACGGCTTTTCTTATTCCATCTGATATCACCGGTGGTGGAATTGCCGGTGTTGGAACAATTATTTATTTTTCTACAGGAATTCCTGTTGCTCTTACATACCTGTTGGTTAACGTATTATTACTTATTCTGGCTTTTAAAATACTGGGGCCGGGCTATGGCTTAAAAACCATCTATGGTGTTGCGGTTCTAACCGGCTTTCTAGCATTATTTCAGCATTATATTCATGAACCGGCGGTACAGGAACCTTTTATGGCATGCGTAATTGGAGGTATTCTTTCGGGCATAGGGACCGGAATGGTTTTCTCAGGAGGTGGCAGTACAGGAGGAACCGACATCATCGCGTCAATCTATAACAAATACAGACATACAAGTCCAGGAAAAGTCATTCTGTTTTGCGATGTCATAATTATTGGCTCATCCTACTTTGTATTTAAAAAAATTGAGACCATAGTTTATGGATTAACCGCAATGGCCATAGCTTCTTACACCATCGATCTGGTTATCAGTGGTGTGAAACAATCAGTTCAGTTTATGATATTCTCGACCAAATATGAGCAGATTGCCGACCGGATCAATGCCGATATGAACCGCGGCGTTACCGTTATCGACGCAACCGGATGGTACTCAAAAGAAGAACGCAAAATTGTGATGGTGGTAGTTCGTAAACCTGAAGCGCTTGAAGTTTTCAGGATCGTAAAAGACATTGATCCTACTGCGTTTATCAGTCAGGGGTCGGTAATGGGTGTTTTCGGTGAAGGTTTTGAATCAATTAAAGCCTGATTTTTTTGTAATTAAGACCTAAGGCTTATTTTTGCAGTTTATTTGCAAAAATGAATTTAGCCACACTCATAATTATTGCCTTCGGTCTTTCAATGGACAGCTTTGCAGTATCGGTATCCTGTGGCGTAATTCACCGCAAAATCATCCTGAAGGATTTCTTTATTACAGCATTTTTCATGGGACTATTCCAGGGCGGCATGACATTGATCGGTTACTACCTTGGATTAAGCTTCAGGGAACATATTGAAGCTGTGGATCACTGGATAGCTTTCGGATTACTTCTGTTTCTTGGCATTAAAATGATTTACGAAGGAACCAAACATGAAGAACAACGTAACTTCTGCCCTTCAAAATTAAATGTGATCCTTGGCTTATCCATTGCCACTAGTATTGACGCTCTTGCCATTGGTGTAAGCTTTGCAATCCTGCTAAACTCCGCTCCCTTTAATGCATCTACAATAATAGCTATTACCACCTTTTTTATGTCATTAATTGGTATATTTACAGGTGCCAGATTTTCAAAAAGCCGTAAATTGCCATTTGAAATTATTGGTGGAATCGTCCTGATTGGCATTGGTGTTAAAATTTTAATTGAACACACAATACTTTATTAAACAATCTATTATGACTCCGGAAAAACTCAATCAGCGTGAAGGCTGGGTATCAGTATTCGGTAATATTATACTGTTTGGCATAAAGTTATGGGCAGGGATCGTATCCTCATCAGCTGCATTGATTGCTGATGCCTGGCATACGTTATCTGATTCTTTCAGTTCAATTCTGGTTTTATTCGGAGCTAAACTATCTGAAAAACCTGCCGATAAAGAGCACCCGTTTGGCCACGGGAGAGCCGAACTGGTCATCGCCTTATTAATTGGAGCCCTGCTGGCGGCTGTAGCCTGGGAGTTCTTTATGGAAGGAATATCGCGCTTTAAAAACAGAGAGGCTGCCAACTTCGGTATTGTTGCTATTATTGTAACTATTATTTCCATAATTTCGAAGGAAGGAATGGCACAGTACGCATTCCGGATCTTTAAAAAGACGGAATCCCGAAGTGTAAAAGCAGATGGGTGGCATCATCGCAGCGATGCCTTCTCTTCGCTTGTGGTTTTAGCAGGTATATTCTTAGGTAAACATTTCTGGTGGGCCGATGCTGTTTTAAGTATTGCAGTAGCTTTACTCATTTTATATGCAGCTATTGAAATAATCAATGACAGTGCTAACAGGATATTAGGTGATGAACCGGATAACAGGACATTAAAAATACTTAAGTCCATTTGCGACCGGTATATAGAAAGCGATACAGTTCACCACATTCACATTCATAAATACGGAAGGCATTCTGAAATTACGTTTCATATTCGCATGAATCCTGAAATGACACTGCACCAGGCACATGATATAACACTGAAAATTGAAAAGGATGTGCGGAAAGAAATGAATATGGAAGCCACCATACATCCTGAACCGTGTAAAGCCAACGGTCAGGATTAATTATTTTCCATCAGCTCGCGGGCATTATTCAGGGCTGTTTCAGTAACATTTTCTGAGCTCAGCAACGTTGCAATTTCATGTAACCTTTCATCCTGCTGTAATTCCACCACATTAGAGGAAGGCTTGTCACCATCCAACTTGAAGACCTTGTAATGGTGCGATCCACAGGCTGCAATCTGTGGCAAATGGGTAATGGTAACAACCTGCATCGCCTCTCCCATCCGTTGCATAATTTTCCCCATTTTGGCAGCAATTCCTCCGGAGATACCGGCATCAATTTCATCGAAAATAATTGTTGGAAGTGCTTTGCTGGAAGAGAGCAGACTTTTTAAAGCCAGCATCAGACGCGATTTTTCACCACCCGACGCAATTTTTGAAAGTGGCTGAGGTTCATGTTTTTTATTGGAGGAAAACAGAAAGGTTATCCGGTCCTTTCCTGTCTGGGTAAAAGCAGACACCGTTTCGTGCTGAACCTTTAACATACCATTCGGCATTCCCAGTTCCTGCAACAGCTCCGAAGATTTTTTTTCGAGCTGGGGGAGCACTTTTTTTCGCGATCCGGACAGTTCACCTGCCACTTTTTCAAGAGTAGTAAATGCCTTATTCACATCCTTCTCCTTATCCAGTATCGCATACTCATACCCCGAAATATTCGTTAGCTTTGTCTCCAGTTCCTCTTTCAGCAGTATCAGCTCCTCAACGCTTCCAACCCTGTGTTTATGCTGCAAATCGTTTAAAAGGTTCAGCCGGTCTGTAATCTCTTCAATACGTTCAGGCAGGTATTCAATATCATTGGCCTTCAGTTCTGCTTCACCCGCAATATCTTTCAACTCAATAATCACACTTTCCAGTCTCTTTTCCAGCTCTTCAGCCAGCGAAAGATATGTACCGATTTTATGTGCTGCATTGCGGGCCTCAGTCAAAAGGTTAAGTGCTCCGTTAGTTTCATCGTCAATTGAACCGGAAATTTGTGAGAGTGCCATTTTGATTTCTTCAGCATGCGTCAGTGCTTCCAGTTCTGCTTCCAGAATTTCCTGCTCATCTTTATCTGTTAATACGGCCTCTGCCAGCTGATCAAACTGAAACTGAAAATAGTCCTTATCTGCCGCAGCCTTATCTGCCGTTTCTTTTAGTTCCTGTAACTCCCTTTTTAGCCTGAACCACAACTGATATGCCTGCTGATAAGCATTATAAACCGCTGTATTCTGAGCCATACCGTCAATGATCTGAAGCTGAAAGCCACTGTCGTTTAACAACAGGTTCTCATGTTGCGAATGAATATCAATAAGTGATTCTGTAAGCAACTTTAAAATATCAAGCGTTACCGGCGTATCGTTTACAAATGCACGGGACTTTCCGGCAGGAGTAATTTCCCTTCGTATAATGGTTTGATTATCAAAATCAAGATCGTTTTGCTTAAAAAAAGGTTCAAGCCCGTAGCCCTCAATACTGAACTGAGCTTCCACTACACATTTTTCATCCTTGGTAAGGATGGCAGACAAATCGGCCCGCTGACCAAGGATCATATTTAAAGCGCCCAGCATAATGGATTTACCGGCACCGGTTTCGCCGGTAATTACTGACATTCCATTGTGAAACCCGATATTCAGGTTTTGGATCAACGCAAAATTACGAATCGATAAAGATCTGAGCATAAAGTATGGTTTAACCTGAAATCATCCTGTCATAATCCTGAATATGCTGTGGATCGATAATCTTTAAAATAGTACCAATCTCACTTCGGGTAGCCGCATCATGCGGCTTAAACAGATTTATAAATTCTTCATATTTGGTATCGGCAAAAATCTGGAACAGTATTGCCGTAGGTTGTTTTCTGTACGGGTCCTGTAAAGTTGGAATAGCCTTTTTTATGTTTTCCAGACCTTCTACAGGATTATCAGCCATGAGATCAAGCCCCTTTCTGTGATAGTTATATATAAACATCCTGAAGGGTTTAAAATCATCGTGCAGCAGTTGCTCAATCAACCAGTACCTGTTCGTCCTGCTTTCCATGGCCTTCCAACCTGATTGCGATGCATTCTGAGCATTATTGACGATGTGCTCAGATACCTGGAAAAACTGTTGCCCACCCATCGGAGCGAATGAATCATAATCCATTCCAAGTATGATATATGCATAATATGCCAATACAGCTGTCAGGTTATTATCAAAAGTGTTCTCATTGAATATGAGCGGATCAAACTCCACAAACGAAAATGCAAAATTCTTGTCAATATAATTAAACATCAGGGTATTGTACGAAGAATTATATACCGGACGACGTGCCTGAATAGTAAGTGTGCCGGAGAAATTCTCGTTATTCTGCATATCGGTCAGATTGATCAGAAAATTACAGTCAATCCTTTCTTTCGGTTTAAACTCATCATTAGTCCATTTGCGGTTATTCATAAACTCACTTATGGTTTTCTCCATGTTCTCAAATATGGCGACATTGGTGCTTTGAATGGAACGGTGTGTCACAGAAACTTTACAGTTAAACTCCTGAGCCCGCATCGTGCCAAAGATTAATAAAAATACTATAATTACCAGATTCCTCATCTATTATGTCTTTTACGTTCTGTACTAAAACGAACGATAATCTGAATTATTTCAGAACAAAAATAATCAATTTATAAGTCAAACCTTTTAAGTTGCTCAGTAATTAATACCGAAACCATTAGATGTAAATTGTGAACCGATCATCTTCTACCAAAACACAGAAAACTAAACCATCAACTATCTTGTGTCTTGTGTCCTGCAGTCTGCATCTGATGTAAATCCAAATGCTCTTTAACTTTTTCGGCCACTTCGTCCATTAACCATCTGGGGGTGGATGTGGCACCACAAATGCCTATATTATGCTTCGCTTTCAACCAGCTGTAATCCAGTTCATCCACAGATGAAATAAAATAAGAATCAGGATTAGTTGATTTACAAGCCTCGAAAAGCATTTTACCGTTTGAACTTTTTTTACCGCTGACAAATAAAATTAAATCGTTTTTCTTCGCAAACTGTTTAATGCCGGGAACACGTCTTGACACCTGTTTACAAATAGAGTTATGCATTTCCAACACGCCATTGTCTCCCAGACGGTTTAGTATTTCTTGTTCAACAGAAAGAAGTCCTTCCTCCTGTTTGGTAGTCTGCGAGTACAAATAAATCGGTTGATTAAAGTTCAACCCATCCAGATCATCCTCATTTTCCACAACAACGGCCTCATCATCAGTCTGCCCTACCAATCCGTTAACCTCAGCATGTCCCTTTTTTCCGTAAATAACTACAAGTCCGTTGTCCTGCTTTGCCGATTCGAACCCTTTTTTAACGCGTTTTTGAAGCTGTAGCACAACAGGACATGTTGCATCAATAAGGGTAATGTTGTTGTTTTGTGCTGTTTCGTAAGTTGACGGTGGTTCACCGTGCGCACGTAACAAAACCGTAACATTTTTCAACGTTTTGAAGGTATTGTAATCAATGGTTTTCAGACCAAGTTTTTCGAGTCGCTCCACTTCCATGCTGTTATGTACTATGTCTCCCAGACAATACAGTTCTTCTCCCCTGGTCAGTACATCTTCAGCTTTTTTAATGGCATTGACAACTCCAAAACAAAAACCCGACCCGCCATCAATTTCAATCTTATATGCCATCAGCTATTCTTTTTCGCGCAATGGAAAGCACTTTGTCAAGTTGCTGACTCTGATTCAGCATACTGTTATCCAGCTCAATTGCATCAAGCGCCTTTCGTAAAGGGCTTTCCTTTCTGCTGGTATCATACTGATCTCTGTGGTTTATGTTTTCAAGTATTTCCTTGAAACTTACATCATAATCTTTTGATTTTAATTCATCAAACCGTCTCTTAGCTCTGATCTCCGGTTTAGCTACCAGAAAAATCTTAAGCTCAGCCTTAGGAAAAACAACCGTCCCGATATCCCTGCCATCCATAACAATGCCCTTCTCTTTTCCAATCTGACGCTGCAGCTGTACCATTTCTTCTCTTACAAATTTTAAGGCACTTACCTGACTGACATACTTTGACACTTCCATTGAACGAATTTCTTTCTCCACATCCTTACCATTTAACAAGGTAATATTTTCATTATGCAAAGGATCATAACGAAACCCGACCTGAATATCGTGCATAGCAAATTTCAGACTTTCAGCATGTAAATTATCATCCTGAATAATATGGTTTTCAAGGCAATAGTAAGTTACGGCACGGTACATTGCACCGGTATCAACATATACATAACCTAACTCCTTTGCCAGGTCTTTGGCAAGCGTACTCTTGCCGCAAGATGAATATCCGTCAATTGCAATAATTATTCTTTTACTCACGATCGTTAATTTGTAACAAATATAAAAAACTTTGAACTGTACTTTTTTCTGAATTTGGAATTAGTTAAACAAAATTTATCCACAAATGGCTTAAAGTGGCATATTTATAGTATTTTCACATAAAAGAACAGTAATGTTAATAAAACTATACGAAAAAGATACCAACCATAAACAGGTTGAAGAGGTTGTGGAGATACTCCGGAATAATGGAGTCATCATCGTCCCGACTGACACAATATATGCTTTCTGCTGTTCTTTAAACAACCCCAAAGGCATTGATAAAATTCATCAGCTTAAACGTAATAAATCATACAATCTCTCCTTGCTGTGTAGTGATCTGAGTCAATTATCCCAGTTTACAAAACCTATTTCCAACCCGGTATTTAAACTGATGCGAAATAATCTTCCGGGACCTTTTACGTTTATTCTTGAAGCAAATAATAATGTTCCCAAGTTATTCAGAAGCAAAAAGAAAAGTATTGGGATCCGTGTTCCTGATAACAATATAGTTAAAGAGATTACATCGCTTTTAGGCGTGCCCCTGGTTGCAACATCCATCCATTCCGATGATGTGGTACAGGAATACATAACCGATCCTGAACTTATTCATGAAAAATTCGAAAATCTGGTGAACTTGGTCATTGATGGTGGTTATGGCAACAATACTCCATCTACTGTAATTGATTGCACACTGCCCGAACCTGAAGTCATCAGAGAAGGTGCCGGAGAAATCGTCTGAAGAGTGAAAAATTAGAGTAATCAATTAAAACCAATTTCCAACTAATCTATGTCTAAGTCCAAAATCTTAAATCCTACGTCCTGGTTCTTGTATCTAAACTCACCTTTTCATAAAACGATCCATATGCCGCTTGTCATCTTTTTCCTTTAGGGTCTGACGCTTATCGTATTCCTTTTTACCTTTTGCAAGTGCTATCTGAAGTTTTGCGTATCCCTTCTCATTAATGAACAGTCGCACAGGAATAATGGTAAGCCCGGATTCCTTGATTTTCCGGTCCAGTTTACGCAATTCTTTTTTCTGAAGCAATAATTTACGGTCGCGTGTGGTATTGTGATTATTATAGGATCCATAAAAATATTCCGAAATATTCATTGACTTAATCCATAACTCACCATTTGCAAAATAACAATAAGAATCGACAAGGCTTGCTTTGCCGTTACGAATCGATTTAATTTCGGTTCCGGTCAGAACGATTCCAGCTGTAAACTTTTCTATCAGCTCATAATCAAACGTTGCCCGCTTGTTCTTAATATTAATATTATTCTGCTTTTTTTCCATTAAAATCCAGGCATTAAAATACGCAATAAGCTAAAAACAGCATAGTTTCCTGCAATGATCACAAATGAACAAAACACCACAAAACTGGCTTTATCTTTTTCATCTACGTTAAATATAGGCGTCACACCTTCCCAGATAATATAAGCTGTATATAAGTTGAGTATCTTCAGAAAGAAAAGTTCAGGAAACAGCTCTGTAACAAATTTTATGGCAAAGATTACTGCAGATGAATAGGCAACAAAGCGAAACACATTGTTCCTGTCCTGTGTAAGATTAAATTTAGGCATCAGAAAATAAATCGCCCCCATGCTGACATATATACTGGCAAAGAGACTCACAAAAACGAGCAACGCTTTTTTCAGCGATTCCTCCACATTAAATCCCTCTAAATATATTGCAGTTCCAATAAAAGCAGCAATAGCAGACAAAGCAATTAACGGTAATGCAAACTGATGTACAACATTCAGACCGGTCAGCTCATCCTTTTGAATTTCTTTCCATTCCGCAGAAGGAGAAATGATTATATTTTTTAAGCGGTTAAATAAGGATTTGTAACTCATACAATGCGTTTATGAGCGCAAAATTAAACATTTTTATACATGGCCTGCAAATTAAAGTGAACTGTTAACTAATATTACTTTTTTCTTTGTTATTTTGACCCGGAATATGAATAAGAACCCGGATTCAACATATAATCTGCTTACGGTAATCGGCCCTACAGCTTCCGGGAAAACAGGTTTTGCTGTCGCTTTGGCCAAAGAACTGAATGCAGAGATCATTAGCGGAGACAGCCGCCAGCTTTACCGAGGAATGGATATTGGAACTGGCAAAGATCTGGTGGAATATTCATTGGACGGCACAACAATTCCTTATCATCTGATTGATATCGTAGATGCGGGATACAAGTATAATGTATATGAATATCAGCGCGATTTTGTTTCGGCATTCGAAGATATTTCCGGTAGAGAAAAACTCCCGCTGTTGTGTGGCGGAACCGGTTTGTATATAGAGGCTGTATTAAAAGGATATAAACTTGTTAATGTACCGCAAAACCCGAAACTGAGATCAGCTTTGGAACAAAAGACATTGCACGAACTGGAGGATATATTAAAAAGCTATAAGTCATTACATAACAGCACCGATACAGATACTAAACGAAGAGCAATCCGGGCTATCGAGATTGCGGAATACTATTCCACTAATCAAATTGATGACACTGATTATCCTGAGATAAATTCTTTACTGATCGGAGTTTCAATCAACAGGGAACTGAGAAGAAAAAAAATTACGGCAAGGCTTAAGACCCGCCTCGAAGAAGGGATGATAGACGAAGTAAAGGCCTTGCTTGAAAAAGGCATTACTCCCGAAGATTTAATTTATTACGGTTTGGAATACAAGTTTGTCACCCAGTATCTTATTGGTGAGCTTACATATGATGAAATGTTTGAATCGCTTGAAATAGCCATACATCAGTTTGCAAAGCGACAAATGACCTGGTTCAGGGGCATGGAAAGACGTGGCTTTAAAATTCACTGGATTGATGTAAACCAGCCACTGAATGAAAAAATTGAAAAAGTTAAATCACTTTTTTATGGAACTGTTCGATAAAGATCATCTGGTTAAACTGGCTAATACGCGCATGCCTTTCGGAAAATATAAAAACAGGTTCCTGGTTGATCTTCCGGAGCCTTATCTGGTTTGGTTCCGCCAAAAGGGATTCCCTGAAGGTAAACTTGGTGATATGCTTAAAGAAATGTATGAAATTAAAGTCAATGGTCTCGAAGGTTTAATACGCCCTCTTATCAGAAGATGATCATCCAGCATTATCGACCAGGATACTTTCCTGAAAATTAATTACCCTTCCGGGGAATACTTCAAGCAGGCTGGAGTTATGCGTCGCCATTAGTATTGTGGTGCCTTCATCCCTGATTTGCTTCAGTATTTTCATAATTTGGGTCGAAGTTTCAAAATCAAGGTTACCTGTTGGTTCATCCGCCAGGATAAGTTCCGGTTTATTTAAAAGTGCTCTTGCAATGGCAATGCGTTGTTGCTCACCACCCGATAATTCATGTGGCTTTTTATACCCTTTATTCTTCATCCCTACATGATCCAGTACTTCGTTTATCCTGTTTTCAATTTTCTTTTTATCCTTCCAGTTGGTAGCTTTCAGAACAAATTCCAGGTTGGCACTTACGTTGCGATCATACAATAATTGAAAATCCTGAAAAACAATGCCTATTTTTCTACGCAAATAAGGAATTTCTCTGTTCTTAAGTTTTTTCAGGTCGTAGCCTGCTACTTCTCCTTCTCCATTCAAAAGTGGAATATCGGCATAAAGTGTACGTAAAAGGCTGCTTTTTCCGGTTCCGGTTTTACCTGTTAAATAGATAAACTCACCTTTTTTAACCTCAAGGTTTACATTTTTCAGAACTACGAGTTCCCTGTGACTTATTTCTGCATCCTGCAACCGTATGACAACTTCTTCGTTATCCATAGAAAAATTTTTTCCGAAGATACTAAAATTTACAGCGAATTAAAACGGACGGGAATCTCCTCCTCCGGACCTGTTAAAATCGTTTGATTGTGAATTAAACTCATCTTCATAGCTGTTCATTTTTGAACTGAGTGTAATTGGCTCTCCTGCTCCCGGATAGTTACCGGTAAAATCATCTTCCGGATCAATGAACTTAGCCAACTCTTTTCTGAACCTGATCTGTACCGTACCGGTGGCACCATTACGATGTTTTGCTATGATAACTTCAGCTACACCAATTAAATCATTTCCGTCCGGATCTTCCGTTATACCATAGTATTCAGGACGATGAATGAATAATACCATATCTGCATCCTGTTCTATTGCTCCGGATTCGCGAAGGTCAGCCAGCTGAGGTCTTTTACCTTCGTAACCTGTTCGTCCTTCTACACCACGGTTCAACTGCGAAAGTGCCACGATAGGTACATTCAGTTCCTTGGCCAATCCTTTTAATGAACGCGATATTAAACTCACCTCCTGCTCCCTGCTCCCCGGTTTCATGTCTTTGGCATTCATCAACTGAAGGTAATCGATAAAAATTGCTGAGATGTTATGTTTTTGCTTCAGGCGACGACACTTAGCCCTGAGCTCAAATATTGACAACCCGGGAGTATCATCCACAAAAATAGGCGCATCCTGAAGATTTTTTATCTTATGATTCAAATGATCCCATTCTTCATGGCTCAGGCGACCGTTCTTAATTTTCTCCCCTTCAATTTCGCATTCACTTGAAATAAGTCGGTTAACCAACTGTACATTCGACATCTCAAGAGAGAAAATTGCTATTGGACGATCAAAATCAAGTGCAATATTTCGGGTCATGGATAATATAAATGCTGTTTTCCCCATCGCAGGACGGGCAGCCAGGATAATAAGATCTGAATTTTGCCAACCGGATGTAATTTTATCCAGTTTCCGGAAACCTGACGGCACACCACTCAATCCTTCTTTCTGTTTTGATGCTTCCTCAATATTATGAATTGCCTCTTCAATAATCGGATTGATCTGTGTTGTTTCATTTTTAACGCCAACCTGGGAAATTTCAAAAATGCTGTTTTCAGCACTTTCAAGCAATTCATCCACATCCAGACTCTCATCGTAAGCATTGTTCTGAATTTCAGTTGAAACACGAATCAGTTCACGTTGCAGATATTTTTGAGCGATGATCCTTGCATGGTATTCAATGTGAGCTGCTGAGGCTACCTTTGTGGTCAACTGAGATATATACACAGGACCACCAATTTCCTCCAGCTGACCTTTCTTTTTTAGTTGCTCAGTTACAGTAAGCAAGTCGATCGGTTCTTCTTTTGAGAACAAATCAACAACCGCAGAATAAATAATTTGATGGGCTTCTTTATAAAACGAGTCTGTTCTTAATATATCCCCAACAGCAGGATACGCACTTTTTTCAAGCATTAGCGCTCCCAGAACTGCCTCTTCAAGTTCTATCGCCTGTGGTGGCAGTTTCCCAAATTCATTTGCCGGGACTGTCGGTTTGTATTGTGCAGACCTCGTGTTTTTCTGAGCCATAATATTCCTGTTTATACGTAGAAGTTATATAAATTAATAGGTTTCCCCAGGTAGAAACTGACGTCAAATTTAATAAACACAATGCAGAAATCAGATTCGAAATCTCAGTTTGTTGACGACTTCTTTATTGGGCTATGAGTCAAAAACATAAGGGATCCATATTTGTTTATAAATTGTGAATATATATATACTGCCTTCCGTAATTGCAGCTAAAGTGAAAATAATTCATTTTGTATAGTTATTTTTGTTTAAAACTGATCCAATGATTCTGCACCCCAATGCCAAAATAAATATCGGACTGGATATTATTGAAAAACGTCCGGATGGCTATCATAATCTGGAGTCACTTTTCTATCCGGTTCCGCTAACTGACAGGCTTGAAATAACACCTGCCGATGCATTCAAATTCACAGAATCAGGTATAAAACTGGATTCTGATCCTTCAGAAAATCTGGTTCTTAAAGCATATCATCTGCTTAATAATAATTTCAGGCTACCATTTGTCGCCATACATTTACACAAGTCTATTCCCTTTGGTGGTGGTTTAGGTGGTGGATCATCCGATGCCTCCTACTGTCTCAATGGTTTAAACCGCTTATTTAATTTAAATATTGGCGAAACTCAGCTCGCAGAACTATCAGCCAGGATTGGAGCCGACTGTCCTTTTTTTATATACAATAAACCGGCTATGGTTTCAGGCATTGGCGATATAATTGAACCTGTAGATTTTAGTTTGAAGGATTATTTTCTGGTGTTGGTAAAACCGGATGTTGGTGTTCCCACACCATTGGCATATAAAAACATTGTACCTTCCAGACCCAAAAAGAAAATTTCTGAAATACTGGAACAACCTTTAAGTACATGGAAGTATGAACTTAAAAACGATTTTGAAACAACTGTTTTTAAATCATTTCCTGAATTTAAAGTTATTAAGGAGAAATTGTATGCCAACGGAGCACTTTACGCTTCAATGTCGGGCAGCGGCTCAACATTCTACGGTTTGTTTGAAAAGGAAGTTGATATTGAAAATGAGTTCAGGAATATGTTTTATTTTTCCTGTTTGTTATAAAGGCAGCGTAAAGTAAAAAGCTGTTCCCTTGTTTTCTTTCGATTCAAACCATATATCACCTTCAAGCAGCTTTAAAATACCTTTACATATGCTTAAACCTAATCCTGCACCTTCGTGATATATGTCTTCTTCAACTTGTCTGAACCGCTCAAAAATAATGTATTGCTTATCATCAGGAATGCCTTTTCCTGTATCTTTAACGTAAAATTCAAGATAACCTGAGCCATCTTTGGATTTCACCTTATATCCCACTTCAATACTGCCTTGTTTGGTAAATTTAAAGGCATTGTTAATCAGGTTATCCAATACTTGTTCCAAGCGTTGAATATCACTTCGTATCTGCAAATCATCATTTTTAGCAGGTGTATTGATTATAAAATCAATATTCCCACTTGCACTATAAATATCCAGACTCTGATACTTTTGCGATACATTCCGCAGAACTTCGTTTACATTAAAACGCGACTTGGTTACACTGAGCTGACCAGCTTCAATTTTGGAGATATCAATAATATCGTTAATGATTCGTAACAGATTATTCCCTGAATTATTTATTAATCCAAGAAACTGCTTTATTTCCTCCTCGTCAGCTTCCTCATCCTTTAGTAAATGAGAAAATCCAAGTATGGCGTTCAGCGGGGTCCGTATTTCATGACTCATATTAGCCAAAAATGCCGATTTCAAACGATCACTTTCTTCCGCTTTTTCCTTTGCAAGTTTATATTTAAGATTCTCCTCTTCTATTTTCATATTTGATTGCTGTAATCTGTTTGAACCAATTACAGCGAGAATGCCAGAGCTAATTAGAAAGAAATTATTTCCCAAAAACCAGGTAAATTCTTCTGAATGTAATCCGTGACTTAGTAAATGTTGATCAAAAACAGCAACAAAGTCGTAAGAAAAAACTACAACAAAAAATACGATAGTTGAATAAATGAATGAAAATTTAAATACAAATCCAGCCCAGAGAAAGACTAATATAGATCCTGCATAATATCCCCAAAAGGACATTTCTCCTGGTTCAGAAACGGCAATCATTGAAATTATTCCCAGTTGGCCAGCCAAGAGGAGTAGTAATAACTTTTCATTAGTTCTTTTCGTAAAACTTTTGTGGTATGTGTAAATCCAAACAAGTACTATTGCGGGTAATATAATTACATATCTAATAAACCATGCTGATTTATAGTTTATTGGCATCATAAACGGATCAAGGATTCCAAAAAGTCCATAAATAAATAAAGCTGACATAAGACCAATTCTTATATCTTTAAGGTCTATGCCATTCATTATTTTAGGCTTCCTTTCTAGTGATCCTGACATTGTAAAATTTTATTCCCCAAATTTAAACAAAATTTAATAATACGGACCAAAAAATCACAAAAAAGTTAATTATAGGTTAAAATTCAATAGAAAAAGCTTGACTATTGTTAAATAATCAAGCTTAATATGATGTAAAAAACTTAAATTAAGAATATTAGCACTTAATATGCATAAAAAGATTAACATTCTCCGGCTCACGCCCAATGTTAATTTGAGTAAAATCAAATCCTGCCTTCATTGCCAGGGTTACCAATTCTTCATCAGTTCTATGTTGCAAGAACCATTCACCCATAATTTCCATATAATCACGACTTGGATTATGTCTTTCATTAAAATTTCCAATTATTATTTCACCACCAGGCTTAACAAAATCCTTGAACCTGGATAGAACCATTATAAATGCTTTTTCATTGAAATAATCAAATAATCCTGCTGACCATACAACATCGAATTTCTTTTCAGTCCTGTATCTAAGCACATTTGCTTTTACAAATTCGATGTTTTTTGAATAACCATTTACCAAATTACTTGCATACTTTATAGCATTCTCATCAATTTCCACACACGTTGTGTGAAGCTGATTTGGAGAATCAATTTCCTGATATAATTCCAAAATATCACGTGCAGGGCCACTGGCAACATTAAGCAGATCAATTTTTCCCGTTGACATGCTTAACTTATGTTTTAACTTTGACTTGAAATATTTCTTTCTGTTTCTTACAGCTTTAGGAGCGGACTGAGAATGAAAGTATTCATCCCAAACTTTGTATTTCTCAATATCTGAATGATGATAGGTATATATTTTATCAATCATTAAATAATCTCCTGCATACCCCTGAGGTTTTCTTAGTCCATATCCCTGAATAGTATTATACAAGAACTCTTCGCCAAATGACCTACTTAAATATGCTAAATCAGATTTATCCAGATCATTACTTCGAACTGCATTACCAATCCTCGTAATAAGCTTATCAATTAATTTAAAGTCACCTTCCGTAATAGTTTTTCTGGATATAGACTCCACTTGCTCCATCAACTGAGACTTTGTTACCGATTGAGATAGTATTTTTGCATCCATGGGGAATTAGAATTGAGGGTTATATATGTAATTTAATTTGCCTTTCATAATACAATAATCACAAGCGATTAATAATGACATTTAAAATCAATAATGTTGCTAAATATCTAAGGTTATATTACCTGTTCCAATTATTCAACGGCTTTAATTATGGACATAACAAATTTTGGGGTTATACATTAATTAACGCGTTATGAACAGTTACAAATATTGAAATATTTATTTGAAAAATAAAGCAATTTGCTAAAATTTTTAACATATACTACTTACTTTATATCTACATAACAAATTCAAATTGAATATTTTGCGACCTTTTCTTTTCTTATTTAGAATAAAAAAGGATACCGAATACTTGAAAAATTTAACATTTATTCCCTATTCTGAATCAAAAACCAGCTATATGACACACCACTTAAACAACTGTATACTTGACACTTAAAACATACTGCAATAAACCCTTTTAGGTTGAAAAGTGCATTAAAAAAGGCATTCAGAACACTTATTCTTATGAAACTATTTTCAATTTTAGTGAATTAAGAATTGATTTAAATACAAAATTCAATGGCCAATAATTTTTTGGGATTTTTTTTTTGAAAAAAAGTATCAGTCAGCTGTTTTCAGGTGCATAATACAGCAAATAATGCTGTTAAAACATACAAACTGGTCTTAAAAAAATCCGGTTCCTACGAATTCTCAGAGATACTCTAAGTTTTTTGAGGCTCTGGAAGTACCATAAATTTCACAAATACGAAAATTGATAATGCCAAAAAAGCACTGACTAAAAATACATAACTAAAATGGCCGCCGATAAAAAAGAAAGCAGCAAAAACGGGACCTATGGATTGACCAATCCGGAGTACCATGCCATTTACTGACATAAATGCTGCCCTTTCAGATAATGGTGCCAATCCGACTAACATTGTTTGCACGTTAGGAATAAAACTTCCATGTGCCAGACCAAACAAAATTGTTGCCAGGATAAGAAGCGGCCACGAGTCGGCAAACGCATAAACTGACAGGCTTATCGCATATAAAACCGAACTAGCATACAACATTTTGTATGTTGTAAATTTTTCAACAATCCTGGAATATTGAGACGAAGTTAATGCCGTGGTGATTGACATCAGCGACATAATACCTCCGATGGTCAGAGTACCTACATCAAATCTTTCCTTAACCATTAATGGCAAAAATGTAAGGTAAGCGCCATATAGTACTACGAAAGCAAGAATATTTGAAATAAACAGTCCCCAGACAATTTTCCGGTTAATGGTATTCCATACACGGGTAAGATAGTCCCTGAACTTCACCTTTCCTTTTAAGGCAGGTACATTCAGGTTAAAATAAACGATAGCAATAAGCGGAATTATCAATGCAGGAATATAAAAAATAGTACGCCAGTCAATCGCTGCCAATGCGCCCCCAATTGCGGGAAAAGAGGCCGTACCAATACTCAGAACGCTGGCATTAAGTCCCATCACTTCCCCTCTTCTTTTGCCTTCAAAAAGATCCCCAATTAACGTAACATTTAAGGATCCCAAAGCTGAAGCTCCCACGCCCTGAATAAAACGCATAACCAGAAGCATCTGATAAGTTTCCTGAAAGGCACACAGAAAACCGCCTATACCAAACAATGCCATAGAAGGGATCAGAATTGTCTTACGTCCGTAACGATCTGCAAGAATACCCATTACAGGTGTTAAAACTATTCCGGGTACGGTAAAAACAGTAATCAGGTATCCGACCTGTGTTTCATTCAAACCAAACTGTTCCATGATAACCGGAAATGCCGGGGCTAAACTTGCCACACCTGAGACACCGAACAAGGTGATCCCGAAAATTATATAAAGCCTGGAGTCTTTTAAAACTGATTGATTCATACTTAAACTTATTCTTCCTCAGGCATTTCCAGCGCCTGAACCGGAGCAATAGCATTTCCTGCAATACCTCTTACGGAATGATACATATGGTTGGTATTCAGTAATACTTTCTGAATTTGTTTTTCTCTTCTCTTCCAGGCTCCTTCCATAGCCCTGCGCTCTCTGTCCAGATCGTTTTGCATTTCAGTAAATCCTTCAACAATAGCTTCAATCTGCAACCGGAATTCATTACTGGTAAGATAATCATATAGCATCACCATCTTATCACCCTTGTTTTCCTGCGATGCCACGGCCTGACTAAGTTGCACCAATGATTCGCGTAATACCGCACAAAGGCCTTTAAATTCTACATAATTACAAATCCATATTCCGTCCTTCATACCCATCCGGTCCATATCCTTTGGCATGGCCTCGGTTACAATTACACCAATATTGGCATTCATATCCCGCATGTCGTTCCTGAATTTTTCTATCCACGCAGGCTGAAAATCCTTGGTTCGCTTACTCTCGTAATAAATCACGCCACAATTCTGATGCGAACGGGTATTTACAATCTGTTTACAATCCGCGCCCCGGACACCTTTTCGAACTTCTTCAATTGTATCCAGTGGAAACTGTTCCCGCAAAAACTCTTCGATTGCCAATTCCTGAACCTCACCCTGCATCTGCATAGATCCCTGTTCAGCTTTGCGCTTCATCTCATCCACCTGCTCTTTCAACTGATTGATAAGTGTGTCCTTTTCTTTCAACCGAAGCTCACTTTTTTCAATGGCCATTTTTTCAAGCCGCTCCCTTTCCTTTGCAATTTCTTCATTTATCTTTTTCTGAGCTTCCGCCTCCACAACATCTCGCAGTTCTTCCTTCTCCCGCTTCAGTTTTTCAATTTCTGCCTGTTTTTTATTCAAATCCTTTACCTTTTCGCTTTTCTCAAGCAATTCTTTACGCATGGATTCAAAAACCTCTTCCTGTTCCTCCTTCAGTGACTTTTTAAGTTCTGCTTCCAGTTTTTCCCGTTCACTTTTCAACTTATTCTTTACATCCTCGCTAACCTTTCTCTCTATATTTTCCTTTTGTTCCTCAATCAGTTTGCGTTCGTTTTCAACATCATCCTGAAGTTTTTTGAATTTCTTCCGTTCTTCACTTAAATAATTCTGGTACCTATGTTTAAAATCCTCTTCCATCTGCCTGTACAGAATTGCATTTACATCAATCGCATATCCACAATTGGGGCAGGAAACCTGATTTTCACTCTTTTTATCCATGGATTCTTTCTTTGAAAACCAAAGATAACGGAAGACATTGATAAAACCAACCTGAAGTTTTGCATGATTTTTGTATTTTAGCACGATACTTAACACATACTCAAATGAAAAAACATTTTATACTCTTTTTTTTACTGATTTCAACATTTTCATTTTCTCAAAAAAGACCCGTTCAGATTTCAGATTTTAACAACTGGAATTCTATAACTGAAATAAAACTTTCAAATAGTGGTAATAAAATTGCCTACCGGCTTAAACCAGGAAAGGGTGATTCCAGAACCATCGTTTACGATGTAAATAAAGATAAACCAGATACATTTCATCTATCTACCGGCCTGAAATTCAGTGGAGATGCAAATCTAGCTGCCTTTAAAATTGAACCATCTCTTCAACAGGAACGTGAGGCAAAAAAAATGGAGAAACCTAAGGCTAAACAGCCAAAAGATTCTCTTGGCATTTACCTTTTCGCAAAAGATTCAATGGTTAAATTTCCAAAACTGAAGAATTTTGACATCCCAGAAAAAAATGGAAACTGGGTGGCATTTACTACTGAAGAAAAGTATTTACCTCCTGAAGATACTACAATAGCCGACTCTCTTAAGACTAAAAAACCTAAGCTGCCAAAGGGAGGAAATAACCTGGTCATTTTTAACGGTTCAACTCTGGATACTATCCTGATACGAAATGTTACGGATTTTCACTGGTCAAAAGCGGGAAATATACTTGCTTATGCCGTTGAAAAAGAAGATTCCGTCACAACTTCATCCGTGCATTATTTTGATCCGAAAACACGGCAAAAGCATACCGTAAATACAATTACAGGTAAAGTGACTAAACTGACAACGGATGATGACGGGGAGCAAATGGCCTGGCTAAGTTCCACCGATACCCTTAAAATTAAAACGTGGCAACTGGAATTTTATTCAATCAAAGACAATAAGGTAAGTATCATAGCAGATACACTTTCCAAGGCCTTACCAACAGGCTGGGCACCTTCAGAACATTCCGGACTTTCCTTCTCAGAAAGTGGCGAAAGGTTATATTTCGGATCAGCACCAAAACCTGTTCAGGAACCTAAGGATACGCTGTTAAACGGCGAAAAGGTTAGTTTGGATATCTGGTCATGGAATGATCTGGAGCTACAACCCCGGCAAAAATTAAATCTTAAACGTGATAAAAACAGGACTTATGCTGCTGTTTATCTGGTAGATAAAAATAAGGTGGTTCAACTGGCAGATAAAAACCTTAAATATGTGCGATACAGTACAAAATGGGACAAAAAATATGCATTATTATATACGGCAGATCCTTATCTGCGTGCAAGCAACTGGACCGGTAAATTCATTAACGATTATTATCTATCGGATATAAATACGGGGGAACGTAAACTTTTAGTAAAAGCCAAAGATCGAGTCAATATTTCTCCGGACGAAAATTATGCGGTATACTTTCAGCCTTCTGATAGCAACTATTATATCATCGATATCAGAAAAGGAAAATCGCACATTCTTAATAAAAGCATCTCAACCATGCTGGTTAACGAGGAGAATGATATTCCCTTTGATCCGGGAAATTATGGCATTGGAGGCTGGAGCAAAAATGATGCATACATCTATTTGTACGATCGATATGACATCTGGCAGGTTGACCCTAAAGGCAAAACTGATCCGATCAACCTAACTAACGGCAGGGAATCAAAAACAAGTTACAGATTTATTGATCTGGATAAGGATCATGACTACATGGACCCGGGACAGAAACAACTCCTGAAAGTCTTTGATGAAAAAACCAAGGATTCAGGTTATGCAAATTTGGATCTACAAGCTCACAGCGGACCAGTTAACATATTTTTTGACGCCAAATATTACAGCAATCCCGTAAAAGCAGACGATTCTGACCGTATGTACTATACAAGACAAGACTGTAATGAATACCCCGATTTATGGGTTTGTAACCGGGAGATGACTTTTAACAAAAAAATATCGGATGCAAATCCTCAAAAAAATGATTTTATATGGAATACCGTAGAGCTTGTAAAATGGTGTTCTTTCAATGGTGACGAACTTGAAGGTCTGCTTTATAAACCCGAAAACTTTGATCCCGAAAAAAAATATCCAATGATGGTTTACTTTTATGAACGCAACGCGGATAATCTCAACAGGTTCAACTCGATATACCCGAGTTATTCAACCATCAATAAAACACTTTATACCAGCAATGGGTACCTTGTTTTTGTTCCCGACATAAAGTACAGAATTGGCTATCCGGGTCAAAGCGCATATGAATGCATTGTAAGTGGAGTTGAAAGTCTTATTGATAGGCATAATTGGGTAGATGCCGACCATATGGCACTTCAGGGACAAAGTTGGGGAGGTTATCAGACTGCTTACCTGGTGACCCAAACCAATATGTTTGCAGCAGCAATGGCGGGCGCCCCGGTAAGCAATATGACCAGTGCTTATGGTGGAATAAGATGGGGTTCCGGATTGAGCAGGATGTTTCAGTATGAACATACCCAAAGCCGGATTGGTGGAACACTGTGGGAAAAACCGCTGCTTTACATAGAAAATTCTCCACTTTTTTATGCGAATAAAGTTAAAACTCCGTTATTAATTATGCATAACGACAATGACGGAGCCGTTCCATGGTATCAGGGAATAGAATATTTTGTTGCGTTACGACGTTTGGATAAACCGGTGTGGATGCTGTCTTACAATAACGAACCACATAATCTGAAGCCATCCAGCTGGGGTAACAGAATGGATCTGTCGACGAGGATGAAACAGTTTTTTGATCATTATCTGAAGGACGAAGAGGCTCCTGACTGGATGATCAACGGTGTAAAGGCAGTTGACAAAGATTTAATGAAAGGGTTTTAATATTAATCATATATTTAATAATATTGCACAAAATAACAGAAAGTCAGATATGAAAAGAATAATTTCGTCAGGAGTATTACTTGTATTTCTTATAAGTAGCATGGTTGCTGAATCTCCTCTGGATCTGGGCATAAAAGGTGGAATTACTTCATCAACGTTTACAATTGACAAAGTACAGAATATATACTATGGTAACGAAAAGCTTACATACAGCGGTAGTGAATTTATACAGGATGCGTCCAATGGATTAAGTATCGGCTTATTTGCGAGGCTCAAAATGAAGCGGCTCTTTTTACAACCAGAAGCAAACTTTGTGGTTCGTAACGGTAAAATGAACCTGGACGTTGTGGATACCCAGGTGAATACCGGCACCGAAAATGCAACTGTTTTAACTGCAGTTACACAGGGCATACAATTGTCCACATTGGATATTCCCGTATTGTTCGGAATAAAAGCGCTTGACCTTAAAGTTTTAAAACTGAACCTGTTTACAGGACCATCAGCTTCCATTATATTAAATGAAAAAATCGACCTGACACCAAAATTTAATGTATCAACAGATCAAACCATTGAATCGAAAGGTGTTTCCATTAATAAACCATTTGAAGACGGGTTTGATCTGGCTCAGGAGCTGGAAACCGCAAACTGGAACTGGCAGGTTGGCGCAGGCCTTGATATCGCAAATTTTTATGTGGATGTAAGATATGAATATGGACTGAACGATATAACCAAACTCGACTTTGTTCAAAAAACCAATATGCTGATGTTTTCAGTCGGCTTTAAATTCTTTTAAAATATTCAAGCCTCTTCGGAGGCTTTTTTTATACCATCCTCGGAAGAACTATAACTGCATTAATTTTCGATATTTCATTGCAGGTTTATATTTTTGTAGTAAAATTTAATTGTATGCAGGTTGCTGAGAATATTAAAACGATAAAATCCACACTGTCAGAAAATGTAACATTGGTAGCTGTTTCAAAAACCAAACCCGAAAACATGATTATGGAAGCATATGCTACCGGACATCTTGATTTTGGTGAAAACAAGGTACAGGATCTGACGGAAAAACATGACCACCTGCCCAAAGATATTCACTGGCATTTTATAGGACACCTTCAAACCAATAAGGTTAAATTCATAGCCCCTTTTGTATATTTAATTCATGGTGTTGACAGCTTTAAATTATTACATACAATAAATAGAGAAGGTGAAAAGAACAACAGAATCATTTCCTGTTTGCTTCAACTTAAAATTGCTGAAGAAGAGACAAAATTTGGCTTATCAAAAGATGAAATCAACGACATTCTTAGATCAGACGAATTTAAAGCGCTTCAGAATGTAAAAATTAATGGGCTGATGGGAATGGCTTCATACGTTGAAGATGAAAATCAGATTAACCGGGAATTTAAATCCCTGCAAAGCTTTTTCAGTACATTAAAGCACGAATTTTTCAGCAACGATCCGGACTTTACAATCCTTTCCATGGGCATGTCGGGAGACTATGAACTTGCGGTAAAAAACGGGAGCAACATGGTTAGGATCGGCAGTTCTATATTTGGCGAACGGGAGTATAAAAAATGATTTTTGGTACACAGCCAAGAATAGTTATATTTGCTTTATAAAATTCATTATATCAGATGATAAGTTTAAAGACTTCTTATTTAGGCCTTGAGCTTGAGAACCCACTTATTGCTAGTAGTTCCGGCCTCACCAACTCCGTAGAAAAAGTATTGGAACTTGAGAAAGCAGGCATTGGAGCAGTGGTATTAAAATCGTTGTTCGAAGAACAGATTAATATGAATGCGGGCAACGCCATGGACCAAAGTCAGGATTATCCTGAAGCATATGATTATGTAAAAAATTATGTGCGGTCAGAAAATCTTGAAAACTATTTGAAGCTGGTACGGGAATGTTCCGAACAGACTAGCATTCCTGTTATCGCAAGCATTAATTGCTATTCGGGTGGTGAATGGGTGGATTTTGCAAAACGCATTGAAGAAGCAGGAGCTGATGCGCTCGAATTGAATGTGTTTATCATGAACGCATCTTTAAAGGATGATTCATCATTCGATGACAAACACTATGAAATAGTACGTAAGGTTAAAAAAGTAGTCAGCATCCCGGTATCGGTTAAAATAAGCTACTATTTCAATAATATTGTAAAAGTGGTAGACAGATTGAAAGGAGAAGGCGCAGAAGGGGTAGTTCTCTTCAACAGGTTCTATCAGCCTGATATAAACATTGATAAACTGGAACTTACCGCTTCAGATATATTTAGTGTTCCAAGCGACCTTCACAATACATTACGTTGGGTTGCCATTACATCAGGGCAGACAGACCATATCGATATTTCAGCATCCACTGGTGTTCATGACTGGGACAGCGTCATAAAACTTATTCTGGCCGGTGCTCAAACCGTACAGGTTTGTTCAGCTCTTTATAAGAACGGAAATGGTATTGTTTCACAGATGACCACTGCACTTGAAGAATGGATGAATCAAAAGGGATTTAATACCCTGAAAGATTTCAGAGGGAAACTGAACTACAGCAATAGTGAGGACCCTGCATTTTACGAGCGTGTACAGTTCATGAAGTACTATTCATCGCATAAATAGAGAATTTCAGTATTGAATTTTGCTGTAAATCAATCTGTTCTTAACACACCGGAATAATTTTCATATTTTTTTAAAAAAATATTTGGTGCGATTAAAATAACAGTCTATATTTGCAGCCGCAAACGAGAAAAAAGTTTGCAAAAAAACACATGTTGGCCCGTTCGTCTAGGGGTTAGGACGCAAGATTTTCATTCTTGAAACAGGGGTTCGATTCCCCTACGGGCTACAAATTAAAAGATTAAAGAACAGATTAATGGCACATCACAAATCAGCATTAAAAAGAATTCGTCAGACACAGGCAAGAAGATTGCATAACAGATATTATGCAAAAACTGCGCGTAACGCAGTTCGCAAGTTGAGAAGCATTACTGACAAAACTGAAGCTGCAGAGTTGTTACCTAAAGTTTCTTCAATGCTTGATAAGCTTGCTAAAAAGAACCTGATCCACAAAAACAAAGCAGGTAACTTAAAATCGAGTTTAACAAAACACGTGAACGCTCTTTAAGGACCGCTTTAAAGATATTTTAAAGCCTTTCAAATATTTGAAAGGCTTTTTTTGTGCCCTAAGATTTCTTAAATTTGGTTTGATAAATACCCAAACCAAACTAAAATGAGCTCCAACATCACCATTAAAAACTGGGCACTGGAGGATCGTCCACGCGAAAAGATGCTTTATAAAGGATCCTCTGCCCTCTCCGATGCCGAACTACTTGCCATTCTAATAGGTTCCGGTACCAGGAAAGAATCTGCGGTAGAACTTTCAAGAAAAATTCTGGCCGAAGCGAACAACAATCTTCCTAAACTTGGAAAGCTCAGTGTGGATGAGCTTGTAAAAAAATTTAAAGGCATAGGACCTGCGAAGGCAATAACAATAGTCGCTGCTCTGGAACTGGGCAAAAGAAGAAATCTGCACGAAGTAAGCCAAACGGAAAAAATCACGTCAAGTAAAGATGTGTACAAACTGTTTCAGCCCGTTATGGCAGATTTAAACCATGAGGAATTCTGGGTACTGTACATGAACCGGTCTAATAAAATAATCTCGAAACGAAGGCTAAGCCAGGGCGGTGTAAGCGGAACTGTAATCGATCCACGACTTGTATTTAAGCCTGGATTGGAAGTACTGGCCAGCAGTGTCATCCTTTGTCATAATCATCCATCAGGAAATAATTCTCCAAGCGATGCTGATATTCAGATTACAAAAAAGTTAAAAAAGGCAGGAGAAGTACTTGACATTTCGGTACTGGATCACCTGATTATTTGCGAAAGCTCGTATTACAGCATGGCTGATGAGGGAATAATTTAAAACATACTCCAGTTATAGACATAAAAAAAGGTGTCTGAAAAGGCACCTTTTTTTAACTTAACAAATCCATTTTGAGATTACTAAGAAAAGAACCTGCAAAACAGAACATTTAGTTAATGGTTACTCATACCGGTAACCTTTAACTCTGATAATCAGCTCGCCAAACCCTATGAAAGCTCTATAGAGTTTTTGTTTAATAGCGTTGACCGTCTTCATAACAATTGTTTTTTAATATTAAATTAAGCAATCACAAAACAAATTTACATTATATTAATACTAAATCCTAATTTTTAATGCATTTATTTTACTTATAATTAATAATTAAATCGCATTTATTCGTATAATCAGGTGATTTGAAGAAGATTAATTAATCTTAAATTGATAATAAATACATCAGGATTCAACAATAAAAAATCAGGCTGGTACATAAAATCAAACTCCCTTCGTTCTGAAAGGATGATTCTTGAAGAATGAAAAAAGTTCTAAAAATGTGTATATAATTGCACAGCGTATTATTCAGGTTTCTTTTATAATGCGCTTAATGCCCAGCTCATTAGACAACATTCTTAAAATGATAGAAAGAGCTAAAAATGTGGTTCCCGGCTTCAGACTGGTCACAACAACCTGCGAATTCATTTTAATATGAAAAATAACCAATGCGATAATAAATACGTCAAGCATGCTCCATTTATCAGAAATATAGTGTGAAAGATTAAACAACTTCATTTTTTTAAAAGGCGGATAAAAGAGAGAAGCTCCCAGATGAATAAATTTAACAATGGGAAACACAATAGTAAAAAAGAAAATAACAGAAGCCAGAAAATATTCTTTCCCATGCCAGAAGTATACAATTGAGTCCCATAATGTTGTTTCGGTATAACCAAAAGAAATAATCAGCTGCTTTTTGGTCGACATAATGGGCAGTGAAAGTCCCAGATAAAAGAAAAATACTGCCAGCATTAACAACATAGCAGCAAGGTACCACCTTAAATCAGGCTTTCCATTGCTATTCAATCGATATTTCAATCTTTGTTTTATCGTCTGTTGAATCTGAATCAAGAATCTTCAAAAATTCCTCGCCAATCTCCTTCAACGCTTTAAGTCCTTCTTCCAGCCCTCCTTTCAGGTCATTTCCATTGCGATAGAGTGCATATTTTATGGCCAGTTTTTTTACGGTAATTTGTTCTTTTACGTCCAGTTCCTCCTTAAACGTTAAATACCATTCGTCCGTAAATTTATTGAACTGTTTATCCTTTTTCTCCCACACTTCATCCGTATAGTCTTTATACGACTCTCCCACATTTTCAACAAAACTGTTGAACAGGGCAAGATAGGCATCTTTGGATCGCGGCTCAAACGAACAACTATTCAGTACAGAAATAAGCATAACACTGATGACAAAAAAAACTTTAGAGGTCTTCATTCGTTTTAATCTTAAGTTAAACAGTATTTTTAGAACGTAAAAATCCTTTATAAAGTTACACCGAATTACTATAAAATGAAATTTGAAACCAGATTAATCAAAGGTACACTCATAAAACGGTATAAACGTTTTCTTGCTGATGTAAAACTCGAAAACGGCGAAATCATAACTGCTCACTGCACCAATTCAGGAACCATGAAGAGTTGTCTGGAAGCTGGCGCCGATGTTTATCTTTCACCGGCAAAAGATCCGAACAGAAAAACAAAGTTTACCTGGGAAATGATACAAATTAATGGTGACTGGGTCGGGATCAACACCATGAACCCAAACAAATTCGCCTTTGAGGAGATCGGTGCAGACCGCATTGCAGGATTAACCGGATATACATCTGTAAAAAGAGAAGTGAAATACAAGGACAGCCGGTTTGACATCATGACTGAAAAAGAAGGTGAAACCTGTTTTATTGAGGTCAAAAATGTAACATTGAACGAAGACGGAATTGCTAAATTTCCGGATGCGGTTACCACAAGAGGCTTAAAACATCTTCAGACATTAATGGATGTAAAAGAAAACGGTATGCGAGCCGTGATGCTTTACATCATACAGCGCCTGGATGTGAATCATTTTGAACCGGCGCGGGATATTGATCCTGACTATGCCCGGAAACTTGTTGAGGCACACAAGAAAGGTGTTGAGATTATTCCGCTACAGGTTAAAGTGACCCCGGAGGAAATCGTGAGTCATAAAATTTTACATTATATTCTTGAGCCGGAAATAACAGAAAATGTTTAATAAAAATATACTAAAATGAGTGTGTTACTTGAATTTGCGATGTTCCCAACCGATAAGGGGGAAAGTGTGAGTCATTATGTGAGTCGTTTACTAAAGGTGATAAGGGACAGTGGAGCGACCTATGAGCTTACACCTATGGGAACAGTAATTGAAACTGAAACAATGGATGAAGCACTGGTTATGATCAAAACCTGCTACGACCAACTGGAGCCGGATTGCAACCGTATTTATTCATCATTGAAATTTGACATTCGCAAGGGTGAACCTGGTCGGATGAAAAAAAAGATGCAATCTATTCGCGATAAAATCGGTGAGGTATAATCTATTTCAAGTTATATATTTCAGATTTTATAATACAATATCAGGCTGTACGCCTAACCGGTTACAGTTTGGCAATGCACATCAATCTGATGATTGAAGCTAATTCCGTAATGCCAGGTAACGCTGACTCTGATTTATCACTATTTCAACTTCTAAATCATCATTTTTGTAATACCATTTTACGCGTTTCAGTAAAACCGGCTGTTTTGATCTGGTAAAAATAAACTCCGTCATCCAAATCGGCGGCATTAAAACTTATCTCATACAATCCTGCCGATTTTTTCTGATTCACTAAAACAGAAATTTCTTTGCCTGAGGCATCAAACACTTTCAGCGATACAGGACCGGTCTCAGGATTTCTGTAAGTGATTCTGGTTTCTGAACTGAAGGGATTAGGATAGTTCGGTTCTGGAAACAAACTGGTATTTTCCCCATCCGGTATTATATTCGCTAAGGTTATTCCTCCACCATTTGTAGTTTTAAGAATAACCCCGTTTCTCCCCGCAATATAACCTGTTTTATTATCACTAAAACAGATGGAATTTATCCAGCCACTGAATCCCAGTATTATTTCCTGCCAGTTGTTCCCACCATCATTTGTTGTAAAAAGGGTGCCAATAAAATTTCCATCCCTATAATCGAACCCACCGGCATATCCGATTCCTGCATCTGTAAAATAAACCGAATAGAAGGATACAAATTCGCTAATGCCATCTGAGCAACTGCGCCAGGTAACACCACCATCTGTTGTTTTAAGCACGGTTCCATCATCTCCCGCAGCATAACCTGAAACCGGATCAGTAAAATAAACTGAACGAAGTGTGGCGTCTGTTCCACTGTTTTGTGAGACCCAGCTGATCCCACCATCAGACGTTTTAAGTAGTGTGCCGTCATCACCTGCAATAAAGCCATTAGTCTTGTCTGCAAAGAACACAGAGTTCAAATCATTTGTTGTTTCCAGCGCTATCTGTTCCCAATCGGCTCCTTTGTTCGTAGTTTTCATTAAGGTTCCGTTGTTGCCGGTTGCAAAACCATTATCGCTATCAATAAAATAAACAGATGTGAGCCATTCTGACGTGTTGCTGTTTTGCCATACCCATTCATCTCCTCCGTTCGATGTGGTGAATATTTTACCTGCACCAGCAACGGCACAGGCATTATTTTCATCAACGGTAAAAACAGCGTTCAAATCTGAATGGACGGGGACTGACTGTTTGATCCACTCTTCGCCTCCGTCTGTAGTGTGCAGAATGGTATTTTCCTCTCCTACTGCATAACCGACGTTATTATAAAAGTGTATCGAACTGATGTCATAATACGTAACACTGTTGTATGCTTTCAGCCAGGTTGATCCGGCATCTTTGGTTTTATACACACTTCCGTACGAACCTACCACATAACCTGCATTATTTACGAAAGAAGCAGAATTACCTCCAACCTGATTTGTAACTTCAAACCAGCTTTCTCCGGCATCATTCGTTTTAAACACCTGACCTCCACCAACGGCAAAACCTGTGTTTTTATCCGTAAAGCCTATGGTTGAAAACGTTGATGTTGTGCTGCCTCCCTTCTCAAGCCATGTTTCACCGCCATCCGCGGTTTTTAATATTCTTCCTCCCAAACCTACAGCATATCCGGTATTATCATCTGTAAAACATACTGAGTTAAGCCGGCTGCCATCTTCTGTTTGTGCGACCCAGGTTGCACCGCCATCTTCAGTTTTATAAATAAAACCATGCGGACTAACAAGACCGGCTACACCTACGGCATACCCGGTTTGAGCATTGGTGAAGAACAGGTCATACACTGTTCCTCCCTGGCTAATATTCACTGCATTCCAGCTTAAGCCTCCATCGGTAGTCTTTTTGCAGGTACCGTTTTCTCCGGCAGCAAAACCAATATCATTATTCACAAAAAACACAGCAAATAACCAGTCGCCGTAACCATCGTATTTCACCCAGGTTGATCCACCATCCTTTGTACTCACTATATTTCCATCAGCTCCAACCGCATAGCCGGTATTTTCATCCGTAAAGAAAACTGAAGTAAGAGCGCTGTACACTCCACTCATCTGATAGTCCCAGTTTACACCACTATCTGTTGTTTTCATAATAATACCGATTGAACCAACGGCGTAACCGGTATTTTCATCCGTAAAAAATACCGAATTAAGCGTGTTGCCCTGAGGCTTAGGATTTTGATATCTCCATTGTGCCAATACCACGTTTGAAACAAGCATAAACACCAGGGCAGATATCAATAACAATCTGTGTTTGATAATTTTATGTGATGCCATAATTAATAGTTTTACTATCATAATTTATATGACATCGGAAAACACTTAAAATGTCATCATAGGAATTTGAAATAATCCTAAAAACCTTTATTGCAAAAGACTAAATTTTTATATAGTTTTTTATTTCTTGAAAGACCGGTAAAACTTAATTATGGAGATTGGACTATCGCTTAACCAGAGGAATAGTTTACTTACCGGTTTTCTTTTTGAGTTTATATTAATATCTCAAATTTAAATCTTTCCATACTATCTAAGAATACATCAAAAATCTAAGATTTCTAAAAAGGAAGTATCCGTCGATTGACGAACGAAGGAATTTCACAAAAAGTATTATGCAAAACATAGGATGACTGGAAGAAACAAAAATACTAAGTACGAGAAGCTACGCGAAAATAATTAAGATTACTTATAGACGAAGATAGAACCTGTACCGAATGAAGATATCCGGGTAATAAGATATCCGAAGACGCAAGTTCAACAAATCTTAAATATGGTACTTATAGTTTTTATAAAAACTATATATTTGTTTTGGTTTGTTGATTTTACACTTTATATAATTATTTTAAAAAAAGTCCTAATGAAAAAAATTGAAATTTTAATTATCTGTTTTATTGCCATCCTTACTTCATGTAAAGAAGATGAGTATCTGCCAAATTTAGAGATACCTTCAAATTTTAATGTGACGAAAGGAGAATTCACGAATAAAATTAATATTAGTTGGAATATAGTCGAGGAAGCAAAAAACTATCAGATTTTCAGATATGATAGTTTGAATAAGGATTATATCATGTTTAAAGAGCTTTCGGACAATTTTTTTTCTGATACCACAATAAAAGAACCTGACAGAAAATTCTATTACAGGGTGAGAGTATTCAATTCCGATAGAAGTTATAGCAAGTTCAGTGAATATGATTATGGCTATATTATTAAAAACTATACCGCAACTTTATCCCGTCCAATTGAAGTAATTGCCAGTAAAGGAGACTATGTGGACAGAATTAAAATTACATGGAATTCTGAACCTGCTAACAATACTTTTGAAATCTATAAATATAATATAACTACTAATAATTATATAAAAATTGGAGAAACACAAAATAAATACTATGAAGATTTTGATTGTGAGAATTTTGATGACACATTCTACAAAATCAGAATTTATAATTCAGAAAAGGAATTTAGTGAATTCAGTGAAGTTGCGAGTGGTTTCAAAAGTCCATTTGACAAGGAAATACATTCATTTGATCTAACTGTAAACAACAGTACAAGTTCCATAATTCTTAACTGGGAAAAAATAAAGGGAGCCGAAAAATATTATTTATATAAATCCATCTCCGATACCTTAATGTTTGAAATTATAGATTCAACCGATACGGAATTGCTTTTTGAAGATTCTGAATTACAACCAGGAATTGATTGTTTCTATAAATTGAAGGCATATAATAAAAGAGTTGGTTATACTAACTTTTCAGAAATAAGAAATGGATATGTTTATGAAAAATGGCAGCTAATCAAAAGTATAGGTGAAAGAGGAAGTGAAGAAGGTAATTTTAACTTTCACTATGACATTGTCGTAGATAAAAACGATAATATCTATGTATCGGATGGAGGAAATGAAAGGATTCAAATCTTTGATAAAGATGGAAATTTTATCAAAATATTTGCCACATTAGACGAACCCAGAGGAATGGTATGGACAAAGGACAGCAACCTTATTGTTGCTGACACTTATAAAAATATGACTCTTTTAAACCGAAAGGGTGAAATTATTCATAAATGGCTCGAAAATAGTGGAACATTTAACGACGCTGATATAGACCAGAATGGAAATATTTATGTATCCAATATTAATATGAACAGAGTGTTCAAATTCGATAATAACTATAATCAGGTGCATTCATGGGGTTCCAAAGGTGTGGGAGACTATCTTTTTACTTATCCCCGGGGCATATTATGCTATAATAATAAATTACTTGTTTCGGATGACAATGTTGTTAAATGGTATACTTCCGATTGTGTTTTTATTAAAACCTGGGATTTTGGTTTTAGAGTAAATTATATGATAAAGGAAGGTGAATATATATATATGGGTACATCAAACGGTATTTATAAGATTAATGCTGAGGGTAAAATTCTTGCAAAAATTGGTGAAAACCAGTTATCATCCAATGGCATTGTTATCGATAATCAGGGAAGACTAATTGCAGTTAACACTTCAGATCGAAGCATTTTATTCTTTAAAAGGACATTTTAGGTATGCCGCATTATAAATAAATAATATTCACATGATTTGTGGTTAATACAACATCTATAAAAAAATTTAATCTGATCTCACTTCAGACCTTCAGGCTAATGCTGCGCTTTGGCTACTTCCCGGTACGGTGTACCGGGTTAGTGTATTCAGTCCGTCGGACTGGATACAAAACACGTTAAAACATTACGGCTTTTACACTGTAAACCAATTACAATTTGTTCAACGACAAATACAGACTGAAAACCTGACCAATTACTCATGAAATGCAATGTCAGGCTTTATAGCAAAGCGAATACCCACGATGAAGGTATGGCTGATAAACATTAACGATTTAAAGATGTAGCGTAAAACGCTACGCCGAACAATAGTACCGTCAAGTCCGGTTTCCACTATTTTGAAAGCTAGCTTTTACAAAGGTAAAAACTTTGGAAAAGGTTTTATACGAAGAGAGAAATTATTCACTCCAGCTGTCCCGGTCAAGGTTACGGTATTGAATGGCTTCGGCAATGTGTTCTGCCAGTACATTTTCTGAACCGGCTAAATCAGCAATGGTCCGGGAAACTTTTAAAATACGATCGTATGCTCTGGCAGAAAGATCGAGTTTTTCCATGGCATTTTTCAGCATGGCAAGGCTTGCTTCGTCCAGTTCCACGTATTTACGGATCATTTTAGAACTCATTTGCGCATTGCAGTGCACATCTTTTTTATCCTTAAAACGTTCATCCTGAATCTGTCTTGCCTTCATCACCCGTTCCCGTATTAATGCGCTGTGTTCCGATGGCCGTTTATCAGCCATTTTATCAAACGATACCGGAACCACTTCAATGTGTATATCTATTCTGTCAAGCAAGGGGCCCGAAATGCGGCTGAGGTAGCGTTGAACAGCTCCGGGTCCGCATACGCACTCCCGTTCCGGATGGTTGTGATACCCACATGGACATGGATTCATAGAAGCTACCAGCATAAAACTGGCTGGATATTCCACTGAAAATTTTGCCCGTGAAATGGAAATTTTACGATCCTCCAGTGGCTGCCGCATCACTTCAAGTACCGTACGCTGAAACTCTGGTATCTCATCCAAAAACAATACGCCGTTGTGTGCCAGTGATATTTCACCCGGCTGTGGATAGGTTCCACCTCCGACCAGTGCAATGTTTGAAATTGTATGATGAGGTGAGCGAAATGGCCGTGTAGTCATTAAAGACGTACCCGAATCCAACCTGCCGGCAACAGAATGTATCTTGGTCGTCTCAAGCGCTTCCCGCAATGTAAACGGTGGCAGAATAGATGGAATTCGTTTGGACAACATGGACTTTCCGGAACCAGGAGGTCCAACCAGAATTATATTATGCCCACCGGCAGCTGCAACTTCCAAAGCCCTTTTTACATTTTCCTGTCCGCGCACATCAGAAAAATCCAGCTCGCCTGTTCCAAGATGCTGGAAAAACTCTTCCCGTGTATTAACCTTAACAGGATCAGGATCAAACTCACCATTTACAAAATCCACCACCTGTTTCAGAGTTTCCATACCGTAAACCTCTATCCCGTCAACTACTGCGGCTTCTTTCACATTTTCCACAGGCACAATAATCCCTTTAAATCCTTCATGACGCGTTGTTATAGCCATGGGCAAAACACCCTTTATTGGCTTTAACCGTCCGTCAAGTGACAACTCTCCCATCATTACATATTCTTCCAGTCTGTCGGAATTGATGTACTCAGATGCGGCTAGAATACCAATGGCGAGCGGAAGGTCGTAAGCGGCACCTTCCTTACGAATATCGGCTGGTGCCATATTTACAATAATCTGTTTTCTGGGTAACTTAAGTTCTATTTCATTTACGGCAGATACAATGCGTTCATGACTTTCTTTCACAGCACTGTCCGGCAGACCAACCAGAAAAAATTTTATTCCTTTTGAAACATTAACTTCAATGGTGATTGTTTTCGCATCAATACCAATAACAGCAGAGGCATAAGTTTTTACGAGCATGGTTTAGTTTTAAGTGTTTCGGTATTATAAAAAAACAAATTTCTGCGCTGTTTTGCAAATCAAATGTTAAAACAGGAGTCCTTTGCTTATTTATAAGTGTTCTATTGGCATGAACTGGCCATTTTTTATATTTTTACTTTTTTTAAACAAAGAATGAAATTTTTAACATTATATATTTTCTTCATTGTCATTGTATTTACCAATACGTCATGTCAAAAAACGGAAGCGGTAAATAACGATGAACGGTTTATTATTTTAAATGATCCGATCGTCAAAACAAATCCTGAATGGTTAAAAAAAGGTGTGGATGCCTGGGGGCTTGTTGTATACGCTAAAGGTGGAAAGGCAATGTTTGGAAAACCTGTTCATTGTGAAATTTTAGATGTTTCTTTAAGAGGTGTAAGATGTAAAGCACTTGAGAAAGTATCTCTTTTTGACCAGTTTAACTGTTATAAAATTGGTATTGAAAAAGATGAGATATGGTTTGATGCGCCACAGGATATTTTTAAAACAGAAACCGATGCAAAAGATTTTTTAAACCAACATAAATTACTCCTTGAATTATAAATTAGTACTATGCGTTTATCATTATTTATTCTGGTTAGTGTTTTAGCCTTAAACACCATTAGCGGACAAGTTACCTGGAACCAAAAAAAAATTGCGGATGGATCCAACCTGCAAAAAATGGTAGTTGTAGATGAAAATACAGCAGTTATTGTGGGATTAAATTCAGTAATTAAACAAACAACAGATGGCGGGCAGAGTTGGCATGATGTTAACCTTCCCGACTCCATTGGTAAATTTGATCCTGAGGCTTTAGACTATTATGATCTGGCTGTATACGGTGATACTCTTCTCACCTGCCTGAAAAGGATTAAACTTACGGACGATGCAAAACCGGAAGATTATGTCAATTCTATGTTACTGATTTCGTACGACAAAGGGACAAACTGGAATATCTTCAATTATGCTGCCATTAGCGATGCATCCAATATTCCGGCAACAGATGCATTTGCAGATAGTTCTTATTCCATTGATATTATTAATGTTGCCATGGATGGCAAAAAGAATATCTATACCTACGCTAACTGGGTCGAAACAAATGGAACAGAACAAAATAAACACAGTGCATTTTTCACATCTTCTGATTTTGGTGAAAGCTGGAAGAATATCTTTAACTCAGACTTTGAGGGAACAAGTATCAAATCGATATTTTTTAAGGATACTATTGGATTTCTGGGAGGCAATAAAACATTATACACAACTCAAAATGGCAAATGGGTAGACATAACTGCAGGTTTGGTAACGGCTAATGAAAACGACGCAAATTTTTATGTATATAACATCGTTGAGGCTGACAATAATCATTATCTGATAGCAACAACAAGTGATGGTATTTATGATTATTTCCGTGAAGACGACAGCTTTTCCAAGCTCAGTTCGGTAGGATGCAACGATCTGTTCTATCTGGGACAGCAAAACATACTGGCTGTAGGATCCGTTTCGAAAACTGCTTTAACAACAGACTGGGGACAAAACTGGGATGCATATTCTCCAGGTGAAACTATTTTTGATGCCGGAGGTATTCTTGGGGATTCAATTTATGCACTGGCAAGTGATTTTGTTTTTACAATGAATATTACAGATATGGATCTTCCTGATTCATATCATCATGCAATTTATAACAGTGATATAAATGTGTTAAGGACCGGTTACAATATTTTCACTGTAAATTCAAAAGTGCAGGCAAAATATGATGTGTATAATCTGAATGGTAAGGTATTGATCAGTGATTTTATATATTCCGGAAGTACAACCGTTGATTTGAATGCCTTAAGTCGTGGCATTTATATCTTCAGAACTACCGATATTGACAATCGTATCTCGGTCCATAAGCTAATTATTCAGTAGTTTCAATGCGGCCAGGCAGGTTATTTCTGGGCATATTGTTTTCTGTTATTTATATAACCGTAACAGCCCAGATAAAGAGTGTGTCCGGCACAGTTACGGATGCGGAAACAAAAAAGCCACTCCCATTCTCAACCGTGATAAATGCGGATGACTATTTTATGGTGATCACTGACCAGCATGGTAAATTTACAATCAGCACTTTCTCTGATTCTTCGCGAATAGTTATATCTTATATCGGTTATAAAACTGTTGAGATTTTTGCAAAACAGGCTGCAGATAGTATTGCGCTCAAAAAGGAATCGTATAATTTACAAACGGTTACTGTTTCAGGAGAAGAAAATTCCATAACAGAAAACAGTACCTATATTGGTGAAACTGCCCTTTCGTATTTACAACCGGCGGGGCTAAAAGATGTCTTTCAACTTTTACCCGGAAATATTACCGAAAATCCTGATCTTTCAAAATTTAATGCTCCCCTGATCCGGGAAATCGATTACAATAACACCAGCTCTTTGGGGACTGCATTAATTATAGACGGAATGCAGATTTCGACAAATGCAAAGATGCAGACTATGACTACAGCCAATAGATACGCGGGAGTATCCTTTATAAATATGAGGGAATTCCCGTTTGACAAAGGAAATGACTTGCGGGCCCTTTCTACCGATAACATCGAGTCTGTAAATATTATCAAAGGTATTCCTGCAGCACAATATGGTGATTTAACGAATGCTGTAGTTGAAATAAAAACGAATATTTATTCTCTGAATTCTAAGGCAAAATTAAAATACAACCCCAATATTACAAGTGCAGGATACTCCAAAGGATTTAAGTTAAATGCAAACAATACGGTAGGTGGTAACATTTCTTATACATCATCAACTGAAGATGTACGCATACCGTTATCACACTATAAACGATTAAATATTGCAATTGGATCACGACATATGTTTAAAGGAAACCAACTTTTAACGAGCAAAATTTCAGGCTACTACACACTGGACAAGAAAAGAAGTGATCGTGATCTGATTGTTGATAATGAAAGTTATACTGAAGATAATTCAGGGTTAAGAGCTATTCTGAAATACCAGTTATGGAATTCAGATAAATTTATGAATCATTTTGACATTTCAATTAAATCAGGAATTGACAGGGAGTTGATGAGGATACAGGAATATCTTACATATCGCGAAGCAACTGCAATTTCAACGAGTACAACAAACGGTGAAAATATAGGCCGTATTATTCCTTTTGATTTTTTGTCAAAATACAGTTTCAATGGAATCCCTTTCTCTCTAGGTTTAAATTCAAATATCAGATTCAGCAGATCCATAGCAACAGTAAACACCTGTGCTTTATTAGGAACTGATTTAAATTTTGAGCAAAACCTGGGGAAAGGTTTTGAATATAAAGGTAAATATCCTCCTGTAAGACCTGAATTTACACCACGAAAACAAAATTTTTCAGAAATACCGGCTTTATACCATGGTGCGGTTTATCTTGAAGAAACCATTAATAAGACAGAAGGTCGTCACAGAATAGATGCACAACTGGGACTAAGACAAACGTTTTATAGTTCTCATGGCGTAGGGTTTAAAACCTTTCCCGAACCACGACTGAATGCATCATATAAATATTTAATAAACAAAAATGCCTGGTTAGCCATTCATGTAGGATATGGTGTACAGTACAAAATTCCCATTCTCAAGTACCTGCACCCTGACAATGCCTGGTTTGATATGATCAGTTACAATCAATACAACACGTCAAATCCCGATAACAGTTACCTCGTTTTTACGACCCAAAAACTATCCACTCAAAATCCGGATCTTCTTCCTGCAAAAAGCAAGAAAGCAGAAGTTGGGATCACATTTAATAATCATATTTTACACGCTGTAATTACGGCATTTAAGGAGGTGCATTCTGATGGTATTTTCATTGCTCCTAACTATATCAATTCAACTTACCGGGTGTATGATCCGGGACAAACTGTAGATACCAGACTTCTTCCTGAAGATCAAAATTTGAGTTATACTATTACTAATTTCTATAATAAATATTACTACCCAGAAAACGGAGTATATACCCTGAAAGAAGGAATTGAATACAGTGTAAAAACAGACAAAATTGAACCGGTTCAGACCTATATTAATTTAACCGGAGCATGGTTCAGAACTAAAACCATAACTAATTCCGGAACCGTATATGATATGCCCTATTACGGTACAAGCTCTCAGTTTGACTACATAGGAATTTACAATGGGAGTCGAGGTAAATTATCAGAGAGGTTATCTTCTAACTTAAGGTTTATAACCCACATTCCCAGGGTTCAGCTTATATTCTCAGTTTCTGTTCAAACCATTTGGTTATATTCGTATCTGCCTTTGAGAACAATAGAAATACCGGTTGCCCTGATAGACCGCGAAGGCAACATCTCTGATTTTACAAATGAAATGCTACGCGATCCGTATTTTGCAAGTTATATTCAAACGCCTTCGGAATCGCATTATTTAAAGGAATCATTTCCGGTTATTTCACAGATCAATATGAAATTATCAAAAGAGATCAGACAAAAGCTTAAGGTGTCTTTTCTGGCCAATAATATATTTAACAACAGACCGTTGGTTGAGCAGAAAATAAGCAACAGCCTGATTCGGGTTAATACACCTTTATATTTTGGATTTGAATTATCTTACATAATAAAATGAAAAAATTAATTTACATAACGCTCATCACCTTGTGGTTAATAAGCTGTAATGATGAATTTGACAGAAATCCTGTTTCACTGTCCCTGCAGGTTAATTTTAATGACCAGTTCGGATCAGTTGCTGTTGCTAATATTCCGGTTAAACTCAGACACCTTCAGAAAGATGTATCTATTACGGTCTATGCTAGCTCGGATGGCAAGCTGGTATTCGAAAATCTTGATCCGGGTTTTTATAGTTTATCTACAAGTGTTACAATATCGCCGGAGCAGGCAGAGATGATATCGCAGGAACATTTTAGCGATTCTCTCGTACTTAATGCAAATAAAATCATTTCAGTACTCGAATCTACAGAAGACACACTTATAGTAGTTCCTGCATTCAAGAGTGATCTGATAATTCGTGAATTCTATTATTCCGGTTCCCGCAGTACTTCAGGTAATCTTTATTATGCTGATCAGTATCTTGAGCTGTATAATAACAGCAACAGGACCGTTGACATCAGTGGTATTATTATTGCAAAACATGAATCAGTAGGTTATGGTTTTAATCCATGGAGCAACGTTAAAGACAGCGTGGTTGTGGATATGCTGTGGCAGATTCCTGAAACAACAAGCCAAAACCTTCTTTCACCGGGCAAAAGTGTCGTTATCGCGCGCGATGCCATTAATCATAAAACTGATCCCAATGGAAACATCAATTCTCCGGTAGACCTCTCAGATGCCAATTTCGAATTCTATGTCATTTACGAGGACAAACCGGATTTGGATTCTCCGGCAGAGAATCTGCTCGAATTATTTACGAAGACACCTAGTCAGGACATTACGTTTTATGTCAGATTTGGTGGAGGTTTAATGATACTTGATCCCAAAACAGACAATATTGAAGCATTTATCACAGATCACAAAGAAAAAATAACCTATCCGAACGGACGTATTCGATACGTTGTGTATATACCCAATAGCTGGATTATTGATGCTATTGATGTGCTGGAAAATGAAAATTCTGAAGCTTTCAAACGGTTTCCCGAGTCACTCGATGCCGGGTTTATCTATAATGGGGCTTCAGGTAGTGGAACATGCATATCAAGAAAACTGGTTTCTGATGTTGATGGACGGAAAATATTCAGGGATACGAATAATTCCACCTATGATTTTTTAAATCATCAGGTTCCTAATCCGGGTTTGAATGAATAAGATAAGAACCATCATATTATTTCACATTTTTCTAACAGGACATTTGTTTGGCCAGGCGGATTCCGTATCAACCTTTAATTCGCACCTCAATCTTTTTTCCCGGTTCAGTAGCGGAGAATATTTTAACTGGAATGAACCGGAATATGAAAATCGTTATGGCATATTTTATAGCGGATTTCAATTGTTTAAAGATATAAAGCTTGAAGGAGGTCTATCTTATCAGAGTATAGAACAAAAAAATACTTACTGCCCCTATTACATTCCTGATGTTTATCCATATCTCCTTTTCGAGAAGAGTAAAAAGTCTTTTTACAATAACAACATAAGCTTTTATGGCGGGTATTATCATGATCTGACAAAAAATATAAATTTAGGAGCTCGTATTTCATATACCAATTCAATTAGATACAGCAAAATCGATCCCCGATTTAAAATTACCGGATATATCCTGGATCTTAAACCAGTTATTAATATTAGTTTCTATCAGTTAAAGCTGTGCCTTGAACCATTCTTCATTAATTCGGGTAATGAAATTAATATGCAGATAATGGGTTTATACCCTGTTGAGATCTATCAATTGCTTGGTCTGGGACTTACTGAAAATGTTTTTGACTACGACTCTTATACAGGAGAAATAACGCAGAGAAAAATGGGGATGGACGGCGATATAGCATATACAGGAAAGCGTATCCAGGCAATGTTGAAAGTTGGAGTCCACCAAAATAATTCGAAAGTAAACCAAAGCAATATAAGCTGGAGTGTTTTAATCCCTGAGGCATCGATAAAATCATCAGTATTCTCATTAGAACCAAATATAAGCTTAATAGACAACCGATTTACACATACTCTGTCCTACACATTTACAGGGCAAAATAAAACCGGAAAGGAATACATTAAAAGAAAGTTCAATGACAGTCTTATTGTCAGTGAATACTGGGAAATTTACGGAACGGTTTATAAATACCAGCAAAACGACAGGTTTCAAAAGTTTGCTTATACCCTGAATTTCAAACAAGGTCAAAGCAGCTTCAGTGTAAATAGTGGATTAGAATCCTTAATACATAAGGAAAAATATGCAGGTATTATTAATGTATACAAATACAGTTATAAACTGCTCAGTCCTTTTCTTCTATTATCATTTGAACAACAATGTTCAAAAAATATGTTTTCTCTTGAAGCCGGTTTTTCAAAACAGCTGTTTACGTTATCCGAAAATGATATTCTGGATGGCATAGCTGCTGACTACGTTTACCATAAAGAGATTCAATATTTTAACGGCAATGCCGGAATTTTAAGATTTAATGGTACATTTGGGAAATATCATAAACTGTTTGGATCTGGGGGAGCCGGCTATATTGGTTTAAACAGTAAGTTTATAATACCTGAGAACGGTCAAAGCATGCGTTCTGTAGTTGAAATATCATTACAACTTGATTTTTAGATGAATGTTATTGAAGTACATAATCTGTCCTTTGGTTACGGCACAAAACAAGTGTTGAACAATGTTTCATTTTCACTTCAGCAAGGAAAAATACTTGGATTATTGGGGCCGAATGGTGTTGGAAAATCAACGCTTATTAATATCCTGACCGGATTTCTGGAAACAAACTCAGGTTCAGCATTTATATTCGGAGAACCTTATAACAGACAATCTGTTCTAAGCAAAAGAAGAACCGGTTATTTGATAGAAGGCCATATACAGTACACATTTATGAATGTAAATGAAGCAGAAAAATTTTACTCCAGGTTTTATCCAAAATGGAATTCTGGTCTGTATATCAGCTATATAACCAATGCTAAAATCGGAATGAAGCAAAAAATTAGCACGATGTCCCGTGGGCAACGCTCAAAAGTAGCACTTGCCATTATTATGGCACAAAATCCGGACCTGCTTATTCTCGATGATTTTTCCATGGGCCTTGATCCGGTTTACAGGCAAATGTTTATCAACGACCTGTCTGAATATGCCCGGTCAAACCGAAAAACTGTACTGGCAACATCCCATATTATTCAGGATATGGAAAAGCTGGTAGACGATGTAGCAATTCTTGGATTTCATGATTTTATGCCTCCTTTATTGTTACAGGAGTTTAAAAATCAACATAAAAATCTGGGATCGAACCTGGAAGATATTTTTGTTAACCTTTTTATAGATAAGATATGATACAGAGTATTTTCTATAAAGAATGGTTAAAAACCAAATGGTTTATCATTGTTGGGGTGTTAATGGTTATATTATTTTTATTTATTTGGTTTCAGATACTCAACGCTAAATTTTCCGGTCAGCAGTTTATTAAGAATATCTATTTAATCGCCATAAATAATAAAATGTACCAAAACCCATTACACTTTATGCCGGCAATTTTTGCTCTTATACTTGCGCTTTTTCAGTTTGTACCTGAAATTAACAACCATAAATACAGACTGACCCTGCTGTTACCTGCGAATGAAATAAAACTTTTTGCGCTAATGACCGGTTATGGCTACCTTATTTACACCGGATTCACTATTCTCCTGATTTCTGCATTCTTCATAATAAGTAATCATTTTCTACCTATTCTTTTGGTTCAGGCATCCTTAGCCAATATTATTACCTGGATACTGTCAGGTTATCTAACTTACACCTGGATAACAACTGTACTTTTTGAACCAGGATGGATATACAGGATTTTTCTTTCTTCACTTGGATTCACCGCTATTAGTGTGTCGCTATGGCAAACTGAAAATTTTACAACGCATCAACTGAATTTTGTAATATTAGCATATGTCTTGCTGTCTTATACTATACCCTATTTTACGCTCAACCGCTTAAGAAAAGGAAAACAATGATCAGATTAAGTAAAAATATTGTCATAATTATTTCCATCCTGACTCTGATGTTTTTAATTCCTTTGCTGTTTGATCTGATACTCAGACCTCTGCCAGAAAATATACTAATTACATACAGCACGTATAGAGATGAATTCCTTTTGAATAAGAAACATGGACCAACAACTCTATACTCAACTGCCGATGGGCAGCAAATCAGTAGGGAAACTTACTACAGCCGACTACCGGTTTTTTATTACAGAAAACTTAAAAAAGATGGAACATTGCCCGATTCAATTAAGGGTGAACCTTTGATTATAAGCAATCTTAAAAGACACAGTTATTTTTTCAGGCTGCAGAAGGGAATAGCAGATGAGGTACAACCCGTTCTACTGCCAATGTTTGAAAATACTGATGACGCAACACATTATAGTATTCCGGGCGATTTCTTCAGTTTTAAACATGGAATAAAGTTTATTGATGTTTATACAGGAGAAGAAGATACCGGGAAGTCCGGAAAATTCACAAACAGCCTGGTGAAATCCGGATTTGTTTTTCCTGCCAAACGTATTTTTGGTGATATCCGGGTACAAAAGAATTTTGATAACGGGTATTATTTGCTTGACGCACAGAATCATCTGTTTAACCTAAAGATGGTCAGAGGAGAAGCGGTTACTGAAATCATTCCACTTCCCAAAGACATGACCGTTAAGTTTATTTTTTGTACTGACCCTGTAAACATGGAAATCCTGGCTGTAATCGTTAGTCAACAAAATGAAATATACCTTCATCTGGGTACCACGAATACCGTTATAAAAACGGATATTAATGGTTATAATCCGGCCGTGGATGAACTACTTATTTTTGGCAACCAGTTCAACAAAACCTTTCTTTTTCAGAATGACCGGGAAGTACGGCTTAATGTTATCAATGATAACTATAAGACGTTCAGATCGTTTCAGTACAAAAGAAGCCCGAAAAAATTCCAAACATATGATGCATTCAAAGACTTCATTATTCCGGTAAGGATCACTGTTAATTTCAGAAAAAACCAGGTAATCAAGCCACATTTTGAAATATCAGACGGCCTAACATTTCTGTTGTTTAATCTTATAATGGCTGTCATGTTCTTTTTTATCAGAAAGAAAGAAAAGCCGTACATAGCCGCACTAATTACCCTGATTGCGGGTCTGCCTGCCTTTATTACATTCTTGGTTATCCGGAAAAATTAAGCATTATTCCGAACCAAAATAAATACATTCAAGGAATTCGAATTCCTTTTCAAAATTAGGCGTAAATACTTCTTTTCCCATATTCTCCCGGATTTGATTAATCGGCCAGAATTTACCATCATCAACCTCTTCCCTGTTTATTGAAATATTTTCATGGTCATTACAAATAAAACAATAGACCAACTCCTTTTCCATGTCAGTTTCCCAAACGTATTTGACCAAAAAACGAGGTGTAAAATCTTTAAGTCCAATTTCTTCAAATGCTTCCCTTCGCAATCCCTGTTCTATATCTTCACCGTAATTTAAATGTCCTCCAACTGCAGTATCCCATTTCCCTGGTTGAATAAGCTTATCATAAGGTCGTTTTTGTAAAAAAACTGAACGGTTTTTGATGATGTGAAGATGTACTACCGGATGCATGATTTTCTCCTTTCCATGACATTCTGATCTCGGGATCTTACCCTTTACGCCACCTTTGGCATCTACCATAGGCAACCATTCCACCAACTTCATCCTGTTTCTAATAATACGATACCTGATAACCTGAAACAGTAAATAGCCACCAAATAAAAGATACAGTAATATACTGCTTACAAAAGCCCAGGCTTCTTCACTCATAAAATAAGCAGAGTAAATGACCATTAAAATATGAATAAGAAAAATATAAAAGGTAACTCTGAGGTTAGCTTTAAACTCTTTCATCTGTCCCTCTGTCAACTTCACATCACGCAGATACCTTTGAGACATCTGCATCATAATATTATGTTTTGAAAAGACAGATATTCCGATTAAAACCGCAAATATCGTTTCTATCATTGCGGGCTTTAACTTAAAGTATGCATCATTATGAAGCATCAGAGAAATAACACCAAGAATGATGAGTAACAAAGTATCGGCCAGGATAAAGAAGTCTGTTTTGTGATGCCTTACCAGTACATACACAAACTGTAACACACCAAAAGCTACTGCAACATAAAGCCCCGTCTTTATTCCCCATATACTGTCTGCAACTACAAACAATATAATGGGAATAAACCCGGGCAAAAATTTTATCAGTAAACTTTTAAGATTCAGCATCTGCTAATTATTCATCTTTTTCATTTTGAAAAACAATAAACAGTGCCTTTTGTTCTGATTTTTCTTATTTATCGCTTTTTTGAGACTGCAGGGGCTTACCAGCTTCAAATAATTCAATAAATGTTCCACCACCTATACCAACACTTCCCCCAAGATAAAGAACAAGATCCTTTTCAGTTATCAGTTTCTTTCCAATAAGATCCTTTACAAAGGAACAGATATATTCCTTACTGTTTTCATCGGCCGGCAGGTAGCTGGCAAAAACGCCATACGAAAGGGCCAGTTCACGCATTGTACGTTTATTGTAACATTGTGCATAAACCGGGTTTCTACCTCTGAATGCTGCCAGTATACGTGCTGTCCTCCCTGTTGAGCTATCGGTAAGTACAGCTTTTGTATTTACCCTGGATGCGGCTTTTACAGCCTGTTTACTCAGGAATGCAGTAACATCATGATCATCGTGAGAAAAAGGAATACGAATATCATTTGCTGCCATTTTTGTCTTCTCGGCCTCTTCTGCAATACGCGCCATGGTTTTTACGGCCTCCACTGGAAACTGACCATATGCTGTTTCCCCGCTTAACATTAAAGCATCGGTTCTGTAATAAATTGCATTCGCAATATCCGTAACTTCAGCCCTGGTTGGGCGCGGATATTTTATCATGCTATGCAACATTTGTGTAGCAACGATAACCGGTTTCTTTGCCAAAACACATTCTCTTATCAGATGACGCTGTATTCCAGGAATTTTCTCCTGTGCTATTTCAATTCCCAGATCACCACGAGCCACCATTACACCATACACCACACCAAGAATTTCGTGAATGTTTTCAACACCTTCCTGGTTTTCAATTTTGGCAATAATTTTGATCTTACTGTTTTTGGCATCAAGCAATTTCTGGATATCATGAACATCCTGGGCAGATCGAACAAATGAATGTGCTATAAAATCAATATCCTTTTCTATTGCAAAACCGATATTACTGATATCCTTTTCTGTTAAAGAAGGAAGATTAATCCTTACGCCCGGAACATTAACACTTTTGCGGCTGCCTAATTCTCCATTATTCAGTGCTTCACAATATAAATATTCCTCATCTTTACCAACAACTTTTAAATCTATTTCACCGTCGTCAATTAAAATATTACTGCCTACAGATACATCTTCAACAATTTTATCATAAGATACACAAATACATTCCGGTGAACTTTTTACTCCCGGCGCACCTTTTAGTTTTAACTTTTGTCCCAAAGAAATTTCGAGCGACTTATCCAGTACAGTTGTCCTTATCTCGGGACCTTTTGTATCCATTAGGATAGCAATATCATCAGATACCTCTCTCACATTTGTAATAACTCTGTTAATACCCTCATGATCCATATGAGCGGTATTCATTCTTACTACATTCATTCCTGATTCGTACAACGAACGTACAAATTCTACGTCACAACGAAGATCTGAGATCGTCGCTACAATTTTTGTATGCTTCATAATATAATAATGGAATTTCTGATACTGTTAGTCTCTGCTTTTAAAACTTTCAAGAGCCAGCCGGTAGGAATCGAGACCAAATCCACTTATAGAACCGTAGCAGACCGGTGCTATAAAAGAATGATGTCTGAAGGATTCCCGTTTGGCAATGTTACTGATATGGACTTCTATAACAGGTGAATTAATAGCTGAAATTGCATCTGCAATAGCAACCGAAGTGTGCGTATAAGCGCCGGCATTTAATACGATCCCATCGTAAGTAAACCCTACCTCATGCAATTTATCGATTAATTCCCCTTCAGAATTTGATTGGAAATAACTCAGATCGAATTCTTTGAATTTTTGCTTAATTTTTTCAAAATAAACTTCGAAATTCTGGTTGCCATAGATATTCTTTTCTCTGACTCCCAACAGGTTTAAATTCGGTCCGTTTATTATTAATATCCTCATTTATAATATTTTATAAATTTAGCTTATCTGCTCTGCAAAAGTAATGCAAATATTCTGAATTTGTACAACAAATAGATTACAGATTGAATAAATTAAGAAATATCATTATTTTAGATCAAATTTATTTGTATTGAAAGAAGAGATTATTTTAAGGAACTTTAAAATGTATCTCAGGCTTGAAAAGTCCTTGTCTGAGAATTCTGTTATGGCATATATGGCCGATCTCCAGAAGCTGACACTGTTTTGTGAAGATGCCAACCTGTTACCCTCAAAACTTTCATACAAAGATCTGAGTCTTTTCATTGAATCACTCGCGGACCTTGGAATATCACCCCGCACGCAGGCACGCATTATTTCCGGAATCAAATCCTTTTATAAGTTTCTGGTTCTTGAAAAGGTAATAGATGATAACCCTACAGCGTTAATCGAGGGACCTAAAACAGGTAGAAAATTACCGGATGTACTGAGCCTGGACGAAATAGATAGTATGATTGCAGCCATTGATCTTTCAAAGCAGGAAGGACAACGCAATAAAGCCATATTAGAAACACTTTATGGCTGCGGATTGCGTGTTTCGGAGCTGATCAATCTAAAAATATCGGAAATCTATTTTGATGAGATGTTTATCCGGGTTATTGGAAAAGGAGATAAACAAAGATTGGTCCCCATAAATAAAAGGGCACTGAATGAAATTATGCTCTATCTCCGGACTGACCGTGTTCATCTGGATATTGAAAAAGGTCATGAAGATTTTGTTTTTCTTAATCGCCGCGGGAAGCAGCTTACGCGAGTGATGATTTTTACCATTATAAAAAATCTGGCTGAAATGGCAGGCATACATAAAACGGTTTCACCTCATACATTCCGACATTCCTTTGCCACTGATCTTTTGGAAAACGGGGCTAACTTAAGGGTTATACAGGAAATGCTGGGGCATTCATCCATTCTGACCACGGAAATTTACACCCATTTAAACAAGGAAACCCTGAAAAGCACAATAGAGGAATTTCATCCCCGAAAATAGGATCAAACTACAATTTCCGGTAATAATACTCCAGTCAGTTCAAGAATAGCGTATACCAGGCTAATCACTGAAAGAGCTATAATAATAAGGCCTGTTATCCTGTTTAAACGCCACAGCCCCCGCAGGTTGATTTTTTTTCGGAACAGACTTACGATAAAAGACAATGAAAACCACCATAAAATAGCACCGGAAAAAATTCCCGGGATCACAATTAACCGTTCTGCCATACCTCCGCCCTGCATTACTTTAAATCCGGCAAAAACGCCAATAAACACAAAAATCAACAGAGGATTGGAAATTGTAAGTCCGAAAGTGGTAATCATATCCTGAACATAGGTTCCTGTTCCCGATTGCTTTTGCGCCTTACGTAGCTGAACAGCAGGATTGGATCTGAAGGTAAAATACCCGAATACTATCATCACCAGACTTCCAAAAAGTTGAATCCAGCTTTGTTGTTCTTTCACAAAATCAATGATATAAGAAATACTGAAACCAGCAATGATAGCGTAGATCATATCAGAAAAAGCAGCCCCAATTCCGGAAGCTAATCCCGAATGCCGCCCTTTATTCATAGTACGTTGTATAATTAAGACGCCAATCGGCCCCAACGGAACAGATGCTAAAAGCCCTATAAGTATACCGTCATAAAATTTTTCAAACAACATGGCCGCAAAGATCAAAAAAATTAAATACGTACTAAAACATTGGCACAAATTTCAGACTCTTTTTCTAGTATTTTTTTTAGGCCTCTAAGATATAGATCAAAAGGTATGCATAAAAAAGACTGCTCCAAAAGACATTTACGAATATGCTCTGTAGTTCGCATTTTGTTGCGCTCTCAACAATTCGAAGAATGCTTTATGAACAGTCCCGATTTTATTCAAAAAATTATCAGCCAATAATCAGCTTATAACCTTTTCCGTGAATATTGATGATTTCAACTCCCGGTTCATCTTTAAGATGCTTTCTTAGTTTCGTAATATAAACATCCATGCTTCGGGCATTGAAGTAATTATCATCAATCCAGATTTTCTTTAATGCATAATTCCTTTCCAGAACATCATTCGCATGTGAACACAAAAGCTTAAGCAGCTCAGATTCTTTTGTAGTAAGTTTAACTGTACTGCTTTCGTCTGACAGCGTTTGTTTTTGTGTATCGAATGAAAACTTACCGAGCTGATAAGTTTGCTGCTCTTTTTGTTTTACTCCTGAAGTTCTTCTAAGAATCGCTTCAATCCTGAAGAGTAATTCCTCCATACTGAAAGGTTTAGTCAGATAATCATCTGCACCTATTTTAAAACCTTCCAGGATATCTTCTTTAAGCGATTTTGCTGTTAAAAAGATAATCGGAATTTCGGAATTCAGTACTCGTATATCCTGTGCCAGAGAGAACCCGTCCTTTTTAGGCATCATCACATCTAAAATGCAAAGATCATATTTTTGCTTCATAAAAGCATCATATGCAGCTTCACCATCCGGTTTTAAGACGGTCTCGAAACCTTTTGCCATGAGATACTCCCGTAATAACATGCCAAGATTTTCGTCGTCTTCGGCTAATAGAATTTTGAATTTTTCTTCCATCACTATGGGTTATTTAAGGGTAAACAAATTATGAATGTTGTACCTGTGTTTACTTCACTTTCAACGCGAATTGTTCCGTTATGGTCATCGATAATCTTTTTCACGTATGCCAGTCCAAGTCCGAATCCCTTCACATTATGAACATTTCCGGTCGGCACACGATAAAATTTCTCGAATACGCGTTTCAAATTTTCTTTCTTAATACCTATACCATTATCTTTAACACTTATGTAGAGCTTTTGTTTTTCATTCCACGTTCTAATTTCCAGTTGAGGCTCTCTGTGACAATACTTTAATGCATTATCGAGTAAGTTAAAAATAACATTGGTAAAATGTAGTTCATCTACTGCTAAATAACTTTGTTCAGCTTCAAGTTTTTCTTCAATATGACCATTTTTACTTTCAACTTTCAGCGAAAAGTTAGTTACCACGGAATGGATCAACTCATTTATATCGTATTCGTTTAGCTTCAAACGGCTTTTGTCCTTGTCAAATATTGCCATCTGCAAGACCTTTTCCACCTGAAAACCTAAGCGTTTGGTTTCATCATGTATGACCCTTGATATATGTGTAAGACTTTGAGGAGTCTTTGAAACACCTGTATCTTTTAACATCTGCGACGCCAAAGAAATAGTTGAAATAGGTGTTTTAAATTCGTGGGTCATATTATTTATAAAGTCATTCTTTATTTCCGACAGTTTTTTCTGCTTAAAAAGAATATAGATCATTAATGCGATAGACAAAATAAGAATTGTGGCAAAGATGAGCGTAGGTGTAGCCAATCGCATAGACTGGAATATATAGCTCTTTTTTGTAGGAAAATAAACGGAAACAAAATGAGCTTTAGGGTGAATGTCATTGGGGAACAAATGTCTTTTATAGACAGCATTAATATTTTTTACAGATGAAGGATCATCTGTATACACCGTATCTCCTTCATTATTGACTACAGTTACAAAAAACGGTAAATAAATCCCATTATCATAAAACTCATTATTTAATTCACTTTTTAACTTACTTAAATTTATACGGTCTATAACAGGCCGGTCCTCAATGTCAAGTAGTTTTTGAATATGCGTTAACCTGTCCCGCTTCTGTTTCACCCTGCCGTTTATCTTCTCATTAAGTTGCATCTGCCTTGAAGCAAATGTTTCAGGTTTATTTGAATTAAGATTTAACTGTGGTTTATTTGACAGATTTTGTACCGATTTTTCATACGTCCCGACCACCTTAGGCTCACCATTTTCCTTTTTAATCTCGTAATTAAACCGTTCTGATTGAATATTAATGGAAATCTGCCCGTTTCCAAGGACTGGATTAGCTTCGCTAACAGTATCTTCTGCCAGCATCTCCTCCGTTTCCAATGTCTGAATTACCCTGGTAATGCAATTATTTACTATCTGGTTGAAAAGATCGTTACGCTCATGAACCATACGGGTTACAAAGACAAACTGAATAAACAGCAACCCGATAAAACAGATCGCCACCACAGATGCTAAAATCCATATGTAAAATCTCTTCATGGACACAAATATACATCTTGCCTTTGCATTGCAATATGTATTAACAAAGTTTAACAGGCACAACTTGCTAATAATCAAAATGTTATAATCTGTTAAAATCATTAATTATTTGATTTTTAACATTTTGAGATAATGTTAAATCCACATAACTGACTAAATACATGTTAGGTGAAAAATTAAAAAACCAAAAAATGTAAACAAAAAAATGATTTTGCTATATTTGCGGCTCATAAAAAGAAAAACGTTCTTTTTTAATAGCAGCGGGATGTAGCTCAGTCCGGTTTAGAGTACACGTCTGGGGGGCGTGGGGTCGCTGGTTCGAATCCAGTCATCCCGACCATTGAATATCAAGGGATTAACTATTATAGTTAGTCCCTTTTTCATTTTGTTTGTTACAAACCTGTATCTTTAAATATGTATTTCGTCATCCCTGCTTATTCTTAAGACAGTGTTCCAATTTATAAATCACAGCTTTATTTAAACAACTCGTCAATTTCTTTCTGAGAAAGGTTCTGGAAGGGATTATTGGTATTGATAAATGTACTGGCCAGTTCGCTTTTCTTTTCCTGCAGTTTGCTGATCTTTTCTTCAATGGAATCGCTGGTAATAAACCGGTAAACCATCACATGCTTATCCTGACCAATCCGGTGCGCACGGTTTACTGCCTGCATTTCTGCCGCCGGGTTCCACCACGGATCAATAATAAATACGTAATCAGCTTCGGTGAGGTTCAAACCGACACCACCTGCTTTCAGACTGATCAGAAATACATGGTTATCAGGATCATTCATAAATGCATCAATCACCTGTTCCCGGTTTTCTGTAGCGCCCGTTAACATGCTGTATTTCCATTCCTTTTTAATAAAATACTTTTCCAGTATCTTCAGATGTTTTACAAACGACGAAAAAACCAACACCTTATGTTTCTCAGCTTTCAGGTTTTTCAGGTTTCGTTTGATCCGGTCATATTTACCGGAATCTCCCTCATATTCTTTGTTTACAAGAACCGGATGATTGGCCAGCAAACGCAACCGCATAAGTCCCTGAAGTGCCAGTAAGCGGGTTTTGTCAACTCCGGCGCTCTCAATATTTTGTAGCAGATTATTGCGTATTCCCGATTTTTCTTTCTCATATAATTTTTTCTGATCATCCGTCATCGCACAATATAAAACCTGCTCATGCAACGGTGGTAAATCCTTTGCAACCTGATGTTTGGTTCGACGCAAAATAAAAGGCTGAATAATTTTCTGTAAACGCTCTTCACGTTTCTCGTCCTTATTTTTTGTGATAGGAATTACAAAATGATTCCTGAAATAATTCTGTGATCCCAGCAACCCGGGATTGATAAAATTAAACTGTGCCCACAGATCCTGCAGCGAATTTTCAATGGGTGTTCCCGTAATGGCTAAACGGTGTTTCGCATCAAGCTGATTCACCGCCCGGTATATTTTGGATGACGGATTTTTAATAAAATGACTTTCATCCAGAATCAGGTAATGATACTGGTACGTTTTAAGAAATTCAAGGTCATTACGGACAACGCCATAAGATGTCAGGATCACATTAAAATGACGGAATATTTTCCAGATATCCATCGACCTCAACCGCTTATTACCTGTGTAAGTATACACCAACATACCCGGACAGAATTTCTTTATCTCGTTCTGCCAGTTATGAAGCAGCGACTTAGGCATTACAATAATGCTGGCCGGTAACCGGTGTGCTTCAGCTTCTGTTTCAGGCTCATCATTCAGGTTCTGATCAAAAAGATTGAGTTGTTCCTTCGGTTTGGTATCATCAATGATCCTGTTGACAACCCTTCTCTTTTTGGTTCCAAAGCTACCTTCATATATGTATTGCAATACGGTTAAGGCCTGCAATGTTTTTCCCAGTCCCATATCATCTGCCAGACAGCCTCCAAACCCATTTTTTCGCAGGTGCATTAACCATGAGTATCCTTCTTTCTGATAGCTTCTTAATGTGGCATTAAGACTTTCTGGAACCGGAATATTAATATCGGGCCGGTGTGAATATACATCCTCAAGTACCTCCCGGTCAACCTGCCTTACATCACGATTCTGTAGCAGATTAAAATGGATTTTATCCAGAACTATTTTATCCTCTTTCTCTTTGCTAAACTTAAAAATCTCCTGATAGCGTGTAAACCATTCTGTCGGTAAAACCACAACCTCACCATCTGGTAGCTGATACTCGCGTGTGCCGGTTAAAATATGCTTTTTAAACCTGATAAACGGAATGGTATAACCTCCAAGTTTTACAGTCCCGTACAATTCAAACCAGTCAATGGTATCCGACATATCCATCGTCAAATCAATATTCCCGGTATAAAATGTGGTTTTATAGTGGCTCTGGTCAATTTCAAAACCAATATCATTCAACTTTTTGGTGTTTTTATTGATCCAGTTGACCAGCATATAAAGGTTAGCTGAAACATTATCTGTAAATCCTTCAGGCCTGAAAAATGAATTCTGTTGTTTTTTTACACCGGTCTCTGTCAGCTTTTGCTCCAGTTCCTCTTCCCAAATCCATTTCCGGTTGAACCGCTGAAAAATATAAGCTTCATTTTCTTTAAAAAAACTGACATCCACTGCCTTCCTTCCACTTCTGATAAAATACCGGTTACCATATTTAAATTTAAGGCTCAACACAGGTTGTCCATCCAGATCTTCTTCAAGAAAAAGATGTGCAGAATGTTCCGGTTCCTGATCAATGATAGAAAAACCTTCGGCCAGAACGGTATTATTCTTAATAGCATTCAACACAAATGTTTCCATATACTTATTTCGTGCTGATCCGGGTATTTCAATGTGTCGCTTTTTAGTAAACGGTTGAAGTTTTTTGGCATCCACATCATTAAAGTTGAATAGAGAATGACCGATTACTACCCATGCAGGTGAATTACTGAGGATAATCAGATTTTTATTCATCAGCTTTATATCATCGCCCCTGTGACGTATGGAAAGACTGTAGTGAATAGCTGTCTTTTCATCGTTGAAATTAAAGATGGTCTTTGAGTCAGAACCTGCCATCTTTAACTGGTCCGCATCATAAAGGTTATTATAATTCGGTTTTCGTATAAACACAGGTATCTCGTACTCAACAATGATGTTCAAAATTTTATCAGCCCACTCTTCAATAAAAGGCCTTATGCGCTCTTCGAAGCGATCAAGGGTTAATTGTCCGAAAAACTCGTTAACTGTTTTAGTTTTGCTGAAAAGCGCTACGAGATTATGTTCTGAATATTTTTCAAAATACCGGATAATGGTTTTTTCATGCTCCTCAAACTCATACCCTTCCTTTCCAAAATGGAATGTTGAAGCCTGCTCATGAAAAGTAATAAACGATTCATTCGTTCTTTTCACAAGCGTCGGAACAACTATCCATCCCAGATAGCGATGCTCGGTAATGGTTATGATAAACTGGTACTGCACTTTTGCTTTATACTGATATTAAATCCTTTTTTTATCATCAATAAACGACAAAGATAATGCATTCCAATTTTCAGCAATAAGCCCAACGTAGATTTTATGCCGCTTCAATTTGAAATAAATAAATAAAAATATATGGAAACATTATCGGCAGCAGATAAAACACCACCTACCTTTTGGATCATAAAAACCTGATTATCAAACTGAATATAAATATCAGGCCAGTATATTTTAAACATTCCTATAAAATGGTTCGCTTAAGTTTGTATATTTGTCGCGGTTTAATAAAAAATTTATAAAATGAAACTACTTGAAGGGAAAACAGCTTTAATTACCGGTGCAGCCCGTGGTATTGGTAAAGCAATTGCCATTGAATTTGCCAAAGCAGGTGCCAATATTGCATTTACAGATCTTAGAATTGACGAAAATGCTCAGGCTACAGAAAAAGAAATAGAAGCTTTGGGTGTAAAAGCAAAAGGTTATGCTTCAGATGCCAGCAAATTTGAGGAAACTCAACAGGTTGTGGAAGCCATTAAAAACGATTTCGGACAAATTGATGTTCTGGTTAATAATGCCGGAATTACAATGGATACACTTTTAATGCGTATGACCGAACAACAGTGGGACGCTGTTATAAACGTTAACCTGAAATCTGTTTTCAACTTTACAAAAGCAGTTCAACCTATCATGCTGAAACAAAGATCCGGATCCATTATCAACATGAGTTCTGTGGTTGGTGTAAGTGGAAACGCTGGTCAGGCTAACTATTCTGCTTCCAAAGCCGGAATGATTGGTTTTACAAAATCTGTAGCCAAAGAGCTGGGATCACGCGGTATCAGAAGTAACGCAATCGCACCTGGTTTCATTATCACTGAAATGACCAATAAATTGTCTGATGAAGTTAAACAGGAATGGGCTAAAACAATTCCTCTTAAAAGAGGTGGAACTCCTGAAGATGTAGCAAATGCCTGTATCTTCCTTGCATCAGATCTCTCGCAATATGTAACCGGACAAGTACTGCATGTTTGCGGTGGAATGAATATGTGACTTTAGACACAAGAACCAGGATTTAAGACTTAAGATAAATTTGTTCTCGTGATAAAAGGAGGTGGTTCCGATGACCATCGGAATCGAAAGATTTCAACTGAATAATCGCATTTATAAGATAATTAAGAGCTGCCAATGGGTGGCTCTTTTTTATTGCATATTTTGTTCCGATCAAATAAAACATTACTTTTAATCTGTTTACCACAAATCATTAACGTCTAATTAAATTAACTGATGAAAAACCTGTTGTTGCTATTGTTTTCCAGACGGTTTAATCCCGTAATTGTATTTATATTTCTACTCCTACCGGCAACTGAATTCTTATATGCTCAGAATGATTCTGTATTACTTCAGAACGTTCTCAAAACCGTGCAATATGGGATGGGACTATCATCACAGGTCACCGGAACCAGCAAACTAAACCTGTTCGGGCAACCACTGATTATACTGGATGGAATGCCATACTACACCTTTAGTTCGGATATAATAAATTATGCCACCGCAGATCTCAGTGACATAGCCAATATGCTTGGAATTTCAGAAGAAGAAATTGAATCTGTTACAATATTAACTAATCCTACCGATTTAATGAGCTATGGTTCTGCAGCAAAAAACGGTGCCATTTATATTACAACAAAAAAAGCAGCTGACACAAAATTCAATATCAACTACAGTTTAAAAACACATATGAGTTGGGAAAAACAGGGATATAAGATGTTAAATGGCGATCAGTATGCAATACTCATTAAAGAGGCCCACATGAATACATACGGTTATCCATTGGACACGAGACTTCACAAAGAATTACTCTATCAGCCTACAGAACCATACTACTACTATAATTTTGGTCAGAATACAAACTGGTTTAATGAAATCACTCAAACCGGATTTCAGCAAGAGCATAACTTATCCGTTAATGGAAGAATTAAAGGTATTGGATACAGATTCTCGACGATGTTCAATAAAGGAACCGGAACCATTATCAATACAGGAAATAGAGATTACAATTTCAGATTATTTCTGGATTACAAAATCAAAAATATCGGATATGTCTCTGCCGGACTTGATTATAAAAACCTCACTTCTGATAATTGCAATATCCCTGAAACCTTTTCTGACATTAGAGAACTGGCATTAAAAATGATGCCCAACATGTCCGTCTATGAATATACAGAAGAAGGCGAAAGAACTGATAAATTATTTCTGCCCTATTCCCCATTTCAAGGTTCTCAATTCATTAACCCGGTGGCTGCAGCTTTGCAGTTAAAAAACAACACGAAACAGTTCGTCGTCAATCCACAATTAGTTATAGATGTAGAACCATTTGAATCTCTTTCCTATAATTTAAGTCTTAATTATAACAATCTCAGCTATGAAAATAAAAAATTTTATCCTGATTTATATGACCATTATCCTTCTACCAATTTTCAAGGAATAAAATATAATAGAAACTCATATAACGAAAACCTGAATATACGTAACCGTATTATTTTTAAGCCTAATCTTGGTATAAAGCACACACTTAATCTGTATGGTGAATATAATTTTAGAATCTCTAAATACGGTGGCAAAGAGTCTAATGTAAGTCCTTACTCTACCACAACTATAAATTATATTGAATCTAAAAATAAAATAAATGATGCACTTGTCGGATTAATTTACACCGCATTTAGTAAATACAATATAGAATTAATAGGTTCAACCGAAAAGATGAAATTAGATAAAACGAATTATGACAGAACACTCAATTATAGCGGAAGCTTACAATGGTTAATTTCTAATGAAAGTTTTTTTACGTTTAGGCCTTATATCAATTCCATGAGATTTAAAGTCTCCAAAGGGATTACATACAATCCTTACACCATAACTACGACACGTTACGAGCCAACTCGAATTTATATTGACAGACTGGACACAGTTGAAGTATATGAATCTACTGACTTTGATCTGAATACTTCTTTTTTAAACAATAAGATATTATTAAAAATTAGCTACTTTAAAAGATCTTATGCTAACGAAAATCTTATTTCAACATATCTACCTGTGGCTCCCGGAGCAGCAGAACCCAATATTGTTTTTCAGAATTCAGATGTTCACGGCTGGGAAATACTTTTTAATTCTCAACTTGTTAATAAAAATGATTTTAAAATCAATTTTGGAATTGATTTTAAGAATACTAAAAAATCAATCTCATATCTGAATTTTCCAAGTTATTATTTTTCTTATTCAATTTATAACGGGATCTATCCTAATGATAATTTTGAATTAAACAAACCTTTTGGAGAAATCGCCGGACTTAAATATATGGGAGTATATCAATACGGTTCTTTCATTGCCGGATCTCAGGATGATGCGCCGGTTGCAAGAGATAAAAGTGGAAATGTAATCAGAGATATAAACGGCAATCCAATTTACATTACTTACAAAGCAAATGATGTAAACTATATCTTTCAGGGTGGAGATGCTAAATACCAGGATCAAAACTTTGACGGGACCATTGATGAGAATGATGTTGTCGTTATTGGTGATGCCAGACCATTACTTTCAGGTACATTCGGTCCGGATATAACATTTAAAAGATTTTGGCTGGGAACCTTTTTTAATTTCAGTTATGGCAATGATATTGTTAATCTGGCCAGAATGAATCTTGAAAACATGTATACCTCATCCAACCAGACCATTACAACACTTGACCGATGGAAAAAACCAGGCGAAGTTACTGATGTTCCAAGAGCAGTATCTCATTTTAGCTACAACTGGCTGAGATCTACACGATTTGTTGAAGACGGTTCTTTTCTACGTTTAAAAGCTTTAACGCTTAAATATGCTTTGCCTGAACATATCTGTGGGAAACTGCATCTGAAAAGCCTGTCATTTTATGCTACAGGTAAAAACCTGATTACGTGGACAAAATACAAAGGAGCTGATCCTGACATCAATCTGAATACGGACTGGTATAATTACGGTTTCGATTCTAATTATGCAGCACCAATTCGCGAATTGATTTTTGGCATTAATGTTGGATTATAGTATCGTATAACTATGAAAAAAGAAACTATAAAATTCTGTTTGATTCTGACCATATTCATTACTGTATTGAACCTCTTTCCTGTTACAGGTGCTTCTCCTGATTCTATCCTAGGGAATAATGTACTGAAGGCTGGGCAATATGGTATGGGACTATCATCAAAGGTCACCGGAACCACCAAACTGAACCTGTTTGGGCAACCGCTAATCATTCTGGATGGAATGCCATATTATACCTTTAGTTCGGATATTATAAATTATGCCACCGCAGATCTCAGTGACATAGCCAATATTCTTGGAATTTCAGAAGAAGAAATTGAATCTGTTACAATATTAACTGATCCTACCGAATTAATGAGCTACGGTTCAGCTGCAAAAAACGGTGCGATTTATATCACAACAAAAACAGCAACTGACACAAAATTCAAAATCAACTACAGTTTAAAAACACATATGAGTTGGGAAAAGCCAGGATACGAGATGTTAGATAATAATCAATATATAAATTATTTAAATGAAGCCCACTGGAATACATTTATCAAAGATGAATTAATCAGCGGAGTCCCGGATCATTACTTCGACTATTTCATGGAGAATTTAATGATTAATCCAAACTATTTAAGTAATACTAACTGGTTTAATGAAATTACTCAAACCGGATTTCAGCAGGAACATACATTGGCAATTAACGGCAGGCTGAATGGATTAGGATACCGTCTTAGCACTATGTTTAACAAGGGAACAGGAACCATCATCAATACAGGAAATACAGATTACAATTTCAGGTTATTTTTAGATTATAAGGTAAGAAACCTTCTATTTATTTCCGGAGGAGTTGATTACATAAACCGTTCAAATAATGACTACTATAAATCGGATAATGTAATGGATATTAGAGAACTAGCTTTAAAGATGCTGCCTAACATGTCCATTTATGAATATACTGAAGAGGGAGAAATGACAGAAAATTTCTTTTTGCCACCTATACCACTGCAAGGTTCTCAATTTATTAATCCTGTAGCTATAGCCACACTCGCAAAAAACAATCTTAATAAGAGTTACTTAAATACATTCATTAATCTTCAATTAAATATTTCAGACAAGCTGTTTTTCAACTCTAGAGCAGCACTCTCAAATCATGTAAAAAAAGGGTATCAATTTTTATCCGATCTGAACACTTTTGAAGGAATTAATGGTTCAACAAAGTATGATTCCAACTATAATGATATTTATTTAACTTCCTTAAACAAATTAAAATATCATCCAATCTTATCTCAAAATCACAGTTTACAGGTAGTTGCAGGAGTCGATTATTCAAATTTTAAAAGAGATTATACCGTTAGTTTATTAAGAGAAAACGATATTTCAAACATCCGCAGATTTACGTCCCAAAACTGGGAGAATTCAACCTTAAATAATTCATTACATGCAAAATACACTGCCTTCAATAAATATGAATTTCAAACAAACGTCAACCTTATAAATAACTCATTTGAAAATGAATACCTGGATTGGTCAATTAACTATGCTTTTCGGGCAGCATGGAATATTAACGAAGAAAATATACTTTCAAATCTTAAATTTTTTAATGCTTTAAATCTTTCAGTTTATTATGCGAATACCAATACACCTGTGTCAGATTACAACAAGTATATTGAAGATCCTTTTAAAACAATCAACTCTCAAATAGTACACAAGCATCTTGTTCGTAGCATATATTCAGAGAATGAGCAACTAAACACATTCAATTTCGATCTTTATCTTTCAGTTTTAAACAATCGATTAAAAATTAATGCCGATTACTTTTATTATGCATTAGTTAATGAAATAATTGCGGACGGGATAAAAATTTACGACATGGATTTACCTTATTTGGTTACACAAAACTCTGCTGTTAAAGGATGGGAGGTAAATTCATCATTAAACCTTGTAAATACCGCCAATCTTAAATTCGATGTGAATGTGTCTTTATTTAATTCTGAAAAAATCATTACGGATATTAACTATCCAAATGCTTTAAACAGAACAGGTTCTTACGAAAAAGAATTTCATATTAATGATCCTTATGGAATAATTTATGGATACAACTATTTAGGAGTAGCCTCTGAAGGAATCTATTCAACTCAACTGGAAAAATTTGTTCAACCGGCTTTGGATGAGAATGGAGATCCAATTTATGACATTGAAGGAAATATAATACCCATGTTTTACTCTTATTATTTTAATCAGGTTTTTGAACCTGGTGATGCACGCTATCAGGATCAAAACTTTGATGGTATTATTGATGATAAAGACATAACGGTTATTGGAGACAGCAGACCGCTTGTTTCAGGAACTTTTGGTACTGCATTGACCTATAAAGGACTTTGGCTTGGTACTTTTTTTAACTTTCGATATGGAAATGATATTGTAAATCTCACACGAAGGGAGTTGACCGGAATGTATGATTATACCAATCAATCTCAGGAAATCTTAAACATGTGGAGAAAATCTGACGATATCACCAACGTTCCAAGAGCGTTGTATTTTAAAAAATATAATTGGTTGGAATCTACCCGTTTTGTAGAAGATGGTTCTTTTTTACGTTTAAAAGCTTTAACACTTAAATATAGTGCTCCTGAACATATCTGTGGAAAACTGCATCTGAAAAGCCTGTCATTTTATGTTACAGGTAAAAACCTGATTACGTGGACCAATTACAAAGGAGCTGATCCTGACATCAACCTGAATGTGGACTGGTATAATTACGGTTTTGATTCTAATTATGCAGCACCTATTAAAGAAATAGTTTTTGGTGTTAATATTGGAATCTGAGTTTTAGTTGTTCTTTAATATATTTTGTTATTTTTGATTTAAATTACTTGTTGAATGAAAAGTTTGAATATACCTGTTTGGATTCTAATATGCTTTATCTTCATTTCAAATTTTGCCCTTTCTTCGGAAATTTGCAAAACAGATAATGCGTCGTCAGAATTAAATGACATTATCAACTTTGATGAAAAAACCGTTTATAATGAGTTTTCAGATATAGATTTGTTCGTTTCACAGTTGAGCAATCGCAGTATTAACTCATACGAAATCCCTGCCAGTATATTATCAGATCAGGTACAAGTATCATTAAACCAACAGCAAACAGATATTAATTATAAAACATCTCTGGGACTCCCTTCTATTATCTGGGGTTGTGCTTTCGGTGTACCTGGTGTGATGTTTATTTATGCTGCGACCAATCGTGATGTAAAACAAACAAATAATGCGTTTGCAGGTTGCTTTTTCAATACAGTTGCTCTTGTATTTATCTTTATTTCAACCGAAAACAATATAAACTACTTTTAATATTTATTAGTTATGAAAAAAAACCTTTTAAAAATTACCGCACTGGCTGTTGCCCTTGTTTTGTTAGATGCCCAAATTCAGGCTGCGAACTTATTCAGTTCTTACCAAACAGATTCCGAAATCAGTGATTTTTTTGATTTTAATGAAAATGAAATTTATGCAGAATTTGAAAATTTTGAAACATCATCCAACGACAACAACCTTAATGATTTAGCTGCTATCCTGCCGGTTCCAAACAAAAGTGAAAATTATACCCCTGACGATGCATTTGGAATACCATCTTTTTTATGGGGGTGCATTGGCGGAGTGACCGGAATCATTCTGGTTAAAGTGATTACAGAAGATAACGGCGAAGCTAGAAAAGCATTTACAGGTTGCGTTGTAACCTATGCATTAGCTGGTGCCATGTATGCCATTTATATTGTTGGCGCAGTCAATCAGTAATAGATATTTTTAAAAAAGAAAGCCATTCAGATTAAATCTGGATGGCTTTTTTCTTGACTATATAGAATTGTTCTGTTATATTTGCTATTCGTATTATTAACCCAAATATTATAACCATGGCTAAATTTTTTCAAAAATTCTTAGCTGTATTTTTAGCACTAATCTTGCTAAATCTGCAGACTTTCGCATCTCCTTTTACTGGATCAGATTTTAGTGATGAAGCCCAGGAATTGGTAAACTTTAACGAAGATGCTATTTACAGTGAATTTCAGGAAATTGATGCGTTATCAGACATGCTTTTATCAAACGATGTCTCTGCAGACGAGATTACAGATAATTCTATGCTGGAAAACGTAAGTATGAATGCGTCCCTCCCTTTAAGTGCTGATGAAGACGGAACAACAGGGCCTCCTCTTGGTATACCTTCATTCCTTTGGGGTTGTATATTGAGTTGGGTAGGTATTTTGATTGTTTACTTCATGACCGAAGAAAACAAAGATGAAACCAAAAAAGCAGTATGGGGTTGTGTTGCAGGTGCTGTAGCATATACTTTATTCTATGTTATAGTTTGGGGCGTTGGAGCTGCTGCTTCAGCATCAACATATTAAAAAATTTCATATCCTTTAAAAGCCAGTCATTGACTGGCTTTTTTTATGTCCATTACTTGTAATATACTCGTTCAAAAATTACATTTGTATAATATAATTATTTGTTACCTGTTATGCAGAAAATTCTGTTTAAATTCATTTCGATAATTTTAGCTTTCCTGTTAATAAATATTCAGGTTCTGGGAAGTAATATGATCAGTATCTCGTCCGGCTCAACAGATAATTTTGATGAGATAATCAATTTTGATGAAGATCTGATTTACAGTCAGTTTGATGAAATCAACGATTTAGCAAACCAAATAAATTCTCAGGGCGCACTCGCTGAAACTGCTCATAATTCTTTACTTCTTAAAAATATTTCTATGGAGGCCTCTCTTCCGTTGCCTGAAGATGATGTAGACGCAACCGAGCCTCCTTTAGGCATACCCTCATTTCTTTGGGGTTGCGTTTTCGGCGTAGTAGGAATTATTGTAGTTTATATTTTTACTGACGAAAACAAAGTGGAATTAAAAAAGGCATTAAACGGATGCGTTGTTGGCTATGTTGTGCCAACAGTAGTATACGTATTAGTTTACGCAGTATTTGTAGTAGCCGCAACGTCAGGTTCAACATCAAGCAATTTACAATACTATTAATTTGAATAATTAAAGGTAAAAGCTATATTTGTATATGTCGCTTCTATGACAATATAACTCACTTAAATTAGCTATTATGAAAAAGTTTTTTCTAAAAGTTGCTTCTGTACTGATGGCACTCGTATTGTTTAATGCCCAGACGTTTGCAGGAGCACTATCATTTAGTAGTTCTGACCTTTCAAACGAAGCTCAGGAAGTTTTAAACTTTAGTGAAGATGCCATTTATGCTGCTTTTTCAGAGATTGAAGATGTAACCAGCCTGATTTCTCAAAGCGATGTAACATATGAAGAGCTTGCTTCTCAGGATGTTGCAAACCTTGAACTTGTCAGTTCATCCTCGTCTTTACCTTTATCGGCTGATGGCGAAGTAGGCCCTCCACTTGGTATTCCGTCATTCCTGTGGGGATGTTTGTTAAGCTGGGTAGGTTTGTTAATAGTCTACTTCATGACAGACAGAGATAAAGATGAAACCAGAAAAGCGCTGTGGGGTTGTATAATCTCAACATTGCTTTACGGGGGTGGATTACTTTTCACTTATTAAAATACAGAACAGCCCGGTGCAAATCCGGGCTTTTTTACATACTTTATGAAACGTTTTTTTTTAGTATTTTTTTGTTCACTTATTCTCTCAGTTGCAGGCTTTTCTCAGGAAGCTTACCGTATTCATTCAGATTTTTTGTTTAAATCGAAAGGTCTGGACAGTTTATTCCGGGTCACTAAGGGAGAAGTATTTTTTGATAAAAATATAAAGACACTTGTATTCAAAAATACATTTCCTAAACGGGAAACATATGTTATTAAAGATACGCTTTTGTACGTTTATCATGGTGACACGTTAACGGAAACCAGAAAAAACATCATCCCGCCCGAACATACAATGTTCAGTTATTTGCTGAGTAGTACGTTTGCTAATTACGGATTAGAAAGTGCCGGATTTCAGATAAACAACGTTGAGAAAAAGAAAGGTATTGTTGTTACATCATGGTTGCCTAGCGGTATTATTGGTAAATACGTAGGAAAAATTCTTGTTGCCAATAAGGACAAACGCCTGTATTCTGTAGTTATCTACGATAAGGATATGAAAATATTAAGTCGCCAGATATTTAAAAAGTATGAAAGCATTGATGGGACAGAAATTCCCAGTGAAATTTTAAGTGTAACCTATTACAACGACTCATCCCAATACATGCAGATAACAAACCTGGCAAACATCAAACTGAATGAGAGTAGCAACGAATCACTGTATAATTTTAAAATTCCTGATCTGTGAAACTTAAATACTTTATCATATTAGGCTTCATAGGCATCTGTATTGACATTTCGGCTCAAAACAATGAAAAACAGGATTTAAAAGATCTTTTTGAGGTTTCGGAACATACGTCTTACAATGGCTATATCAAAAACAGTTCCAATGAGCTGGAATTCACAGCTGCTGTTTTATTTGTAGGGTACAAAACATTCTTTTCTTCACAGGATATGCAATCCTGTGTGTTTTATCCCAGTTGTTCAGTTTATGCCGTTGAATGCCTGCGTCAGGAACCATTTCCTAAATCTGTATTTAAAATTTACGATCGTCTTACCCGATGTCATCCGTTTGCATCACCTAAATATTATAAAATTCATGAATCAGGACAGTTTTATGATCCGGTTAAAGAATAGTCTCCTGCTTTTTTTGCTGTTTTTTTCCCTAAATGTATTGTCCCAGACAGCATACGACTTTGAGCATTCGCTCAAATTCGGTCAGTATCTATTCAATACCAATCAATATAATCTGGCGGCACAGGAATTTGAACGTGCCGTATATTTTCAGCCTAAGGATTCGGTCAGCAATTTTATGTTGTTTAAAACTTATTCTATACTGAACCAAAAAGACAAAGCTCTGATTGCCTACAGGAACTATTCAAAAGATTATGATCTCAAACTGATGCCGGACAACTACGGCACCCTGTATGCCAGTTTATTAATTAAAGATGGGGATTATGATGAATGCATGTCATTCATTGAAAAGAACTGCTGTCTTTCTTATAAATCAAAATATATCGTTTCTACCCGATTGGTTGAAAAAGACTGGCAGGAAGCCTGGGATGCAGCTGAATTATTGAATGGAAATGAACCTAATATTTCTCCACTATTAAATCTTGTGGATGAAAGCAAAAACCTGAAACTCAAACATCCGGCACTGGGAGCGGTATTTTCTGCTATCATACCGGGAACCGGTAAAGTGTATGCCGGGGCATGGCAGGATGGGCTTGTCGGTTTTTTTATGACCTCAATATCAGGATTTCTGGCCTACAGGGCATACGATAAATACGGCATAAAAAATCCTTACCCCTGGTTTTTAGGAGCCATGGCCATAGGATATTATTCGGGAAATGTATATGGTGGCTATAACACAGTAAGAAAGTACAACCTTTCAAAAGAAGATGAAATTGTTAATAAAACGAAGTTATATATATCTGATTTTTAGTCTGCTTACCTTTTCAACCTATGCTCAGGTAGGTGATCAGGCATACAGTTTTGCCAGACAGCAATTTGAAAAAGGAAATTTCAGTGATGCAGCCAGGGAATTTAACCGTGCAATTTTTCTTGGTACAACCTATACTGCTGAAAGTTACAGAAGTATTGGTGAATGTTATTTTAAAACAGGTTCATACGGCCTTTCAGACATATTTCTGGACAAAGCTTACTTTGCACAAAACAATGACAGCATAAAGACCGAGATTCTTTTACGAAAAACATATTCAAATATTTTAAGAAAACGGTTTTCTAATGCATATTATGAGCTGGTGAATGTAGATTCACTTTATGATAATGTTCAGACAGAAACATTTTGGTTTTACCTGGGTGTTGTATATTATGGGATGGATGATTTTGAAAATGCCAAAGCCAGTTTTGCAAAAAACTTAACACCCGAAGACATGAATCAACTGGATGCAGAATTTGCATACCTTAAAAAAATGCAAAAAAGACATCGCCCGGGGAAAGTTGAAACCATGAGCTATTTATTACCAGGATTAGGACAGATTCACACCGGTAATATAAAGGATGGTATTAATTCATTTGTATTGTTAAGTGCATTAATGTACGGAATGGTACAGGTGGGAATCATTTACTCAGGATTCGATGGACTGTTTTTGTTCGGCCCCTGGTTTCAGCGATACTATATGGGAGGAGCCGAAAAAGCCAAACATATGGCAGAACATAAACTGATGGAAGTAAAAAACGACGTATTTAATCATATTCTTGAAATTGGTAAAGCGCATCAATAAATACCTCTTTCTGGTCATAATAATAACATCACAACTGTTCGTATCAGAAATGCAGGCTGGGCAATTTAAACTTGACCAACTGGACTCCATAGTCAGCCTCATTTACAACTTCAGATTCAAAGAAGCCCGTGAACTTACGTATACCATACATACGGATGATGAATACAAGGTTCTGCCCTATGCCTATTCATATTACTGGGAGTACCTGAGTGGAAACGAAGAAGAATTCAATATTAAGACCTGTACCAATTACCTTCGTTACAAACCCACACCTGGAAATGATGACTCTTTGAAACGTGTGTATGAAGTTTCGGTAAACCTGTTGAAACTAAGAGTAAATATTTCAAAATCAAATTATATTGCCCCCCTTTTGCTTTTTGATGATATCAGGCAGTTTTTTAACCAGTATGATCCGGAACCAACTGATGATTTCAACATGCTTTACTGGGGCTTATTTAACTACTACATTACATATGCCAGAGAAAATGCTTTTGCAGCAAGGTATATCCTGAACGACTGGCCTGAATCAAATAAAAGGTCGGGTATTATAATGCTCGAGAATCTAAAAAATTCACCATCCGTTTTTGTAAGAACTGAAGCTTTGTATTTTTTGGTCCGCATTTATTTTGAAGGAGAAAAGAATTTCGACCAAGCGTTAAAAAATGCTAGGGAACTTGTCGCATATTACCCAAACAACTACATTTATAAATGGTTCTGCTTAAGAATTTTAAAAGCAAAAGGTGATACAAACGAGTTGAACCGCAGCCGTCAGGCATTTCTGGACGACTTATTGCAGTCAGATTTTTACTCCGAACAGCAAAAATCACACTTCAAAAGACTATTAACAAGTATATAATTGTGTAAAATTTAAATAAATATAATATTGATTATGATTATGAAACAGATTTTTTTCATTCTGGCATTAACAGCTTTGGTTACTGGATGTAAACCTTCTGATACAGCTGAAATTATGGGTAATATTTCAAATGCAGGCGATGCCACTGTATATATCAGAAGTAATGTGACCGGCGATATTGATACGCTGCAATTATCAAATGGAAATTTCAGCGATGTTGTAAAAATAGACAATGGACAGTTTCTCAACCTAATCGTTGACCGTTATGGAATTTTGGTCTATGCAAAACCCGGTGATAAGATTACAATTAATTTCGATTTAAACGATCTGAAAGCAAGAAAATTTGATCTGGTTACTGTTCAAGGTAGTCCTGAAACAGAGTTGACTCTAAAGGTAATTGATAATTCAGACCAGGTTTCAATACAGCAATTATTGGCATATCCTGCTAAAAAATTTGACAATTATCTTCAAAATCAGCTCAATAAGAACTTCGCATTGATTGACAGCTTTAAAACTGCATATAAGCTTCCGCAGGATTTTACAGATATGTTAAAAATGTATGCGAATATTAACGTGGTTCAGAAATACAAATATTTCCCCGTTTATCATACGCGTTTTGCACCTGAGGATACAGCTGCGGTTCCGGAATCTTTTGCATTGGTTGGAGAAGACATCCCACTGAATAATATGACATATTATAAATACCTTCCAAATTACAAAGGCTTTGTTTTAAATGAATACCAAATGAAAATTGACAATGCTTTAGGCGATTACAAAGCTGACGAAGAATCAGATGAATATCTTAACAAAACAATCGATGCTATAGCTGCTCTGGATGCTGCTCCTGAAATTAAAAATGATCTGGCCAAAAATGTTTTCAGCATGTATGCAAGAATGACTGACAGTCAGAAAGCCATAGCTGAAAAACGGTATTTAGATGTACTATCTAATGATAAAGACATTGACCAGTTCAGAAAGCAAATAGAGAAAATGAGTGCTTTAAAAGCTGGTAAACCCGCACCCGGTTTTGCTTATCCCGACATAGATGGAAATACGCTATCCTTGGATCAGCTTAAAGGGAAAGTAGTATTTGTGGATGTATGGGCAACATGGTGTGGTCCGTGTAAATATGAGATTCCCTTCCTAAAAACTCTGGAATCAGAACTTCATAATAAAGATATTGCATTTGTGAGTATTTCGATAGATGATGATAAAGACGCATGGGAAAAAATGGTAAAAGATGAAAACCTGCAGGGATATCAAATCTTTGCTGATAAAGCATGGGAATCAGATATTGTTAAGAATTATCTAATCAGGGGAATTCCAAGGTTTATAATGATTGATAAAAATGGGAACATTATTGACATCAATGCTACCAGACCTTCGGATCCAACAACAAAAGAAACGCTTCTTAAATATGCAAATATGTAGTATTGCAAAATCATATAAGAAAAACGCCGCGGTGAACTTACTGTGGCGTTTTTTATAATCACATTTAATTTTTAAGCTGACGTTAGCGTTTTATCCATTTAATCAGTTTAGGCAGCCTGTTAATTTTTATATGAAAATATTTTTCATCTGTTGAGCCAAAGCCTTTATAAAAACGTGCTATTCCAGGGATATCAGAACCTTCAAAATCCAAAATCATTTTAGTTCCTGCATAGTTATCAATTTGCTTCTTCACGATATATGCCATTGCACCGGTGGATTTGGCTTCGTCTTCAGCTGCTGAAAACAAGTATATTATACGTGACGCCGATTTCTGAAAATATGTTCCACCCAAACAATTATTCCCGGAATCATACGCATAAAGAAGCTCCCCCGATCCGGTACGAATGCCGGATTGAATTACGTTTCTAATGTTCACTGCAATATTATCATCAAAGCGGGAATTGTATTTTCTTTGCTTAAACCGGGTGTAAGTATCTATTATAGGTTCAGGGTTATCTGACGTCTCAACTCTGACATTCTGCTTTTCTGCTTTTTTAATATTTCGTTTGGTGTTTGTATTAAAACAGGAAAACAGTCCCGCTTTACTTTGCGACAGATCAAGAATCACATTTGTATGAGAATAAATTTCTGCGTTTTTCAATACAGGTTCAAAAGGCAAATAAATTTTAAAATCAAGATACCTGAACTTTGCAGGAATGGCTTTCATAAATTCACGAAACAAAACATTATCAGGCTTCAAACCATAAATGGTGGTATATTGCATGAATGGTACATTCAGCACATAGCTCAAACCTGCCTTTTTTGATGTAACAAGTGGCATAACCGCCTTATAATCATCAAGTACCAAGCCACACCATCCAGGTGTAACAATATCCAGATACCAGCAATATCCATAAGCGGTTTCATGCCATGACCCGGAAATGGCATTATCCCATTTCTTTATGTCTATTTCTTTTCCTGACAAAAAACGGATCATAAGGCAGCTACTTTAAATATGTGTTTAAGAACCTCTTTCCAGTTGTGCCAGTCTCCGGGGCCTTCAAGCGAAGAATTATGCCAGATAAAAATAAACTCCCCATGATTTTTTTTGACAACTTCAACAAGATTATTCACATGCAACTTTGCAGCTTCCACATCAAGTTTCATATGATCCTTTAATGTACCGTCCATCACCATGAATGGCTTTAAGATCAGTCCGGTTTCAGTATTCGAAGTCAGATCAAAAAACGGGAAAGGATGACAGGTTCCTGCCCTGAATCCAGTAGCATGAGCGTAACCAATGGAATACTCCTGTTCAATTCCTTTTTCAGCAAGTTTTTGAAAAGTATCCGGAAAAGTCAACTTCAGATAATGTTGACGTGTAGCAACAGGTTTTCGTTTTAGAATCTTTTCGAACAGCTCAAATTCATATGTGAGACTTTCCGGATCTGAATTTGAATGATACGAGGGATGCAACCCAACCTCAGCCCATTCATCTGTATCGGATATAAGATTCTTCATTAGTGGCAGAAGAGGATACAGGTTTTTATCATAGGTATTCCTTACTCCAAGCTGAAAGAAAAAAACCGGTTTCACGGCAGCATCATTACTTACCTTTTTAATTTCTGCATATGTATCATAAGGATCCTTTTCTAAACCGGTATTAACCCGGAAACGTTCTCTGAACGAATTGAAATTTCGCTTAGTTAAATCTCTCGCGTAACCTGCCAGAGTTAGCCAGAAGGGTCTTCCAAGGTATGCAAATGCCACATCCACATCAAATGTAGGCTGAAACCGGTATGATGGAGGATTTATTTCCAAACCAAATTTTTCAGAGAGTATTCTCCCAAAGGAAAAAATCCACTCATCCACAACCGGCCTGTCAATGAGTCCCAGTTTATACAGGATACTATTTTCAGGTTTAAAACGACCATGCGTATCAGGATCCGTATTGTAATATTCCTCATACCTTGAAACAACGTAAAACACTGCACTGAATACATCTGATTCAAGCATGAATTCACCCCTGGCAGAAAACATACCATCCTTAAATTCAGGCAATTCATCCCTTAGGATATCCTCCTCCAGAAAGCCAGAATTAAAAATAACAGGTTTGTTTTTTATTGGTTTCGAGACATATGCAATTACTGACGCTTCAGAATTGAGATATTCAGGATCATCCACCCATTTGAACGGAATACCTAATCTGTCGCTAAATAATCGTGCAACAAAACTATGTCGGCTGGTTATGTGTTCTGCATACAGGAACATAAATCAAAAATAATGATAACCTCTTGATTTATTCATAAAAACGTTATGTTTATTTGAAAGAATCGGGTAGTTTAGTTGATTTTGTTCCTTATTTTGCGAATTACATTCAGTGTTACAAAGATGTTATTATATATTAAATGTGTATTAATTAATGGTTTTTTTTATCTTTGTTTGTCAGTCATAAGATTATAAAATAATGAGTGATAAAAAAGTAGCTATATTTCCGGGAAGCTTTGATCCGATAACCGTTGGACACGAAGCCATAGTAAGAAGAGGTCTTGTACTTTTCGATGAAATCATTGTAGCCGTTGGTTACAATTCCAATAAAAGTACCTACTTTTCGTTAAGTACCCGTATGGCTATGATAGAAAAGGTTTTCGAAGATGAGCCCACAATTACAGTTCGTGGTTACGACGGACTTACAGTAGAGTTCGCACGGGATGCCGGTGCTCAGTTTATTCTGAGAGGAATAAGAACCTCCGCAGATTTTGAATACGAACGTGCCATAGCACAGGTCAACAAAAAAATGACCGGTATTGAATCTGTTTTTTTACTAACAACACCAGAGCAAACACCTGTAAATTCAACTATAGTCAGGGATATTTTAAGACATGGCGGAGATGCATCTATGTTTCTGCCTGAAAAAATTAACATTAAGGATTTTATTTAAAACAGAGACGGATGGGAAGGATTAGTGTTGCAGTGCTTCTTTGGTTGATTTTATTTTCTGTTCAGGCGCAGAATGACAGTAAGGCACCTATTAGTAGTGACTACCAGAATTATCTGGAACATCCTGAACTGTACAAGGCATATCGCCCCTCTCCTTTCAATGTTCACTATTCAGATCTAGAACTGAAAAGTGCTGAGATGTTACCTGAAGCATTTGATCTTAGAGATGTTAATGGCACTAATTATATATCCTCTGTCAAAGATCAGGGAATTTATGGTACCTGCTGGGCATTTGCAGCGTCAGCCTCTCTGGAATCCTATTGGTTAAAACTCGGTTTACCTGAAGTAGCACTATCTGTTCGAAATTTTGCCAATTGTCACGGTTTTGAATGGTCTCCGTTTGACGGAGGGAATGCCTTTATAGCCTCGGCCTATCTGACACGTTTATCCGGTCCGGTTTATGAATCAGCTGATCCGTATTCCAATATGAATGTGGAAGGGTGCAAATCGATTACAAATAAATCAGACTATCCGGCTTATGTGACTCAAATGTACACCGCTACCGGTATTGAAAACATCAAACAGCTGATTATGAAATACGGCGCTGTAGCTACGAGCATGAGCACCAACAATTTCTATACGCATTATAATTCAACATCGCATACATATTATTACAACGATGTCCAGCCAATTGATCACGGAGTTACTATAATTGGATGGGATGACAATATGATTGTCAATAATATTTCTACAGGCAATCCTCCGGGAAAAGGTGCATGGATCATTAAAAATTCCTGGGGTGCAGATTGGGGACTTAATGGTTATTTTTATGTGTCATACTACGATAAATATGTTGGAAAGGAAATTTCACTTTATCCGGGTAGAATAGAAACTGAAGAAGTTGATACGCTCTACCTTTATGACAGGCTTGGAGCAATTACTTCATGGGGTTTAAAAGATGCAGAAAACCGTGAAATAGGTTATGCACTTGTAAAATTCCATGCTCCCAAAACACAGGTTATCAATCGTATCGGTTCATATGTAAATACCGGAGGAACAATTATGGATGCAGTAATTGCCAAAAACTGGGATGGTGCAGAATTACTGGATACCATTGAGGTACTACCGACCAAAATTTGCCGTTTCCCTGGTTACCATTCATTTGAAATGGCATCAGAAATTGACTCCGGAGACTTTTATGTACAAATAAGGTATGAAACGCCGGGATATAACTGGCCTATTCCAATTGAAACAGTTGAATCAGGTTTCTCAAATCCACGGATTGAACCGGTTGGTTATGAATGGATAAGTAGTGACGGTATTAGCTGGGAAGATGTTGGGATCACCACCGACAATGATTTTGATCTTTGCGTAAGAGCTTATGCTAAAAATATGTCTGCACCTGTGGCTGGTATTGTTGCCGAAAGGCCGAACTACTGTATTAATAATGATATTACACTGATAAATACCAGCGTTGGAAATGTGGATTCATTCAAGTGGATTTTGTATAACGAAAATGTGGCATTCGATACATTAATGAGCTATACAACGGATGAAGACTTAACCTACCATATAAATGATGTTGGATTCATCGACGCAAAACTGATAGCATACAGTTTGTTGGGAAATGATACAATTACCAAATATCAGGTACTGGAAGTTGTGTCTGAACCGGAAATATTTATGATAAATGGTACTGGCAGCGATATTGTAGCACGCGGGAAACCAGTTACTATCATTGCTCACGGGGCAGATGATTATATCTGGCCTGCGACATCAGACTATCCTGAAACAGCAGGTGCTATATTGACCTTTGATATCCAATCACCTGATTTATGGATTAAAGTCAAGGGTATGCTGGGGAATTGCGAAACATGGGATAGTATTGAAATTCAGAGTGTTGTAGTTCCTTATGACGATATTGCAGATGCTTATGAGTTAACTATCAATGTATTGGAGGGTCCCTTTAGCAACGCCTATGCAACCGTTCAGGCAAATGAACCGGCACCTGAAGAAGGTGATTGCAACAACCAGATAGACTGGTGTTCAGAAGGTGGTCTCCAGAACAGCATATGGTTGAAGTTCAAAGCCCCAATGACAGGCAAAGCTAGTATAATATCAACTGGTTTTGACAATCAGCTTGCACTTTATGATGCCGTTTCTACAGGAACATGGGAGGATATTATGAGTGGCAATAAGACCGACTATACGTTACTGGCTGCCAATGATGATGCCCATAGTTCAGATTATTCAGCTGAAATATTTACAGTGTCAAACCTGACTCCGGGTAAAACTTACTGGATTCAAATGGATGGCTCTGCCGGTGGAGAAACTGGTGAAGCCTATATTCAGGTTAAAACCGAACTACCAACCTTCGATGATTATCCTGTGAATGTTTACCCGTCAATCATTTTGGATACGTTGATATTTGATTTAAAAGGAATGACTGAAACAGGAGCAGATTTAAATATCTACGACCTGAATGGCAGGGTTGTATTCAATAAACATATTGACAGGTCCATAACAGATCAGACCATCTATGATGAGACAAAATACGGTATGTTTTATTTAAAGAATCCTAACTTGCCAAGAGGAATTTACATTATTGAAGTCAAATCTGATAACTTCCATTATATCAATAAGTTTGTGTATTGAAATTTCCTTATTTCTAATTTTGGCACACCATTTGCTTTAATGTTTTCAAGCGCGCTGATAAGTTTAACTTAAAATCAGTAGTCATGAAAACAAAAACAAATTACAGAGTACTCGCGATAATGTTAATGGTAGCATTTACATTATCAGGCGTAAGAGCTCAGGAAAGAAACAGAGCCAGATCTCATGAAAACAAGAAAGAGAACAGGAATAACAGAGCTGAGCAAAAAAAGCATCACTCTACCTATACATATAAAGACTATAATTACACCAACAACCATCATAAAAAAAACGGACCTGTTGTTTTTAATAACAGACCTGTAAAGTTTAGAAGCGAAAGAGTTTATCACAGACGCTTACCGGTTCAGAGGCCTCCTCACCTGGTAGCAAAACTCCCAAGAAACTTTTTAGCAGTTCATATTGATGGATGCAGGTATTATGTAAATGAAGGTCGTTATTACAGACATATTCCGAACAGAGGATTTATTTTGGTTGAGCGTCCGACACACATCAAAGTATTACCCGCTGGTGTTGTTAAAGTAAGAATAAACGGAAACTTTTATTTCAGATACCATAATATTTTATTCGAATGGACTCCCTGGGGTTATCGGATTGTTTAAATGTTGAGTTTTGTTTGGCTTAGTCCAGAGTGGTGATTGCTTATCGCGTGATGCGATAACACAAAGGCCGGATCAATCCTGATCCGGCCTTTTCTGAACTTTATTTAAAGTCTATTTTTTATCCTCTTCTGCTGATTCGCTATCAGTTTCCTCTTCCTTATCTTCTTCTTCGTCCATTTTTAACAGATCATTCTCTAAAAGAAGATTAAACCATACCAGTACTTTTTTCATATCTGAAACATAAACACGGTCACGATCATACTCTGGTAAAATCTCTTCAAAGTATTCCTTTAATTCATCTCCCGAGATTTTCTTTGCATCAGGTGCCGGATTACCTTCACCCTCTTTTTCGATAATAGCCTTAAAGACCTCCGCCAATGAAACTTCTTCAGTTTCCGTAAAAATCGCAATATCTTCCAACGATATTACTTTGGCGAATGAATGAGCCGGAATGCGTTTCCCGTCCAACAACGATTCAACAATAATGCTGTTTTTACCCTGCGTAATCATTTTGTAAAGTCCGGGTTTTCCTGATATTGATAATATTCCTTTTAACATGTGTTTGTTTTTTTAAACTCGGCAAAAATAACATTTAGAAATAAAATTAAAAACAATGAAATGATAATTCATTAAACGTTGCCCGTGAAACACTATTACCTGGGCAAAAATTAATTCATTCCACGCTCCTTTTTAATCTTTTCATATGCCTCGTTAACTTTCTGAAACTTTTCTTTTGCCTGAAGAACTACTTCCTCACTTAAATGATTTACTTTATCGGGATGAAACTTAACCGCCATTTTACGATATGCCTTTTTCACTTCATCATTTGTGGCATCTCTTTCTATTTCAAGAACTTTATACGGCCAGTAAACATCCGTTACAAACATTGATTTAATTGAATTAAAATCGCTGTCCGTTATGTTAAAATACCCTGCAATTCTTTGGAGGAGCTCCAGCTCTTTCGGATCAACATGACCATCGGCAGCAGAAACGCCAAATAACAAATGTAATAACTGTAACCGGGATGGATGATCAATATTATGCGTGATCTGAAGACACACATCGCGAACGGGAATATTTTGTTTGATAAGATCGCCCAACATCCTTACAGCTTCCCTGGCTGCCTCAGGCCCAAACATGCGTACAAAATTATCCTTAACATAATCGAGTTCTGATCGCAAAACCTTACCATCAGCTTTCATAACAGCTGCTATCAATACCAAAAAGGAAATATTAAAATCTCCTCTGGTAGCATTAGGCTGATAAGTTTGTTGCCTTGATCCCCGATATGACTGATACCCCTGAGCTTTTGCTCCTGTTTTCATCTCGTCGACCACATATCCCAATGCAGCACCAATAACGGCACCTATGGGTCCGCCACCAAGAATAAAACCAAGACCTCCTCCTATCCAGCTAAATCTTCCCATTAATTCAATTGTTAAATTAGCGCGTTAAAAGTACATATTTTAAACGAATTGATACTTCAACGGAATTATCAATTAAGACATTTTAAGACAGATAGTCATGCAACCATCCATTTTATATTACAATCTTTAATGTAAATTTTGACTCATGCGCACATTGTTATTAATCATACCATTACTTACTTTACTATCGTGCTGTGATCACGATCCGGTAAATTATTCAGATGATTATATTTATCTGAACGATACAACTCTATTTGCCTATCAGCAAACAAGAATCAACACCTCTGAAGGATTTACAATTACCTTTGATAGCGTAATAACCGATTCCAGATGTCCGTTAAATGTGGAGTGTGTGTGGGAAGGAAATGCAGCGGTAGAGTTTTCCTATGCCGGAAATAACATGGATACTACTTTTGTGCTGAACACCTACGGCGATAAACTGTTTCCCGATACTGTCATTGTGGGCAATCTCCTTTTTAACCTCTTATTGGTTGAGCCTTATCCTGAATTTCCTAATCAAACTTCCATAGAAGATTACAGGTGTTCCTTAATCGTTAAGAAAGTTAACTAACGGGGGCATCATGTGACAAATTACTACCAAACCGTTCCGACACAATACCTATTATTTCATTGGCCGATGTTTCAATTGGCTTATTGGTTACATTAATTGTTGTAAAGCCTCCCCGTTCAACAATCAGATTAAAATTTCTGATTTCCTGGTTCACTGCTATGGAATCAATATATTTTGAGTTACTCAGATTATTCATTTGAGCCAATCGCTTATATCGCTGTGCGATAAGACTCTGTGGCGAAATTTTTAATGCAAATACCCGCTGGGGATCAATCTGAAACAACTCTTCAGGTGGCTCAATTCCCATTACGATTGGCACATTAGCAACCTTCCAACCGTACATAGACATATAAACACTCAACGGCGTTTTTCCGCTTCGCGATAGTCCGATAAGAACAATTTCCGACTTCAGCAATCGGTTATGATTTAAACCGTCATCATGATTCATGGCAAACTCAATCGCTTCAATCCGATCAAAATATTGGGCATTAATTCTACGGTATAATCCTGGCACATTCACGGACTTCAGTCCCAACTCATTTTCCAGAAAGTCAGCCAGCGGCCCCATAAAATCAATGTGATCTACCTTGTTATTTTCACAGGCCGTCACAAGAATCTTTCTCAGGTTTCCGTTAACCATTGTGTGACACAAAAGTCCGTTGTTATTCTTCACCTTTTTAACTACCTCTTCTATTTTCTCCCTGCTCTGAACATTCGGTATTATATTTACAGGAATTTTATTGTCAGGATATTGTATAATAAGCGATTGTACCATGGTATGTCCTGCCACTCCTCTACCACCGGATACGATAAAAATGGGTCGTTTTAAATTTTCGTTATTGGGCATAGGCATTAATATTGTTATTTTTACAAAACAAATCTGAATTTATAAAAGTTTATAACGTAATCATCCTTAGCATGAAAAACATTACTATTCTATTCCGAAGTAAAAAAGGGACCACTAATGCCTTTGCAAGAGAAATTGGATATTATTTAAAACAGAAAGGGAATGATGTAACTGTAAAGTCAATTGATGATTACAGTGATAAACTGGTTCAAAAGGCTGATATTGTATTTTTAGGTTGCTGGACCCAGGGCATGTTCCTGATGTTTCAGCACCCAGACAAGGAATGGAAACAATTTGCGAAACACTTGCCTCCACTAAAATCAAAGAAAATAGTACTCTTTACCACCTATAAAGTGTATACCGGCAAAATGTTTAAGTCAATGCACAGTCATTTAAAAGATAAAATAAGTACTATAGAAGCAACTATCAAATCCAGAAATAACCGTTTATCGGATCAAAACAAGCACATACTTGATACATTAGTTGATTAATCCTTGCCCAGCTTCCCGTTAAACTTACGCCATATTCCCAGTGGATTCCCATCTTTCAGCTCATCCGGGAGAATTGATTCGGGTGCATTCTGAAACGCAACCGGCCGCACAAACCTAAGAATGGCATCCGGGCCAACAGATGTAAAACGACTGTCTGTGGTTGCCGGGTAAGGTCCGCCATGCTGAATAGAGGTGGTCACTTCTACTCCTGTAGGAACTCCGTTAAAAATTAATCGTCCGGCTTTATCCAATAACTTATTAATAAGATCACCTGTTCTGCTAAAATCTTTCTCTGAACCAAATACCGAGGTGGTAAGCTGACCTTTCTGTAATGCTGCAAATTCTTTCATCTCATCTATGTTTTCACATATAACCAGCAGAGAAAAAGGCCCGAATATTTCTTCGTGCAGTAACGGATTTGTTTTAAAGATCTTAAACGGAACCGTTGCAACTCCGGGCATACCAGAGTTTTCTGTCCTATCCGAACGTACAGATCGTTGTGTCAGTAAAGTGACTCCCTTTTGCTGCAATGCCATTTCAAGTTTCGAGAAATAATTGCCGGCGATACCAGCACTTAACATAACAGACGGAATAACCTTTTGAAACTCTTCTTCCAAAACAGCTGCAAAACTCTTTAATGCATTACTTTCAATTCCAACCATTAACCCGGGATTTGTACAAAACTGTCCAGCCCCAAGAGTAATAGAGGCAGCCATTGTTTTGGCCAATTGTGCATCGTTTTGATGCAAAGCATCTTCAAGTAAATAAACAGGATTAGTACTACCCATTTCAGAAAAGACCGGTATAGGCACCTCCCTCTCATTTGCCAGTCTCCACAAAGCCATACCTCCATTGTAGGATCCGGTAAATCCTACGGCTTTTGTATCAGGATGCTTCACGAGTTGTTCTCCTACACTGAATGAATTATCATTCAAAGAAGAAAAAACGCCATCAGGCATTCCTGTTCGCTCTGCAGCTTTTGCAATAGCATCCGCCACCATTTCATTTGTTCCGGCATGTGAGGGATGAGATTTTACTATTACAGGGTTCCCGGCAGCCAGTGCTGAAGCGGTGTCACCTCCAGCCGTGGAATAAGCCAGCGGAAAATTGCTGGCCGTAAATACAACAACAGGCCCAATGGGTAAATACATCCTGCGCAAATCAGGTTTCGGATTAGGCTTTCTGTCCGGATCACCCAAATCGATACTGGCATTTACCCACGAACCTTCTTTAATATGGTCGGCGTACAATCTAAGCTGTAACATGGTTCTGGTTCGTTCACTTTCAATTCTTTCCGGCGATAAGGCTGTCTCAACAGATGCACGCCTCACTAAAGCATCTCCCAAAGCCATTATTTCTTCAGCAATAGCCTCCAGAAAGGCAGCTCTTTTAAATGCAGGGACTTTTCTGTATGCGATAAAAGCGTCCTTTGCTTTTTGCATAGCCAGGTTTACCTCATCCACGGTTGCACAAAAAAATGTCCCTTCCAGCGCTTCATTTTTTGTGGGATCCGTTGTGATGTATGTGATAGAACCTGTACTACTTAAATTTTTACCAATTCTGTTTTTCCCATGTACCATCATGTACTAATTTAATTTAAACAACCAGCATTGCACCTTACTTACAAAACTTATACGAATTTAAGGCATCCTTTTATTAATCAAAAAAGCAAATTATAAATTCTTAACAAACTATTTACAAATACGTGTTGATTTTACATTAATGTTATAATAATTTTATATTTTTAGATGTGATTTTGATTTTCTCATGTTTACAAGGAATGAAAATTAAATTTTAACTATTCCTTCTCTGATATTACGAAAATTTAAAATCTGCCGGTTAACATTCATGGATGGAGAATTATTTGTACGATAATATTGAAGAATTTGGAACTAAGGATATTCTTTTTTTCTATTATGCTCAAAAGAATAATTTATGGGGAATTCTGGATATTGACTACGAAGAACTGATTCCTTGCAGATATGCTGAAAAACCTGATCTGGCGTTTTTTGATGAATTGTTTAAATCTAAGGTTTCTCAGCAACAACCACAAAAACTGTTTTATCCTGATTATTATGCTTACGAAATGGTTTTTAAAGCTAAAAACGAAGATCATAGGTATGCTGTATTTTTTATTCAGAAACAATTAATGCCTGAAGTAAAAGTTTTTAAAAATTTCAGCAAACACACCTTTGATGATTTAAAAATTGATACAAAAACCAAAGAGATTCATGTTTCTGAGAACGGAACCAATAAGACATACACATTTGGTTATTTCGAGGAACATTATCTGGACCTTTGAGCACAGGCATTAATTAAATCTTACATCTTTTTTTCAATACGTGGATTTTAATCCAAAAGTGTTAACTATTTGACTTTTAACGCCTAGGACTTTAGATCCACTATATAAATTGCTTTATACTTTTTTAAAAGTAACAAATTCATTAAACTTTTAGGAGAATCTAAATGTTCTTAAAACAAAAATGCCATGAATAATCTCACTACAAAATTAATGGGTGTAGAACTTAAAAACCCACTCGTGCTAGGGGCTTGCAGCCTTTCAAATCATCCCGAAAAATTAAAAGAATTAGAAGAAGCCGGTATTTCAGCCATCGTTTTTAAAAGTTTATTCGAGGAGCAGATCATGCGTGAAGCCTATGAACTGGAAGAACAACTTCATCAGTATGATGATCGAAATGCTGAAATGACTAATTTATTTCCGGTTGTTGAGCATAGTGGCCCGGGTGAACATATGTTAAAATTAAAAGCTGCTGTTGATGCGGTTAGTATTCCTGTTTTTGCAAGTATAAACTGTGTGTATGAACAAACATGGGTGGAATATGCTCAAGCGCTTGCCGACACAGGTATTGCTGGTCTGGAATTAAATTTCTACGACACACCGAAAAAAATTGAACGTACTGCACAGGAGATAGAAGATTATCAGGTAAGAATTGTTGAAGCTGTAAAAAAGGCTACAAATCTTCCGATCCAGATTAAATTAAGCCGCTATTATACAAATCCGTTGAATCTTATTGAAAGACTTGACAAAGCCGGTGCAGATTCATTCGTACTGTTTAATCGTTTATTCCTGCCAACAATTGACACACACAAGGAAGAATTTGCGTTAAGCTGGGATTATACTGAGCCTGAGGAAAGATTATATGCTTTGAGGTTTGCAGGACTCATGTACGGTAAAATTGATGCTGACATTGTCAGCAATACCGGTATTTACACATGGAATGATGTGGTGAGCATGATTTTAGCCGGTGCCAATTCGGTTCAAATTGTAAGCGTAATTTATAAATGGGGATGGAAACATATTCCAACAATACTGGACAGACTGGATGGCTGGATGAACTCAAAAGGTTACAAATCACTGGATGACTTCAGAGGTAAACTGGCCCATATAAATATTAAAGATAAAACGCAGTATACGCGTGCACAATACGTTGATATCTTACTCAAACAAAAACCATTGTTTTTAACAGAAGATATCCGTTAATTCAAATCAATCATTTAAAAAAGAGCGTTGCATCCCTGCAACGCTCTTTTGCTTTTATTGTGCTATTGTTTATTAATTACATGTTCGGTGTAAACCCGTCTTAACCATTTCATAATAAAGAAAATTACCAGAAATGCGCCAAATGTTAGCACAGCATTGGTCAGGAAGAAGTTGGACTTTTTCTCAAAAAGATCCCACATCCCGGAAAGTACACCCGACAGTTTATTACCAATAGCTGTTGACAGAAACCAACCTCCCATCATCAGGGCGGCAATTCGCTTTGGGGCCATTTTTGATACCAGAGATAATCCCATTGGACTCAAACACAATTCACCAATGGTAATTACTCCGTATACACCAAAGAGCCAGAAAATGGAAGCTTTATCCATACCATTTTTTGAAAAGATTGCCGCAGCAACCATAATCAACCATGAAAAGGCTGAAATAAGCATTCCCCAGGCGATCTTACCGGGTGTAGTTGGTTCTTTTTTTCGTCTCCGTAGAAAACCAAAAAATGCCACAACCAAGGGCGTCAACAACACAACAAAACCGGGATTTATAGAAGCCTGCAGTTCCGTAGGCCATAGATTTAATTTACCGTATTTTGACCGTACTTCCTGTGGTACTTTTTCCCATGCTTCCTTTGATACATCTGCTGGTTTTCCTTCCAGATTCCCCGACGGCAAATCACCTGTATAATTGTCAAAATAATAGCTTGGACCTGTTTCAACTCCCTTAGGTTCGCCATGCAAACCTACAATCGCTTTATCACGGGGAACAGTAGATGCCTCCTCTACAATTTTAATTTTACTTAATACCATTTCTGTAGTTGGTCCGACATCACGTTTTGTATTGTATTGCGTCCAGTAAGTAAGCGCTGATCCATTCTGATGAAATACAGCCCAAAAAATGATCACCACACCAAAAATTGCCAAAAGAGCTGCAATAGGTTCTTTTTCATTTTTATCTGCCGTACGCCAAACATTATAGAAGTAGTAAAGAACCGGTAAGCAGAAGAAAATAAAAGCATCTGTGGAATCACTTCCGAATATGTTATTCGGGATCAGCCAACCTAAAGCAGCAGCACCAAATGCCGGTAAAAACATGGTTGAGAAGATCCTAAGTAAACTCATGTCATTTTCACGTTTTGGTGCAATCTGATCCGCTTCTTTAAGTTCCGGCGTGGAAAAGTTTCCGTATGTGAACCATATCAATCCGACAAACATTCCGATACCGGCAGCTGCAAATGCCCAGCCCCAACCATAGGTCAAACGCAGGTAGGCAGCCACAAAGTTGCAGACAAAGGCACCTATATTTATACCCATATAAAAAATATTAAAACCGGAATCCTTTCTGGCTTCAAATTGAGGTTTCTCATAGAGTTTTCCCAGTAAAACAGAAATATTTGGTTTAAACAAACCGTTACCCAGTATAATTAATAGTAACGACAAATAGAAAAACATCATGTTATCAGGAATGGATAATCCGATATAACCCAGAGCCATTAATGTACCTCCAATGTATATGGAAAGCCTGTATCCAAATACCCGGTCGGCTAACAAACCACCGAAAAAAGGAGTCAGGTAAACCAGTGCAAGGTAGGTGCCATAAATATCAGCAGCTTCAAACTTACTCATTCCCAGGCCGGGAAATGTTGCACCTTTCGAACCCGTCATATACAGGGTAAAAATACCAAGCATTAAATAGTAACCAAACCGTTCCCACATCTCGGTAAAAAACAGGATCATTAGACCTCTTGGATGATGTCGTTCTTTGCTCATTGTAATGTGTTTAGATGTTAAATGAAATACCTATAAAAACAAATGTAATTAAATAATTCTTTTAAGATTCACAACGTGATAAAAGTCATATTGCCAAATAACAAAAAGCCCCGGAATAACCGGGGCTTTTTGTTATTTCATCAGTTTGTCACACTATTTAATACCTTTCATCATTTTCTTCAACCAGGGTGTCAGTGTTAATAAAATTACTGCCACAATAGCTGACTCAATAGCAATAAACCAAAAAACCTGCACCTCTCTTCCTAGAGTATCTTCAAGTTTTATAGAGATTGCCTTCATTTGTGAAGCAACAAAGTTTCCTGCCGCAAAAGATCCCATCCAGATTCCCATCATTGTGGATACAATTTTAGGAGGTGATAATTTTGTAACCATTGACAATCCAATTGGAGACAAACACAACTCACCAAACGTATGTAACAAAAACACCATAACTAACCATAATGGACTAACCTTCAATATCGAATCACCACCAACTGATCTATCATAAGCAAATGCCATGATAACAAAACCAAGACTCAGCAACACCATACCCCACACAAACTTCATTGGAGTATTAGGATTTAATTTTACCTTATCCAATTTAAGCCATAAAATGCTAAATAGTGGTGCAAATAAGACAATGAAAAGTGCATTTACACTCTGAAACCACGTCGCAGGAATTTCAAAATTCCATATCATCCGGTCTAAATTGTCTCTTGCAAAAATACTAAATGTCGTACCTGCCTGCTCAAAACCGGCCCAAAAGAAAACATTAAACACTGCTAATACAACAATTACAGCTACTCTACTCCACTCTGTTTTTCCACTAGTATTTCTAACAATACTGGTCAATAAATATACCAGTGCACCCCCACCAAAGATCCAGATTAACCAATCCTTTACCTCAACATTAAGAGCTCCCCACAAATAAATAAAACCAAAGATAGTGCCAACGATGGCAATGACGTAAGAAACAACACTTAGCCAATCTTTCAAAATTAATCTGTTACGTTCTGATTTTACCTTTGGAGGCATACCAATTGATCCAAGAGTATGGCTTCTTACCAAAAACCAAGTTGTACCAATTAACATACCTATACCTGCAGACATAAAACCATAATGCCAGGCTACCTGCTCTCCAAGCTTTCCTGCAACAAGGGGAGAGAGAAATGCTCCAATATTGATCCCCATGTAGAAGATGGTAAAACCGGCATCTTTTCTAGGATCAGAATTGTCATACAGCTCTCCAACCATTGTTGAGATATTAGGTTTAAAGAATCCGTTACCCAAAATTAAAACACCTAAACCAACAAAAAACAGAGTACCTCTAAAACTATCTATATTACCCGATGACATTGCACTTGCAGATAACATAAACTGACCGATCGCCATTGTTATTCCACCTATATAAATAGTCTTTCTTTGACCTAATACTTTATCAGCCAATATACCTCCCAGGAGTGGAGTAACATAAACTAGCCCCGTAAATATTCCATAAATTGTAAATGCATCTAATTCAGCAATATTAAATCCTCCACCAATAAAAGTATCTGTCAAAAAATAGACAAGAAGAGCCCGCATGCCATAATAACTGAAACGCTCCCACATTTCAGTGGCAAAAAGTGATGATAATCCTAATGGATGGCCAAAAAATGCAATATCCTTATTCTTATTCATGATTTTGTTGTTATTTGTTTTTCATTTTGACTTACAAAAATATCATTTTTTTACTTCGTTGTCCCCTTTTCACAATACTCTCTCCAAATTTCCTCAAACTCGCTTATCATCATTGCTGTCGCACCCCACAGTTTTTCACCGTGTAAATCATAAAAAGGTGCTTCAATAGAAAAGGTTCCTTTTACGAATGTAAAAACATCTTTTTTACCGGGATCAGTAAATAAACCAAGATCAGCTGTTATCACTTCTTTAACCTCACCCGGATCGGGAATAAATACTGGTTCATAACCAATAAAACCTACATAAGGTTCAACCACAAAACCGCTTACCGGAATCTGAACAGTAGTCAGCTTTCCTAAAATCCTTACATCTGTAGGATTCACGCCAACCTCTTCAAATGTTTCGCGTAAGGCGGTCACCGACAAATCGGCATCCTCTTTTTCCTTCTTCCCACCCGGAAGACTTATCTGACCACTATGAACCCCGTCATAATCAGTGCGCTTAATAAATACAGTGTTCCAGTTCCCGTTTTTTTTAAACAGCAACAATAACACTCCGCTCATAACAGGATAGTCCATCGGCTGGAACCGGTTTGATCTGCCTGATGGAGGAACCATTTTCAGTTGAGCCTCTTGTCCTGGAAGTTCTTCTTTTAAACGTTCATGTAACCAGTCCGGAAATGCCATCATATCACTCAAATTTCATGGATTTTGAGGGATTAATACGCGTTATAATATAGGAAGGTAGTACCATCATCAGAACAATCATAAGCATTGAACCGGCATTTAAAGCCAGAACATGCCACAGTTTTAAATTAATCGGAACCGTGTCAACATAATAACTTTGTGGATCGAGCGGGATAAACTGGAAATAGTATTGTGCTAAACAAAGTAAAACTCCAATCACGTTGCCCCACAATAAACCCTTTATAATAAGGAAAGCAGCATTGTATAAAAAGATCTTTCGTATGGACCAGTTTCTGGCACCAAGAGATTTAAGCAATCCAATAGTGCTGGTGCGTTCCAGGATCAGAATCAGCACTCCCGAAATCATATTAAAGGATGCAACAGTAAGCATTAAAGCAAGAATGATCCAAACATTCATATCCAGTAAATCGAGCCATCCAAAAATATCGGGATGCAACTCTTTAATGGTGCGTGAAAGCAATGAAGAACCTTTGTCATCGAATTTATTAGCCGTTTTCAGAAAAACTTCTCTTCCAATCTGATCCAAATGGTCGAAATCGTCGATTATAATCTCAAAACCGCTCACCTGATCATCATCCCAGTTATTTAATTTCTTTATATGCCGGATATCAACCAGAACAAATAATTTGTCGAACTCAGGGAAATTGGTTCTGAATATACCTTTCACATAAAAACTACGGGCTCTTATCTTGTCCTGAAAAAAGAACGTATTGAATTTGTCCCCCAGTTTCAGATGCATCATCTTAGCCAGGCGCTCTGAGATCATCACACTGTCATTCCGCACACCACTTCCAAACTGAACCGGTTTTCCACTGATCAGGTTCTGATCTATAAACGTATGATCAAAGTCCTTATCAAATCCTTTCAGAATAACGCCCTGAACAGCATCACCATGCTTTATTATTCCGGGTTTAGTGGCATATGATTGTACCTTTTTAATTCCCTTAATACCATACAGGGACTTGACAAATGAAGAATCCACGCGGATGGGAACAGTTTCAAAACTGTTATTATTATCGAAGTTTGAAATACGAATGTGTGAACCGAATCCAATGACCTTTTCGCGGATTTCTTTTTTAAAACCGGTAACAATCGCTACTGCAATAATCATTACAGCAAGGCCAAGCGCAATTCCTGCAATAGCTACTTTTACTGCAGGCCCCGAAAATCTGGTGCTTTCCGAATTACCTTTATATATGTGTTTTGCTATAAAATACTCGAGATTCAACGCTGAATGAATTTTCACAAATGTAGAAAAAAAAGACGCTGTTTAAAATGCAGCGCCTCATATAAAATGTTAAGTGTTTTCTAAATTGTTCTTCCCGGATAAACTTTTAAAGCTTCCTCAAGTATAATTACACTTTTGCGTAAATCTTCCTTATTCAGCACATAAGCTATCCTCACCTCATCTCTGCCAAGATCCGGTGTGGTGTAAAAGCCGGACATTGGTGCCATAAAAATGGTTTCATTGTTTAGCCTGTAATCACTTAACAGCCATGCGCAAAAGCGATCAGCATCGTCAATCGGTAAACGTGCCACACAATAAAATGCACCCATTGGAATCGGACAATACACGCCATTAATCCGGTTCAGACGGTCAACCAGAAATTTTCGTCGCTCCACATACTGATTATAAACATTCAGCATGTACTCCTGAGATGTTCCAAGGGAAGCCTCTCCGGCTATTTGACCAATCAATGGAGGACTTAGCCTGGCCTGGCAAAATTTAATTACATTATCCTTAACAGCCTTATTTTTTGATACCAAAGCACCAATCCGGATCCCACATTCACTGTAACGTTTGGAAACAGAATCGAACAGAATCACATTATCTTCAATTCCTTCAAGATGAAAAGCTGATATATAAGGAGCACCTGTATAACAGAACTCACGGTAAACCTCATCTGAAAACAGGAATAAATCATATTTCTTTACCAGATCCCTGATGCTGTCCAGCTCCTTTTGCGTATAAAGGTAACCTGTTGGATTATTCGGATTACAAATCATAATTCCTTTGGTCCTGTCGGTTATCAACTCTTCAAACTTTTCAACCGGTGGCAAGGCAAATCCATCCTCTATGTGCGATGGAATGGTTTTTATGATAGCACCGGCAGCAATGGCAAACGCAGTATAATTGGCATATGATGGTTCCGGAACAATAATTTCATCTCCCGGATCAAGACACGACATGAATGCAAATGTAACTGCCTCACTTCCACCAGTTGTTACGATAATATCTTCGGCTGTAACATCAATATTAAAAGTATGGTAATATTCCGCCAGCTTTTTACGATAGCTCAAATATCCTTCACTGGGTGAATATTCCAGCACAGTACGCTGGATATTCCGAATAGCTTCTAATGCTTCCGGTGGCGAAGGTAAATCAGGCTGTCCGATATTAAGGTGATAAACCTTTACACCCTCCGATTTTGCCTGATCTGAAAGAGGCCCCAATTTACGAATCGGGGACTTCGGCATACGTATTCCTCTGTCTGAAATTATTGGCATAAAAACGTTCTAACCCTGATTTTTATCAGTTTTTTAATAGCGAGCAAAGATAATCATGCAAACGAATAATTGCAATTTTAGACGCTTTCATTTCTTTTTTTATTTTTGTCCCCTGTAATTATGCTTGTATTATGCGATTTTTAATATCAGTTATCATCTTTTTCATCACAATAAACTCATTTTCCCAAATCATTAGTCTGGATGAGCGTCGGTCAAAGAATCCGGTCAGAGGCTTTCAGGGAGAATTAAGCTATTCGTTAAATTTTACGCATAACAATAAAAACATTGTTCAGAATGGATCCAGAATGAAACTGCAGTTTAATGATAGTTTAAATACTTACATGGTGTTTGGTGATATTGTTTTGGATCAGGTAGATAAGGAAAAAAACATAAACAAGGGACACTTCGGCGTAATTTATAATTTTATGGTTCCTGAAAAATTTATTTCTGCAGAAGCCATTTATCAGTATGATTACAATGGTGTTCAACGCTTAAAATACAGAAATATTCTGGGAGGAGGCCCCAGGTTTAAGATTGCCTCATCGCAAAAATTCTCACTAAGCCTTGTAGCCTACACTATCTATTTGAATGAGTTGTACGAAAGTTCAAATATTCAAAACAGGAAAAGTCTGGTTAAATTCAGTTCACTCCTTAGTTTTAGCTGGCAAATGACAGAAAATACCAGACTACAACACAGCACTTATTATGAACCGGATTATTCCGATCCGGAAGATTACCGCATCTGGAGTGAATCACGTCTAAAAATAGATATCAGAAAAAATTTCTCATTCAACCTGTTTTTTAAAATTGATTATGACTCTATTACGCCGAGCGGAGTTGACAATCTCTATTACACCGTAAACAATTCGTTTAATTACTCCTTTTAAACATTACTTTGTATTTAATCAGGTTTTACTATGATCGCAAAAAAAATAAAGGCTTTTCTGTTCGATATGGATGGCGTTCTCTATGATTCAATGCCTTTGCACGAAATGTCCTGGAAAGAGACATTTAAATCAATAGGAGTGGATTATCCTACAGAAATGATTTATATGAATGAAGGCAGACCTGGCAGAGAAACAATCGTGGAGGTCTTCAGTGACATACTTAATAAAACCCCTGACAGAAACACTATCGAAGAACTGTATAGCAAAAAAACTGAAATCATGAATACCATGGGCACAGCCAAATTAATGGAAGGCATGCCTGAAATTGTGGAATACCTGCATCAAAAGAATTTTCAGTTATGCGTGGTAACCGGTTCTTCACAGAAATCATTAATCGAATATATTAACCACAACTACAACGACAGGTTTAATGATTCCTTTGTTACAGGTGAGGATGTAAAAAGGGGGAAACCGGATCCGGAACCATATCTTAAAGCACTGCAATTAACCGGTTGCAATGCTGACGAAGCAATTGTAATTGAGAATGCGCCGTTGGGAGTAAAATCATCAAAAGCAGCAGGAATTTACACCCTGGCGATTAATACCGGTAAACTTAAAAATGAAGTATTATCCAGTGCCGGTGCTGATAAGGTATTTGAAAATTCAGCTGATATGCAAGACTGGCTGATGAAAAAATTTAATTAATAGTGCCCAAGTGCCTTACTTATTTTTGCGACATTCGGATCGGTACCCGGATCAATAATCGTATTGCTGGCTTTTGCTCTTAGCATATCTTTCCTTAGTTCAATAAAGGCTGTATTAATGGCATCAATCTTAGCTTTTTGCTCCGTAAGCTGATTTTCAACCTCCTTAATAGCTTCATCTTTTGCAGCCATCTCATTCTGCAATTTTGCAATATCGCTGTTCTTTTCATTTAATTGATCCACGCGTTCCATCAACCGCTTCTGCACCTGATCATTTTTCTGTTTGGCCAGCTTAAGGGAGTAATTTAAACTTACAGTATCACGTTTCAGTTGTTCAATGGCAAACTCAAGACGCGTAATTTCATTGCTTGCCTGTGTATTATAAAAACGCTGATCCTTATATAAATCCTGGGTTCTGGACAGCTCTGACTGGGCTCTGTTAAAGTTTTCTTCCATATCCTTTAACTGTTGGGTAACTTCTGCAATATCCCCATCCTTAACCGAATTACTGTATCTGAGATTCTGATTAAATTCGTCAAATTCCTTTTCTGCACTTGTAAGATTATCCTTCAACTCATCATTCTCCTTTTGTAGATTGGTTGCCTGCTTCACATACTGGTTCTTTAATGTTTCCATTGCAAGATATTTTTTCTTTGAGACACAGCTACCAGCCAACAAAACTATAAAGATCAAGAAGCTTACCCCCAGTATATTTTTCATGTAGTTTTTTTTTCTAATTTTACCCCAAATATAGATAAAAAAACAACTTCATGAAAAGCAGATTCAGAAGGGCAGATCTTATACTTAAAACTCTCACAATATTCATAATAACAACCTTATTTACAAACTCTTTAACCCTTGCTCAGGAAACTGAAACAACGGATTTTAATTTTGAAAAAACAGAGGAAAAAGAAATAAAAGGAAAGATCGTTAATGAATATAATGGCGAAGGAATACCATTTGCCAACATTGTAATTGAAAATACACTCACCGGAACTTCTACAGATGACGATGGAAACTTCTCACTGAAATACCCTGTAGATTTGGAAAACAATAACATTTTTATTTCTGTAATCGGGTTTTCTTCCAAAAGATTTAAACTGTCTGAACTTGAAAAAGTTGAGAATGTTATTATTCAGCTGAAACCCATCAACTACGAAATCATCAGTATTAATATTGAAGCTGAATCAAAAGTACTCTATGGTTATGTCAGGAAAACCATTAAAAATGTGGGCGAAAATTTTATCACAGGTCCCTTTGAGTATAATTTTAATTATAAAAACACATATATCGCAGGCAATCTAAACAGAGTTACCGAATCTCAGGGAATAATAACTGATGATTCCGGATACATCCAGCAGACACCACCTAAGCTATTCAAAAGCAGAACTTATACCTTTAGCAATACCACCAGAAACTACCGCGTAAAACCTTACAAAACAGGTATGACTAATATGGACGAACTGCTTAAATACGATATTGTAAGGAGCCATACCAGTATATTTTCTGACGCAAATCTATATCAATACCGGTTGGAACTAATGGATTCTGAGCCCTATGATGGAGATACATTGCTACACATAGCATTTAAGAACCTGGAGCCGGATTTAATTACCACCCAGGATGCTTACATTAAGTATTATGAAGGAGAATTGTACATATTGAAAAATGCAGGTGTACTGATCAAATGTGTGATTAAGGGTAGCAGTACAAAAAAATCAGTATTAGGAAAATCCTACTATGTGAAAGGGAACAATGATTTATTTGGCGAGGACATCCGCTACGTTGCCACTATTATGTATCATAATCAGGGAGACAAATATCACCTCAGCTCAATTAATTTAAATGAAACTTTTGTAACTGAAAATAAACTAAAAGGGAAATCGGTTACACAATTAATTATTCCTGATCATAAAATGTTAGATCACAAACCTTCAATAGGTATTCGTGACTTCTACAATAATCCGGATGGATACTGATTATTCTTCCGGTGAAGGAGGCGGTGGTGGCGGCCCCTGTTGTCTGTTACGCATATTTGTACTGTCACGTTTAGCATTCCTCCACCTGTCGTTGCGTCCCTGATTTTTAGTCCGGTCACGGAATCTTTCAATTCTTCGTTTTTTAATTGCCTCAACAACTTTCAACTGATCCTGAGTCAGAATTGGAGCAATCTCTTCCTCCATTTCTTCCCATAACGGTTCGATTTCCTTCATCGCATCCCGCATAACCTGATGCCCTTTATCGGAATATTTGAAAACAATGGGCATTATATCATCCTTCTGTTCCTGTGTCGCATGAATCTCATCCAGGGTCCGGGTCCAGAAAACTACTTCCCCCCTTCGCCATGAATAGTTCTTTATCTTTTTCGAAACAATACTGCTGTTTGTTAAAAAACCGATAAAAAAGCCAAGGACAAGAACTATAACTAATTGAATAACAACTTTCAGTTTCATATCAATATTTTATAAATCAGCTAAAGACAATACAAGAGAGTTCTCAACTGAAAGATCTTTAACTCCAATTAATGAATCCACGCCCAGACTTCCATTCATTACAAACAAGGCAAGCAGAATGGCTGCAATCGCAATAAAACCGGAATACACAGTACGTTTAAAAAAACGGTTGTAAACCATTTCATAGCGCGCTTCTTTGTTGTCCTTTTCAAATCTGGCTTTCAGCCTGGTTTCAAAAAACGGCTTAAAATCACGATCGTAATTTTTAAAAAGGACATCTAAATTTTCACTGTTCTTTTTCATCACACTATCATTAAGTCTTTTATAACTTCTTTTAATTTATCCTGTGCCCTGGCCAAACGGCTTAGCACAGTACCCTGAGGTAAATCTAACATTTCAGCAGTTTCTTTGGTTGAATAGCCTTGTATTAACCTCAAAACCACCACAGATCTGAATTTGGGCTCAAGTTCCGAAAGTGCTTTCTCAACGAGTTCGTTGTTATCATGTTCCTCATCCATTCTGGTTTCATCTTCCACATCAATTTCCATGTGTGAACCATCACTTTTCTGAAAAAAGAAAAAAGCCTTTCGTTTTCTTTTTTTTAACTCATTCAAAGACAAATTAATAGCAATTCGTGTCAAATAAGTTCCCAGACTACTCTCACCCCGGAATCCATCAATGGAATGATAGAACCTTATAAATACATCCTGTCCTACGTCATCGACCTCGGCTGTATCCCCCAGCATACCAAAGACTGTTTTCGCAACCTGTCTTCTATAGCGTTCAACGATCAATGTATACGCATACTGATCGCCGTTTTTTACCCTTTGGAGTAAATCTATATCAGAAATATTGCTTTGCAAAACTGATTCCATTTCTTATTTAAGACAACCAAATATATCATTTTATTCCATTGAACAGAAAAACTTTACCTTAGAGTAGCATTTTAGCATGAGTTCTTCAGACGATGTTCCTAAATTTTGCTTTGGGTAACAAACTTTTTAGTTTAAATTTGTCGGCTTAGAACACATACGCTATAAGAACATGCAACAAATACAAATTCACAACAAAACATTCGAAATTTCGATCCTTCACGAAGAAATAAGAGCTTCAATACGGAGGCTGGCCATGAAGATCAATGAAGACCTAAAAGGTAAAACGCCGATTTTTGTTTGCATTCTCAATGGATCGTTCATGTTTGCAGCCGATTTACTAAAAGAAATTTCACTTCCATGTGAAGTAAGTTTTGTAAAAATGGCTTCATATCAAGGAACAAAGTCTTCAGGAATAGTAAAAGAACTTATTGGCTTTAATGAAACACTTAAGGGACGTACAATAGTAATTGTAGAAGACATTGTGGATTCCGGCAACACCATGGGGTTGATCGTTGAAAAACTGAATGAGTTAGGTGTAGCTGAAGTTAAGATTGCCACTCTTCTTTTAAAACCCGAAGCCTATAAAAAAGATATTCCGCTTGATTATGTAGGCTTAAGTATTCCGAATGACTTTATTGTTGGTTATGGGTTGGATTATAACGGACACGGTAGAAACCTGAGAGATATTTATAAAAATATAAGTGACTGAGGAATGAAGAATATTATAATTTTTGGCCCTCCGGGTTCAGGGAAAGGGACACAGAGTGATAAAATTATTGATGAATTTGGATTAGCACACATTTCCACAGGAGATGTATTACGGACAGAAATTGCCAACAAAAGTGAGCTTGGAAAACTTGCCAAACAATACATTGATGATGGACAATTGGTTCCTGATGATGTTATCATTGGAATGCTGGCATCTAAGCTTGATGAATTAAAGAACGCAAAAGGAGTCATATTTGATGGTTTTCCAAGAACAACGGCCCAGGCTGTTGCTTTAAAAAAAATGCTGAATGAGCGAAATACGGATGTCTCAGCTATGATAAGTCTGGAGGTAAATAAGCAAGAGCTGATTGACCGCTTACTTAAGCGTGGTAAGGCTTCCGGAAGATCTGATGACAACCTTGAAACCATTGAAAAAAGAATAAACGTTTATCACGAACAGACTGCACCTGTTATTGATTTTTATATCAATGAAGGAACGCACAATCCGGTGCACGGTGTTGGTTCTGTTGAAGATATTTTCTCGCGAATAGCAGCTATTATTAAAAACGCATAACTTACAATGTCAGGAACAAATTTTGTTGATTACGTAAAAATATTCTGTCGCTCAGGAAAAGGTGGTGGCGGTTCGGCGCATCTTAGACGAGAGAAATTTGTTCCGAAAGGAGGTCCGGATGGAGGCGATGGTGGTCGCGGAGGTCATGTCATCCTCAAAGGAAATAAACAACTGTGGACCTTACTGCACCTTAAATATCAACGCCATATTTTTGCCGACGACGGTGAAAGTGGTAGTCAAAGCCGCAGTACGGGTGCCAGTGGTAAAGATCAGATTATTGAAGTACCGTTAGGCACAGTTGCCAAAGATGACGAAACGGGAGAAGTCATTTTTGAAATTACCGAAGATGGTGAAGAAAAAATCCTGGTGGAAGGTGGACGTGGCGGATTGGGAAACTGGCATTTTAAAAGCGCAACAAATCAAACGCCAAGATATGCACAACCCGGCGAGCCTCGTGTTGAACGAGCTGTTATTCTGGAACTTAAAATTCTTGCAGATGTTGGTCTGGTAGGCTTCCCAAGTGCCGGTAAATCGACTTTGCTTTCCGTTGTTTCTGCCGCTAAGCCGGAAATTGCAGATTACCCGTTTACAACGTTAGTTCCGAATCTTGGTATTGTCTCATACAGGGAAAACCAATCATTTGTGATGGCTGATATTCCGGGTATTATTGAGGGAGCTCACCAGGGGAAAGGACTTGGATTAAGATTTCTAAGGCATATTGAGCGAAATTCTATATTACTTTTTTTGGTTCCGGCAGACAGTGATGACATTCACAAGGAATATCAGATCCTTTTAAATGAACTAAAGCAATATAATCCTGAATTACTGGACAAAGACAGAATTCTTGCAATCTCTAAAAGCGATTTACTGGATGAAGAATTGATGCATGAAATTGAAAATGATCTGCCTGACATACCTTACATTTTCATTTCCTCAGCAAGCAATTTTAATATCTTAAAGCTTAAGGACCTAATCTGGAAGGAACTGAACAAAAACTAAACTATACTATACTATACTATACTATCGGTTCACCTTTTGCCTCGTAATGATTAATTAGAGGATTGGAATACATCTCAATCAATGAATTCAAAAGAAAATCGTATTCCTTATTCTTTTCGGGCACCTTACTGACTTGATTTTCCAGATAATTATGAAATTTATTCTTATCCGCTTCAGTATATTTATCTTTAAACTTATCGCTTCCTGTCAGCATATCGTAAGCTATAAAGTTTCCTGGATAGAACCGGTAATTTAAATGAATGTGTTTATCTATTAATTGTGCCAAGCCTGCAACCTGTTGATTTCGGTCACCAACATCTCTCAGATCTGCCAGTTCATCGGTAATTGGTTCACAAATATGAAAATGAACCCTCCCCTTGTAACCTTTAAGACCGGTAAACATACTCTCAAGATCATCCTCCTGCGTCTTTTTATATTCCGGGTTATCTCGCTTTAACAGAAACTCTCTGGCCTTAAGAAAATCACAGGGATCATATTCGTACGAAATAGATACAGGAAGAAAATTCAGTTCTTTCATATTATCTATAAAATTACTGTCCCCACTCATATTCAGCATTTTAAGAACGGCCAAATGGGTTCTGTCATTTGCATCTTTTGAACGCCCTTCCCTTTGGGCCATCCAGATAGAATGCCCGTTATCGTTCATTGTATGTTTAATGTAATCTGATAATCGCTGCGAAACCTCAAACATTTGGCGTACCGATACATTCCGGTTTACGATAAAACTTTTATTCAAACGAACCAAATGCCTGATCCAGGGATAAATAAGTAAATTATCACCAATTGCAATTTCTGTGGTATCAAAACTGTTGGAAATAAGCAATATATTCAAAAAAGCCGGATCAAGAATTATGTCCCGGTGATTGGAAATATAAAAATACGTTTTACTCTTATCAAGTTTCTCCAGACCGTCTATTGTCAATGAATCAGCAGTAAGCCTGGCTATATTTTGAACATAAGGTGCGATAACCTGTTCCTGAAATTCTGCAATAGAATTTAAACTGAATAGTAATTTCAAAAAACCTTTTACCGATAGTTCCGGGTATAAAAATCCAATCAACCTTAAAAAATCAGGTTCGTTCGAAAGTTCATGAAAAATGTGTTGTACTTCATCGTCCCTGTATGGTCTGATGGCATCAAAATCTGAGTGATCAAACATGCTGAATAATGTAGTTTAGTGCAAAATTAGACTTTAAAATTAATTATTTCTAATTTTGGATTCTTTTTAAGTATATTTATAATATGCCTTACACTTACGAATATCCCCGTCCAATGGTCACCGTAGACATTATCCTCATATCAAAATCTGAGCCTGAAAGCATATTACTTATTCAGCGCAAAAATGAACCATACAAAAGCAGATGGGCGCTACCTGGAGGATTTGTAGAAATGGATGAGGATCTTAAAGATGCAGCAAAACGCGAACTTCAGGAAGAAACCGGGATCATTTTAAAGGAATTAAATCAGTTTAAAGCTTATGGCACAGTGAATCGCGATCCGCGCGGCAGAACTATTTCGATAATCTTTTATATGATTCTTGATGAAAAATTAGATGCAGTTGCTGCTGATGATGCCGGTGATGCTGATTGGTACACTATGAATACATTACCGGATCTTGCATTTGATCATAAAACTATTATTGATGATTTTCTGATGTTCCGTAATCATCTTCATCAGTAATCTCATACAAAAAATCATTGTATGGAAATCTGGTAATATGAATATTCTTCACCTTTTCATAAATCACCGCTTTTAGTGCATCAATATTCTGCTTTTCCTTTGCTGAAATAAAAATACAGGGTGCGTTATGGCTTGCCATCCACGACCGTTTCAATTCGTCCAGTGAATAGTTTAGCTTGGTTTTAGGAGTCAAATCATCATCATCCTTCTTAATATATGTATAGGCATCAATTTTATTAAAAACCACCAGAGTTGGTTTCGGAACTTCAGTAATTTCAAGTAAGGTATTGTTAACCACCTCAATCTGTTCTTCAAAAGAAGGGTGAGAGATATCAACCACATGGATCAGATAATCAGCTTCACGGACTTCATCAAGGGTAGACTTGAATGATTCTACCAGATCGTGAGGTAACTTTCGGATGAACCCAACCGTGTCAGAAAGCAAAAAGGGAAGATTGTCCACCACAACCTTTCTGACCGTTGTATCCAGGGTTGCAAAAAGCTTATTTTCTGCAAACACCTCCGATTTACTTAGGAGGTTCATCATTGTAGATTTTCCAACATTGGTATAGCCAACCAGAGCAACTCGAACCAGCTTTCCCCTGTTTTTTCGTTGTGTGGTTTTTTGCTTGTCGATTTTTTTTAACTGTTCCTTTAATCGGGCTATTTTATCAAGAATAATCCTTCTGTCTGTTTCTATCTGAGTTTCACCAGGACCACGCATTCCTATTCCTCCCCGTTGCCGTTCAAGGTGTGTCCACATTCGGGTCAACCGGGGAAGCAGATATTTATATTGTGCCAATTCAACCTGTGTTTTGGCATGTGCAGTTTGCGCACGTTTTGCAAAAATATCCAGTATAAGGTTAGTGCGATCCAAAACTCTTACCTCCAGAAATCGTTCAATATTCCTGAGTTGAGTTGGAGTCAACTCATCATCAAAGATCACCAGGTCCACATCACCGGTTTTACAATAATCAAGTATTTCCTGTAATTTACCTTGCCCCACAAAGGTTTTGGGATTGGGTTTTTCAAGCTTTTGCAAAAATTTTCTTACAGGAATTGCTCCTGCTGTCTCAGCAAGAAACGCGAGTTCACCCAAATACTCATTTGCCTGTTCTTCTGTCTGATCCTGATTAATAACACCAACAAGTATTACTTTCTCCTCTTCTCTTTCTATTCTGGATTCAATCATATTTGCCTTTAAAACTAAAAAATGTGTTTACAAAAAAACCCGGCAATAAGCCGGGTTCTCAATATTATTAAGAACAATATTAGTTCAATACAAAATTTATAGGAAGCATAAATGAAACGTTTACCGGTTTCCCCCTCTGTTCGCCCGGTTCCCATTTAGGCATTGATTTAACCACCCTGATAGCTTCCTGGTCAAGTGCAGGGTCTACACCACGAACCACCTTAATGTTTGAAATTTCACCAGTTTTACTCACGACGAAATTAACGTAAACACGCCCTTGGATACCATTTTCTTGAGCAATGGTAGGATATTTAATATTGTCACTAAGGAATTTCATCATTGCAGCTTCACCGCCTGGGAATGATGGCATTTTTTCAACAATCTGGAAAACAACGTTTTCGTCAATTTCTTCATCTTCAGTATTAATATCAACAAAATCTACTTCTGTATCTTCATCAATCTCAGTATCTTCAATAATGAGCTCTTCTTCCAGTTCCACATCATTATCCACAATGTTCAAAACTTCTGAAATTTTTGGTGGTGGTGGTGGTGGTGGTGGCTGAACCTGCTCTTGTCTGGTAACGGGAATAGCCTCTTCTTCCAGAACTTCTTCCTGCATCTGAAACTGATCTACGTCACTTACATCACTCTGTGACCATTCAAAAGCGATAAACATAAAACCAAGAACAATGACCAATCCTAGTTGGATAAACATCATCTTTGATTTTTCAAGATTTGCTTTCGGTGATTTCTTAATATCCATCTTAACTTATTTATTATATCACAAAATTACAAAATCAATTTGTTTTTATTGCCCGGTAAATATATATATTTTCTAAATCTTAAAAAATTTATTTTACCGTAGCACAAATTTTACTGGTAATATCATTCGTACTCTTACCTTTTGTCCATTCTGAATACCAGGTTTCCATTTTGGCATCATATTTACAATCCGCAATGCTTCTTCATCTAAAGAACGATCTTTTCCTCTTGCTATTGTAGCATGGCTTACAGAACCGTCTTTTTCTATGACAAATTGCACATATACCCTGCCCGAGATACCAATTTCTTTAGCTATTTCAGGATATATTAGGTTCTTTTTAAGAAATTCATACAAGGCATTCTCTCCTCCGGGAAATTTTGGCATGATTTCCACAGAAGGCAAAATTTCATCAACATATTCCACCTCTTTAGGAATATTTACGGATGGAGTGTTCATAACTTCTTTTGCAGGAGCTTCACTAAAATCAATAGGCTCATCTATGACTAGAAAAATATCCTGTACCAATTTCAGTTTTTCATAAGAAGCATTCGGTATTGGTAGATCAACCTTTTTATCCTTTTCTCTGTAAACCGGTATTTGTTGTTCAGGAACAAATACTTGTGCCGGCTGATCATCAATAATTCTGACATGGATTTCAGAAGAGGACCATTCAAATGAGATAAAAATAAATCCCAGGGAAATTACTACTCCTATTAACAGGTTCACTGAAGAACGTTGATCTTTAATACGTTTCATAACTTAAAAGATTAATCGGTTAGTAAAAGCGTAAAATCAATCCATATATCCTTTTTTATATTAAGAGTAATTTTTTATTCAAACTCCATAAAATATACCGGTAATTATTTAATGTATTATAAAAACGTTATACACCAACAAAATATTGTCCTGTATTTTTAATACACAAATATCATTTTGAAATATATTGATACAATAAAACTTCTTTTTGACACACAAAAACATCATAAAAACTTCATCAAACACCATTTTTTATGTTGTAAAGCAATATTTTAGACATTGAAAAACAAATAAATTGAATACAACCCCCTGTTTTTTGATACCTATAATATATATATTTCGCATTTTTTAACTTACAACACCTAATTCTATAGGGTTATATCTATTTTTTTTATGTTTTTTACATTTTTCTCAAATAATATTTGGATAATATATCTTTTTGACATTATATTTGCATCGTGATTAACAATTAGTCATTTTAATGAATTGAGAATAAAATTTGGAAATCATAATTAAGAGAACAAACAAAACGATTGTATAACACTAATTTTTAACATCATGAAAAAGGTAAAAAGAATCTTGAGTGTATTGGTTTTAAGTCTTATTGTATTGCCTGGCCTTACAGCACAGGAGTTTTCCACCGGACTTGATATTTATTCAAGTTACATATGGCGTGGCGCTAAATTCGGATCGGGACCTGCTTTTCAACCATATGTTGAATTCAGCGCCGGTGATTTTGCACTGGGAGCATGGGGATCTGTAAGCGCAAGTACAGACGAAGCGTTGGAAATGGACTTGTATGCAAGTTATTCATTTGGACCGGTATCAATTGCATTAACCGATTATTATTTTGGTGGAAGCTGGACTGATTATACAGCAACACATTCATTAGAACCAAGTTTAGGATTAGCACTAGGCGACTTTTCCTTCACTGCTGCTGCGATGCTATTAGCCAAAGTTGATGCAGCAGATGCTGTTGCTGAGGCACCAGCAATGGTCAATCTTGAAACAGGTGTAATAACTCCAGCAGTGGAAGCATCTCCAGCTGTTGTTGCATCTGGATTTGGTGAAACTATGGACCTGTATTTTGAAGCAGGTTATTCGTTTGAAACATTTGACATTGCATTAGGTGCAGGTAACGGTCAATATACCAGAACAGAAGAAGATGAAGATGGGAAATTTAACATCTGTAATATTTCCGTAGGCACATCAAAGGAAGTTAAAATTACAGATAGTTTTTCACTACCCATATCAGGAGCAGTAATATTAAACCCTGCTACCGGTGGTTTCTTTATCACAGTTGGAATCTCCCTATAATAAATAAAGAGGAATTTAACGACAAAACATTATTATCATGAAAAAGATTGAAGCAATCATTCGATTAACAAAATTCGAAGAAGTAAAACAGGCACTTGAAGCCGAAGACATCACATTCTTCTCTTACTGGGACGCGAGAGGTGTTGGTATTGCAAAGGAAGGTCATCTTTACAGAGGGACTAAATATGATACCAGTATTATTGAGCGCAGGTACATTTCAATCATCGTTAGGGACATCAATCTTGACAAAACACTAAATGCAATTACAAATGCAGCTCGTTCAGGCGAAGTAGGCGATGGAAGGATTTTTGTTTCAGATGTAGAAGATACTGTAAGAATCAGAACCGGAGAACGTGGTCCTGAAACATTATACGAGAAATAATAAATTTTAAAAGGGGTGGCTGCCGCAAACAGTCCAACCCTTTTTGAACAAGATTAAAAACACGTAAAGGTATAAAAATTATTATCATGGATACATATGCTTTAGATTTAATGTGGGTTCTAATAACCGGAATACTTGTAATGTTTATGCAGGCAGGATTCGCACTGGTTGAAACTGGTTTTACACGTGCTAAGAACGCCGGTAACATTTTGATGAAGAACTTTATGGACTACGTTTTTGGTTCATTACTTTTTTGGATTGTAGGTTACAGTATTATGTACGGCGGAGAAGGTTGGTTTGCCGGCAAACTGAGTTTCTTTTATAACAATCCTGAAGATATGCACAGTTTGTTTTTCCAGACTGTATTTGCAGCAACAGCAGCAACAATTGTATCAGGAGCTGTAGCTGAACGTACAAAATTCACAACTTATTTAGTTATAAGTGCAATAATAACTGTTATCATCTATCCTATTTCAGGTCACTGGATTTGGGGTGGTGGATGGTTAAGCCAGCTTGGATTTATTGACTTTGCCGGATCAACAGCAGTACACTCTGTAGGTGGATGGGCTGGTCTTGTAGGTGCAATCCTTGTAGGTCCTCGCTTAGGTAAATATGAAAACGGAAAAGTTAACGCTATTCCTGGTCACAACCTAATCTTAGGTGGTTTGGGTGTATTCATCCTCTGGTTAGGATGGTTTGGATTTAACCCTGGTTCTCAGCTGGCAATCAGCGGCGATAACGCAAATGCTGTTGCTATGATCGTAATCACTACTAACCTTGCTGCTGCTGCAGGTGCATTAGCTGCAATGGTTACTACCTGGATTCAGTTTGGTAAACCTGATGTTTCAATGACACTCAACGGTGCTCTGGCCGGCCTGGTTGGTATCACCGCAGGTTGTGCCGCCGTATCACCTGAAGGAGCTGTTGCTATAGGTATAATAACAGGTATTGGTGTAGTGTTCTTTGTAGAATTATTCGATAAAAAACTTAAAGTTGACGACCCAGTTGGAGCTATTTCCGTTCACGGAGCCTCTGGTGCTTTAGGCACCTTACTTGTAGGTGTATTCGCAACAGACGGTGGTTTACTTTACGGTGGTGGATTACATCAGTTAGGTGTACAGGCAATTGGTGTTGTAGCTGTGGGTGCATGGACAATTGTTACTGCTTTCATCCTGTTTGGAATTCTTAAGAAAACTATGGGACTTCGCGTACCATCTAATGAAGAACGTGAAGGTCTCGACATACACGAGCACGGTCAAAGCGTATATAACTAGAACGAATTTCCCAACGTGGTTTTTGCCATGTAGTTTTGTTCTCCCAAGAAGGAAGTTTCGGGCCACCGAAGCTTCCTTTATTTTTATACAGTTCTCAGGATAAGAAAAACCGAATTGTATTAATCAGAATTGAAGGTTGCTGTACATGAACCCAGTGTCCGGCATTTTTTATGGTCACCAGTTCAGCATTTGGAAAATATTTTTTGATGTAAAACAGATCATCGGGATGAATATAAGGTGATAAATCTCCACGTACAAATAAAACATCTGCAAAACTCTCACCTTCAACATCTGTAAATCCATCCAGAATTCCGGTTAAGGATTTATGTAAAACCGGCAGGTTAATCTGCCATGTAAAACTTCCATCTTTATTACGTTCGATATTCTTCAGCAGAAACGACCTTAAAACCGGATCAGGCAAATCTTTGGCAAATAGGGCATCAATATCGTCTCTGTTAGAAATATCTGTAAGACTATGACTCATCAATATTTTGATAATATTGGCATGATTGGCCGTTTCCGTTCCAAAATTAGTGGAGTTGGAATAATTTTTCGGAGCAATATCAACAACAATTAATTTACTGATCCTTTCAGGATATTTGAGGGCAAACCGCATGGCCACCTTCCCTCCCATTGAATGCCCCAGCAAAACTACTTTTTCAAGTTTAAGTTCATCCAGCAAGTCAAGAAGATCGCCAACCATTGCCTCATACGTATGATCATCGCTAAACTCACTTCTTCCGTGATTGCGCAAATCAGGCAATATAAATTTGTATTCCCCTTCCATCTTTCGCACAATGGACATCCAGTTATCGGACATGCCATATAAACCATGCAAAATAACGAAAGGAGAACCGGCACCTTTTGTTCTGTAAAATAACTTCAAAGCAAAAATTATTTTTTGAGAATTTCTAAATATTGGGTTATAGTGTGTTCCAACCCATAGTAAAGGGCTTCACAAATCAATGCATGCCCAATTGAAACTTCTTCTATATATGGTATTTTCTCCAGCAAAAAACTCAGATTTTCAAGGCTCAGATCGTGCCCGGCATTAATTCCCAATCCAACTTTTCTGGCCATCTTTGCCGCTTCAACAAAAGGCAACACGGCTTCGTATTTATCTTTAATATATGTTGAAGCATAAGGCTCTGTATACAACTCTATTCTATCCGTTCCCGTTTCTGCTGCATTTTTTATATTGTCTACATCAGTATCAATAAATATAGATGTCCGGATACCTGCTGTTCGAAATTCTTCAATTACTTCAGTCAGAAAACCAAAATTTTCAAAGGTATCCCAGCCACTGTTTGATGTGATTGCATCAGGAGGATCAGGAACCAGGGTTACCTGTTCAGGACGAACCTTTTTAACGAGATCAATAAATTCCTGTGAGGGATAACCTTCAATATTAAATTCTGTCGTAACAACGGGACGAAGATTAACAACATCTATTCTTTTGATATGCCTCTCGTCAGGCCTCGGATGTATAGTTATACCATGCGCACCAAAGCGTTGACAATCCCTGGCTACCTGAACAACATCAGGAACATTCCCACCCCTGGCGTTTCTAAGCGTGGCAATTTTATTGATATTTACACTTAATTTTGTCATCGAATATATTTAGACTGCAAAAATACAAATCATTTTCTGATCCGTGCAAGTCTTACATACTCATTAGAAACAACTTCCGGGTAAATAAGTTTTAACCAGTTCAGGTTAAACCACTAAAATGCTTAGTGTTCATCATTAAGGGATAGAATATTTTGTCTGTATACTTTTCCAATTGGCAAAAGTTTACCATTCACATTCATTTGATTCCCCTCTACATATTCAACATGTAAATTATTAACAATAAATGATTTGTGAATCCGATCAAAGCCAAAATCACGCAAGCGTTCCTCCAAGTCTTTCATTTTTTCGTGTATAATAATTTTCCTGCTATCAGTTTGAACACATACATAATCGCCCAGTCCTTCAATAAACTGAATTGAATCGTACTTTATTCTATAAACCCGTTTATTTGATTTCAAAAAAACAACATCCGTATTTTCATGAATACCAACCTGTTTTTCCTGTATTAGGAATTTATTTACCGCCTTTATAAAGCGATCATAAGAAAATGGTTTTAACAGAAAATCAACAGCACTAATTTCAAAACCTTCAACTGCAAACTCCTGGTAAGCAGTTGTTAATATTACCTTTGGTGGATTAACCAAGGACCTGTAAAAACTGACTCCATCTGTACCAGGGAGGTTTATATCTAAAAACAACAGATCAATGGTATTACTATTTAAATACTCCTTTCCCATTTCCGCAGTCTGGGCTTCACAGACAATTACAAAACCCTTTAGCTGCCTGATATACTTCGAAAGGATTTTCCTTGCCATAGGTTCATCCTCAATTATCATACACTTTATTTCAGGTATGGTCATTGCGTGCCAAGTGTTAATTTCACAACATAAACAGAATCATCCTTATTCTCTTCAAAGGTATAATTATTTTTACTGTATAATAAATCCAGTCGTCTTAGCGTGTTCGTTAATCCCAAACCACCCTCTGACTTGCTTTGCGTTTTATATGTATTCTCAGACGTGAAAACAATAGACTTTTTTTGCCGGACGATCTTTATTTTAATACAAAACCCGCCTTTTTCATTTTCTGCCGCATGTTTAAAGCAGTTCTCAACCAGAGGTAAAAATATCAATGGTGGAATACCAACGTCTGAGAATTTACCATGAACTTTTAGTTCAATATTTTGTCCTTCACGACCAAACCGTTTTTGCTGGAGTGTAAAATAGGAACGAATAAAATCAATCTCGTTAGCTGCATTGACCATTGTCTTATTTGACTCATACAAGCTGTATCTTAACATATCCGAAAGATTCAAAATTGAATCAGGCAGAGTTTTCTCCTTATTCAGTGCTTCACCGTATAAAGTATTCAGTGTATTAAATAAAAAATGTGGATTAAGCTGTGACCTGATAAGCTGCAGTTCCATATCCTTTTTTTCATTTTCTATTTCTGCTAATCTGAACCATCCTTTAGCAAGCTTTATAAGTGTTGTGAGGATTATATACGCCGAGAGAAATAGAAAGTAATCCCAAAATTCAAAATATGATATAAAGAAATATCCGGGCAAAATTACATCTATCAATGAACCAAATAAAAATTCATAAAACCATGACAGCAAAGAAATAAGAGCTAAAACAGACGCAAAATAGCCAGTATATTTGTTTTGTTTTAAAATCTTTGAAATTAAAATATAAAGATTCACATAAACTCCAATCCAAATGGGAATATGAAAGATAATGGCAAATATGATATCTATTTTATCCGGTGTTGCAGATACTTTTAAAAGAAACGTTAAAACAGTAACAGACAACATCCAAAAAAGGACATGTTGCAACACTCTGAATCTTAAACAATACGAAAAAACTTTATCAAATTTCAAATTAATCCAGTTTAAAAAGTTTTACATCCATACCATATGCATCCTGAATATGCCCATATTTTTTCACAAATTCCTTCAGTTCATGCGGCCTTGCAGTTAACAGCGTATTCTCTTCATTTTTTTCATGCCTTATTCGTACCTTATTTTCACTAATCTGCTTGTCAAGCCAATCCGGATCAAACCATTCAATATATAAACTATCATTCCATGCTGTTAATTTCGCAAAAGTATGAACCGACATAAGGTGCATATCAAACAATACAAAGTCACCGCGATCCTTATTTGTAGGGTCATAATCATCTATATAAAAATCAAGAAAATAGTTATCTCCCAATTTTATCAGATGAACCAGAAGGCTTGATTTTTCAGTTGTTCCATCCTCCGAGGTAAGATGTAAAATATAACCCAAACTGTCATCGACCGTTTTTCCATCCTGTTTCTTATGCGGGAAATTAAAAGTCCAGAGTGTTGAATCCTTATCCAACCACTTACCCAGCATGATATCGTTTGCGAAAAGATCATCTTTTTCATACAAGGGATAAAAAGAGATTACAACGCAACCAGGTACTAACACCAATATTAAAATGGCGATAATAATACTAAACTTAATTCTTTTTGTTTTCATAATTTCTGATTTATATCCAAATGTATGAATTGAATCTTTGCAGGACCATTTTTTTCGACAAACACCTTGCATGTATCGACAAATGTTAACCAACAGACAAAAAGACAACCTCATTATCAAATAAAAGGTTATTATTGCAAAAAAGTCTGATGGATTCTAACAAATACGTGAGAGATACCTGGATTATCGTTATTGCAATTACAGCTTTTGCTTACTTAATAACAGGTTTCATTGAGCTGAATAACGGAGCACATTCCTTTCATACAATCGCAAAGCTAACAACAGGTATTATATTAATAATTAATGGATTTATAATAAAACTACGAACAAAAAGTATTTTTAAAAATCCAGCGCCATATTTTATCATGTTCTTTTTAGGATATGTACTTTCTCTCGTAGGGATTATGATAACATTTAACGCTGCTTTATGGATTCCAGGAGTCTTACTTCTCCTGGGCACATTAGTTTTAGCCTATATAAAGCCTTTTACCTGAACCGGATTTAATCAATCAGCCTTTACAACGTATACCTGGCCACTTTCCTGGGCAATTACTCTTACTGCTGAACCTTTTTCAATAAATCCATCTTCAGATTTTGCATCGTAATATTCATCATTAATAATTACTCTGCCTGAAGGTCTTAGTACTGTTGTCGCCACACCTGTTTTTCCCACCAGTTTTTTTAATTCAGGATCAAAACTAACGTAACCGAGGTCAGCGTTTTCAGAACTATGTAATGCCAGTTTAGCCAGCCTTCCTCTACCCCAGAATTTCTTAGTCAACCAAACAGAACCAATCAAACCTATAAACATTCCCATCACAACAATAAGTAAGGCACGAACCAGTCCTGAAATATCCACTCCTTCGAAGTTGAAATTTCTGTTTGCTACCATACTCAAGGTCAATCCTACTATAATAAGTAATATTCCCGAAATACCGGCAATCCCAAATCCCGGAATAACAAATATTTCGAGAGCTACAAGAATTAAGCCGATTATAAAAATCAGGATTTCCCAGTTTGCCGCTAGTCCATCAATATATAATGGAGCAAAATAAAGTATAGCTGCAAGCACTGCAACCGCCAGCGGAAATCCAATTCCCGGCGACTGAAGTTCAAAATAAATACCTCCGATTATAAGTATTACCAGTATTCCATGTAACACAGGACTTGTAAGCAGTCCCTTTAGACCATCGTAAAAACTCGGTTTAAATGTCACAACCTCAGAATCTTCATTGCCGGTTCTTTTAATAACCTGCTTTATATTTTCAAAAATTCCTTCACAATATCCATGCTCCATCGCTTCCTGAGCAGTAAAAGTCAAAACTTTACCGGTATCAATAATACCAGGTATATATATAGATTCATCTACCATGGCTTCAGCAATCCTTGGATCCCTGAACCACTTTATTATTGTGTCATTACCGACAATTACCGTATCCTTTCCATGTGCTTCAGCAGTAGATCGAATAGTTGCCCTCATATAACTCTGGTATTTATCAGGCATTTTTTCGCCTGTCTGGTTCACTACGGTTGCGGCACCAATATTGGCACCCGGGCGCATATAAACACTGTCACATGCAATAGAAATCAATGCACCTGCGGAAGCAGCATTATTATCAATGAAGACATACACAGGAATTTTAGAGTTTAATATTTTAGTACGTATTGAATCTGCATATACCACCATACCTCCATAAGTATTCATATGAATATAAACAGCCTTTGCCTTTAAGTCAGTTGCATCTTTAAAACCTTCGGCAACATGTATCCAGGATGTACTGTTTATTTCCTGCTTAATATCAATAACATACACGGTATTCTTTAAGCTATCTGTCTGAGCAAAAGCAGCTAGTACAAAGATATAAACACAACATAAAACAAATACTAATCTTTTCATTTCTAAATGGTTAGATAAAACGCATTAAGTTTAATACAAATATAAGCAATTGCATTGTACTCTCTCAATATTATTTGTTGATCCGATATCTTAACATAATTAAAAATTTTTAAAAATATGACAATTTTTTATTTAGACAACTATATTTTCACGAACTTCATACTTCACTTATTCAAATACTTACATCTATGTCTATTTAGACATATTCTACATTAAAGAAATTTTTCCACATATCTTTATTTGGACTTTATCTAAATAATGCATTATATTTGTTACAGCAAAACCAAAATAACGTATTGTTAAACCAAAAAATTCTAAAGACATGACAACACTTCAATTTCAGGATAAAGTTTTAGGTCTTCAAAGCAAGTTATACACATTTGCTTTAAGTTTAACAGCAAATGTTGAAGATGCTCAGGATCTTCTACAGGAAACGACACTTAAAGCACTCCGCAATAAAGATAAATTCGTTGATAATGTAAATTTTAAAGGATGGATGTTTACCATTATGAGAAACATCTTTATTAATAATTACAGAAAATTCATCAACAGTCAAACACTTATTGACAAGACGGAAGATTTATACCATTTAAATTTACCCCAAGACTCCGGATTTCAGACTCCTGATGGTGCGTATTCATTAAATGAAATCAATAAAGTTTTAAACAGTTTCCCTGAGGAATACAAAAAACCATTTTCTATGCATGTGGCAGGTTTCAAATATAAAGAAATCGCAGATGATATGGAGTTACCTATTGGAACCGTTAAAAGCAGAATATTTTTTGCAAGAAAAAGACTAATGAATCAGCTTAAAGATTACAGATAATAATTTTTGTTCTATAACCAGTAAAAACCGTATGCAAATGTGTACGGTTTTTTTTATTTACATCACATCCAGGTAAGTAGTTTTTTCAACCCAACTGTCTTACATTAAAAAAACAGTAATTTAGTATTAATTTAAAAACTGTAAAAAAGGATTCCACCTATTTTCATTTGTTTCCTTTTGCTAAACATGTTGCAAAACATATAACGGCAAATGAAGTATCGCTGGCTGCTTGTAAATTTAAATATTAGTACTGTTTAAAACAGTAACTACTTCTCATGAATAACCCAATCCCTCCTTGCAACTTTTTGCAGGAGGGATTTTTTGATTACGCTAAGTCCTAATTTTTCAGATGAAATTTTTTCATTCATAAAAGCCCACTTACCATGCTATTCTTAATACTTTCCGATTTGAAATAGTCGCTATTTCAGGCCAATTTCCCCTGTTTAAAGTCTGTAAATTGATCAGAATCTTTGTTTGTGTTTGCAGTAATCCTAAATATCCAACCTATACCAACAAAAAAACTGATTTCTCAATTGCTCTTTTCTATAAAATGGCGGCTTCCGATAGCTATCGGAACTACTTTCCCATCCCGACACTAACAGGGTCGGGACAGTATCATCGGCGCTATTGGGCTTATCCGTCAGCTGACGCATCGGAATAGGAAGAGGTGGATTTATTAGTTTTCTATTTACTTTGACAGGGTTCTGTTCCCCCGTTAGATCTGACTTTAACATATAAAAAAAGCCTCCCAGATTACTCTGAAAGGCTTTTCTTTAAAATGGCGGCGACCTACTTTCCCACAATACGCAGTATCATCGGCGCTATTGGGCTTAACTTCTCTGTTCGGAATG
>NZ_JBHMVA010000003.1:0-447517 GCF_042436675.1 Quyinboa ferrireducens | reverse complement strand
TTACTTACTGGTTTTCCTTTCTTTTTGAATTTATGTTATTATCTCAAATTTAAGCCTTTCCAGATCATTTAAGAATATATCCACAAATCTAAGGTTTAAAAGGAGGTGTCCGTCAAACGACGGGCGGAGGATTTTGGATATACTTAATATGGCCTTTTTTAATCTCCTAATCTCCACTTTAAATCGTTTTTTTAGGCACAAAAAAAGGCTGACCGACGGTCAACCTTGGAAGTCCTTTTATATTTGGATCAATAATATTAAGCAAGCTTTACATTAACTGCATTTAATCCTTTTCTTCCTTCCTGAAGATCAAATGTTACTTCATCATTTTCTCCAACCTGATCAACCAGGCCAGATACGTGTACAAAATACTCTTTGTTTGTTTCTTCATCTTTAATAAAACCATAACCTTTAGAATCATTAAAGAATTTTACAATACCTTTATTCATTACTTATTTTAATTAAAATTTAGGCAAAGGTAGGATTAAAAACCGGTTATAAAAGAAAAAAATGAGATTATTTGAAAAAATTCTAAAAAAAAGATCCTTAAAGTAATCTGTTTGCTCTCAGTAAATTATACAAAACTTTGTAATAATCAACTTAATTCGAATACAGCCTGTCCGATTAGATAACCATCTGCGAATACGTCAACACGATATTCTCCCTCGAACAGAAACTCCTCAATCTTCCAGTATCCACATACCTGCATGGCTTCACCTTCGTATTCTATAACCCGCATTATGGAGTAGAGAATATCCTTATCCTGATACTTAAAGGTGTTATTTGAATCTTTTATAAGGACCTCATTATTGGGAGCTGTAATTCTTAAGTACACAGGTTTTTCCCCAACAGGTGTTGTAATGTTCTTGCTCAGATTAAAACAAATTTCAATTTTTACGGCCTTGCTCAGTCTTCTGGTTGTCCTGCTGCGATCATTCAGCATCTCAATACTAAAATCAGTTGCTTCAAGCTGAGACGCGATTTCCACTTTTTTAACCAGTGTTTCTTTTTCTTCCTGCAACTTATTTACGGTCTGCGATGCCTCTTCATAGCGTTGAACTACTTTTTTATTTTCTTCCCGCAGTTCCTGGTTTACCTGGCTCAGGGAATCTATCTGGAATACATAGTGCTTCATTACTTTACGCATGGTTGAAAGCTCCTTTTTGTATTCTCTGATTTTATAAGCATTTGTAGCTTTAACGGTTTCCAGTTCTTCCATCAGTTGAACCACCTTTTGGCGTTCAATTTCAAGACGCAGAATCATAGAATCGGTTTGCGGCATCAGCGAATCATATTGAAATGCAAGTTCCCGGTAGTCTCCCAGAAGAGAATCCTTTTCAATATTAAACGATTCCTCCATCTGATTCATCTGGTTGTTCTGTATAAAAAACATGACTAAAACACCTGTGAGTATTACCGAGATTACCACCACTAAAGTGATCACAAATTTCTTATCCGTTAAGCTTATGTTCATATGATTCTGTTCTTTGCGAATTTGTCTTATGTCTATTATCTTAAGTCTTAAAATAATTTTCCACAAAAATATACCTTTAAATCTTTATTTGAAACGGAAACGGCTTTTAATAATTGTAATCTGATCCCGATTTATTAATTGTTTAGATTTCGTCGTAACGTTTATCTGTCAATTAAGAACTAATTAATCGGTAAATGTTCTGGTTAATGTAATTTGATGCTGTTGTTTTTATAATTAATATCCTGATCCATAAAGTTTTCCGGGCTGATAAAAATCATTCAGAAAGCGTGGTGTTTTTTGTTCATTTATAGAAATATAAATCAAAAACTATGAACACCGAACAAGTTTTAAAGAACCTCATTGAAAAAAATCCAGGTGAGGTTGAATATCACCAGGCAGTACGTGAAGTACTGGAGTCTATTGAAGAAGTGTATAACAAAAATCCCCGTTACGAAGCAGCCAATATTATTGAACGGATTACCGAACCGGACAGGATCCTGATGTTTCGTGTGCCCTGGCAGGACGATCGGGGTAAAATTCATGTGAATCGTGGCTATCGTATTGAGTTTAACAGTGCGTTGGGCCCCTATAAGGGTGGTTTACGCTTCCATCCTGAAGTAAGTCTGGGTACCTTTAAGTTTCTTGGATTTGAGCAGATCTTCAAAAATGCTCTGACTACCTTACCTATGGGAGGTGGCAAGGGTGGATCGGATTTCGACCCGAAGGGAAAATCCGACAACGAGGTTATGCGTTTTTGCCAGAGTTTCATGACAGAATTATACCGCCATATAGGTCCCAATACGGATGTGCCAGCCGGTGATATTGGCGTGGGCGGACGTGAAATCGGTTTTTTGTTTGGTCAGTATCGTCGTCTGGTCAACCGCTTCGAAGGCGTGCTCACAGGAAAAGGAACACACTGGGGGGGGAGCTGGATCAGAAAAGAGGCAACTGGTTACGGTTTAGTGTATATTACCGAAAAGTTCCTTGAAGAACATGGTACTACCATGAAGGATAAAATAGTAACAATTTCCGGAGCCGGAAATGTGGCCATATATGCAGCCGAGAAAGTACAGCAACTGGGCGGTAAGGTGGTGACGATGTCTGACTCAAATGGCTGTATTATCGATATGGACGGTATTGACCTGGATCTTGTAAAAGAAATAAAAGAGGTGCGGAGAGGACGGATTCTTGAGTATTGTGAGACAAGGACAAAAGCTCAGTACAGCGAAGACCGTAATGATGTCTGGAAAGTAAATACCGATGTGGCATTGCCGTGTGCCACACAGAATGAGCTGGACCTGGAATCTGCCAGGATTCTGGTTAAAAATAATTGCAGTATTATTGCTGAAGGGGCTAATATGCCTACCACGCTGGAAGCTACCAAATATTTTCTGGAACAAAAAGTTGGTTTTATTCCGGGTAAGGCAGCCAATGCTGGTGGTGTAGCCGTATCAGGACTGGAAATGTCGCAAAATGCCATGAAGCTGATGTGGATGCCGGAAGAGGTGGATAACCGACTGAAACAGATTATGCTGAACATTCATAATGCCTGCGTGCAGTACGGAAAACAAAGCGATGGTTATATTGATTACGTAAAAGGTGCTAATGTGGCCGGTTTCTTCAAGGTAGCCAATGCCATGCTGGACCATGGGCTGGTGTAATCAGTGAAAGTGTCAATTCAGAATCATTACTTATAATGTTCTGAATTGACATAGTTGAACTGATCCCGAGAACGTAGTTCGTCGGGATACTAATATGTACACAGTAATTTGCTCGGCGTGGTCTTCTGACTACGTCGATTTTTGTATATTTACGTTTGTTGTTGAAAATAAGCTTATGAAACATTCAAATATTTTTATTCTGTTAGTCTTTTTTAGTGTTCATAGTTTTGGAACTATCCCGGGTAAGGTTTGTTGCATGGATACCATATTCTCTGATAATAATGACTATAAGGCCATAATTAAGCCTCTTGGCTGTAGTTTTGGTGGATGTTTTGATACTGAATATTATGAGCAACATGAAGATAGTTTATTGTCAAGATTTCCTGAAATTAATAAACAATTTATTGTACTGTTAAAATCCGGAAAGGACGGTTTATATGAAGATATTAAACAAGTTGAAATTGATCCCTCGGATGTTTATCTTCTAGGTAATATATATGCTACATCATATTTTATAACAAATAATGCGAAATATTTTGTTGTAGAAAAAATAATGAATCATGGGGCGCATTTAAATATAGTTTGGTACGTATTTGAAACGAATGGTGCAAAAGCTAAACTTTGTTCAGTTAATAATGCGGATTTTTCATTTATGCTCCAGAATCTGATTTCAGTAATGCCATATGATCAAAAACGATTCTCTCAGGATTATAATTTAAAATATAATAAAAATGAAAATTTGCCTTTTAAATTACAGACAATGGTAAAGAACGAAATGACATTTAAGGTGAAATTTTATGATTCTCAAAAGAAAAGATATATAAAAAGAAAGGCTGTAATTCACTTTGAAGATTTTTAAGATATAAAGGAATATATAATTTAGATATGAAATTATGTGGTTTGAAAAAATTATTAAAAATCGGAGTAAAATAACCTTCACATTGGCGGTATTGACATTATTGTATTTTTTTTTTACTCTGGATGAATTTAAGCGAAAAAACTGTGACCATGTTTATAACGCATTTTGGGAATCTGAAATAACAGGTGTAGTTATAAAAAAGTATATAGATTATAAAAATCATTCTTTTCCTGTGATAGACATAAAAAGTAATGGTTCTGTTTATTCATTTTCACTACCTATGGATAGGAGCGGATTTTATGAATTCATATTTAAAGGTGATACAATAAATAAGGATGAATATGATAATAAAATCATAGTTAAAAACCCTGAGATGGATACATGTTTTATCATTAGAAACTTTTGTGATAGCTTAAATTAGGTTGGTGTAAAGGGTATCTTAATCAAGGCTGGAGAACACTTCTCCGGATGAAACAAAGTCTATCACAGGTAATTGGAGAAACTTGGATAAGGGAAGTGAAAGATGTTTCATTGAAAAACACATATTATAGTGAAAATGGTATTAATTATTGATGGTTATGATTGGATTTTTTAGCGCTATAATATCCTTATTAATAGTTTTAGGCTCAATTAATAAAATGAAAGAGCATCTGAAAGATGATATTGATGAAAAAAGTCTAAAAAGAATTATTCCTAATCAGAATGATATAAAAATTGTATTTATTTTCCTTGGTAAGATTAGTAATACAACTGATATAAAATTAAAAAGTCAATATCGATGGACTTTAATGCTTTTTTTAATAGGGTTTTTATGTTTTATATTTAGTATTTACTACAATATAAAGTCTTTCTAAAAGCAAGATGCAAGTAGTTTAATTGTTTGGCATAGCTTCTAAGCTACGTCGTTTTAAACAACTAAGCTCGCGTTATGAGTTAAGTTGGAGTCTATTAAACTGAAAATATTTAAAGCGAAGAAAATGACTAAGTTATTTTTAATGGGATTCTTGATAGCTTATGCAGCTATTACCCTTATTTCATGTGGTCATAGAACATGCAGTGATAGTGAATTAAGATTCGTAAAACAGGATTCAGAAGGTGATGGTTTATTATTTTTGATTAAAAAATTGCAAATTAATTCTGATTATGGATTTGGATATATACCCCTTGTTTTTGTTCTTGAAGTGCATAACAACTTGAATCATAACCTAAATGTCAGTGAATATTATTATAAATATTACATTGAAATTGACACAAATTCATTGGAGCTGCGCTATTTTGATTCTGATACCATTATGTTAGACGCTAATGCTAAAAGGTTTTTTAGAGTTGCATTAAAATATGGTTATTTGCCTGATGATGTCGAAAAAATAAAAAAACAATTAGATGATCCTGGAAAATTTAAACTTTTTGGAGTAACGGAAAGGGATACTGTCATAATCGAAAAATCATCAGATTTTGTTCTTTGTAAATAATTAAATATGACGTAGGCTGGTGCCTACGCCAAACTTTGATTAGTGAAGCGGCCAATTCAAATCATGACATTTTTTGTGAGAAGACTCCATAGGAGTCAAATATTGGTAGCCCGGGGTGTTACCCCGGGATTAAAAGATCATGTAAATCAAGGCCGGAGAATGCAACTCCAAATGAAATGAGAACCCGTCAAGGCCGCATAAAGTTCTGACATATGAAATGTTGAAATATTGGGTTGTTTTTGTATATTTACTTTGCTGTTGAATAATAAAAGACTCTGAAAGGACATTATGAAGTATTCTTAAAATTATTAATGTGAAAAGAATTACACCCATTATTACGCTCGTATTGTTATTTGGAATTCTGAATAATGCAAGTGCTCAGAAATCAGAAAAGCATCTGAAAATAAATAAAATAAAGGAAATTGATTCAATTAATAATTATATAGTTCAAAATAATATCATTGACTATACAGATATTGCATTACTATCAAAAGATGAAAAGAATCATTTAAAAAGTGCATCCTTAAATGATGTTTATATAAGGACTTTTAATACTAAAAAAATATCTCCTGATAATAACTGTTTTGTGGCTTATTTCGAAGGAGAAGCTCCCTCAAAATATATCGGTTTTTTTAATAAGGATGGGGATATACTACATATCAGCGAAGTAAATATTGAACCTGTTGTCAATTTCTCATCTAATAGTAACTTTTTGGTTGTTTTCAGTTTTTATCAAAATGTCTTTTTTTGTTTCACCAATAAAGGGGAGCTTATATTTAAAGGTTTATTTGACCAAATTTTACCTGATGCTGAGATTATTCATAATGCTTTTATTGATGATACGGGTAAATATTTGCTGGTTAGTTCATCATATATGTTGCATATGATAGATCTGTCAAAAGGAGAAATTTTATGGGAAATAAAAACAAAGTCCAGGAGAGTAATAAATTGTCATTTTAATTCAAAACTTGGTATTGTTGCTACAACTGCACTATTAGCTGATAAAGACATGATTGATAAAGAGGATATTTTTAATCTTGAGTTTAGGTCAATAAAAAATGGGACAGAAAAGGGCAGAATTCCAAATGTCTCCAAAACTATCGTAAAAGGTAAACATTTTCTGGCCAGATCTAATAATAAATGGTATGAGTATGAAGTGACATGGGATCCTGATGAAATGATCAAATGAGCTATTATTTTTTGTAAATGATTAAATATGTCTTTATTAATATATAGGGGGGTTAAGATTACAAGAATATTATTATTGTTATCATTTGTTTTAATCTGCAGCTGTAACAGGTATATAAAACTCAGTAGTAGTAATATTAGTGGGGTGTACCAGAATAGTGAAAGTAATGAAATTATTGTGATTCAGGATTCTTTTATTATAACTAATTGGATCCCCTATTGTCTGGAAAAGATACAACTAAGTAATAGAATTTATAAAGTAACTGAGCTAAATTGTTGTTCCGATAATATTAATTCTCACATAGACAGTATTGAAGTACGAAAAAACGGGGTTGAAGTCTATTTTGAAGGGTATGGTAGATCATTCTCGAAAGTTAAATTGCTGGCTGAAAAGAATTATATTAGTTCCGTTTCACTAAAAATTATAAAAAGACCTTATTGGTTTACATGTCAAGAGTTTGCTGTTGTAAATAATGACCATTTAATGATAGATGGTAAAAAATATGCTTTAAGCTATAAAATACCATTTAACATAATTGATTTATCTAAAATTGAAATACCAAAGGATAAATCATTTCCTCCACCAGGAGAAACTTATTTTGAATTAGAATTTCAGGAGAGTTCAGGTGTTCTTTCCAAGTATATTTTATATGGTGACTTAACTTATCCAGTTGAGTTGCAAGTTATTGAAATGGAAATATTTTTAAATGCAGTTATTCAACTGTACATTAATGGAGAAATGACACAATTTAATACTGAAACGGAATGAAAAATAGTAGAATATTATTTGTTTTTCTAATTCTTTTATGTGTAAGTTGTAATAGGAGAAAATCATCCGAGGATTATTTAAATATGCCTGAATCAATCGGGATTGAAGAATTATCTCATCTAAAAGAAAATATAATATCATACGATTCTCTTTATGTTTCGTGGAGATTTTTTAATGCCGTTCATTATAGTAATTTAAAGGTTTATTCAATTGATTCTAATATCAGCAATATAGTTTTTTGTGCCGTTAAGGATAGCAAAAATCAAATCTATTTTTTCCAAGATGATACTTTTTATATATATACCTTAGTTCGTAAGACTCAAATTGATTCAGTTAATATTCTTTTAGAGTAAATTTATTACCCTCTGTTTGCGATGGCGTCTTTGGCTAAGACACCAATTTTTATGGATGCATTGCCTTGGGGATATGCTTAATTTGCTTAAAAAGTACAATTATTTTAGCCTTTATGGTTCGGTCAGGATTTTCAATCCCAAGTTATACCTCAGAAATTAAAGTTAATGAAAATAAAAGCCGGAAAGCATATCTCCAAATGAAATAAAAGCTTATCAGGGCCGCAAAAAGTTCTGACATATGAAATGTTGAGATATTGGGTTGTTTTTGTATATTTATGTAATTTGTTGATATTTTATTCCCCATTAGCCATGTCAAATATTATTATACCATTTGAAACAATAGCCAGTAAAATACTATTATTGAGGGACAAAAAGGTTATTTTGGATATATCTGTATGATGTTGAAACAAGAGTCTTAAAACAAGCTGTAAGAAGAAATATTGAACGATTCCCTTTAGATTTTATGTTTGAATTAGAAGATGATGAAATTGATTTACTGGTATCACAAAATGTGATACCTTCCAAAAAGATACTTGGAGGGGCAAGACCGTTTGCATTTACCGAAACTGGTGTCGCAATGCTATCCAGTGTTTTAAAAAATAAAAAGGCTATAGATATTAACATTGCCATAATGAGGACTTTTATTAAATTGAGGAAAGCATTTAATGATAATACAAACCTCATGAGACGACTGGACGACATTGAATACAAGTCTGCTGATCACGACAAAAAAATAATGCTGATATTTGAATATTTAAAGCAGTTTGAAGAAGCAAAACAAAAAGAAATTCAAATTTCTAAAAGGAAACGTATTGGGTTTAAAAAATATGACAGCCAGGACTAATCAGAGAATAAAAATCTGCACTTGATTTGATAATAAGGAAGATTAATATTTTACAGATCTTAGTTGTAAAAAGACTCAGTAGGAGTCAAATATTGGTAGCTCGGGGTGTTACCCCGGGATTAAAAAGAAATCATGTAATTTAAGGCCGGAGAATGTAACTTCAAATGAAATAAGAGCCCATCAAGGCCGCATATTCTGGCGGATTTTTGAAATAATGACTAATGTGAATTCTGAATATTATTAATTCTCAATAATGAAACTAATTACCCTTCATACATCGCATTCCGTCGTTCCCTGATTTTCTCATCCGCCAGATAATCTTCAAAATCCATGTATTTGTCGATAATACCGATTGGCGTTAATTCAATAACGCGGTTACACACGCTTCGGATAAATTCGTGGTCGTGAGATGCCATCAGGATGTGGCCCGGATAGGTCTTCATATTGTTATTAAAGGCCTGAATCGATTCCAGATCAAGGTGGTTGGTCGGATGATCCAGAATAACCATATTGGGCTGTTGCAGCATCATGCGTGAGATCATACAACGCATCTTTTCTCCACCGGAAAGCACGGTACAGCTTTTGGTAATCTCCTCCCGGTTAAACAGCATTTTACCCAGATACCCCCGCAGGTAGCTCTCATCGGTGTTGGATGAAAACTGACCAAGCCAGTCCAGCAGGTTCATGTCCTTTTCAAAGAAAGCCGTATTATCCTGTGGCAGGTAGGCTGTTTTGATGGTTTGGCCCCATTCCACCTGATCAGGCTTTGTTTTTATTTCACCCAGAATCATTTTAAAGAACGTGGTAACCGCACGGTTATCCCTGGAGATAAGCACAATTTTATCATCCTTTTCAACCGTAAAACTGACATCTTTAAACAAGGTTGTACCTTCCAGTTCATATTCCAGTCCTGTTACGGTTAGTATCCGGTCTCCAGCAGGGCGTTCAGGTTGAAAAATGATACCCGGATAGCGTCGGGTTGACGGTTGAATTTCTTCGATCTTCAGTTTCTCCAGCATCTTTTTACGGCTGGTCGTTTGTTTCGATTTAGCCACATTGGCACTAAAGCGCGAAATGAATTCCTGCAGTTCTTTCTTTTTCTCTTCCGCTTTCTTATTCTGATTGGCCTGCTGCCTTAGAGCCAGCTGACTGGATTCATACCAGAAGGTGTAGTTGCCGGAAAATGTTTTAAGTTTTCCATAGTCTATGTCCACAATGTCAGTACACACATTATCCAGAAAGTGACGGTCGTGTGAAACGACAATCACCGTATTTTCAAAGTTTGAGAGGTAGTTTTCAAGCCAGAGAACTGTATCAAGGTCCAGATTGTTGGTTGGCTCATCCAGCAACAGATTGTCCGGATTTCCAAACAGCGCCTGCGCCAGCAGTACTTTTACTTTTAGTTTTGCATCAATATCCTGCATCAACTGATAATGAAATTCCTCTTTTACGCCAAGGCCGCTTAAAAGCATGGCAGCATCACTTTCCGCATTCCAGCCATCCATAGTGGCAAAATCATCTTCCAGCTTTGCCGCTTTAAAGCCATCTGCTTCAGAAAAATCAGGTTTGGCGTAAAGTGCATCCTTTTCCTGCATGATCCTGAAAAGATTTTCATGTCCACGCAATACAGTTTCCAGAACAGGATATTCATCAAACGCATTGTGATCCTGTTTCAAAACAGAAAGGCGTTCTCCCGGGCCCAAAGCAACAGAACCGCGGGTTGAATCCAGTTCACCTGATATTATGCGTAGGAATGTGGATTTTCCCGCCCCGTTGGCGCCAATTACACCATAGCAGTTGCCAGGCATAAATTTCACATTAACATCGGAGAAAAGGGGAGTTTTATCAAATTGAATGGCCAGATCAGAAACTGTTATCATATTATTTTTTTTGTGCTCTTTGTTATCGAATCTATTGAGCGCGCAAAAGTAATCAATTAAACCGGAACGGAAAGTTATTTTGAAAAACTACTGAAAAGTGAGGGGGTAATAGTTTTATTAATGAAGCGACATGAAAAAGTATAAATCGTGAAATTTTGTTTTCTGGTTTATTCACGGACATAAAAAAGGGATAATGCATACTGCATTACCCCTTGTAAATATTTTAAGAAATAAATTACTGAACGATAAATTTACCGGTAACAGCTTTACTGTCTACAGTGGCTTTAACAAGATAAACACCTTTGTTAAGATTCGTAACTTCAGCAGTGTGGTTTGAAACAACAGGCTTGTTAACCAGCTGTCCGCTTAATGTGTATACACTTACATCGCTGAGTTTCGCATTTGAAATACGAACTGTTCCATTGTAATTTACAATCGTCAGCTTAGCAGCTTCTGTTTGTACATCATCAATTGCTGTCACCTGATCTGCCAAATATTTAACCAGGTTATTGAAAACTGTTTTGGCGTCATCGCTAAAGGTAAAATAGTTAGCAGGATCTGCATTATCCTGTCCATTACCCATGTATGCACGAACACCATCAGCAGTACGACCAGCAGAACCATCCATTAATACATTAGCATCATACATAACCAGTAAAACTTCATCATTAGGTGTTTTTACCTTCAAAGAAGCATTTGTAGTTGTAGTCCCTTCAGCATCAAAAAGACTATACATGCCGGTCCACCATTCGATTGTCCCTTCTGATATCCCCGCGAAAACCGGACTTGCAGCTGCCTCGGCAGTAACTACAGCCTGTAACGGTGCCTCAGATCCTGTTACATAATTTGCAGAACCTCCTGTTGCAACTAATCCCCCTCTGTCACCTCTGGCAACCCAGGGACTCATATAAAGAACAGGGGAAGTAACCTGAGCAAGTACAGGCAAAGTAGGAATCACATCACCACTGTTACAGGAACGGCCAACAATTACAAGGTCTGCAGCATTTAATGCATCCTTATTAGCTTCAACCAGATACGATACTTCTTGTAAGGTTACAGTGTATGCACTACCACCATCAAGACCTGTAATGTCATCAATAACGGGTTGTTCAGCTGCATCCGCTGTACCATCTGTGAGATTCATGACGGTAATGTAGATGACATTTTTTTGAGCGTTAATTGTAGCGAAAGCCACAATAAAAAATACGATAAGTGTAAAAAGCTTTTTCATAAAATTAGAATGTTTTAGTGATTAGTTAGAATTAGTTAGTGGGCTAATATATAAAAAAAACCTTGTGATTTGAAATTTTAATGGGCTTTTTGATCATTATGTCAAATTTTTTGGCAATCGATTGCTTAAAATGGTCCATTTTGACTTAAACTACACATTTATATTGACTTCTGTGATAAAATTTCAGGTATGCTCTGAAACAATAAAATGTCAATATCACATGTTTATTTTGACCAGATAAACTGAAGGGAAAATATAAATTTTAAACGTATAGTAACTATGTTTATTTATATTGGTTTTTACCATTTGTGATGATTTAATTGAAAGAGAATTTACAGTCGGCTTGAGATGATCTGATTTATGAAATACAAATCTCTACATCAATAACTTTTAGTTTGAAATGAAACAAATGTGAATTCTTTAAGACATCTGACCTGTTTTTACTACTTTTACGCTGTTGATATTGAACCTATATGAATACGTATTTATTTAAACGATTCCGCATCAGTGGATTTTTTGTGCTGCTGTATCGTTTCGTTATATTGCTTTTTTTATATACTATATGCAGGGTATTGTTTTATCTGTTTAATACAGATATGTTCCAAAATGTCACCTTAGCGGGTTTTGGAAGGATGATGCTTGGTGGACTTAAATTCGATATCAGTGCCATCTTTTATCTCAATAGTATATGGTTTATCCTGGCGATCATACCATTCCCCTGGTTGAACAGCCGGGGTTACAGACAACTTCTGAAGTGGCTATTTGTGATTATAAATGCATTTGGTTTAGCTTTAAATGTCATCGACTTTGAATATTATCCGTTCATTCTTAAACGTACCACCTTTAACATTATAGGCAGTTTTAAACACGAAGTCAATCTGACTGAACTTGCGGGCCGCTTTTTAATTGACTATTGGTTTGCATTTGTCGTTTGGATTGTTTTAATCTTTTTGCTGGTGTTTTTATATAACCGTGTACAGCTTAAACCTACCTCATTTAAACGGAAATGGATGGCCTATCCTGCCGGTTTTTTAGGGCTCTTATTATACGTTGCAATAGCGGTAATTGGTATACGGGGAGGTTGGCGTCACAGTACACGTCCTATAACATTGAGTAACGCAGGGGATTATGTCAGCTCACCGGAGGAAGTGGCAATCGTACTGAATACGCCCTTCAGCATCATCAGGACATTCGGTAAAGCAACGTATACCAAAAAGGATTATTTTACATCCGATGAACGGATGACCACCTATTTCAATCCGGTTTATCCTGTTAATGATTCCCTGAAAGTATCCGATAAAAATGTGATGGTAATTATACTGGAAAGCTTCTCAAGGGAACACTTTGGTTGTTTTAACGATTCTCTTGAGGGTGAACCGTATAAAGGTTATACTCCATTTCTGGATTCACTGGCTGGTGAAAGTCTGGTATTTCCTAACGCTTTTGCCAATGGCAGAAAATCCATCGATGCGCTTCCGTCCATTGTCTCAGGTTTACCTGCACTGGTTTTGCCCTTTGTTCTCTCCGAATACTCATCGGACGAAGTAAGCAGTATGGCGGGATTATTAAGTAGTGAGGGCTATAATACAACGTTCTGGCATGGGGCGCCGAACGGTTCAATGGGATTTTCTGCTTTTACTAAAATGGTTGGATTTGAGCATTATATGGGCAAGAAGGAATTCAACGATGACCGGTATTTTGACGGTATCTGGGGAATATGGGATGAACAGTTTCTGCAATTTATCGCAGAAAATACCGGCAAGGATAATAAGCCCTTTTTAAATGTCTTTTTCTCACTTTCATCTCATCATCCTTACAAAGTGCCTCAAAAATATGAAGGCGTTTTTCCGGTTGGAGATATGCCTCTGCACAAATGTGTGGGCTATACCGATAATGCTTTAAGGCTGTTTTTTAAACGTATATCAAAAGAACCATGGTTTAAGAATACCTTGTTTGTTATTACAGCAGATCACAGTACAACACCGGTTCACAGGGAATATAAAACCAATGTGAATGCATTTGCCATACCCCTTATATTTTATACGCCTGACGGAAGTTTAAAGGGTGTGGATGAGCGACTTGCACAGCAAACCGATATTATGCCATCTGTATTGCATTACCTTCATTATCCGGGCTGCTATGTGGCATTTGGGGATAATTTGTTGGATAAACAAAGCAAAACATATGTCCTGAATTTTATTGGTGATAACTACCAGTATATGGAAGGTGATCTGGTGATTTATTTCAATGGTAAGAAAGTCACATCAGTGTTCAATTATAAAAGCGATCCTTTCCTGAAACACAATATTATATCCACAGTTGATATTACCAGGCAGGAGCAGAAATTAAAAGCTGTTATTCAGCAATACAGTAACAGGATTATCAGTAATAATCTGATTTGCAGGTAAAAAAATATCATGGGAGAACAACGAATATTACGCAGGTTTTTTCTCCTGGGGTTAAATGGTGTTTTTAATTCTACCGTTTTCTGTTGAATACCGGGTCTAAGGCTAAATGATATTTCCCGGGCGTTTTATGAACTGTTAATATGCTTTTCCTGTTTTGGTACTAAACATAGTTCTCAGCATGAAAAGTGTATTCGAAGAAGTAAAAAGCGCATTGGGAAAACCTTATTACGATCTGAACTATCTCCTTGAATGTGTAAAGGAAGTGTTGGAAGAGAGTGGAAAACACGAACTCGTACCCTATATTCCCTGGATCAGGCCAAACGTTAATCCTCCGGAAAATGTACTGCTCAGTAACGATTATATTCACTTATTATCATTAAGTTTTCAGCTGCTTAACCTGGTTGAAGTGAATGGTGCGGTTCAGAGCCGCAGAGCAAAAGAAGAGAAGGAGATGGCTGGTGTAAACGGACTTTGGGCATCAAACTTTAAATTGTTAAAGGAAAACGGGATTACCGAAGACCAGATTCTGGAAGTTTTACCCGATATCCTGATTGAACCTGTACTGACAGCACATCCAACGGAGGCCAAACGAACAGTTGTTTTAAAAGAATACCGTAAACTCTATCTGTTGCTGGTAAAGCGTGAAAACAAAATGTATACTCATATTGAACAGGAGGATATTCGTGATGAAATCAAGCATATATTACACAGACTCTGGAATAACGATGAGATTTACATTAAAAAGCCAAGGGTGGAGTCCGAACTTGATAACATTCTGCATTACCTGACCAGGGTATTTCCTGATGTGGTTATTTTATTGGACAAAAGACTCAGACTGGCCTGGAAAGAGGTTGGTTTTGATCCTGAGAAATTGAAAGATAACAATCTGTTTCCCGGATTGTCATTTGGCAATTGGGTAGGTGGTGATCGTGACGGCCATCCTCTGGTAACTCCTGAAATCACCAGAATTACACTGAATCGTTTACGGATACACGCTTTTATAATTGTTAAGAAAGAACTGATTATGCTGGCTGGTAAGCTCAGTATTTACCAGGAAATTAGTGGTGTGAGTGAGCAATTTGCTGAACGTATTCATGCCTTGGTACAGGAACTTGACACAGAAGGTGTGATGGTTCTGAAAGAAAACAGTTCTGAAATTTTCAAGGCTTATGTATTGCTTATGCTGTATAAGCTCCCAATTGATGTAGTGCATGAGCACAATATTGATTTACAGGACAGGGATAATGCATACAGTCATTCAGGACAGCTTTTGAATGACATTGACTTATTATACCGGGAACTGATGGCGTATGGAATTCCGGAAGTGGCGCATGTGGATGTCGGACGTTTCAGACGTATTTTGAAGATTTTTGGTTTTCATCTGGCACAGCTGGATATTCGCCAGAACAGTGCGTATCACGAAAAAGCGCTACATCAGATAATTGCTGCCTCCATAGATGAAAATACAGCAGCTTCCGTCATGAAGAATGAAAAAGATAAACGAATCTTTCTTGCCAGAGAACTGAAAATTAACCGACCATTTCTTGTATCACATTCAGAAGCCGGTAAGGAAGCCATGAATGTGATTGAGACTCTTAAAGTGGTTAGCGAACATGTGAGCCATTATACGAGCCGCTCCATCGGAAAACTTATTGTGAGCATGACCCGTAATGCGGGAGATTTACTTACTGTGTATCTGTTCTTACGTGAGGCTGGGCTGACCCAAAAGGCAGAAAACGGACTTTCAACAATACTGCCCGTTGTTCCATTATTTGAAACTATTGATGACCTTGTGAAAAGTCCTGAGATTCTTGATGATTATCTCAGTCAGGATATTGTAAAGAACAGTTTGAAACTACAGGCTGGTGAAAAGGGCGTGATGATACAGGATGTCATGATCGGGTATAGCGATAGTAATAAAGATGGTGGTATTCTGGCCAGTTCATGGTTTTTGAACCAGGCTCAACGGAAGCTGACGGAGACGGGTAAAAAGCATGGAGTAGTGATCCGGTTCTTTCATGGTAAGGGTGGAACCATAAGCCGTGGTTCGGGGCCGATACACTGGTTCATAAAGGCTTTGCCGCACAATTCCATCCAGGGAAAATTTCGTGTGACAGAACAAGGGGAAACTATTGAGCGAAAATATGCCAACATGGTGAACGCATCCTACAACCTTGAGTTGATGCTGGCCACTGTTTCGGCTCAGACGATATTACACAAATATACCTCTGAAAAGCAGGATGAAATTTCAGAGCTGTTCAGACATCTCGGAGAACGTGGCAGTTGTTTTTATCATCAGTTGTTGTCTGACCCTAATTTCCTGCAATTCTTTTCCGAGGCTACACCTATTGATGTAATTGAGTCAAGCAAAATAGGGTCGAGACCAGCCCGGCGAACCGGCCAGCGAACCATGGATGACCTCAGGGCAATTCCGTGGGTATTCAGTTGGGCCCAGACCCGGTTTAACATTACAAGCTGGTTTGGGGTGGGATCAACGCTGAATGAGTTACATAATGAAAATCCGGAAGCATTTTTCAAACTCAAACGATTGGCAAAATATGAGTCGTTTGTTCGGTATGTGCTTACCAACCTGGATTCGAGTTTGGCTGCTACCGATGAAGAAGTCATGAAAAAATATGCAGGACTTGTAGAGGATGAAACAGTTCGTCAAAACATTATGGGTAAGATAGTTGGTGAATTGGAACTGACGCGGAAGATGTTGTCAGAATTGCTTGGTAAACCAATTCGTGAACGGAGGATGAACCACTTTTATTCAACAATGCTCAGGGCTGATGCATTAAATTCACTGCACGATGCCCAGGTTCAACTGATCAGAAAGTGGCGCAATATAAAAGGTGAGAATACGACCGAAGAAAATGATCTGTTGTTTGCTTTGCTGCAATGTGTAAACGCCATTGCCAATGCGTTGGGTTCAACCGGTTGATATAATTTTTATACTAAGGGCCCTGCAATTCCTGGTGAATGATTCTGAGTTTTAACTCTGTAAATTAAAATACGGAAAAGAGTCATTATATATGACTAACCTGGCCCCTCGAATCAAAAGCGGGGAGTAGGAGATTCTATGTGTCAAGTGCTTTATATCTGGCAGGTTTTTTGCTTATCTGTTAGCTGATAATTCCCGATATAAAAAGTTAACACCATGAAGAAATTCTTACTCTTTCCAATTTTAATCGTGATATTTTCGGGATGTGCAACCTACAACAGTTACAAAGCATATCATGCATATAGTGAAAGTACCGGTTTTAATGTATATGTAGATAGCTATGGTAACGATTCTGTTTGCATAGGCAAAACATGTGTTTTGATACCAGAAGACACAACCATAATTCCTTATGACCTGCAGTATCTGGAATTTTATAACCAGATGGCAAAGGTATTTACCGATAAGGGATACCGGATGGTAAAGGATTTAAAAGATGCGGATTATGTCATTTACTTTAAATACGGGATGAGTGTTCCCGATTTTGATGTTACTGAACAACGATTGCCGGTGTGGGCTCCTACTGGCGCTGTAGATTCGGAAGGTGAAGAAGAAATGGAAATAGTTGGTTATCAGACGGTAAATAAAGCTAAAACAAAATACAACCGGTATCTGTATTTAACAGCATACGATATTGCATATTCAAATTTGCATCATCAGCTTAAAGTTGTCTGGCAGGCAGAAATTGAAAGTACCGGCGAGATTGGAGATTTTCGACGGGTTTTCCCTGTTTTACTTGCAGGATCTGAAAAATATATCGGACATAACAGTGGTCAAAAGCAGAAGGTTTTGGTGTATGAAAAATCTCACCGTGTACAGGAACTGAGAGCGGATTAATTATTTTGTAAAAACGAAATAAGGGACTATAGTATAGGTTTGGTGAAATCTGTTTAGTTGTTTACTATATATGTTATTCATATCAACGGGAATATGCCTGAATTTTATCAATCAATCCTTTTTCGTAAGCTTCTTTTACGGGTTTCCACTCACCAAGTCTGTTTAAAAACAAACTGGCGTAGTTTCTCTGTATCAGAGTGCCATTGAATAAATAATATTTTATCCGTTCTATACCATCTGTGTTTTCAACCAGGCTTAGTGCGAAATCCACATACCGTGTTATTGCCAATGTTGATTCAATATTTAAATGATTCATGATATAGTCAACATCTAATGAATTTCCACTATGTGCCTTCTCAATCAATGTTTTTAGTTGTCCGGTAAACTCAAATTTCATTGTAATCAGTTTTTAAAAATTCCAGTATTTTAGTTGTTTGATCTATCAAAATATGTCCTGTGTTTTTTAATACATGACATTGTATATTGTCGACATACTCTTTTAAGCGCGATGCTGCTTTTTCTGAATTGTAAAAACAGTCGTTTTCACCACCAATAAATAAAGTTGACGCTTTTATTTTGCCAAGTGATTCGTTTGTAAAAACCGGTAATGCACCTGTCCGTGGGATAAAATACTTCTTAATTAATGAAGCAAATTCAAGAGCCTGACTATCAATTGTCAGGTTTCCATAAACCATTTTATTGAGTTGATTAAATCCCCAACTTCCTGTTAATGATGTAAGAATAATCCATAGAACAGATTTCAGTTTTATCTGCGTTACACCGGCAGTAGCCATTAATATCAGCTTATCTACCTTATCCGGATGATTAATCGCGTAATCCATAGCAATCCATCCTCCAAGAGAGCAACCGATTAATGAAACCTGGTTTAATCCCAGATTTTTGGTAATTGCAGAGATCCAGTTGGAATAATTCTCATCTTTGAAATCGGGTCTGTTTTCTGAACTTTTTCCGCACTCGCCCGGTATATCGATCGCGAATACATGAAATGTCTCAGATAATATTTTGGCATCATAAGTCCACATGGCTGAATTGGATCCCGTGCCGTGTAATAAAAGAATTGCCGGGTTCTCTTTGTTTCCGCTTTCTATAATATGTGTTTTTCCTAATTGTGTGTCAATGTAAAACTGTCTGGACGGTTGAGTCCATTGTGACAAGAGGGAATTATAGTACTTTATAATCTGTTCTTTGCCCTCGTCTGTTTTGTAGATAGATGTCTTTGCCATTTTTATTAATTTTGATTTGGCAAAGTTCAGCAAGGCAAATGGTATTTTTTTTGATCCAGGTCACAAAAATGAACTTCTTCTGATTCTACTTAATGTTTCCCTTGATACACCTATTACAGATGCAATATGTCCAATTTTAGCTCTTTTAATTATTTCGGGAGCGATTTCCCGCAGGTATTCGTACTTTCCTTTGGCATCTCTTTGATTCAGAGCTTTGGTATGCTTGTCAATATTAACAAATTCACGTTCCATTAAGGTGCTTGTAAAAACTATAAATTGAGGATGTCGGGAAAGTTTTTCACTATTGGTTTTTGTAATTCCTATGACTTCTGTATCCTCGCATGCCTGTAAAAATTCGTCAGACGGGGTATCTTGAGCATAACTTTGCAGGGATGTAAACGTTTCATTTTCAGTATGAATCCATGTTGTAATCTCCTTTCCATCACATAAATGGAATTTTCGTACCATTCCCTTTTTCAGGAACCAGATTTTGTTGCAACGTTGTCCGTTTTCAAGGATATATTGGTTTTTTCTGTAGATCTCAATTTCTGCAAGGTCCTTCAGTGCCTGAATAGCCTCATCATCCAGTTTCACAAATTGTGTGATATAATCAATAAGTTTTTGCATGTTTGAATCTCAACCTTAGTTAGAATTATAAACCTTTCTTAATGCAATATCTACCTTTCCTGAGTTTATTTTAATAGTATGTATGTTCTGCATCATCTTTATGTATATGGGCAATAGATTAACAGGATTGCATGATATCTTTTATCAATATCCGGCAGCCTGTCCGTCTTTTCTGGATTCAGATGCACCATAATACACACCTTTTTCGGCATCGTACCTTATGGCCTGGTAACCGCCGTAAATGCCATCGTCAAAACCCACTTGATGTCCCATGCGCATCAGTTCCCTGATGACAACCTGGGAAAAACCGCTCTCCAACGTAATTTCTCCGGTATCTTCTGCTTTTATTCCTGTTGGTGTGGATGACCCGTTATGATTGATACGCGGTGCGTCGCCTGCTTCCTGGAGGTTCATTTTAAAGTCGATCAGGTTCATCACAATCTGCACATGTCCCTGGGGCTGAAAATCGCCACCCATAACACCAAAACTTATATAGGGTTTGCCGTCTTTGGTTATAAATGCCGGGATGATGGTGTGGAAAGGCCGTTTCCCGGGTTCATATACATTGGCATCCTCCGCGTTAAGACTGAAGAGTTCACCACGGTCCTGCAACATAAAACCCAGGCCCGGAGGTACCATTCCACTTCCCATGCCGCGGTAGTTGCTTTGAATCATCGAGATCATATTGCCATCCTTATCGGCCACCGTAAAATAAACTGTTTCGCCTTTGCTGATCTCACCTGCATTGTATTTTCCAGCTCTGTGCAGATCAATTTCTTCTCTGCGTTTATCTGCATACGCTTTTGAAATCAGGTAATCAACCGGAACATTTGCAAAATCCATATCGGCGTAATATTTAGCACGATCTTCAAACGCCAGTTTTTTCGCTTCTGTGAACAGGTGAATGTGACGTGCTGATCCGTATTCTCCGGGAGAAAATTCATAACCTTCCAGAATATTCAGCATTTCAAGTGCCGTGATGCCCTGTCCGTTTGGTGGAAGTTCCCATACATCATAACCACGGTAGTTGGTTGACACCGGTTCAACCCATTCCGAATGGTGTTTGGCCAGATCCTCAACCGATAGAAATCCTCCCTGATCCTGAATGAACGTTGCCACAGTTTCAGCCACTTTCCCTTTGTAAAATCCATCGCGCCCTTTTGTTGCGATCAACCGGTAAGTGTTTGCCAGATATGGATTCTTAAACACATCACCCTTCCCGGGCGCTTTTCCCTTAATAGTATAGGTTTCTCCTACATTCGGAAAACCTTTTGAAATGTAGTAGGGAACGGATCTTTGAATGTAATAACCGATTAGCTCGGTTACAGGAAAACCGTTTTCTGCATAGTCAATAGCAGGTTGCAGGATTTCTTTCATTGATAGCTTTCCGAATTTTTTATGCAGCGTAAACCAACCGTCCACACATCCAGGAACATTGACCGGTAAAGGACCCAGCGGAGGAATCTGCTTATATCCGTTTTCGGTGAAATATTCCAGGGTCAGTTTTTCCGGTGATCTTCCACTGCCGTTTAATCCGTACAGTTTTTGGGTTTTGGCATCCCAGATAATCGCAAATACATCACCTCCAATTCCGCTACCGGTTGGTTCCATTAATCCTAAGGCTGCATTAACTGCAATAGCCGCATCTACAGCTGTTCCTCCTTTTTTAAGAATGTCAAGTCCTATTTGTGTGGCCAATGGATGGCTTGTAGCCACCATACCGTGTTGACCCAAAACCTCGGAACGGGTAGCAAAGGGTTTTCCTGTTACACGATCCTGTGCGGATAATGAAGTTAAAAGGCACGCAACTATTGCGGACATTACTATTTTTCTGACCATAATGTTCTGTTTTACGTCCTAAAGATAATAAGCTTTTATTTGAATTCATGTGCAAACATCCGGCTATCTTTGTTGTTAATACATCAAACACCTGTAATTATTTTTACATTTGTATAAATGCTGATATTATGAAAACCCTTGGAATAAAAGAAAAGTCTGTTCATATCAACCTCGATTCAAATTACTATGGAACTATAGCAGAGATTGGTGGAGGACAGGAAACTGCACGTCATTTGTTTCAGGCCGGTGGTGCGTCAAATACTGTTGCCAAATCTATTTCAGCATACGACAAACTGTTTAGCGATCATTTTTACAACGAGGGTAAGCCGGCACGCTATGTCGCACAGGACCGTTTAAGAAAAATGGTGACGTATGAATATAATGAGCTTATAAAAATACTTGATAAAAAGAACGATCAGAAATTTTTTGCCTTTGCCGATACCGTTGAAACTCTGAATTACCATAAAACGAATAATGGTCACGGTTGGCTGGGTATAGCTGTTGAAGGCACACAACGGTATGAACCAAACCACATATATATTCACGTAAAACTGCTTGAAAACGATACCCTTTTGCAACAGTATACACTTGGAACGCTGGGCGTGAATTTGATCTATGGTGGTTTGTTTTTGTGGGAGGATCCACGAAAAATTTTACAGGGACTCCTTGATAATCTGGATAGTGACAGGGTGGAGGTGGATTATGTGTATGTGGAAGGACCCGATATGGATTGGGTAGATAACCGATTGCTAAATCTTATGCTGGTCCGTACCAATATGACACCAGCCATTATGTTTGACCAGGATGGACAGGTGCAGCAACCGGGGGATATGTTATACCGGAAAAATGCCCTTGTTTTCAGAGGCTATTTCAGGCCGATCAATAAGCTTGGGATGGATTTCATTCAGGATAGCATGGAAATCTTTGAACATGACGAAGATTACAAGCCTGATAATACCATTTCGTTCTGTGAGATTTCGCTGAACTATCTGATACAGGATGCTAATCTGGATGAAAAAGACTTTCTGCACAGAGTTGATCTGCTCAATATAATGGGGCAAAGTGTAATGGTTTCCAAGTTTAACCGCTTTTTCCAGTTGGTAGATTATTTCGGACAATTTAAGATGATCAAACTTAGAATTGTGGTTGGATTGCCAACGTTTGAAAAAATTATTGACAGTACTTATTATAACGACCTTCGGGGCGGTTTACTTGAAGCTATGGGAGCCCTTTTTCAGGAGAATGTAAAAATGTATTTGTATCCTTCTCTTGATCATGAAACAGGGGAGGTCATCTATCCTGAAGATATCAGGTTTTCGGAAGAGAATGGTCTGTTATGGCAGTATCTTAACGCAACCAGAAAAATATTAATTCTGAGAGATATTTCACCTGAGCATCTTGGGATTACTACAGAACATGTTACGCAGTTGATAGAAACCGGTGATGAGAAATTATGTGAATACATTCCTGAAGAGGTGATGGATCATATCGCCAAACACCATCTGTTTGGTTACAAAGGAAAGCAATGTTAGGATTGTCTGCAGGATGCTTCTAATTCACTGAGAATCGTTAATGCTTCTTCTCTGCTGTGACCGCAAACCAGCTCTTCTGCCATAAATCCGGCACATACTTTGGGCCTTTCGGGACTGGTAAATATTCCGCATCTGAAATCATTCGTGAGATGGATACACTGTTCTCCGGCTTTTTTCCCGTTTGGCATTCCCGGTATGGGAGATGATATGGATGGAGCTATACAACATGCTCCGCAGTTTTCCCTACATTTCATGATGCGCAAAAATAATGGAAAATATCAAATGATGGATGCAATTTAGTCAACGGGAGAATATATTAAATCTTTGAGCTACTCACCCCGTGACGAACTGAGATACTCCATAGCATCTGCAATTAAAAAAATACTTCCGGTAATAACAATAACATCATCATATCCGGCAACTTTTCTGGCTGCATTAATGGCTTGGTCAACTTTCGGATATGCGTTACCATTTAAGGCATATCTGCGGGCGTGGTTCTGAAGATCAGTCTCAGGCATTGCCCGTTCAACCTGTGCCCTTGTAAAATAATATCTGGCTTTTTGTGGCAACAGAGGTAATATGGCATCCGGGTCCTTATCGTTAACCATACCTGTTATAATATGTATTTGCTTTGATCCAAACATTTTCAACTGTTCCACCATTTCCCTGATGCCGGCTTCGTTGTGGCTGGTCTCGCAGATGATATCAGGTGACTCACTGATCACATCCCATCTGCCTTTCAGCCCTGTAACCGATTTTACAGCAGTAAGGGCATTGGTAATAAGATCATCATTCAGATCATATTCAGATTTTAATACATGGAGTGCAGCCAATGCAGTGGTCAGGTTTTTGCGTTGGTAACTTCCTGTTAAATCCGTTTTGTAAGTTTTTTCTCCAACCGTAATGGTCTGAGAAAATGTTTCCCTTAGCAGGATATCAGATTTGTATCGCTGGTCAGCGAAAGTTATGGTTGAACCGGATTCGAGTGCTTTGCTTTTAAAAACAGGCTCCGTTTCTTTTTGAGTTTCTCCGATTACTACAGGAATTCCGGGTTTTATGATGCCAGCTTTCTCACCTGCAATGGCTTCCAGCGTTGATCCCAAGAACTGGGTATGATCGTATCCAATATTGGTGATCACCGAAACCAAAGGTGAAATTATATTCGTGGAATCCAGCCGTCCGCCCATTCCGGTTTCAATAATGGCAATATCTACGCCTTCATCCTTAAAAACTTTGAATGCCATAGCGACTGTCATTTCGAAAAAGGAGGGCTGAATGTTTTCGAAAAGTGCTTTGTGTTCTGCTACAAAGTCAATAACAGATTCCTTGCTAACCGGTTCCCCGTTAATTTTTATGCGTTCTCTGAAATCAAACAGGTGAGGAGAGGTATATAATCCGGTTTTAAAACCGTGCAACTGAAATACAGCTGCCAAAATATGAGAAACCGTTCCTTTCCCGTTTGTTCCGGCTACATGAACTGTTTTAAATTCACGATGCGGATGACCAAAATATGCATCCAGTGCATGAGTATTGTCAAGATTAGCTTTATAGGCTGCTTTTCCCACACGTTGGTACATTGGGAGGCTGCTGAATAAATATTGAAGTGTTTCTTCGTAGTTCATTTATTGTTGATAAAATAACCCGCCGTTTTAAGTTTTGATTTCCAGCTTTTAACCTAATTTATGCTGAGTGAACCGGATGTAAAATTGGGGATAAAAAACGGGGTAAAAAATTCGGGTTCGATATTTTTTTATCTTTAAACTATTACAATATTATACATATGCCTAAAGTAAAAAAATCTTTTGTTCTGGACACTAACGTTATTCTGCACGATTTTGAATGCATCTATCAGTTTCAGGAAAATGACATTTACCTGCCCATACATGTACTGGAGGAGCTGGATAAATTTAAGAAGGGTAACGACCAGATAAATTTTAACGCGAGGGAATTTACACGAGAGTTGGATAAAATTGCAGGAGACGAACTTTTCACTAAAGGCGTTAGCCTGGGAAGAGGTAAAGGACGTTTGTTTGTGGTAGCAGGTAAGCCTTTTCCGGAGTCCATGCAGGAATCATTTTTTGAAATGACGCCGGATCACCGGATCATTGCCATTGCAGACTGGATAAAAAACAATAATCCAAAACAACCAACCATTTTTGTTTCCAAGGATATCAACCTGCGATTGAAGGCCAAATCCATTGGCGTTATGGCTCAGGATTACAGAACCGATAAGGTTAAGGATCCGGAGGTTATTCACAAGCAGATTAAAATTCATGAAGGCTATGACAGCGACCTGATTGCTAGGTTGTACAAAGAACATGAAGGCATGCCACTTGAGGAATTCAATTTTAAGGAAAAAGTCACACCCAATGACTGTTTTATTCTTAAGAATCATTCAAGCAGTGTTCTGGCTCGTTATGATGCATTCAGTGGTCATATAAAAAAGGTGATGAAGGAGAAATGTTTTGGTATTGAAGCACGAAATGCGGAACAAGCCTTTTCTCTGGATGTGTTGATGAATCAGGATATTAAACTGGTGGCGCTTACCGGTCGTGCAGGAACAGGAAAAACGTTGCTGGCATTAGCCGCTGCCCTGGCACAACATCAAAGTTATAACCAGATTTTGCTGGCTAGGCCAATAGTTCCGCTGGCTAACCGCGATCTTGGATTTTTACCGGGGGACGAGAAACAAAAAATTATGCCGTACATGCAGCCGCTGTTCGATAACCTGAATGTGATAAAGCATCAGTTTACTCCGGCTTCAAAAGAGGTGAAGGAAATAGAGATTTTATCAGAAGAGGAAAGATTAATGATTACTCCGTTGGCTTATATTCGTGGGCGCAGCCTTTCTGATACATTTTTTATTATTGACGAGGCTCAAAACCTTACACCACACGAAGTAAAGACTATCATTACACGTGCCGGTGAAGGTACAAAGATGATATTTACAGGTGATATTCAACAGATAGATTCTCCCTATCTGGATGAACATTCCAACGGACTGGCGTATCTCGCAGACAGGATGAAAGGACAGGATCTGTTTGCACATATTAACCTGGTGAAGGGCGAACGTTCGTACCTGTCGGAATTAGCCAGTATGTTACTTTAATTAAGGCTCTTTAGTTTCAATTTTTCTATAATGGGGAGGTTTTACGGCTTCCCTTTTATTTTTTTAAACAGATCAGAATTGTAGTATTAAATTTGATCCTTTCTTTTGTAAATTTGTTTTGTAACTAAGTATTATGTTAAAACACCTGCTGATTATACTGTTTTTTTTAAGCCTGACCCTGAATTCTCAGGGTCAGAATAAGAAATATCTTGTCTGGTTGCATGATAAAAACGGAACAGAATATTCCCTGGAACATCCCGAAAAGTATCTCTCTCAAAGATCCTTGCAACGAAGGCTGAACCAGAATGTTAGGATAGATTCGCTGGATATACCTGTATTAAGTAACTATGTGAATATTATAAGGAACCTTGGGGTGGATATTCGCTGTACGAGCCGTTGGTTGAATACTGTAACCGTTATGACGGATGATACACTGATAGTTAAGCAAATTCAGCAGTTATCTTTTGTTGATTCGGTGAACCTGACATGGATTGAACCACGACTGAAATCAGCAAAAATGAAATTTGAAACCCTGAGTCCCGCAACATTTGATTATGGTACTTCAATTGATCAGATAGTCATGCATAACGGGCAGGAAATGCATGCTATGGGATTTACAGGAAAGGGGAAATGGATTGCAGTGCTCGATGCCGGCTTTTATCACGTGAATGAACTTCCGGCCTATGATTCTTTATGGATGAACAATCAGATATTACTCACAAAGGATTTTGTTAATCCGGGCGGGGATATTTTTGAAACACATTCACATGGAATGGCTGTGTTAAGCATTATGGGGGGAAATATTCCCGGCTACCTGATAGGAACAGCGCCGGGTGCAAGCTATATGTTGATACATACTGAGGATGCTGCTTCTGAATATCCTGTTGAGATGGATTACTGGATTGCCGGAGCCGAGTTTGCTGATAGTGTTGGCGCTGATATTATCAATTCATCCCTGGGATATTCTGAATTTGATGATCCTTCTATGAGTTATACACAACATGATCTTAACGGAAAAAATATCAGGGTTACCCGTGGCGCTGATATAGCTGTATCAAAAGGCATCTTGGTGGTTAATAGTGCCGGAAATGAAGGGAATAAGGTTTGGAAATCAATTATTGGTCCTGCTGATGGGAAAAAGGTGTTGGCTGTGGGTTCCGTAAATAAAGACAGTACATACACATATTTCAGTTCGCGTGGACCAACTGCGGATGGTCGAATAAAACCGGATGTGGCAGCCAATGGTTATCATACGGTTGTTCAGCTTACGAACGGCACGGTCGGAACCGGCAACGGAACATCTTTTTCTTCACCGGTAATGGCAGGTATGAGTGCTTGTTTATGGCAGGCATTCCCGCGCAAAACAGCACCTCAGATCAGGGACCTTATTATATCTTTCAGCAACAGATATACCGTTCCCAATGACAGTGTTGGGTATGGTATTCCCAATATTTACCAGGCATGGCTTGAGGAATCGAAAAAGGAAACTGAACGGTTTAGCATTATTAAAGTGTACCCCAATCCGGCTGTTAAAGCGTTTTTTGTGGAAACACCTCCAGGGGAAACACTTTCTGTTCTAACTTTATATTCCATGGAAGGCAGAGTTATGGAAGTACGAACTTTAAATAACGAATTTATTCAGAAAATATATTTCCCTGAAGGCATTGCACCCGGAATGTACGTCTTAAATATTGTGACAAATAAACGGACCGTAAGTCAAAAAATAAGCGTATTGTAATGCATAACGGTGGACAAAAGCAACTAACACTATCCGAATTATCATCAGTTATCAAACAGACGCTTGATGAACACCTTGAAATTTCATATTGGGTTATAGCAGAAATTGCAGAATATAAGGTCAATTCTTTTTCAGGGCATTGCTATCTTGAGTTGGTTGAAAAAGATGAGCAGACGAATACTATCAGTGCCCGGATGCGGGCAACAATCTGGTCGGCGGCATTCAGAATGCTGAAGCCTTTTTTTGAAACCAGTACCGGTATTGAACTGGGAGCAGGATTAGAGGTTATGGTCCGGGGTGTGGTGGAGTATCACGAAATGTACGGAATGAGTTTAAATATCCGTGATATTGATCCTGCATATACTGTAGGGGAGATGGCCCTGAAGATGCAGCAAACCATTGATCTGCTTACAAAAGATGGTGTAATTGATATGAACCGCGAGCTGGTTCTTCCGGTGCTTCCCCAAACAGTGGCGGTTATATCTTCTTCCACTGCTGCAGGTCTGCAGGATTTTATGGATCAGCTTAGTAATAATGGGTATGGTTATCACTTTCATGTTAAATTGTTTGAGGCAGTAATGCAGGGAGAAAAAGCGCCTGAATCCATAATGGATGCGTTTCACCGCGTGTTTGAATATGCTGATGTTTTTGATGCTGTAGTGGTACTAAGAGGTGGAGGTGCTGTTCTGGACCTGAATTGTTTTAATGATTATGAACTGTGTTTCATGGTGGCTCAGTTTCCTTTACCGGTTCTTACAGGCATAGGTCATGATAAAGATGAAACGGTACTGGACCTGGTGGCTCATACCAAACTGAAAACGCCAACAGCTGTGGCAGAATTTTTAATTTCCTGCTTTTCGGATTTCGATTCTCGTTTAAATGATTTGGCTGACGGAATTTTTTCTGGAACAGAAGATATCCTGAATGACAGCAGAAACAGGTTGGCAATGGCGATTTCACAAATTAAACCTGTAACGCAACAACGTATGCAGGAACATGGGTTCATTCTTGATTCGTTATCGAAAGATATGCAGGCAGGTGTTCATTTAAGGATCGCCGGACAAAGAACACAGTTGAATTCATATATGAAAGAATTGCAGAAAGATTCGGTTCATTCTGCAAAGTCGAAAACTGAAGTGCTGAATCAGTTATGGTCAAAATTATATTCTGCAGTCTCTCAGAAGATTGAGAATTCCCGCCAACTTTTAGGGAAGTATGAAATTAAAGTTAATTATCAGGATCCTGTTAAGATTCTCGAAAAAGGGTATTCAATAACCAGTAAGAACGGATTGATTGTAAATAAAGTCAGTGAACTTAAAAAGGGCGACAGGATTGTTACTATATTCTCTGATGGCAAAAAATCAAGTACCGTGGATTGATTACCTTAGAGTTTTCCGTTCAGAACATCGTTAAGAATCTGTTCAATGTCCGGAATACAGGTTCCACATACACTCCCGGCATCGGTTTCATCCAACACCTCGTCCAGAGTGGTCAGGTTCTTTTCCTTTATTATATTTATAAAATCATCTTTTGATATTCCAAGATGATTGCAGATTATTTCACTCATAAAATTTAAATTAAAAAGCCGATTATAAATAATCGGCCATTGTATCCAGTAAGAGTTTTGACTTTATCGGTTTGGACACATGAGCATTGAAACCATAGTTTCGTATTTTCTCTTCATCCTCCCGCATTGCATAGGCTGTAAGTGCAATAACAGGCATTTCACTATTTTCGGATTTTAACTTCTCCATGACCTCATATCCATCCATTTCAGGCATTCTGATATCCAGAAGTAACAAATCAGGTTTTAATCCATTTTCCAGTTGTTCAAAAACTCCCAGTCCATTTGTAACCCATGTTATGTTAATCTTTGTCTTTTTTAAAATAGCCTGAACTAACAGGAAATTGGTTTCCACATCTTCGGCAACCAAAACCTTTTTATCGTCCCATTGGTAGGTATCCATACAACTTTTTAATTCAAAAACCAGCGTAATATTAATAAAAAATTAACAGACTAAAAAAATTAATTTAGAATTTCTTAATTTAAAAAACCTTTCCGTCTTTTTTCAAACTTTAAAGCTAGACTTTAATTGGAATACTTTTTCATTTCTCCTTCCCAGAAATCATATAATTCTTTAACCTTTAAAGTATATTCAGTGGAATCACTATTAGGAGTTAATGTTCTGTTTTCACCGCCAATAACATAGACAGTATGATCAGGAGTTAAAACAACCTGTTGACCAGTCCTGGCAGCGTAATCAATACCGGGAAATAAATTTTCTTCTTCCAGGTCGTAACCTGACAGGAAGGTTAATCCTCCATCTTTTGAAACCTGAATGGTATGATTCGTAACACCATCTGAATTTATTCCCCCAAATAACCAAAGATTCCTGTCCAGTGTAATAAGCGTGGCATCCGACAATGTTTCCATATCTGTTTTAGGGAAATTAATCCATACGTTTTTATTTTGAAACGACCAGAATAAGCCTGAATTGCTTCCATCAGCCAATTCTCCACCATAAACCTGACCATGATCTTCGTATTGACATGATGTACTGAAGCGGACAGCCATATCGGATGGAATATTTGCTCCCTGAGACCATTCACTTCCATCAAAATACCAGGCAGTATAGTCTGGTAGGGGTACTTCTCCCGATGTTGTATAAGGCATATCCTCTACAGTTGTTGCAGCTGCGTTTAGAGAACTTCCTCCCCAAACAACCAGTTCGTTATTAAATATATCGGCATTTTTAAATACGGAATGCATTCCTGCCGGATATTCGGTTTTCGTCCAGTTTAACCCGTCTGAGGTACTCCATATTTCCTCGTTTGCTGTAAACGTGTGTGAATTGCTATCCCAGCCAATATATCCAATAATGTAGGCTTTCCCGTTATAAACTTTAACAGTGTGATATATGCCATTAGGGAAATCTCCACGAATACTTACATTATACCATGTTATTCCGTCTTCGGATGAATATAAAGTTGTAGAAACTTCATCTGTTTCAGGAATAATATTGCCGGATAAAACAAATAATTTATCATTTAAATAAAAGGATTCAGAATAAGCAGTCAGACCAGCAGGAATGCTGTCGGAGAGTTGCGTCCAGGTCATAGAACCCGGATAAGTTTTATCGGCATTAATCACCACATGGTAAAATGTAAGATTGTTTCCATCCTGTGAAAGTACTTTTAGCAATACAGTATCCGAAAAGTCAATTGCAGTTGTTCCCGAGCTTATAACGGCAGATATAATAGTATCAACTTTTACGACAATAGATGAATCATCTGTTACAGGCTTCTTAACTTCAACTGAATCATGATATTCCCAGTATATCCCAGCCTGTCCGTCAGCAGAAAAAACAGGTTTTAGACGATCTTTCAATGAACCGTAGGGGAACACCTCATACGGATTGGTTATTAGTCCGGTATCTGCTTCTGTTGCAGGTTGTGTTATAATAAATTCAATGTTTGATACATCTATAGCATTCTTCTGATCCGGAATATAGAAAGAAGTCATTGTTCCTTTGTCGGAATAAGTGACTGTATTGTTGAAACAGGATGTCAAAGTGAAAATTATAGCTGTTAAAAGCAGGAGTGTCCAAAGTTTAGTGTTTGTCATTTTTTATTATTTGTTTGCAAACCTATTAATAATTTTAATTCTACAAAAATAACTGTTTTTCGCTTATAATATTTTGTTGATTAAATATTAAAAACCTTCACTGCTGTAATGTTGGGATTACGTTCTGAATTTCAGAAATTTGCTGAAAACAATCACCGATATGTTACGCAGGATCCTTTATTTTCTTTCTGTCATTTTGTTGGCTCTTGTAATTATACTGTTTTATAGACGATTAAATGAAAAGCCGGTCAAAGAATTGGACAACCATATGTTTCAGGCTATTCCATCTGACGCAGCTTTTATTATTACGTCTGAGTCGATGATTAGTTTCATAAGCGAACTCGAAACGCAGAATTTAGTTTGGAAAGACCTGATTAAAACACCAATGATCGGAAAAATTTCTAAAAATTTAACAGTTTTAGATTCCCTTCTAAGTAGCAAATCTGAATTGAAAGCGGGGCTTGATAACAGCGAGATCGCAGTTTCTTATCAGGTGACAGGCAAGGATGATGTGGTTCCTCTGGTTGTTATTCCTGTTCTTGCCAAAATATCTTCTGCGAATATGAAAAGTTTCATTAACAACAATTCACAAGGCACCAGGACTGATAAGAAATACGATAACATAACCATTTATAATTTTAGTGACAGCAGTGGATATTCAGGATATTATGTATATGATAACTACCTGGTGTGGAGTCCGTCTGAAATTGCCCTGGAAAGAAGTGCCCGGGAGTTTCAGAATAAAGCAGGAGTGACCATTAAAAAGGGGTTTAACGAGATACTTGCTACCAGGGGATCGAATGCACTGGCAACTGTTTTTATGAATACAGACGAACTAATGTCGATGATAAAGCCATTAGCTTCAAAACCATTGCTTATTAAGCTGGAGCAAATTGCCGGAGATAACAGCTGGTTTGGTGTTGATGTAAGCCTTCAGAGTAACCTGCTTTCTTTTATGGGATTTTATTCCATAAATAACTCAAACTATGTTTCAGCCTTCAGGGGACAAAAACCTTCAGAAATAAATATTCTGGATGTTGTACCGGTTGGTGCACAACAGTTCTCTGTGGCAAACATTAGTGACATGAATCTTTTTCGAAGTAACTATAAAAAATATCTGGAAGCACAGAATAAACTGGACGCCTATAATATATGGTTAAACAAGACAGGAGATCTTCTGGGGCAAAATCCGGAGTTATTTGCTGATGATTTCTTCAGCGGTGAATTTCTGAAGGTCACCTATGCCGGGTATACCAATAATAAAAGAAATTCGTACCTGATTGCAAAAGTTAAGGGAAACAGTCTTGCTGAAAGTGCCCTGAACGGAAAAATAAAATATTATGCGGAAAAGGAACACAAAAAGCCTAAGGCTTTTATTGATGAACTCAGGATTGACAAAGATTTACAATATACCTGTTACGATTTTGACCTGTCCGAAATGATAGGTATTCTATACGGGAATATTTTTAAAAGTGACGATCTTCATTTCTGGGCGCTCTATGACAATTATCTTTTTGCAGCGCCCAGCAAAAAAGTTCTGAAGGATATTCTTTATGCCAATGTACTCGGTAAAACTTTGCCCCGGCAGTCGTATTTTGATGATTTCTACCACAATCTTTCCACCTCTTATAACCTGTTGTTTTATCAGGACAGCAGATCGATACCGCTGACATCAAAAGATTCCTGGAGTGAATCATTCTATAAATCTCTTCCGGGAAATAACGACGTATTTTCGAATCTTAACGGAATAGGATTTCAGGTTGATGCTTCCGGTAAATTTCCATACGTTAATATGATAATGGACTATTCAGGTCAGCAAAAGTCTGACGCTGAAACCATCTGGCAAAGTCTTCTGGATACAAGTTTCATCATGAAACCGGCTTTGGTATTGAATCATTATACCAAAGAGAACGAAATTTTTGTTCAGGATTTGAAGCATACAATATATCTGATTAATCCTTCCGGCAGAATTTTATGGAAGAAGTCGCTGGGTGAACCAATAATAAGCGAAATATATCAGGTTGACAGCTATAAAAACGGCAAGTTGCAGCTTCTGTTTAACACAGCCACCCGGTTAATAATGCTCGACAGGAACGGTAATTATGTGGAACGGTATCCTGTAAAGCTACCTTCCGGGGCAACAACGGGTCTTGGATTGGCAGATTATGATAACAGCCTAAACTACAGGATATTTATACCTGTTAAGGATCGCAGAATATTGCTTTATTCAGTGGATGGGAACAGGGTTAAAGGCTGGAATTTCGGTAAGACGGATCACGAAGTATTACATACGGTTCAACATATAAGATTTGGAAAAAGGGACTACATCCTATGTGCAGACAGAAACCGGGTATACATACTTGACAGACAGGGAAAAGAACGTGTAACGCTTTCGGATCAGTTCAGTAAAAATGAAAATGTGGACTTCTACCCACTTGCCAAAGGTCCGGGAGGTGCAGAAGCGATACTGACCGGTGACACTCAGGGTAACCTTGTGACCATAATGATGTCAGGGGTGGTGAACAAACGTAAATTACCGCTGAAAACCCAAACATATCAAATGGTAGTTGAAAATATAGATGGGAGTGGAGGCACTGAGATTATTACTGTTGAAGGTAAATCAATGAAAGTTTTCGATTATTTGGGTAATCTGCTATTTGAGCGCGTATTCCCCGATGACATAACTGACTGTCCCAATATATATAAATTTTCTGCTCGCGATTATAAAATTGGAATAGTGGACAGAGTACAGCAAAACATTTATTTGTTTAATAATGACGGTTCTGAAAAAAGTGGATTCCCGCTGACAGGCAACACCCCATTTTCCATTGGCTTTTTAAAATCTTCGGGAAGTTTTAATCTGATTGTTGGAGGACGGGATAACTACATTTATAATTATATTGTAAAATAGCTTTAGTCCATCCACTTTTATAGTTCACATGCAATTGCATTTATGGGAATTTATGCGTACTTTTCACGGGTAAAATCCCATGATGATGAAAAAGAAACTGAACAAAATCTTTAGTGATACCCTGAGATTAAACTGGAGTCTAAATGCTTTTTCTGACTATGAAGGTTCAACCTATGCCTATAGTGATGTTGCCCAACATATGGATTTGTTCCATTCGTTGTTTAAGGATGCTGGTATAAATTCCGGTGATAAAATAATTTTATTAGGAAGGAATACTGCCAACTGGGCAATATCATATATTACTATTGTTTCGTATGGTGCGGTAGTGGTTCCCATTTTACCGGATTTTAAACCTGACGACGTGCATTATATTGTTAACCATTCAGAAGCTGTACTGATGATTGTTTCGGATGCGTTGGCAAAACCCTTGGATATGGCTCAGATGAAAAAGGTTAAAACTACAATTTCGCTGGATTCATTTGACGTGACATGGGAACGACGTGGACAAAAGGTTGCCAGGTTACTGGCTGAAAAAAGAGGAGCTGATAAAGAGGATGAAGCGACACAACCTAATATTAAGCTGGATGAATTTCCAGAGAATGATTTGGCTGTATTGTCCTATACTTCGGGAACCACAGGTTTTTCAAAAGGGGTGATGATCAGTCGGAATAATCTGGTGTCGAATATAATCTTTGCACAGGAGCATATGCCTTTGGAGGCTGGGAATAAAATTTGTTCCTTCCTGCCGATGGCGCACATTTATGGTCAATTATTCGAATTTTTATTCCCGTTCAGTCTGGGTTGTCATACAACCTTCATCGACCGAATGCCTTCGCCACAGATGGTAACCAAAGCCTTTGGTGAAATAAAGCCTCATCTTATTCTTTCGGTTCCGTTGGTACTGGAAAAAGTGTATAAAAAGCGAATTGCACCGGCTCTTGAAAAGGGGTCAATAAAATTTATGTTGAAGATTCCAGGTCTGAATAAAGTGGTCTACAACAAAGTACGGAAGCAGCTGACAGAAAGCTTTGGCGGAAACTTTTATGAAATAGTGATTGGTGGTGCACCTATGAACAAGGAAATTGAAGACTTCCTCCGTAAAATTAAATTCCATTTCACCATTGGATACGGCATGACAGAATGCGCTCCTTTAATCAGTTATGATGCGTGGGATACCACTCAGCCGTATTCTGCAGGAAAGGTGGTAGACCGGATGGTGGTTAAGATAGATTCGGATGATCCGTATAATGTGGTGGGCGAAATTCTGACAAAAGGTGAAAATGTAATGCTTGGCTACTATAAGGATGAGAAGAGTACAAAAGCCACCATTGACAAAGACGGATGGTTGCATACCGGCGACCTTGGAGTGATTGATAAAAACGATTTTGTTTACATCAGAGGGAGAAGCAAAAATATGATTCTGGGTGCTAACGGAAAAAATATTTATCCCGAAGAGATAGAAAACCGCATTAACAATATGCCATTGGTTATGGAAAGCCTTGTGGTAGAACGCAACAGTCAGTTGGTAGCTTTGGTATTTGCTGATCAGGATGTATTAAAAACAGAAGGAATTACCGAAGAAGCTCTTCCCGAAAAAATGGAAGAGATGCGTAAAGAGGTCAATAAATCACTTCCCAAATACGAACAGCTGCAAAAAGTTGAAATTCAGAAGGAAGAGTTCGAAAAGACACCCAAAAGAAGCATAAAGCGGTTTATGTACAGTTAAAACAGTGAGACTGTGATCTCAGAGACGAAGTGAACTGAAATTACAAAGTCGAACTGATCCCGGACTTTTGTCGGGGTATCTATGGGTTTTATTCCCCGCCCCTTGGGCGATAAAACGAATAATTCCTTATTGATACCCCGTCTGCTCTGCAGCGGGGCGCTCATTCCTGAGGCTGAAGGATATATCTTATCGGGAGGATCTGTACCATAACTTTTCAAGACGGATAATCTTCCTGGCTTGTCGGGAATATGGGTAAACTTTAAACCACTTCATAAAGATATCTTAGTTTAGGTGGGCGCTATTTTTATATTATCATTTACTTGATGAGTTTTCCATCTGAAAGAATATTCAAAATATAAAAAGTCATAATTTTTTTTATACTTACTAATTAGTAAGTATATTTGCATGTAATAAAATTGAATAATCATGTCCGGTACCAGAGAAAGGATTATTGAGTTGGGTGAAGACCTTATACGAACGAAAGGTTATAATGCATTTAGCTATCAGGATATTTCTTCTGAATTAGGCATTAAAAATGCAGCGATTCATTACTACTTTCCGGCAAAAGCTAATTTAGGAACAAGTATTATTAAGACAAATATCCAACGCTTTGAAGAAATGGTGGACAATATGCATAGCAGAGGATTTGATGAAGTTCAACAGCTAAATACCTTTATAAAAATATATTTAAAGAGTCATCGGGAGAAAAAGGTGTGCTTGGTAGGGGCATTAAGTCCTGCGTTTGACACATTAAATGAAGTCACGCAAAAGGAACTCAACAAAATGATTACATTAATACTTCAATGGCTTTCAAATATTCTCAATACCGGAAAACAAAAGGGATTGTTTGCATTTGATGAATCACCTGAAAACAAAGCTGCAATTATTTTTTCAGGTTTAGTTGCCAGCTTACAGCTTTCTAAGGTTATTAATACGATTGATTATAAAAATATGTGCCTTTCCATTGAAGAGAGTGTAAAAGTCTAAAAAAATTTATCCGATAAACTTATTTATTAATAAGTATATTGTAATTCGTTCAGCATAAAATAATATATATGAAAAGAGCAGTGATAACAGGAATGGGAGCAATAACACCAATTGGTAACAGTGTTAATGACTTTTGGATGAACCTTCTGGAAGGCAGGAGCGGGGCTGCTCCAATAACAAAATTTGATGCAGCTAACCATAAAACAAAGTTTGCCTGCGAAGTAAAGAATTTTGACCCTTTGGCATATGTAACAAAGCCGGAAGCCAGAAAGATGGATTTATACACGCTTTACGCTTTAGCTGCAACAGAAGAGTGTATTAATGATTCACACTTACATATTGAATCATGTGATGTAAATAAAATCGGGGTTATTTTGGCTACAGGTATTGGCGGCATGCAAACTTTTGAGGAGGAAATCATGAAGTTCAGTGAAAATATTAATTCTCCAAGGTTCAACCCTTTTTTTATAACAAAAATGATTTCGAATATTGCCGCAGGGCAGATTTCCATTAAATACGGGTTGCATGGTGTAAGTTATTCGGTTACATCTGCCTGTGCCTCATCCAACCACGCCATCGCAAATGCTCTGGATCTTATTCGTCTGGGAAGGGCAGATATTATTTTGGCCGGAGGGTCTGAGGCTACTATCACTCAGGCTGCAATTGGAGGTTTCAATTCAATGAAAGCCTTATCTACGTTGAATGATCATCCTGCAAAGGCATCACGGCCTTTTGATAAAACCCGTGATGGTTTTGTGGCCGGAGAAGGAGCAGGAGTTCTTATGATTGAAGAACTCGAACATGCAAGAAAAAGAGGTGCTAAAATTTATTGCGAATTAGTTGGTTATGGGGTTGCTTCTGATGCCTACCATGTTGCGGCCACACATCCGGAAGGACTTGGTGCTAAGATTGCAATGACAGATGCATTAAACGATGCAAAAATTGATGCCAGTGACGTCTCTTATATTAATGCACATGCAACATCAACTCCGGTTGGAGATATAAGTGAATGCATTGCAATTGAACATGTATTTAAAGATTCGTTGGATCAAATACAGATTAGTTCTACAAAGTCAATGACCGGACATTTGCTGGGGGCGGCAGGTGCAATAGAGGCAATAGCCTGTATTAAGGCTGTTGAGCAGAATATTATTCCACCAACAATAAACCTTAATGAAACAGACCCGGATATAAGTCCAAAACTCAATCTTACGCCGAACAATGCAATGGAGAAGGAAGTTGTTGTAGCTCTAAATAATACCTTCGGATTTGGCGGACACACATCTACTTCTGTTTTTAAAAAGTATGAGTCTTAAATGAAATCTTCCCCTTTCTGATATAATTTTGGAAAGGAGTTCTTTTTTGGGAAGGAAAAGCTTGGTAGCCTTCTGAAAAGTGTGTAAATGAGGAAAAGTAAAATGGTTTTTTTGAGCCATATCAGGCTCGTTAGTAAGACCGGAGATAACTTTGATAAATCCGGAGGACACATAATGGATTATCCTTATCAGGTTCCATATTCTCAGTTTGTGAAGTTGATATTTTAATATGCCTGGAAAATAGAGCAGTATTGAAAATATCAATTTGATCCATGACCATTGTATATTAATCTTCATATCCATCGTTATTTATATCGCACCAGGCAACAGAATGTGGTGAGCTTGAAGGATTAAAAGATATTAATTCAGAAAAAACACCATTACCCTTATTTTCATATACTTTAATATTTGAGCCAGTTATTCCTCCAGTTGTTGGGTAAACAGGTTTAGTAAATACCTAATCCATATCTCCATCGTTGTCCTAGTCTGCCCAGTCAATATCCCGAAACGATTGGAATATTCCTTCATCTAAAACAAATGGTTGAGCACGTAAAGAGTTAGATGCCAATAAAAGCAAAGCAATATTAAAGATCAATCTGTTATGAATATTCTTTTGGGATCTTATTTGTTTTATTTCTCATCGCATTATTCTTTTATCAATTTAGTGATAGAGCTGTTTTCACCAGCTATCACTTTTGTAAAGTAAATTCCTGGTGGTAAGTCTGAAATATTGATGCTGTTTGTTATTACCGGACTATTGAAAACCTGTTTGCCTTGTAAATTGAAAATGCGAACAGCTACCGCTGTTGTTGTATTGCTTTTGATATGTAAAATGTTTCGTGCAGGATTGGGATAGACTTTTATTGGTGATAAAGCACTCGTTTTTTTCACTGATGTGCTTGTGCTGTCTTTTATGCAGCGTACACTATGTCCGTACGACATATTACGTTCTTGGCGATCTAATTCGGAAAAGTTATGCCATAAATATCGAATGTAACTTTGAGCGTCGCTATACGCCGTGGAACTCCACCAATAACAACCTTTCTCTGCATTTCTACTCACTCCAAAATTATCGTTACGATAGCCACTTGAAAATGCAGAAAAACCACTACTATTATTACTTTGAAGGTCATTCCCAACCGTCCCGGCAGCAGAAGTTTCTATCCAACCACTGGTTGTAGCAAGTGATTTGCCAATTTTGTTTTCGGTGGTAGTACCGTCGTAATTATATCCATTCGCTATCATGTAAGTTTCGAGTTCTGTCCACTCAACATCACTTGGCAGGTGCCAACCGGTTGGACATACTCCTTGTGTTATTTCAGTAGTACCACCGTTCGTTGCAGCTGCCCAGGTATAAAGTGCACCATAAGTTTGTGCATAACTACTACTATCGTTATTAAACCAGCAATAAGCCTTATCGGTATTGTTGTCAGCTAAATTTGCCCATTCGTCATTATCGGTAATTTTTGGAATGGGTGTACCATCGGCATAATGTGCTACCCTTAGGTTTTCCTTCATCCAAACCTGTGTGCCAATGGTTACGGTGTTGTAGGTATTACCGTCGACATCGGTTATGGTTTGTGCGTAGTTACCATCGTTTCGGTAAAGCATACCATTTAATACAATATCTAAATCACCATCACTATCATAATCAACCCAGCGCGTAATTTTTGATGCTTCGCTTGATAGCACAATATTGGTCTCCTCAGTAAAAGTGCCGTTGCCATTATTGCTGTAAACTTTGGATACACAAGCGATATTCTCTCCTGACAACAGAATATCTATATCATTGTCTTTATCAAAATCACCTAGAGATACCGATCCTTTATCCAGCGATTCAACATAAACAGAGTCGCCTTGAGTAAAACTGCTTCCATTATTATTAAAATAGGTGTAGATATATCCATTTCCAACCTGCACAATATCCAACAACTGATCGTTATTAATATCTCCCCACTGGCTGGGTGTACCTCTTGAACCTGAACTGTTACATACTCCGGTAAAATTACTTTTGACCTCGGTAAATGTTCCGTCACCATTATTTTTATAAAGTTTGGTATAGTTTAAAGAATTTTGAAAATCGTGCCCCGAAGTAAGCAGGTCTAAATAGCCATCGTTATTAAAATCACCCCAATCAAACGATCCGTAGCATAATCCTTTTATTGAATGATTAAGTATTTCGGTAAAGGTTCCATTACCATTATTTTTGTATAAGTAGGTCTCACTTTCTTCAATATGTCCGCTATAAACAATATCGATAAAACCATCGTTGTTAAAATCGGCAACTGCATTATTCCCATCCCAGGCTTTTTTTAAATTAAGACTTTCTACTTTTGTGAAAGTATGGTCTCCATTGTTCTTATAAATTTCTGATCCGCTTGAATCGAAGCCTCCTGAAATGTGCAGAATATCCAAATCGTTGTCATTATCGTAATCGAACCACGATAATGAGTTGGCGCCATATGGAACCTCTATTGAGATAGTCTCGGTGAAATTGTTCTGTCCGTTATTAGTAAATACCTGAATTACGTGAGTTGTCGATGTTCCTGTATATCTAATAAGAACGTAATCCATATCTCCATCGTTGTCGTAGTCTGCCCAGTCAATATCCCGAAACGATTCTGATGGGAATATTCCTTCTTCTAAAACAAATGGCTGAGCATGTAAAGAGTTAGACGCCAATAAAAGCAAAGCAATATAAAAGACCAATCTGTTATGAATATTCTTTGGGGTCTTATTTGTTTTATATCTCATCGCATTATTCTTTTATCAATTTAGTGATAGAGCTGTTTTCACCAGCGATCACTTTTGTAAAGTAAATTCCTGGTGGTAAGTATGAAATATCGATGCTGTTTGAGTTTACCTGGCTACTGAAAATCTGTTTGCCTTGTAAATTGAAAATGCTAACAGCTACTTCTGTTTTAGTGTTGCTTTCTATGTATAATATGTTTTTTGCAGGATTGGGATAGACTTTTATTGGTGATAAAGCACTCGTTTTTTTCAGTGATGTGCTTGTACTGTCTTCTAGACAACGGATACTATATCCTATCATTTTATCGTGATATGCATCTACAACGTAAGTTTTATGGTTGTCCATGAATAATCCCCATGCGCTTGTTGTATTGTATTCTGTTGCGGACCACCAATAACCAACGTCGCTTTGGTTAGCAAAATTAGATTTACGTCTACCACCAGGCAAAGCCGTAAATTCGGAACTATTAGTAGCCTCTGAATTCATATTAAGCCAATGCGTATTTCCCGCTTCTTTTAATTTATTCGCTGCAACCTCTTCGCCAAGAAAATTTTCCAGCACTTCCCATTCAGAATAGCTTGGCACATGCCATCCCGTAGGACAAAGTTTACCAGTATTTACGGTATGCCAATTATATAATGCTCCGTACTCTGCTCTATAAGTAGCACTGTCGTTATCGTACCAACAATATGCAGGGCTGGTCAAACCATACCATTCGTTATTATCAGTTACTTTGGGTATTTGACTACCATCGTTGTACCTGGTAGTTTTTAAGTTTTCTTTCATCCAAACCTGTGTGCCAATGGTTACGGTGTTGTAGGTATTGCCATTGATATCGGTTACGGCTTGTGCGTAGTTACCATCGTTTCGGTAAAGCAAACCATTTAATATAATATCTAAATCGCCATCGTTGTCGTAATCGATCCATTGGGTAAAACGATTATCTGAAGGATAGGATGAAAATTCAATATCAGTATTTTCGGTAAAAGCACCGTTCCCATTATTGGAAAAGACTTTTGTTATTGAGGAACTAGTATTCGAACCCGCCACTAAAATATCTAAATCATTATCGTTGTCGTAATCACCAATAGATAATGAACCTTTATATATTTCGGAAACAATTATAGAATCGTAGTTAGCATAAAAACTTCCCTGGCCTGTGTTTTTGTATAAATAAATTTTTCCATCGAATACTTGCACAATATCAAGATCATTATCATTATCGATATCTCCCCAGGCACTACATGTTCCACGTAATCCACCACTATTTTGAGCACCTGTGAAATTATACAGTAATTCACTAAACGTTTCATTACCATTGTTTTTATAAACTTTTGTATGTTTCTCACCCGTATCAAGATCCAGACCTGATATGAGTAAATCTAAAAAACCATCACCATCAAAATCCCCCCAATCCATCGAGCTATAGCAAACCCCAATTATATTATGATTTGAAATTTGAGTAAACGTTTCATTTCCGGTGTTTTTATATAAATAGGTGTTGCTCTTATTTTCACCACCGGCTGCATGTCCATTATATATAATGTCCTTATATCTATCGTTATTAAAATCGCCTAAAGCCAAGTTCCCATCATATTCCGGAGTTAATCTCAGCCCTGAGATTAATGAAAATGTTTTATCACCATTATTCCTATAAAACCGTGTGCCTCGACCATTTGTTGGTAAATCAAAATCGATTACGATCAAATCCAGGTAATTGTCGTTATTGATATCGCACCATGCAACTGAATGTGGTGCGCTTGAAGGATTAAAAGATACTATCTCTGAAAATATACCGTTACCCTTATTTTCATATACTTTAATATTTGAGCCCGATATTCCTCCAGTTGTTGGGTAAACAGGTTTAGTAAATACATAATCCAAATCGCCATCGTTATCCAAATCGCCCCAATCCAGGTCATAAAAATCGCCATCGGGGAAAAAGCCTTCTACGAGTGTGAATGATTGGCAAAAGGATTTGTTTTCAAATGCAAAAAGCAATATGGTAATAATTAGCAACTGTATTATGATTGTCTTCATAGGTTAAATGATTTAGTTTTTTATGATCTTGAATATGCGATTATTAATACTATTTTCTTTTATCTCGATTAAATAGATGCCTTTTGTTAAATCCGAAATATTTATTTTAGTCTGATTTTCTTCGTATTCGAATGAAGATATGGAAGCGCCTGAAATGTTTCTGATTGTAATTTCTGATTTTGTGTTTAATCCCTCAATTAATATATAATCGGTTGCCGGGTTTGGATACATTATTATTTGGTTGTCTGCTGCGCGAATATTTTCAACGTTTGTAGCCGAAATGGTAAACGTACCTTCATTGCTAAAAGCCCCACCTTTAAAGCAGTTATCGATTGCCTGCACACTCCAATAATAGGTACCTTCGGCAAGGCCTCGTAAAATAAAAAAGGTATCGAGCTGGGCATTGCCCATTTGTGCCAGGCGGAAATAGCCGCTGGTATCGGAACAACTGCTTACAATATCGTTGCTGCCTGGTGTGGTGCCTACCCTTACATTGTAGCTAAGGCCTTTTGATGGCGTGTGGTCATCGGTTGCAGGATGCCATTTTAAAGTTACCGTGTTTCCCAATACTTCGCTGCTTGCTATTTGGGTTTTTTCTGGAGGGGTATTGGTTGCATTAATCTGTTTATTTGATAGGGTTGTTTTTTTAGATACCCTGTTAGTTTGTGTTTTTTGTGCTGCAATGCTGTTTTCCGGAATGGTAGTGTTACCGTTACTGTATATTTTGGAGATATATTCAGATCCGGTTGTTCCTGTTAAAAGGATGTCCAAATTACCGTCATTGTTATAATCGCCCCAGGATACAGAGCTATTGGATACCCCGGTAAGTGAAATATTGGTTTGTTCGGTAAATGTATTGTCACCATTATTGTGGTATATTTTGGAAATATTTTCAGCATCGTTGTTCTGACCGGTTAATAATATGTCTAAATCCCCGTCATTGTCATAGTCTCCCCAGGATGCAGAACTGAGGAATACCCCCGTAAGCGAAATTCCGGTTTGTTCGGTAAATGTATTGTCCCCATTATTACGGTATATTTTGGAAATCTTTTCAGCGTCGGTTGTTATTCCTGTTATAAGAATATCCAGATATCCGTCATTATCATAATCGCCCCAGGATGCAGAACTGCTGGATACACCGGTAAGTGATATGCCTGTTTGTTCGGTAAATGTGTTGTCCCCATTGTTGCGATAGATTTTTAAAATCTGACCGGATGATAAAGCTCCGGATAAGAGGATGTCCAAATCCCCATCGTTATCGTAATCGCCCCAGGCGAGCGAGCTTCCTTGAACATCTGTAAGCGATATATCAGTTTGTTCGGTAAAATTATTATTCCCATTATTGCGGTATACTTTAGAAACAATGGAAGATTTTGCTTCTCCTGATAGTAAGATGTCCAAATCCCCATCGTTGTCGTAATCGCCCCAGGCAACAGACCCCTTATTAATTCCTATAAAGGAAATACCGGTTTGCTCGGTAAAGGTGTTATCGCTATTGTTGCTGTATATTTTTGAGATAAGATCGCCCAGATTATTTCCTATTAGAAGGATATCCAAATCCCCATCGTTATCGTAATCTCCCCAGGCTGTTGAGCTATAACGAACGCCGGTTAGCCCAATGTTGGTTTGTTCTGTAAATTGGGCAATAAGGGGTTTATTGCATATTAGAAAGACCAATATCAATAAGTAGAATGTTTTTTTTAATGTGTCCATGTTTTTTGTTTAAGGCTTTAAATTAATTTTTTACAAACTTGATTTTTTCAAATGATCCGTTGTCTTGTATTTCAATAATATAAATACCCGGTTGCAGATGACTTATATCAATATAGCCTCCTTCAATATTTACACGATTAATTAAACGACCTGTTAAGCAATAGATATTTGCTGTGGTATTGGACGAAAGGTTCTCGAAATATAAATAATTGGTTGCCGGATTGGGGTAAACCTTGATCTCAGTATTTGGCATTTTCCCAATTGAAGTACCGCTATTATCCTTAATGCATCTTATAGAGTTTCCATTGCCTTTTGAAACATTCATAAAATATATTTCCTGAACATTACTGTGTACTTCTATACAATATGCCTCTGATGCTGTGAATTCTGTTAAGCTTCCCAAATAAGCACCTGCACCTATTGGACAAAAATACGACCCTACGGAACCGCGATAACCTGCTGGTAGTGCCGTAAAACCACTTTCATTTGTGGCTCCCACATTTGGAGTTCTCCAATCATTGGTTGTAGATTTTATTTTACCTCCGGCAACAGAATTCCCTAAAAAATTTTCCAGCACATGCCATTCTTCGTTACTTGGTACATGCCACCCCGTTGGGCACAGCTTGCCCGAGTTCATTGTTTGCCAATTATATAAAGCGCCATATATAGCTTTATAAGTATTACTATCGTTATTGTACCAGCAATATGCCGGTGTGTTAGCTGCGCTCCATCCATTATTATCTGTTACTTCGGGTATTGGGGTGCCATCATTAAATTTTGTTGTTTTCAGGTTTTCTTTCATCCAAACCTGATTGCCAATGGTAACAGTGTTGTAAGTATTGCCGACGGCATCGGTTACTGTTTGTGCATAATTACCGTCATTTCGGTATAGCAATCCGTTTAACACAATATCTAAATCGCCATCGTTGTCGTAATCAATCCTATTGGCATCTCTATAATGAGCCCCTGTAAGATTGAATTGCATTTCAACAAATTGTGCCCTTGATATCCAGGGAGTCATTATAAGTATAGAAATGAGAATAAGTCTTGTTCTTTTTAATTTATCCATGATATGTTATATAAACTTACAGGTTTTTATTTTTTTAGCCAATCTCGTTTAAATACTTTAAGGGACACGTCTATAAGTTTTAGTTGAAATCTTCCCCTTTCGGATATAATATCGTAAAGGGGTTCTCTTTTAGAGACGGACAAGTTTTTATCATTATCTGTTATAATTTTTTATCCCGCTATATGTCATTAAAATTTTTGAAATTTGAAAACAGCAGTTTCCAGTTTTACATACTTTTGTTCAAATTGCAAACCATAATCCTGCATTAATAACTTCATGACCTTTTCCTTTTCACGACTTTTGAGATTGATTCTGTAATTTAAAGGATCTTCAATACTGGTATCAATGATTAAACCCTCTACATAGCAGCTTATATTTTTCAAAATGTTATTAAGGTTATCACCTTCAAAGCATACAAACCTTTTGTTGAATCTAACCTTTCCCGAATACGGTGATACGAAATTATTCAGTTTTTCTTTATCATTGATAGTTACAGTGTAAGTGTTCAGTTCAGATGTATCAAGTTCAAATGAGTATTTTAGTTTTTTACCTAGTTGATACAGAATTGTGTCTTTGTGAGTCTTTAGTTGTGAGATATCAGTATTTTTTGCAGGATAATACTTGATATCAAGTTTAAAATCCTTACGAATTCCTGTCAGATTAACAAATGTGCAGGTATTAATCGTTTTGTCCGACAATGTCATTAAAACATCTTCTAAATCGGTATTTGTAAAAATAATGCTATCCTTACTTATTATTTTTAAGGTGTGCTGGCAACCTGATGATAGATTTAAACAGGCAAATAGCCTATAGTCTGTGGTTTCAGCATTTATGATCTCTTTTTTCCAATTCCGGGTAGTAGTACCAATAAGTGACTTACAGGAAGAAAGTGATGCTACTATCGCCATAAGGAAGATCAAAATAGTAAGGGACTTTTTATTCATCTGTTTAGCTTTACATACGTGTCAGTTTATTGATGATTTCCGGATACAGGTATCCCACTTCGAAATATATAAAATGTTATCAGATCACATTTAATTATTTTTTAAATCCATTTCCATAGGTAAATATTTAATTCCATGTTCTTCCTGCATTTCACCGGTGGCCTTAAATCCCAGTCGTTCGTAAACAGGAATTGAAAACGGCGAGGCATGAACGTAAAATTTATTTAATTGCTTATCTCTGGAACAACAAATCTCTAATGCTGCTTTATAAAGTTCTTTTGCAATTCCTTTACCATGGTAATTTTTGTCCACAAAGAGCAATGATACATTCCTGTTTTCTCTTATCTCAATCATTCCGACGATTTTGGTATTAATTGTCGCAACAAGCAAGCTTATTTGTTCAACTTGCCGACCCGCTATTTTTTCCGGTGAAATCCAGTCATAAAAGAATCGATTTCCTTTTTCAGTATAATCAGGAGCTACATATTCATCATATACTTTCTTAACAAGTTTGCTGATATCCTTTTCCTGTCCTTTTCTGTAGGATTGAATTTTATATTCCATTTTTTAATTCGGTAAAGTATTCGTTTTATTTGTTAGTACCAGAATTAATCAATTATAATTATTACAAGAAGCACTCCAATCAGGAATTGGGTCGGTTCATTTCAACGAATTAAAGGTAAGTAAAAAAATACAAAGTTATATTTTACCTTTCCAACAGGTGAGTAAATGTATAATTCATTAAACTTCCAAAATTTATACAGTATGTTTTATACCAGTATTTATGTTAAGGTCGCATTGTAATTTTCATACTAATCAGTTATTAGTTTCTGTTGATTTCTTCAGTTAACCGGAGGCAATACAACCTCCATCACATAAAATATCGGTACCGGTTAAATAACTGGCTTTGTCGCTAACGCAAAAGCTCAGAAGGTTAGCTATCTCTTCAACGTGTCCCATCCTTTTTATTGCACTGTTTTTAATATAAGCATCTGTACGTTTTTTTTCTAATTCGCCCATTGGTGTTTCAAAAAATCCCGGAGATACGCTTAACACGCGCATTCCTTTATTCCCGAATTTAACAGCATCTGTTTTTGAATACCATATAACAAAGTTTTTTGAAACAGCGTAAGCTACTTCTGCTTTTAATTTACCGGGCAGTATTTTAATCCGGTTCATCATTTTACGCAGAAATAAATCTTTATTAGTCCTACTTAATCGATATAATTTTTTGGGAATTATTAAGGAAGGTACCATATGACCCGACATAGATGAAACATCAATAATACTTGAACCTTCTTCCATTACCTCATAAAAAGCTTCATGAATATTTATTGTTCCTATAGCGTTAACTTGTAATAATGCTTTAGCATTACCCATATTGGGAGATAATCCGGCAGCATTTATAACCGTGAAAATATTCCCCAATGAGGTAGCTTTTGCAACCAACTCATTCACCGAGTCGCGATCAGAAACATCACACACAAAATATTCTGCTTCAATCCCTTCACAAGCTAGTTCAGCTACAGCATTTTCGAGTTTATTTTGTGTCCTGCCTACGATAAGAATATAATTATCTTTTCCTAAAACTTTGGCGGTGGCAAGCCCCATACCACTTCCGCCCCCTGTTATAACACAAACCTGTTTCATATATCTATCTGTTAAATTTCAAATCTTTGTCCTTTTATCACCTTTAATCCGGAACATGTGACTTCATCTGTTTGGCAATAAGGCTGGCAGCAAACATTGGATTTATCCTGTACAAGGCATCCATTACTTTTGAGTCATTTCCAACAAATACGCGTTGTTTATTTTTTTCAATGGCACTAATTATAATCTCTGCTGCTTTAGAAGGGAGAAGAGGTTTAATAAGCGAATTTTTGGCTTTATCATCGTTTTCCCCTGCTTCCTCAGCGCCGGAATTTACTTTTATATTAGTGGCAATTGCACCAGGAAAGATAACTGTGGTGTGAACATTAGTATTTGACAGTTCTTTTGATAAGCCCTCTGTCATGATTTTAACGCTTGCCTTGGCAGCGCCATAAATACTTTGCCCTGGAACCGGCAAAAATCCTCCCATACTTGATACATTTGCGATATGTCCTTCCGGTTGTTTTAACAAATAAGGCAAAAATGCCTTTACCATAAAGAGGGTGCCATAAAAATCGATATTCATTACTCTTTCAATAATATCATATCCTATAATATTAACCTTTTCAAAAGGTTGAATTATGCCTGCGTTGTTAATTAATCCATCAACTGTACCATGCTTCTGAATAACAATTTCAGGGAAAGCTTCAACCTCTGCCTTATTGGTAATATTTAAAACATGTGTGGATAGGTTCCCGGCTAAATCCCCTGCTAATGTTTGAGTTTGTTCCAGTGCCGGTTCATTAATATCAACTGCCGCTACTTTAGCTCCCTTTTTAAGAAGGTTTAAAACTATTTCCCTTCCCATTCCGTTGCCACCACCGGTGACAACTATCACTTTATCTTTAACCTTCATCGTTAGTTTTTTAGAGAGGCTGTCTCAAAAGTCATATCAGGATTATCTTTACTTACGTATTGTAAGTAGTTTTTACAAAATTCACCCTAAATCCCCTTGCGCCTCCGCTATAGCTTCGGCGACACGCGAAAAGGGGACTTAAAGCCTTCCGTCAGCTGACGGAGAGGTTTGGAGGGGTAAAAAAAGATTGCTTACAATTTATAAGTCCAAAATATTTTTATTTGTCTTTTTGGACAGCCTCATTTAGAATTTATTATTGTTTACTTCAGTGTTCAATTAACTTTTCAATCTGTTTTTAGCTTCCTCAATTGTTTCATCATCTTTTCTGAAAACATTATCTACAATTTTGTCTTCTACTTTTTTGTAGCCTGAAACAACGCCTTCTTCTATTTTTTTGTAACCTGAAACAACGCCGTTTTCAATTAATTTATAGCCCGACACAACTCCGTCTTCAATAAGTTTGTGAGACTTTTTAATTTTTTTTGTCATTTTAACCTCCTTTGTTTGATGTGTGTAATTAATTACATTTTGTGCACTGATTTCAGATGTTGTTGAAATTCCTAATGCCATTGCAACTGATAAAATAATTTTTGTATTCATTTTAGCCTCCTTTTTTTTATGTTTACCAGTAAGATTTAACACTACAAAAGTAAGGGGAGATCTGTATTACAACAATGGTAAATTGTCGTAAGTATTGGTTTATTGGTGGAATAGCATTATTTTTATTGGTCTATATGACTTGTATATTGGTATTATTATCGTATTGTGCTATTGGTTATATACAGCTGTTGTACATTTATTAAAACTATTAATGATATGGCAAAAGAGATTAAGCCATTAACGTGGCAATTGGATATTAAAAACAGTTTCGATGGTAAGATTTTGGGAATTGATGATGATTTCGTGTTGTTTGATAATATTAAAGTTTTACCTGCCTTTGCACATCCGTTCAGGAGTGATGTGACAACATTTATCATTTGCACTAAAGGTATAACCCGTGGGAAAATAGGGTTATATTCGTACGAAACGAAGGCTCCGTGTATGATTACTTTACTTGCGGATGAAATCCTGCAGCATGAATTTGTCAGTGATGACTTTGAAGGATTGTTTATTGTTATGTCTAAACGAATGACTGATAATTTGTTGCCCGATATACAAGAAAGATTGCCGTTGGCCATTTCGGTACGACAAAATCCGTTTATGCCGCTAAATGATGAGGATTTGAATCTGTTAAAAACATATTATTTTATGCTGAAAAAGGTAGTTGAAATGACCGAAAATATTCACCGAAAAGATATTGTACAGCATTTAATGATAGCGTTTTACTATCATTCAAATTCATGGCTGCATAAGGTCCCTCAAAAGGAATCGATTTCTACGAAACAAAATGAGAGTGTGGAACAATTTTTAGAACTAACTGAAAAGCACTTCAAAACCGAGCGGCAAGTTAAATTTTATGCAGATAAAATAAATCTGACTCCCAAATATTTATCACAGATTGTTAAGGCGGATACAGGCAAAACAGCAAATGACTGGATTGATGATTATGTGATACTGGAAGCAAAAGCATTGTTAAAATCCTCAAAGCTTACGATTCAGCAAATTAGCGATGAACTAAATTTTGCTGATCAGTCGGTTTTTGGTAAATATTTTAAACGTAAGGTAGGCCTATCGCCTAAAGAATACAGAAGCAAATAAAAATCAGAATGTTTAAAACCTGAGTTGGATTAGAATATATCGACTCATCTAATGGGGCTCAGTCCAGACAATTTATTTTGTAACTAAGTTTTTCTTTTAAATCTCCCGATCCCGACCGAAGCGTCGGGACCACCCTCTTTTTCAAAGAGGGACAGTTTATTTGATTAATTACAGATGGATATAACCGGTTTTTGCATTAATCACACGGAGACTAAAGCAACGAAATTAATTGTCCTCTTCAAGTTGCCTGAAACCTTCTCCAAGGATTTCCCTGGTATCGATAACTGTTACAAAGGCATTTTTATCTATCTGGTGAATCCAGCTTTTTAATATGGTCAGTTCGCGGCGTGAAACCACTACAAAGATGACATTCTTTTCCTGGCCGGTAAACATGCCTTCACCTTTCAGGTAGGTTCCGCCACGTTCAAGATCGTGAATGATCCTGTCCTTTATCTCTTCATGTTTTTCTGAAACAATCATCAGGGCATTGTCATAACTTATCCCTTTCAGCACAATATCTATAACCTGTCCGGTGATGTAAATAACCAACCATGAATACAGGGGGATTTTCCAGTCCTGGAAGACCAGCAAACCCACCAATACGATTGATGAGTCAATCATGATTAAAAGCTGTCCAACAGGCAGGTTTGAAAATTTGGCAAAGATCATGGCTATAATATCCGATCCGCCGGATGTGGCTCTTGAACGAAAAATTAATCCAAGTCCTACACCCAGCAAAATGGCGCCGAAGATGGATGCAAGAAGCAGGTCGTCAGCCAGTTTTAATGGATCGTTTTCTCCGATAAAGTATGTCAGTCCATCCATAAAAGCAGATGTCAGAACCATTCCCAGAACTGTTTTAATACCAAACTTAGGGCCAAGTATGCGGATGCCCAGTAAGGTGAGTGGAATATTTAATGCGAGTCCGAATGTTCCTATCGGAATGGCAGGTATTAAATGGTGAATAACGATTCCGATCCCGAAAACACCACCCGGAACAATATTATAGGGATTAATGAAAAACACAAAGCCGGATGCCAGAATAAATGCACCCAGTATGATCATGCCATATTCTAAAATGCGTTTCTTAAGTGGAATTCGTGGTTTCATATCTAATTAGTTTAAAATCAGCTTTTATTGCCGCAAAAGTCCGTTATCCTTACGGAGTTTAAAATGATAATTATCATTCGTAAAACCAGCCTTAGGTCGCTTTATTAATAAAGGATAAAATGCTTTTTGACGGGCTGTCATTGACAAAAATTGTTTAAATTTATGCAAAAGCTGATATATGAAAAAGGATAAGTTATTTATATATGGTCACCAGGGTGAGATAGTATGGGAAGATCCGGAAGCAAATCTTAACAGATACCTCGATATAATCAATGATCTGAGGATAAAACCCGATATTTTTATTTTACCCGAAACTTTTTCTTCTGGTTTTTCAAATCACGTGGAGGCCATTTCAGAACAAATGGATGGCCCTACAGTATCAGCATTTAAAGATGTCGCTTTAAAATATGATATGGCTATTGGCGGATCTATGGTAATCAACGAAGCTGGCAAGTATTATAACAGGTTTTTATTTATTCATCCCAACGGTAAAGTTGATTTTTACGACAAACGGCATCTGTTTAGTATGAGTGGAGAAGATAATGCATATACGAGAGGAGAGGAGCGAATAGTTGTGGAATTCAGAGGCTGGCGAATATTGTTGCAGGTGTGTTATGATTTACGTTTTCCAGTGTGGAGTAGAAATCAGAATGACTATGATCTTATTATTTATACGGCAAACTGGCCTAAACAACGGCAACATGTATGGGATACATTACTTAAAGCCCGTGCCATCGAAAACCAATGTTATGTTTTCGGATTGAACCGAACAGGAGCAGACGGAAATCAGATTGGCTATACAGGTGGTTCTGTGTTTGTTGATCCCAAAGGAATGCTTATGAATTCTCCGCATGGGCACGAAGCTGTTGTAGCTATTCAGATGTCGTTGTCTGATTTAAAGGAATTCAGAGAAAAATTCCCGGTGTTGAAGGATGGGGATAAATTTAGTTTGATGGAATAGATTTTGAAGCTTATTCAAATTAGTGAAAGGAAGTAAGTCCGGATTAACGTCAGTTCAATTAAAGATCTAATTTTATTGTAATGGTTTTGAATTAGTGAAAATCTCCCGTCATGACACCTCCTTTGCCAAATGGGGACTTCGAACTATTGTAATCTAAATTCTATGCCGGACTTCCATAAACTGAAATTTCACAAATCGCTTATTTACAATGTTTTCATAAAGCTGAACAGAAATTCCAATCCGCCATTTACTCTGTTTTTAACGGTAATCTCACCACCAAGCAGACTTACTGCATTTTTTACGATTGCAAGTCCAAGTCCGGTTCCGCCCATCTTTCTCGATCTTCCTGAATCAACGCGGTAAAAACGCTCAAATAACCTGCTAAGGTGTTCTTCTTTTACACCGCTTCCCGTATCGTAAAATCTGAAATAAAAGAATCGCTCATCCTGCCGGTAACAACTTGCCATAAGTGAAATGTTTTCTCCGGCATAAGTGATGGCATTATCCACAAGGTTCCTGAAAATAGAATAGATCAAAGACTGGTTACTGTTCATAACCACATCGTCGTTGATGTCTACAGTGTAGGAAATGTTTTTTTCTTCCAGTTTCAGGTGTACATCGAGAAATACGTTGGTGACCACTTCCTTGATACTGACCTTCTCGCGTTCGAATACAGAACTTGCTTCTTCAATCTTGTTTAAGAATGAGATGTCATTTATAAGATCCGTGAGCCTTTGGGTCTGTGCATAAGAGCGTTCAATAAAAAAACGTTGTTTATCCCTGTCAAGATTTTCGTTTAGAACAATGGTTTCAAGATATCCGCGTATTGAACTTACCGGAGTTTTTAGTTCATGTGCAATATTACTAGTTAGTTCACGCTTTAGAATCTTTTCGCGTTCACGCATGGTAATATCTGTAATGGAAATTTCAAAACTCTTATCCTGAAAAATAATGCAGTATATCTGGAAATACCTGCCGTTTTTTGTGATATTCATTTCTTCCCTGACAGAACCGTCCAGCATTTTTTTGTCTTTCGACAATTCCACGTCAATAAAATCACTGATAGGTTTGAATTCTTTTAATCCAAATACTTCATCCGACCACACAATTTGCTGATCTGCAATAACATTGGCAAATTGAATAAAATGGTTATTCGCCAGAATCTCTTTTTTGTATTTTGAAAATATAGCCAGGCCTTCCTGTGAGGTATGAAGGTGTTTGATCAGCTTCTCTTTTTCGTTTGAAAGGGCGTTCTGTGTCTTTTTCAAACTTTTGTAAATATTGACAATTTCACGGCCTATGGTTCCCAGTTCATTATTCGGAAACTGAACCTGGACATCAATAGGTTCATTGTTGGCTGCTGTTTTTGCAAATAACTCCAGCTTTGATATAGCTTTCCCCATTCTGTCTGCGACATATATGAGCGAAACAGATGAAATAAAAAATAAAATAATAATGAAAAATATGAATACATTATCAGCCCTTAGCAACTTCTTTACTTCAATGTTGTAGGGCAGTGCAGTTCTGACAATATATTCGGGGTATTTGTATGCGTAGTAGTAATAATCGCGTTTTGTAGAATTTGAAAACCGGATACGGCTGCCACTTTTTCCTGATTGTAAAGCTTCCTGTACTTCCGGGCGGTAAAGATGGTTTTCCAGATCTTCATAGTCTTCTACAAATGAGTCATATATTACAACACCATCAAATTTTATAATGGTGATCCTGAGATTTGAATCAGGAAAGTAGGATATGATGCTTCCCGTTGATGTTAATGAAGCAGGATTAGCTTTCAGATAGTTATGCACCATCTGATTATACGTATACAATGTTGTTTCGAGAGATTCTGTTTTTGCCTGTTTTTCGCGTTCAAACTGAAACACACCAACTGCAACCGAAAAGATGGCAAATATTACAAAGAAATAGAAAAACAGCTTTCTGTTATAACTGTTCAGTATGCGAAACTTCATTGGTATTGTATGTTGCTATGCTGTATTAGTTTATCTCAAAACAATATCCGTATCCCAGGCGAGTAACAATGTTTTTACCGTATTCGCCTATTTTTTTTCTTAAACGGGTGATGTTAACGTCAATAGTGCGGTCCAGAACATACGATTCATTCTTCCATACCCGGTTCAGAATTTCATCACGGGAGTAGACTCTTCCCTGGTTTTCCAAAAACAGTTTCAGAATTTCAAATTCCTTTTTCGTAAGTTTTACAGCATCACCATCAAGTTTTACCTTTTTCTCATTGATGTTCATCTCCAGTCCTTCATAGGCAACAACCTCTTCGGGTGCTTCTTCGGCTTCTTTTACACGGCGTAACACTGCTTTAACTCTGGCTACAACCTCTTTAATCGAAAATGGTTTTGATATGTAATCATCCGCACCCAAGGTAAAACCTGTAAGTGTGTCATTTTCTGAGTCTTTGGCCGTAAGGAATATGATAGGAACCTTTTTTGTCTTAGGATCTTTTCGCAGGATACTGGCCATTTTGAAACCGGAAATATTGCCCATCATTACATCGAGCAGAATAAGGTCGAAACCGGCTATTTCTTTATCTAAGGCTTCTTCGGCGGAAAATGCAGTCTCAACATAAAAACCTTCACTTTCCAGGTTAAATTGTAAGATTTCACATAAATCTTCTTCGTCGTCTACGACAAGTATTTTATAATCCTCCATATCAACACTTGTTAATGTACAAATATAATTAAATTTAAGAAGACATCCCCCGCAGGGGATGTCTTGATTGCTAACGCTGTAGCAATCCAGCAACTTAAAACAACAATGAAGAGAACAGTTAAACAAGCTCCTGCTTCCAGGAGCATTGTCTAACGTTTCATCTTTTAATTTATCTTATTCTTTGATCCATCCTGTCGTCCAGTCAGAACCAGCACCTATTTTGTCGTCAGAAGTAAACCAGCTGTCGGTAGAACTAAGGTCCATACCTCCGGTGTATGTAGTTGACATATCAACACCACTGGTTAAATCCATCAGGTGAATGTTTGCAGAGTTTTCAAAATAGTGGTCAGCTAAATTGGCTGGTTTATCATGTACACCAATTACGTTACCATTTTCATCTACATCTTCTGAAGCAGAATATTTAATGGCAACATCACTTACATTACTATTTACATATCCGTAGTCAACCATCAATGAACCATCCACAACGTTTAATAAAGTCTGGTCATGTTCTACATGAATACTCCTTTTGTCGAAGTTGGTTACAATAAAGTTGTAAATTTTACCTTTGGTTCCTTCACGTAGTTTCATTCCGTAACCACCGTTGGTATTGTCTCCGATAAGTGTAACCTGTGAGAAGGTTGGGTTAGCGTACGGTTCTGCAGTATTATTTGATCCGAGGTTGTCTCCTTCGAAACCACGATCACCATCAGGAGTCTGAACAGCAATCAGGTACTGACCTTTTCCTCTCCAGCCTTCAGTCCAGTCAAAGCTATCATCCTGAGCTCCGTAAACATATACATGTTTAAAACTAACTGTTCCACCAAAACACTCAATACCATCATCGGCTCCTACATATATCTCTACATGGTCAACAACTGTACCACTTCCAACACCATAGAAGGAAATGCCGTTTGCTTCGTGTTCTGGATCAAGAATTGTACCTGAATATTCAACACGAACATATTTTAATGTTCCTGAATTATCCGCATCATCAGTTCCACCATAAGTGGCACCTCCAATTTCAGAAAGACCTGTTGCACCTGAATTGATAGATGCTTTACCGCAAATATGCAGACCACCCCAGGCACCTGCTTCGTGTAATGAAGAAGTAAATACAACTGGTTGATTTGCATTCCCGATTGCTTCAATTTTACCACCTTGCTCAATTAGAAGGTATGAAAGATCTGAAGGGTCAGCTGTAATGGTTACACCTGGTTTAACATATAGTGTAGCACCATCTTTAACACGTACATTACCAATTAACTCAGCATCTTCAAATACATAAGTATCTTCGCTGATAATACCACTAAGTAATTTTGTTGTATTCAGTGTTGAAGCATCAACATCATCACCACTTTTCATCCATGATGACCAGTCACTACCGGCTCCAATTTTATCATCTGAAGCAAACCATGGATCAATGGTTGAAGCGTCTTTACCTCCGGTATAGGTGGTTGCTCCGTTAACGTCATGTGTCAGGTCCATTAGGTGGATATTTGAAGAATTCTCAAAGTAATGATCAGCCAGATTAGCTGGTTTGTCATGTACACCAATTACATTACCATCCTGATCTACATCTTCTGATGCAGAATATTTGATAGCTACATCGCTGACAACATCGTTTACATAACCATAGTCAACCATTAAAGAACCGTCAACTACGTTTAACAAAGTCTGGTCGTGTTCCACATGAATACTTCTTTTATCGAAACCGGTAACAATAAAGTTGTAGATTTCACCTTTAGTACCTTCACGCAGTTTCATTCCGTAACCACCATTCATCCCGTCACCGATTAAAGTAACCTGAGAGAAAGTAGGATTGGCATAAGGAGTTGCAGTGTTATTTGATCCAAGGTTATCACCTTCAAAACCACGGTCTCCGTCAGGGGTCTGAATAGCAGTCAGATACTGACCTTTTCCTCTCCATCCTTCAGTCCAGTCAAAACTGTCATCCTGTGCGCCATAAACTTTTACATGTGAGATGTTCACTGTTCCTCCAAAGAATTCAATACCATCATCTGCACCAATATAAACTTCTACGTTATCTACAATAGTTCCGCTACCTACACCATAAAAGGAAATACCATTTGCTTCGTGTGTTGGATCGAGAATAGTACCTGAATACTCTACGCGAACATATTTCAGTATACCTGAATTATCATCGTCGGTAGTTCCACCATAAGCTGCATTTCCAATTTCAGAAAGGCCTGTAGCACCCGAATTGATAGATGCTTTACCACAAATATGCAGACCTCCCCAGGCTCCTGCTTCATGTGATGTGGAAGTAAATACGATTGGTTCATCCGCTGTACCTTCAGCAATAATTTTACCACCTTGTTTAACGAGAAGGTAAGAGAGATCGCTTGCATCTGCTACAATTGTTACGCCTTTGTTAATGGTTAAGGTTGCACCATCTTCAACCGTAACTTCTCCTACAAGAAAAACATTTTCAGAAATAATTACGTCTCCGGTAATACTCCCTGTAAGATTAGTTGAAGGAGTAGGATCAGGATTACCTGTTTCTTTGTCACATGAAACAAGGATTAAGCTAAATCCAAAAAGGATTACATACAGAAAATTTAAAAATTGTTTTTTCATTTTGTTATAAAGTTTGATTATACATTTGTTTAAAACTTATATGATATTCCTATGCCGGCAGTGATCCCTTTTTTGTATTCATATACCAGTATCTGTCCGGTTTTTACATTTGGGTTTTCAAGGTCGGCATATATATCTTGTTTGTATTGTACGGTTGAATTCAAAATGTTTTTAACCGTGAGATTAATCGTTAGTTTTTGGTTAATACTGTTTTTCAATACAAAATCAAGCGCATTGAAAGGGCTTTCGTATTGATTACCAATACCGTCCGATGCTACAGCAAACAGTCTTTCTCCAAATGAATTGAACACAAGGCCAAAATAAGATACGTTGGTTTTTCCTTTACCATATCTCAGGTTATACCCCAAATCGGCGTTAATAATATATGGAGAAGCTCCCTGAAGCTGACGTTCTTTTGTGAGTTCGTCAAAACTATCCGGAATCTTAATATTGGTATAGATGTAGGCTGCATTCAGACCTGCAAAAATATTGTTGAATCGCTTTTTAAGTTCAAATTCCGCTCCGGCTGCAGTTGCATTGTTCGGAGTGCTTACAAATGTCTTTATAAAGTCTGTTCCACCCGTTGATGCAAGCTTCTGTTCAATGGGTTCAATAATTTGCTTATAGTAAGCACTTATTGAGAACAGTTCATTTTGTTTTGGAAAGATTTCATATTTTATGTCAATATTATTGCTGTATGAGTTTTCAAGATAGCCATATGCAGTGGGATTTGCTTTTGTTCCGGGATTTCCAACTGTTAAACGTTCGCCAAGCTCAGGAATCATCTGTGCCGGTGATTTTTCATAAAAGCTTGGACGGGTTACTGTACGGCTTACAGCAAAACGCACATTCGATTTGTTATTTAAACTGTATTTCAGGTTCAGTACCGGAAATAGATCCAGATTATCAAAAGCATAAGATGCTTCGTTATTGTTGATTTTATTTGTATTAGAAATAATTTCCATGCCGGAGTATTCGGTTCTTAAACCTGCATTGATCGTCAACCTGTTTAAGTTGTATACAAAATCAACAAACCCGGAGTAGATATTTAAATTCCCATCATAACCCATTCCATCATTTGTGTTTGATTTGATCCTGTCAAAAATTTGTGGGCCGAAATATGCATCTGGATTAGAAATATCAACGGTGTAATTCTCAAGATTTGACTGGTTAAACAAGTAGCCAAACATGTATGAGTTATAGGTTTGGTATTTTGAACGGTAATACGCTCCAACTGAAACGTTTCCTTTATCATCGTTCAGGGCATAATCTAAACTCGCCGTAGCGTTATATTCAATGGCGTTTTGCTGAATGATAACACGTTTTGTATCATTCCCATTGTTTAAAGCAAAATATGTCCATTGAAGATCCGGATTTTGCTGATAGACAATTTCTCGTCTGTCAGGAATGTCGTACTTAACATTCATAAAACTACCGTTCCAGTTAAACGATAATTTATCATTCAGTTTATGTTTTCCCCTGAGCTGGTTGCTCAGCAAACGGTATTTTATATACTCCGCATTTCGGATCAATGCAGTATCCTCTTCACCCCAGTCTGGAGATAATCCTTTTTTCTGCTTAAAACCATTTTCGCCATTGTTAAGGTACACCATATTATAAGTGATGTTATTCCTGTCGCCGTTTAAAAATGATAAGCTCAGAAGCGATGTGAAATAGGTGTTATAAGAATATATCTGGCTGACATAGTTCCCATCAATATTTCCCTGTTTATTAGAGATATTGAGATCGATGACGTTCGGACTGTATTCATATTCATTATCAAATGAAACGCTTGCAAGTACGCCTATTTTACTACTACCATTTAAATCGAAAAGCTTGCCTCCGTTAATTGAGAAACTACTGTTTGGACTGGCATTATTTGTTGTGAATCCAAAAGATGCCGGATGAAAATCCTCTCCGATATTCATGATACGGTTCACTACCAGGTAATTCTTTGGCGTAAGACTACGGCGTGCATTTACGTCAAAACCGAAAAACTTGTTGCCGGCAGAATTGATCATATAAAATGGTTTGCCTGTACTGTTGGAGTTATATTTCCCTCCTATGCTTACAGAAAGAAAAGGTTCTGTTGGATAATCTTTTGTTTCAATATTAATTAAGGCTCCGGTGTAGTCGGCATAATTTTTAGCGTTAAACACTTTGCTGACTTCAAGCAGTTTTACGATATCAGCCTGAAACATATCAAGCTTTACTACTTTTTTTGCCGGATCCGGAGAGGTAATCGGAAGCCCATTTAATTCGGCACTGTTGTACCGGTCTCCCAATCCTCTCACAAAAAGCTGTTTAGATCCCATCATGGAAACTCCGGTTACCTTTTTAACACCAGCAGCAACATCCGAAACAGCTTTACGTGACATCTCTTTTGCCCCAATGGCTTCAACGGCTACAACCGCTTTTTTCTGTTCCAGCATCAGCATGTTTTCCGATTCACGGTTAGCTTTTCCTGCTACTTCAACTTCCTGAAGTTTTTGTCCTTCACCGGCTTTAAGTGTCACATTAATTTCTATCGGAGTTTCTCCATCAGCAGTTATTTCTTTCGAAACTTTTTCGTAACCAATAAAACTGAATGAGATGGTGTATGTACCAGGTTCAAGTTTAATTTCGTAGTTACCATCAAAATTTGTGGTCGTTCCAAGCGTAGTTCCTTCTATGTAAACGTTGGCAAATGGTAGAGGTACTTCCTTGTCTCCCTGAATCTCCTTAACAATTCCCTTCACAAGAGTTTGTGCACTTACAGAAACAGATAAAATGAATAGTGCAAAAACAAACGTTAGATTTCTCTTCATTATAAAAATATGTTGTTGTTTAAATTACGCTGCAAGTTTAGGGGTGCTTTATTACAGTGGAACTAAGCACCAGTTACAACAAAGAGAAATATATGTTTCAAAAATATTACAAAAAATGTATATGTTTTTTTGTTGAGTGTGGAGTGTTAATGCATTTATTAATAGGCAGTTGTGTTATTTTTTTTATGACGCTGATAAGATAAAAGCACAGGGTGTTTTCCCAAGATTAATGGTCGATGGACAGCTTTACTCTGATTTCAAAAGTGCATTTCCAAGTATAAAATCGAACGGAGTTGTAATTTTTATGTTCTCGCGGTTACCTTCAATCAGATGAATTTTAAAGCCTGATCGTTCAACTACGGATGCGTCATCCGTGAACTCCGGAATATAAGGTTTTGAGTAGGCTTCTTTAATAATTTTTGTTTTGAAAACCTGTGGGGTCTGTACCACTTTCAGGTGATCACGGTTTACGGCATAATTGGTGCTCTGATCCGAAAATCTAAGTGATTCCTCCATGTCACGGATCGGAATGACGGCACCTACATTCGATGCTTTTTGATAGGCACGTTGTATGGTGTCGACTGAAACAAATGGTCGCACGCCGTCGTGTATGCCGACGATACCTTCTTCTGTTATATGCTTCAAACCGTTTTTTACAGATTCAAACCGCACGCTGCCGCCATGCGCAATTTTAAATTTTACATGATAGTTATATGTATTGCACAATTCATTCCAGTATTCAATCTGTTGTTCTGGTAATACAAGGATGATCTCAATTTCGGGGTCATAATCCGTGAAACGGTCAATGGTATGCATCAGAACAGGTTTGTTTCCTAAAATCATAAACTGTTTAGGGATATCTGATTGCATACGTGTTCCGCTGCCTCCTGCTACTATGATGACGTAATTTTTCAAAGCTAATTAATGTAAAGATAGCGTTTAATACTTTTCTTTGGCGTTTTTTCAAATTCGGACGGGAAGAGTGTGATTTTTGAAATATTCATATAAGCCGGCAATAATTCATTCAACATTTTACGATGTCCCTGAATTGTATTTTCAACTTCCTGTATGGTCATTCCGGCTGCATCTGTTGTTTCAAAATCGGGATATACCAGGGCTTCCAGTTTCCCATTATTATCTCTTACCAGACTTTCCATTACAAAAGGCATATTATTGATAACCGCTTCAATTTCTTCGGGGTAGATATTCTGTCCGCTTGCTCCCAGGATCATATTTTTGCTTCTGCCTTTAATATAAATAAAGTTTTCATCATCAATTACACCGAGGTCACCGGTTTTTAACCAGCCATCATCAGTAAAGGCTTCTCTTGTGGCTTCAGCGTTCTTGTAATATCCAATCATTACATTTTTGCCTTTCACCAGAATTTCACCGGGAATATTTTTGGGGTCTTCTGAATCAATTTTTACTTCCATCCCGGAAACTACACGACCTGCAGCTTCAAGCTTGTGATTCTGCCAGTTCCGGTAACTGATCAGCGGTCCACATTCCGTCATGCCATAACCCACCGAGAATTTGAATCCAATGCGTTTAAGGAACTTCTCAACATCTTTGTTAAAGGCGGCGCCACCAATAATTACATCATCAAATTCTCCGCCAAATACAGCAGTGAGTTTTTCATTTATTTTTTTGAAAATGGTTTTATTGACCAGTGGAACCTTCATGATCAGCTTCATGGTGGATTTGTCAATGGCAGGCAGTATGTTCTTTTTGTAAATCTTTTCAATAATAAGTGGAACCGCAAGAATCATATTTGGCCTGACTTCCCGGAATGCTTTTGTAACCACCTGTGGTGATGGTGTTCTTGTGAGGAAGGTTATGTGACACCCAAAAATAAATGGTGTCAGAAATTCGAATAAACACCCGTATGCATGGGCTAGCGGAAGAAAGGACACAATTTTGTCTCCTTCTTTAAGGTTTATTTCATCATCGAATACAATGCGGGCATTATTCCAGAGACTTCTGTTCGGGAGTACTACACCTTTTGAGAATCCTGAGGTTCCTGATGTATAGGATATCACTGCTACATCATCAAGAGACGCTTTGGGGAGTTCAAAATTTTCAGCAGTTGCCTGAACCGGTATATTATCAAGTGATTCGATTGCTTTTCTTACAACACACTTCTCATTTTCATGTACGAGATGAAAATCATTCAGGGATACAATGCCTTTTAAGTTAGGCATTTTTGTTTCATCGATCTTTTCAAAAATATTATCCGAAATAAATAGGAGTAGTGAATCTGAATGAGTTACAATATGATGAATGTCACTGGTCTTAAAATCGGGTAGAATAGGGACTATGACAGCTCCGTAACTTACTACAGCAAGATAAATCACTCCCCAGTTTGCCTGGTTCCTTCCGACCAGCGATATCTTGTCATTTTTTTTAATGCCACATTCTTTAAATACATGATGAAGTTTTAAAATTTTATTTCCCACTTCGCCGTAGCTTATGGTTTGCCCTTCATAATCTGAAAATGCCGGAGAGTCCCAATATTTTTTTATGGCATTTTCTACCAAAGTGATAAAAGTTTCAGTATGTTCCATGACCAGTCAGTATCAAAACACAAATGTGTATATTTTAAAATAAATTTGAAAATTATTGAAGCTGCTAAAAAACTACTTTTAGGCATTACCATCCGCTTTTATCCTGACGTCTCAGGATGCCTGTCAGGCTTATGATTATGCTGTAAAACGGATAAATAGCAGATAGTGGTATTGTCATCCATAGAAGAGAATACTCATCTTTTTTTAAAACCGGAATGGTGATGAGCAGGTCTGCTAAAAATTTAATAAGAACCAAATCGTAAAATATACTTACATGGTTAGGATCAATACAACTCATAAAAGCAGCAACAACAACAGAAAGATTCATTAATAATACTGTAAGGCCCGTGATTAGTGTCATAGAATCGGAGTAACCTGTTGCTTTCCCACTCCATCGCACTCTTTGGCTAAGGAGTTTTTTTAGCGGCTCTGTCCGGATTTCAACAACAGAATTGTTACGTTTGATTGTTTTTTTGTGTCTTTTGAAATAATGCAGTAAAAACATATCATCACCCGATGTATAGTTTATATTCAGAGCTTCATTTATATCTTTTACAGCACTTCTTCGAAAGGAAAGGTTTGCAGCACTGCACATAACCGGTAGTCGCAAAGCTGCCATTCCATTGGTGATGGCGGAAATTGATTTGTATTCAAGAACCTGGATCAGAGGCCAGAAGGTTTTTTTTACCGGATTCATTTTTACTGATCCGATCAGCATATCTGTGTCTGCATTATATTGTTCAGAATGCGATGCAATCCAGTTTTTAGGAACAGCGGTGTCAGCATCTGACATTAAAATTATTTCATTGATTGAAGCCTTGAATCCGGTAATCAACGCATCTTTTTTACCTGATCCCGAATTTTGAAGGAGATGTATATTGGTATGATGTTTTTTGAACCGTGCTATTATTTCTTCACCTTCATCACTGGAGTGATCGTTGATCAGGTAGATTTCATAATTGCTGGCAGGGATGGTTTGGTTCGCCAGTGAAGTAAGTAATGCTGTAAGATTTTGTGCTTCGTTTTTAAACGGGATAAGCACATCAAATTTAATATTGTCAGTTGTTTGGTCATTTTTTGGATCATTGCTTAACAGTAACCCTGAAAAGACAGCGACTGCAAAAATTACATATAATCCTGAAATAATCCCGAACAGTATCATTTCTAAAATGCAGCCAGGAGTAAGCCAATATCTTTGGATGGTATATTATACAGTTGACCAATGTAATGATTTGTCAGAATGCCCTGATAGATATAAACACCGTTGCAGAATCCGTTATCGGATTTTATGTGTTCCATGATGCCACCACGTTCTCCCATCTCCAGCAGTATGGGCGTAATAACATTACTGAAAGCAATGGATGCAGTACGCGGAACCAGAACAGACATAACCGGCAGACAGATATGTTTGACGCCATGGTCTTCTAACATTGGGTTTTTTAGCGTTGTACATTTTGACGTTTCAAAACAGCCGCCCTGATCCACACTCAAATCCACGATAACTGTACCCGGTTTCATAAGACGGATGAGCTCTTCAGTAACCATAAAACGTCTGGATCCATATAAAAAACGTAATGTTCCGATGACTACATCTGCAGATTTCAGGGATTTGGATAATACGCTCGGGTGCAGGTTAGAGGTAAAGACTCGTTGTCCCAGATTGTGTTCAAGTTCACGTAGTTTAGCAATTGAATAATCAAAAACTTTCACAACTGCTCCCATGCCCAAAGCTGTTTTAGCTGCAAAAGTCCCTGCTGTACCGGCCCCGAGAATTACTACTTCGGTCGGAGAAATTCCTGTTACACCGCCTAAAAGTACACCTTTGCCTCCATGAATAGTGCTCAAATGCTGTGAAGCCAGAGTTATGGACAGATTTCCCTCAATTTCACTTAAAGAACGCACAATGGGAAAGGCTCCGTTTTCATCCATAAGTAAATCAAGTGCAATAGCCGTGAGCTTTTTATCCATGATCTTTTTAACCATGGTTATGTCCATTCCCAACAGATTAAGCGTGGAGAAGAGTATCCCTCGCTCTTTCATCATGCCTATCTCTTCCTCTGTTGGTAGCGTAACTTTTATTACAATATCTTTTGTGAATACTTCATTTCGGTTTTCCGTTATAAAAGCGCCAACTTCACTGAAATCTGTGTCCTTAAAATTAGCTGCTTTTCCGGCTCCGGATTCAATGTATACTTCGTGTCCGTTATCAACCAACAGGCCTATTCCCTGCGGTGTGAGTGGAATTCGGGTTTCAACATTATGATTTTCTTTCGGGATTCCGATGGAAAACCGTTTGTTATTCTTTTTTATGTCAAGAAGTTGTTCCTGAGGATATAAGGCTTCCCTTCCAATTCCGTAAAATTTTTTTGGTGGTAAATTACTCTCTGTCATTTCACTTAAGCTTATCCCGGTTATGTCTTCAAATTTAAAAAAAACAATGTAATAAACCGTATAAATCCAAAACTAGGTTTAATAAGGGTATTATACAATATTTGGTTATTTTTGTTTAAAACTAACTTTTATGGCAAGTATTTTAGTAATTGATGATGAAAGAAGCATCAGAAATTCGTTGAAAGATATTATAGAATATGAGAATCACTCTGTTGATTTAGCAGAAAACGGGACAGAAGGTTTAAAACTGGTTCAGGCCAATGCTTATGATGTTATATTTTGCGATATAAAAATGCCTGAAATAGATGGTATGGAGGTGTTGGAAAAGATTAAAGCACTGAATGAAGAACAGCCGGTGGTAATGATTTCGGGTCATGGTGATATTGATACGGCTGTTGAAGCAATTAAAAAAGGTGCTTTTGATTTTATACAAAAGCCCATCGATCTGAACCGTTTACTGGTAACCATAAAAAATGCACTCGAAAGAAATACACTTGTTACCGAAACCAAAGCATTGAGAAAGAAACTTTCGGGTTCTATGAAAATGGTCGGTGAATCGGAAGAAATAAACCGGATCAGGGATATGATTAAACGTGTGGCTCCATCGGACGCAAGGGTATTGATTACCGGAGAAAATGGTACAGGAAAAGAGGTTGTTGCCAGGCTGTTGCATGAGAACAGTTTGCGTAATAAAGAGCCTTTTGTGGAAGTGAACTGTGCAGCTATTCCTTCTGAGTTGATAGAAAGTGAACTATTCGGGCACGAGAAGGGAGCATTTACCTCAGCTATTAAGCAACGGAAAGGCAAATTTGAACAGGCTGACGGAGGAACGATTTTTCTGGATGAGATAGGAGATATGAGTGCATCGGCTCAGGCCAAGGTACTTAGGGCATTACAGGAAAATGTTATTACGCGCGTGGGAAGTGATAAAAATATAAAAGTTAATGTACGGGTAATTGCAGCAACAAATAAGAACCTAAAGGATGAGATTGTAAAGGGGAACTTCAGGGAGGACCTTTACCACAGGTTAAGTGTTATTATCATTCATGTTCCTTCTTTAAAGGAACGGGCGGAGGATGTTCCTTTGCTGGTTGAGCATTTTAATCAGTTACTTTCCCAGGAACTGGGTATCCCATCAAAAAAGTTCAGTGATACTGCAATTATGGAATTACAAAACCTGCCATGGACTGGGAATATCAGAGAATTGCGGAATGTTGTTGAAAGGGTTCTTATATTATGTGATACAGAGATTACAGATAAGGATGTCAGAACATATGCAATGCCGCTGGAGTAGAAAAAGATTTTTTAAAAATACAAAGGGTTGCCGAATGTTTCCGGCAACCCTTTGTATTTATATTTAAGATACATCAATTAGTTGTTATCTACCAGTAATACAGGTTCATTTTCTGCATTTTTAAGTTTAGGAACATTTTTATTTACTTTTTCATTTTCTCTGTAAATAACGAGAGCCTGTCCTGCTTTGAGATTTTTGTCAGCCATGCTGTTCCACTTCATGATATCATACAATGTACAACTGCTGTTCATTGCAATCTGATGAAAGTATTCTCCCCGCTGCACAAAATGTATTGTTTTATATTTTCCCTCTATTCTGCCAGCTTCAGCTCTGATGTCATTATAATCCTTTGCTTCAAGCTTATAGGCATAGATTTTCTCTTCGTTCATGATAAATTGTTTTACCGCATGTTTGGGAAGATTAATTTTCACGGCATTGTCGTAAACGGGTACATAATCCTGTTTGTATACCGGATTCAACATACGGATGTCACTTTCATTAACTCCGATGACTTTTGAAATCTGTTTGTACCATATTGATTGTTTCACATTTACGGACTCAACTTCATCGTATTTGAAGTCAAATTTAGATGATTTGATTCCATGTGTATCATGAAATGAAGTGATATAGCAGGCAGCCACAAATTTTGGATAATAATCCCTTGCCTCTGCTGATAAATATTGTCTTATTTCCCAGTAGTTAGTACTTCCACCAGCTTTTTCAATCGCTTTTTCAATCATACCCGGACCGCAATTGTATGCTGTTATTGCTAATTGCCAGTCGTTGAAAATCCGGTAAAGATACGATAGAAATTCGCATGCGGCTTCTGTCGATTTTTCAGGATCTCTTCTTTCATCTACGTATGAATCAATGTTAAGATGAAACATTCTGCTGGTATGGAATAGAAATTGCCATAATCCTGTAGCACCGGATTTGGATACTGCAAATGGATTTAGTGCAGATTCAACAACTGTCAGATTCTTTAATTCCAGTGGTAGATTATGTTTGGCAAGAATATCATCAAAAATAGGATAATAATATTCACTTCTTCCTGCAATAACAGATAACATTTCAGGGTTATCTATTATATAAAAGTCAATATATTTTTTTACGTCCGCATTATAATCCAGTTTTATCGGAGTTCTTTTATCAAGATATTCAATATTAGCTGGATATATATGATCTCTGTTTTTTTCAAGCAGGATCATCGCATTTACCGGATTATTGATCTCTGTGCTGCCACTACCAAGTATATCAATCCCTGGTTGAATAACCATAAAGAAACTTAATAATATAAGTATACTATAAATTCTCATAAATAAAAAATGTAGATTAATTCATCCAGTAGGTCGCCGCAATATTACGATGACGAATTGATATGAGCAAGAAAAACGAGGTTTTTTTTTCTTGTAACTATCAGTTAATCAAAAAGTTAATTAAATGTTTAGTTTGTGATATGCTAGTATTTATTTATTATTATGAATTTGAAAACTTAACTTTCACTTGATACATGTAAGTAAGTTTGATTGTATATTTGAAATGTATCATTATTATTGAAATATGAAAATTATTCATGCATTTAAAATACATGTAATTTGGATTTTTTATTTTATGATTCTCTTTCTTATGGGGAGTTTTGAGGGGTATGCACAGGATAAGGATCAAAATATGATAGAGGTTTTCGGACAGCTCACAAGTGACCTTGGAACGTTAAGTAATGCCGAAATAAAAATTAAGGAAGATGACTTTGAGTGGCTTAATGTTAAATTTAGTAAACGTAGTGGTGAGTTTAATTTAGCATTGCCCGTCGGTCATACCTTTTTATTTAGCTTTACCCAGGAGGGAACCATTGCAAAACAGATCTCATTTTCTACTAAAACACCAAAGGAATATGAGAAAGTTGAATTTGATCCTTTCTTCTTTATGGTTCATTTAGAGGATTATACAGATACACCGGAAATAGATACCTTGTTTTACAAGGAACCGGTTGGGAAAATATTCTTTTCAGAAGAGTTCATAAAATTTGATTACGATCGGGACTATAATCTGTATGTTAAAAATAAAATTGCACAGGTAAAAGAAGAGGTGCAGCTTAGAAAGCAATTACTTGCGCAGCGGGCGGAACAGAGAAGGTTAGATTCCATAGCAAACGCAAATATGCTGGCTCAGATGCCGACACTTAAAGATACGCTTATTCAGGATGAGGATTCAGCCACAGAACTGCCTGTAGATACAATAACATTTGCGGTTATGGATTTGAATCCAGACTCAGTTTTAAATATACATGAAACGGATGGGATTGTAGCGGTTACGGAGGATTCTGTTTTAACGGCTTATGTAGAGGAACCGCAAGAAATTCCTGTTGAAACTGGATCAGAGCAACCTGTTGTAGAAAAAGAACCGGAGGAAAAGGAACAAAACTTTGAGGCTTTAAAAGAAGAAATAGCAGAAGAACAGCCGATAGCTGAAACAAAAAACGAAGAGTTGAATGAACCTGTGAATCCGGTTCAGACCAGGACAGAGAAAAAGCCTGAGCCGGTTCCTGTTGCCATGGGAAAATCCAATGGAAATGAGTATGAATTTCATGAATATAAAAATATGCAGGTGACGAAAATATATGTAACGCGTTCGAAAAAGACGATTATATATTCAATGTACCAGTATAACAACGGTAATACAAGATATTATAAACAGCAGCCATTTACAAACGATTCAATACCAATAAACAGAGACGTTTTTACACGTTCAATAAGATAGAAGTATTTAAAAGTTTGTTATTTGAATTTTATTCATAAATTTACAGGACTTAGGTTGTACAAAATGTTTGTTGATGTCTTTGTGATCTGTTGCTAATAGTATTTAAAGATGAAGTTGTTTGCACAAAATCTATTATATGGGAGTTACAGAATCAAAATACGAAGGTAAGCTTATGTATGTTGCCGAGGATGATGAATATTCATTTATTCTCATTAAGGAATTTCTTTCAGGAACAGGTTTTCTTATTGAACATGCCGGTAATGGCAATATCCTGGTTGATATGGTAAAGAAAAAGGTGCCTGACATTATTTTACTTGACATCAATATGCCTCAGAAAAACGGATTGAACGCTCTGAAGGAAATTCGTAATATGGGCGTTAAGGTTCCTGTTATAGCAGAAACTGCATATGCCATGCCCGATGAACGTCAGCTAATTTTAGATTCAGGTTGTGATGAATATATCTCAAAGCCGATCTACAAATCACAAATGATGAATCTGATTGATAAAGTACTGCAAAAATAAACACAGCTTATGCTTCTAAAGAAGGTTCTGCAAAGTTTCAGATATGCGTTTAGCGGGATCTTTTATCTTTTTGGAAATGGACGCAACGCAATAATCCAACTTATTGTTTTTATTCTGGTCATCATTCTCGGAATATATTTTGGTGTCAACCGGTTTGAATGGCTCATTATCCTGCTGTTTGCATCACTTGTGTTTGGTCTGGAGGCTGTTAATACTGCCCTGGAAGGCTTATCTGATTTGGTTTCTCCTGATTATGATAAAAGAATTAAGCGGATAAAGGATTTGGCAGCTGGCGCAGTTCTTATGGCTGCAATATTTTCGGTGATAGCCGGAGTTATTATTTTCCTTCCGTATATCCTGGAATCACTTCAATAAAAAACAGGCTGCCATTTCTGACAGCCTGTTACTTATAATAATTAGTGTTTTTTAATATCTATAATGATCCGGTTTATAAGGACCCTCTACTGGAACACCAAGATAATCAGCCTGTTCTTTTGAAAGTTTAGACAGTTTTACGCCAATTTTTTCAAGGTGCAAACGTGCTACTTCTTCATCAAGGTGTTTTGGTAAACGATATACATCTACCTCGTAATTATCTTTGTTGACCCAAAGGTCAATCTGAGCAAGGGTCTGGTTTGTAAATGAGTTACTCATTACAAACGAAGGGTGACCCGTCGCACAACCAAGGTTTACCAGACGTCCTTCTGCTAAAAGGAAAATAGAGTGTCCGTCAGGATATTTATATTCGTCAACCTGTGGTTTGATGTTGATTTTCTCTATACCATTCCATGCTTCCAGTTCAGCAACCTGAATTTCGTTGTCAAAGTGGCCAATGTTACATACAATTGCCTGATTTTTCATGGCGGCCATATGTTCAGCAGTAATGATGTCTTTGTTACCGGTAGTGGTCACAAACACGTTTCCTTCCTTAATTGCTTCTTCCATAGTGGTGACCTCAAAACCTTCCATGGCAGCCTGAAGTGCACAAATCGGGTCGATTTCGGTTACAATAACACGCGAACCATATGTTCTCATAGAGTGTGCACATCCCTTGCCCACATCACCATAACCTGCAACAACCACCACTTTCCCTGCCAGCATAACGTCGGTTGCACGTTTTATACCATCAGCCAGTGATTCACGGCAGCCATAAAGATTGTCGAATTTAGATTTGGTGACCGAGTCATTAACATTGATGGCCGGAACCAGGAGCTTACCCTGTTCCTTCATCTGGTACAACCTGTGAACGCCCGTGGTAGTTTCTTCAGATACACCTCGCCATTCGGCAACTGCCCTGTGCCACTTTTGTGAATCCTCGGCCAGAGTTTCCTTAAGTAAATTCAGGATAACCTGTTCTTCCTTGCTTTTTACATTTGCATTTAGAACCGATGCATCTTTTTCCGCTTCATATCCTTTGTGAATCAGTAATGTGGCATCTCCGCCATCATCCACAATTAACTGCGGACCTTTTCCATCTGGAAAAGAAAGCGCCATCTTAGTGCACCACCAGTATTCTTCCAATGTTTCACCTTTCCAGGCAAAAACGGGAATGCCAGCTTCTGCAATTGCTGCAGCAGCATGATCCTGAGTTGAAAAAATGTTACAGCTCGCCCAGCGAACATCTGCTCCAAGTGATGTAAGTGTTTCGATTAATACTGCAGTTTGTATCGTCATATGGAGTGACCCCATAATGCGTACACCCTTTAAAGGTTGTGTGGCTGCATATTTTTTTCTGATCGACATTAAACCGGGCATTTCCTGCTCAGCTATCTCTATCTCTTTTCTACCAAATTCAGCTAAAGTGATGTCTTTAACTTTGTAAGGTACTGTTTCGGTTAATGTTTCTGACATAGTAATGTTTCTTGATTTTAATTCAGCATGCAAATATAGCGGATTTAAATCCAACTGTCAAGCGGCAAAATAAAACAAGCGTTATATTGTGTTAAACGTTTGAGATGTAGCAGAAAAAACATGTATGGAAGGGTATTCGAGGGATGATAAGCAACAACAAAATAAACATTTAGGATTGACCGCTGTTATAAAAACGACCAAATAATTATTATGGACAGACTAGTAAAAATTAAATCCAGGGAAGACATTTTTTCGGAATATCTTAATACACCAATAGGTGACCTTATTGAATATCAGAATCTGGGTAAAAAACATGAAAGTTTTGATACGGCGCAACTTCTCGTAGGAATGTGTATGGACAACCGGAAACATCTGAAAATTCCGGAAAACTTTGCTTATATCATTCGTTCTGGTGGCGCAAATTTAAGGTATAGTGAATTTAAGGTTTCTTATGCCATTGCGGTTGGTGGTGTAAACCATATCGCTTTAATTGGTCATAACAATTGCGGAATGGTAAATCTTGCAGCAAGAAAGGAGTTGTTTATTGACGGGTTGGTTGACCGTGCCGGATGGGAGAGAGAGGTTGCTGTGGATCACTTTAATAATTTTGCACCTCTTTTTGAAATTGTGAATGAGGTTGATTTTGTGTTGAGCGAAGCCAGACGTTTAAGGATGAAATATCCAAATATTATGATTGCGCCAATGCTTTATCTTGTTGAGGATAATAATTTGTATCTGATAAAAGAGCAGTAGATTATTTTGAAAGCTGAACCAATGCTTTTTTCTCGTCCTCGTGGAGCTGCCTGATCAGTGCATTAAGATTTTCGAATGCCATCTCATTTCTCAAATGTCCAACCAGGTGCAATCTGATTTTTGCACCGTAGATATCTTTATCAAAATTAAGGATATTCGCTTCAATGGTAACATCTTCCTTATTTTTATTCAGGGTTGGACGGTAACCGATATTCAACATTGCAGGATATTTTAATCCCTCGAGTTCTGCCCAGCAGGAATAGACGCCCTGGGCAGGGATAAGTTTCAATGGGTCATCAAGCTGAATGTTGGCTGTTGGATAGCCCAGTTTCCGTCCAATCTGAACACCTTTCACAACCGTTCCGCTTAGCATGTATTCATAGCCCAGCATACAATTGGCCCGTTTAATTTCACCCTCTCTCAAATGATCCCTGATCAAAGAAGAAGAAACCACTTTATTTTCCTCAAAATGTGCCTGAACCTTCTCAATACCAACTCCGTGAGTTTCACATATGGTCTTGTAGCTTTCAAAACCCTTTTCACGATCTTTCCCGAAACGATGATCATAGCCAATGATAAAATGAGCCATATTCAGTTTATGGATCAGATAATGGTTAAGAAATTCAGTGGCAGATTGTTTGGCAAATTCTTTGGTAAAATCCAACACAATTACAGCGTCAATGCCGGATTCTTCAAAACGCCTGATCCGTTCATCATAAGATGTCAGCAGTTCAATACCTGGTTCTTTTTGTAAAACGATGCGTGGATGAGGTTTATAAGTTACAATTACAGACGGACGCTCCATCTCTTTTGCTCTGATGATGGTTCTGCTGAGCAAAATCTGATGCCCTGAGTGAACCCCATCGAACATTCCGGACGTAACAACGGGCTCCTTAAGACCTGTATTTTCTACACTGTAAAATAGCTTCACGATCAGAATTTGATTCAAATATACATGATTTTTTTCTGTTGTAAAACCTCATTTTGGTGACGAAACGTCTATTTTTGTGGAAACGAATTAATTATGATCAAAGCTATAATCGATATAGGATCCAATACCATTAACCTTTTAATTGCGGAATTTGTGGATGGCAGGTTTAAAGTATTAGAGGACCGCAAGATTCATGCAAAACTGGCGAGAGGAGGAATTAATGATAATACCATAGCTCCGGATGCATTTACCAGGGGTGTAAATGCTCTTTCGCAACACCGGAAACTTTGTGAGTCTTACGGTTTATCGGATGATGATATTGCAACCTATGCAACAGCTTCCGTACGGGCTGCTTCTAATGGAGGGGATTTTGCGGCAGAAGCACTGAAACGGTTTGGTTTATCGGTTCATACCATTGATGGTGAAACCGAAGCGCTTTTAATTCATGCCGGTATAAAAAACGGATTTCCGCTGGGCGATGATAAAGTGGTGATTATGGATATTGGTGGAGGCAGTGTGGAGTTTATTATAACGGATAGGTCCAAAATTTACTGGAAGCAAAGTTTTTATGTGGGTGTTACCAAATTACTGGATCGTTTTAAACCATCGGATCCACCATTAAAAGCAGAACTGGAAAAGGTAAGAGAATTTGCGCAGAAGGAATTACATGATTTATTTGTTGCCTTAAAACAATTTAATCCTGTAAGTATGGTCGGTTCATCAGGTTCATTCGATACCATTAGGGCCATGATAGAAACAGGGTCTTTTACTACTTTGGGTAAATCGGTTGATCCGGATGTTAAGACGTGGTTTAAAATTGAAAGCCCGGTTTTGCAAAAAATGGCTGATGAGTTGTCGGTAATGACAACTGAACAACGTAAACAGGTGCCCGGAATGGACGAAATGCGGGCCGAATATTTTCCGTTGGCTTTTGTTCTGATCCAAATCGTTCTTGAACAATTACCGGAGGCATCCATTTATCAATGTAGTTACGCCCTGAAAGAAGGCGCGTTTTTTTATCATTTTGATTCCAAGTAAAATCTTGTGTCTTAAGTCTTATGTCTTAAATCTAAAGAAGAATGAAAGCAGTAGCACTTACCAATATAAAAACGCTTGAAGTGGTTGATATCCCTGACGTGAATGAACCGGGAAAGGGTGAGGTCCTTATAAAAGTTAAATCGGTTGGCGTTTGCGGGTCGGATATGCATTATTACCGGACCGGAAGAATAGGTTCGCAGGTTGTGGCTTATCCCTTTGTGCTTGGGCATGAATTTGCCGGGGAAATAGTAAAAGTGGGTGAGGGCGTTAAAAATCTAAAGCCCGGTTCAAGGGTAGCGGTTGATCCGGCCATGTCCTGTGGTGAGTGCGATCAGTGCAGAGCCGGAAGAGAGCATACCTGCCGAAACCTGACTTTCCTTGGGAATCCCGGACAATCGGACGGATGTATGAAGGAATATATTGTCATGCCTGCCAATACCTGTTTTGAATTACCAGAAAAGTTATCATTTGATGATGGCATGTTATGCGAACCTTTTTCAATAGGTATTTATGCCGTTAAGAGTTTTGGAAATGTTTCAGGTCTGGATATTGGTATTTTAGGTTTTGGTCCTATTGGCATGAGTGTTTTAAGCGCCTTAAAACCGAACAATCCTTCATCCGTCATTGTATCTGAAAAACTGGACTATCGTCTGCATACTGCAGAAACTTTTGGTGCTGACTATGCCATTAATCCATTAAAGGAAAATCTTGTAGAAAAAGCAAATGCATTGTACGAAAACCAACTTGACGTAGTATTTGAATGTTGCGGACAGCAGGATGCGGTAGCACAGGCTATTGAAATGCTGAAACCCGGAGGAACACTGATGATTGTTGGAATTCCCGAATTTGATGTGTGGAACCTCCCGGTGGATCAGTTGCGCCGTAAAGAAATTACCATTAAAAATGTACGCCGGCAGAACCATTGCATGCAGGATGCCATAGATATGCTGGCGGGCGTATCATCAGATTTGAAACAAATGATTACCCACCGGGTGGATTATACTAAATCGCAGAACGTTTATGATCTGGTGGAGGCCTACAAAGACAATGTGATGAAAGCGGTGGTGACTTTCTGAGACATTTATATATTGGAATATCTTATCTGACAAGCCTTTAATCTTCATTAAGTGTTAAATAACATTTATTGAATTTGTCAATTTTAATAAAATATTTGTTATTTTGTAATACCCTGAATTGATAACCACTGGCCAGATTATCAATCAATTCAATTTAGTGATTATGATATAAAGTAAAAGGGCAGTACTTTATATTAAAAATAATACTGCCCTAAATTAACCGGGATTTTCATCCCTTAAACCAATACAAAAATGGAAAAAATATTTTATTTATTTTTATTTGGAGTCGTTTTATTCACGGGATGTGAAAAACGCGAGAGTTTACAAAATGAAATTAGTGAAAGTGTTTTGTTAACAGAGGAACAAGATTTGCTCCTTAAAAAGATGGATGATGCATCAAAAGTATTAGCAAGAATGGCTGATAATAAAGATGTAACTAATGAAATTTCTGTTATTATTAGCAAGCACATGTATTCTGATGACTTCGTTTTTTTCAGGGATTTATTTAATCCGGGAGATAATGAAGTGTTGAAAAGTACCGGATTTAATCAATCAGTATTTGAATCTGAATTTGACAAGGCTTTAGATCAAATGAAATTGAAATCTACTGATTTTGATGATCTAAAGCAATATCTAATTAAGAATGATTTGGCGCTCTATGTTCCTTATCCGCTGGAAGAATATGATGAAAATAATAGAATTCCAACCATTTCTTATCATCCTCTACTGAATGATAGCATTAATTATGGATATGAATATAAATCTTCAACGGATTTAAAATCCACATCAATTCTTTCTGATCCATATATTATTGTAACTGTGAATGAAGAATATGCAGAAGAAAAACCGGTATATTTAATAGTTCCTAAAGAGATTGAAGAACCAACGGTACCGACTATTGATCCAATTGATCCGGTTGCAACAAATGAAATTAATGAGGTAAAAGTTGGCTGGGTTTATTTAACAAAACAATTAGATGGATTATTTGATGGTGGTTCAGAATTAAGATTTGAACAAGGTTCTGTGAATGTAGGTAGTGATGGTCATGTAACAGGAACATTTACCACAAATATCTCATGTAATATATCCAGATGGCGTATTGGAAAGGCTATAGGTGGTTATGAGTCCGGATTTGTTTCATTAAGTATTCCATGGGACACAAATTGGAAACCAGAAGAAACAGCAAATATTTTTGGAGTCTGGGAAGAGGACAAGAAATCTGAATTAACTTTTGGGTCAGTAGCAAAGTTTACATTTGGTCAGGATATCAAGGATGCAACCACAGGAGTTGAATATAAACAAGGACAGGAAGTTTCTGTATCTATTTCAAAGAAAATCTATTCTCAGGATCAAATAATTTATGTTATGCCTTGGGATAGAAACTGGTTTTTTGCTACCAATAAGACGAACAATGGGTGGTCTTTTAATGGATCATATTTAAAAGATGGATTTGCTTTTAGAAAATTGAGTAATTATTTGATAATTACAACACCTCACCGTGTTTTAAATTACTGATTATATAGGGGTGCAATTTTTTTGCACCCCATGTAAATGCAGCATTATGAAAAAAATAATTGTATCAATAGTTATTGTTATTTGTTCGCAATTTATTAAATCACAACCATTTAATGTTATCTTTTATTCTGGATATTCTACGGATGGGAAGCACTATGCAGATATCCCTTTGGAAGTTGAATTAGAATATTTCCCTGTTGACTGGTTTTCGGTTTTTGCCGGATATGAAAAGTTTAATTCTTCATATGATGAATTTGATAATCCCATGTATGCGTTTTATGGAATTGGTTTTAATTCTCAGTTTTCGTATAACCTTCCTAAATTAGGTTTTAATTATTACCCTTTAATAAATGGACGAAGTAAGGTTGCTATTGGCACTTTTGTTGGTCGTGGAAAAGTGTCACGAAATTCTACACCGTTTATCAGTTATTTAGACAGCCGTGAGTCTGAGGGTAGTGATAAAATTTATGAAATAGCCATTATTTCGGGCGATTATAAAAAGAACCTAACCGGTTATGGCGTTCATTTTAGGTATACATATGAAGTTTTAAAGGATCAATTAAGTTTGGGCGTAAAGATTGATTATACAGGGTTTAAATTTATGGATACATTTAAATGTTATGTGCCGGATGTAATAGGTGTTAAGTTAAGTGTTGGAGTTTTACTAAATAAACCTGAGTAATATGAAATGAGAATAAAATTTTTTAAGCTTACCATAAGTGAATGCTTAAAATAAGTTTGTTTGAATTCCTGAATGTAATACAACTTTTTTGCAGATTTTCTGCAAAGTAAAAAAATTTAAACAGATGAAAAAGATTAGTTTAATTATTGTTTTATATGGTGTTATCGGTATTCAGTTATTTTCACAGGAAAGTCAGAATGTAAAATTTTCCGGCAAATCAGGCTACGGGTATTTTACAAATATATTTGGCATTTTTGATAATGATGAATACCTAATACCGGGTAACGAACCCGGACAGCCCGGACAAATGATGTGGATGGAATATCAGTATCATTACAAGGAGAATGCATCTGTTGGATTATGGTTTGGATCCGGGATTGTAAAGTTTACACATGGAGACATTTTTGATAGCAATATTGTTAATACAAGGGTGAATGATGAATACCGGATGTTTGGTTTTAACTTTTACAGGTATTTGAATTTCAAAAACTCAAATTTGAGTGTTGGCGTAGGACCTGTTTATATAGATATGAAATCACCTCAGATTAGCTATATGGCAGAGCCGGCATATGTTAATGGTGAAGCTGGTTATATCTATTCAAATTTACAACTTGACTATTATAGGGACCAAATGTTAGGTTTAAATCTGGACATTAATTATTCGTACAATGTTTTTAAAGGTTTGTATGCCGGTGTAAAATGTAATACTTCTGTTGTAATGTATTATGGTTTAGAGAGTTTTTTATTATCGCCTTATCTGGAATTCCGGTTTTAATTTATACCTGGCAGTATTATACCGTATAGTATAAATTTAATTTACATCACCCGGAACTAACCTCTCCGGTTTATATTCCGGGCGAGGCTTTCTATCTCTGGTCAGGTTCCATGAAACGCCCATGGTTACGATGCCAAGGTTTCCGGTGCCTACTTCTAGATTCATGGCAAACTTATTGGTTATATAGTAGCGAACTCCAGCTATGGGACCAAATGAAAAATCTACCGTAGTTTCATCAAGTTTTTCATCCAAACCGTTTTGATGGTGATAATTCTCGCGTATGGTTGTATTGGTTACTACCCAGTTTAATCCCAGTGTTACATACAGGTCAAAGTCATTGAACCGGACCTTGTCGTTTGTGATTTTTTCAATCCAGTTTCCGTAATGGAATGATGCCAAACCTCCAAACCCGATATTAAAATCCCGGTGAAAATTAGTCGATAATGTATCGTTGGTATATTTATTGCGGTAAAAACCAACTAAAACGCCGTAAGTAAAATAGTCGTTGATGAACTTTTCAACCTGGAAAGCCAGTGGTGGAACTTTGTTAATGGAGTAACCTTCCCACTGATTTCTGTTTGAAAAATCCGCAAATGATATTCGGGGAGAAATCAAAAAACTGTCCCTTTTTGTCTGCGCCTGAAGGAAAACAGGAAATAAAATCAGTAAGATCAGTATAAGTTGTTTCATTGAACTATTGTATTCATATCCGGAATATCGGATAAAAACTTAAATGTGTTATTGCTCTTCTCAATTTTTCCACAAAAATGTTGCAATCCGTTCGAAATAACAAAATAAGTTACATTCAATTTCAGATTGTAATTGCAAATCTGATCCATAGTTTTCTGGCTGATCTTTATTTCAGGTGCTTTGAATTCCAGAATCATAACCGGTTCACCTTTTTTGTTATAAACAACAGCGTCACACCGTCGGGATAGATTGTTTATTTTTATTTCGGTTTCAACTGCAATAAGTCCGCGTTGATAATTTTTGTAGTTTAGCAAATAAGCCAAAAAAGACTGTCGGACATGTTCTTCCGGTGTCAGAACTACAAAGCGTTTTCTGAAAACATCAAAGATCAGTGTTTTTTCACCTTCTTTTTTTATATTAAACGGATGATCCGGAAGATTTAATCGGGTCATTTTGCTATTTTTGAACATTCGGATAAAAACAGGGTTAAAAATAATGTTCCTATGTTGAAAACCAAAAAAGATATTGTAGAGAATTGGTTACCACGGTACACCAAACGTAAACTGGAGGATTTTTCAAAATTCATCCTGCTTACCAACTTTAATCATTATGTGGAGTTATTTTCAAAATGGTATGATGTTCCTATTGTAGGGAAAGAAGGCAACATGCCGAATGCTTCAAATGGTGAAATAACCATTATAAACTTCGGTATGGGAAGTGCCAACGCAGCAACCATCATGGATCTGCTTCAGGCCATTATGCCGAAAGCTGTACTTTTTCTGGGAAAATGCGGAGGCCTTAAAAAGAGAAATAATCTTGGGGATTTGATTTTGCCAATAGCGGCGATCAGAGGTGAGGGAACAAGCAACGACTACCTGCCACCTGTTGTTCCGGCCTTACCTGCATTTACCCTTCAACGAGCTGTTTCTTCAGCCATCCGTGATTTTGAACGCGATTACTGGTCAGGAACAGTATATACAACCAACAGAAGGGTTTGGGAATATGATAATGAGTTTAAAAAATATCTGGTATCCACGCGTGCCATGGCCGTGGATATGGAAACAGCGACCTTGTTTACCGTAGGATTTGCCAACCATATTCCAACCGGATCATTACTGCTTGTTTCGGATCAACCCATGATATCGGAAGGTATTAAAACTGATAAAAGTGATACCATTGTAACCCGCGATTATGTAGAGGATCATCTGAAAATTGGCATTGAGTCATTGCGGGAGATCATTATCAACGGACGTTCTGTTAAACACCTGAAATACGACTAATTCCGATGGACCATATTTCTGTACTAAATGACTTAAAGAACCGGAAATTTAAGCCTGTTTATTTCTTGATGGGCGAAGAACCATACTACATTGACCTTATCAGCGACTACATTGAGGATAATGTGTTGAATGATATGGAAAAGGAATTTAACCAAACGGTAATGTATGGTCGTGATGTGGATACGGCTACAGTGATCAATGCAGCTAAACGCTTCCCCATGATGGCTCCTATGCAGGTGGTTATCGTAAAAGAGGCACAAAATCTGGGGAATATTGATCAGCTGGAACATTACCTGAAGCAGCCACAATCGTCTACTTTACTCGTAATTTGCTACAAATACGGGAAGCTCGATAAACGGAAAAAAGTTTATAGGATGCTTGGGGATGTCGGTGTGGTTTATACCTCTGACAAAGTGAGGGATTATAAAATGGGGGAGTGGATAAACGATTATTGCAGGAACGTAGGTTTGTCCATATCTCCAAAATCATCATTAATGTTGGCGGAGTTTCTTGGCACCGATTTGAGCAAGGTTGTAAATGAGTTAGACAAATTGAAGCTGGTAATGCCGAAGGATTCCAATGAAATTACCCCGAAGCTGATTGAAGAATATATTGGTATTTCAAAAGATTATAATGCATTTGAACTGCAGGAAGCACTTGCAACACGAAATGTGCTAAAAGCAAACAGGATTGTGAACTACTTTGCTGCTAATCAGAAGAACTACCCGATGCAGATGGTTATGGTGCCTGTCTTTAATTTTTTTTCTAACCTGATGATCTTTCACTACCTGAAAGATAAGTCTGATGGATCGGTGGCAAAATCACTTGGCATTAATCCTTATTTCGTCGGGCAATACAAGTCCGCCGCAAAAATATACAATGCCTGGAAGGTCATGGATGTGGTGTCGTTGTTGCGTGAATACGATGCTAAGAGCAAAGGTTTTGGAAATGTGTCTTCGTCCCAGGGAGATTTATTGAAAGAACTGGCTTATAAGATTATGCATTAAATGTGCGGAATCTCTATCCCCTTACAATATATAATAAGCTGTAACTGATTAAATAATAAACAGATTATAGAAATAAATCTGCAGGATTGATAATGTTTTTATGAATAGGTGAAAAAGAAAAAGGTAGGCCACTTATCCAAAGCACCGCCTACCTCTTTTGCTAACCTTAAATCTAATACTATGAAAAAAATCCCACAACAAAAGTACGCAAATAATTATGCTGGACAACATATTGGAGCGTTAAAATACGTTAAAAAAATGCTATAAAACATAAAAATGAATCACTGTATATTTTGCAACCCTTATTAAACGAGGGATTTAGAGCGAAATAATTGTTGAAAATACACTTTAAAAAGTGATATATTTGGATCTGTTTTTATTTTGAAGTATTACTAGTTTTACATGGCATGGATATTAAGGAACTTAAAATTAAAAAAACCGAAGATGGTTCGGCTACATTATTTGTGCCTGAATTGAATGAACACTATCATTCTTATAAAGGGGCAGTTAGAGAATCATTACATGTATTTATTCAGGCTGGTCTTGAAGAATTATCCAGGGCAAGAAAAAATATCAGGATACTGGAGATAGGTTTTGGAACAGGACTTAATGCGTTGCTTACGCTGGACTATACTTATAGTGATCCAGAATTGAAGGTTCACTATACAACTTTGGAAAAATATCCGTTGGATCTTAATCTTATAATTCAATTAAATTATACGGTACATTCAAACAATACGATCAGGGAGTTGTTTTCTGATATACATCAGGCTCCGTGGAATTTGGTTTCGGAGATTACAGATCGGTTTTCAATTTTAAAACTGGAAGCAGATTTGACTCAGGAGATAGATTTGGAAAACTGCGATCTGGTTTATTTTGATGCGTTTGCACCAGAAAAACAACCGGAAATGTGGGATGAAGCAATCTTTGAAACCATTTACGGTGCAATGAATAAAGGAGGCATCCTGGTGACATATTGTGCCAAGGGTGAGGTTAGAAGGCGGATGCAACGGGCTGGTTTTAATGTGGAAAGACTTCCGGGACCGCCTGGAAAAAGAGAAATGCTCAGGGCAAGAAAATGAAACATATAATCTATAAACTTTTTTCTGTAAGAATTCTGGCTTTGCTGGGATTGGTTTTTGCGATTGCTATTTCAGTGGCTACTTTTATTGAGTATAATGCCGGGACGGATGAGGCACGGTATCTGATTTATGATGCATCATGGTTTGAATTCATGCTGGGATACATTGCTGTAGGTTCTGTGGTAAACATTTTTTATTCCCGGCTTTACAGAAAGGGTAAGCTAGGGATTATGTTGTTTCATCTTTCTATTGCAGTGATAATCATTGGTGCCGGAATTACCCGATTTGTGGGCGAAACAGGCAGTATCGGTATTCGGGAAGGGAGCTCTTCAAATCTATTGCAACTGGACCAAACAGTGCTTAATGTAAAAGTTATGAAGGCCAGTTCCGTCATTTATGAGGATCATAGAAAAGTAAGACCAAACAAATTTAATCAGGATTACTATAACAAAAGTGTTGTGGTAGATGGTACTGATTTAAATATTCGTTCTGAGGTCTACTCAAAAGGCGAGATGCAATATCCGGTGACAAAATTCAGGATATCCCGGGATCAGGAAGTGGCAGAGGCTTTTGTTTACCATTATTCGCAACACGAACCTACCGAAGTTAAATTCGGTGACGTTTCGGTGGTACTGTCAATTGGTAAGGAGGAAAAAATTCTGCCATTCAAAATAGCGCTTGATAGTTTTATAGTGGAACGGTATCCGGGATCGCAAAGTCCATCGTCGTTTATTAGTTATGTACATGTTAATGACCCGGAACAAAACAACAATTTTGCCTATTCTATTTACATGAACCACATATTGAAATACCGCGGTTACAGATTCTTTCAGGCTTCCTATGATGAGGATGAACTTGGAACTATTCTTGCCGTAAACCATGACCCGGTTGGATCGTCCGTTACTTATCTTGGGTATTTATTGCTGGCGTTGGGAATGCTTAAAGCGCTTACAGATCGGAAGAGCCGGTTTGTAAAATATTTAGGAAAAGTAAAAAATACGCATGTTGTTATTTTGGGATTAATCTTATTTACATTACCTCTTTCGGCACAATCAGATTCGCAGGTAAGCCCTGAAACAGCCAGGATGTTCGGAGAGGTCTGGGTTCAGGCAAACGGAAGAATAAAGCCGATGAATACATATGCGGGCGATCTGTTGCGAAAAATGAGCCGGAAAAGTGAAGAAAAAAACCGGAAAGCCGAAGGCATCATTCTGGAGATCATTAAAGATCCTTCTGCCAGTTCTGCCAAGCCATATATTTTCAAAAGTGAAACAGGAATTCCATTTCTGGATAATAACCCGGGAAAAAGGATTGCATACAATGATTTGTTTACTAAAGACGGAGCCTATATTCTGCAAACGGTTGTTCAGAATATTAACCGGAAAAAACCTTCTGAACGGACTAAGACAGAGAACAATATACTGGCACTGGATGAGCGGGCGAACATATTTAATATGTTAAGGCAAGGTAGATTAATAAACCTGTTTCCATTGCCCGGTAAAGCGTCCGATCCATGGATAGATCTCAGGTCTGTGCCCAATGTGTTTATGACCGGAGACAGTCTGACAGAGAAAACATTTTCTCAGTTTTATCTGAATTTTTTCAGCAAGGACCCGAAAGAATTTCAAAAAGCGATGGATTTTGTGGACAGCTGGCAGAAACAGTTTGCTCCCCAAATACTGCCATCTGACAGGATGCGGAATATTGAGCTTTTATATAATAAACTGAACGTGTTTGAACGGTTGTCACATTTTTACGGGCTTGTTGGCTTTATATTTTTGATTGTGGCTATTATTGCCCAGATAAACAGGAAAAAGTTAGCACGATATGTATCTACAGGACTTGGAATACTACTGATTGGTGCAGCCCTTTTTCATGGTGTAGGCTTACTGTTGCGTGGCATCATGACCGGACATGTTCCGGTTAGCAATGGATACGAAACAATGATATTTGTTTCATGGATAAGTCTGCTCATCGGAATTTATTTCTTCAGGAAATCAGATATTACGTTTGCATTACTGAGTTTACTCTCAGCATCGGCCTTAATGGTGGCTCACCTGAGTTTTATGAATCCACAGATTACACCTTTGGTCCCGGTATTAAAATCGGTGTGGCTCAATATACATGTAACGGTTATTACGTCAAGTTATGCTTTTTTGGGTGGGAGTGCTATGCTGGCGTTAATTACCCTTTTGCTTATGACGGTTCTTACAGATAAAAACGCTCCCCGTATTTCCGGTACAATCCGTCAATTGATAGTCGTTAACAGGATGATCCTGATTCCCGGATTATACCTGATTACAATTGGTTGTTTTCTTGGCGGCGTTTGGGCAAACCAGTCCTGGGGAAAATACTGGGGGTGGGATCCGAAAGAAACCTGGTGCCTGGTTTCGGTTCTGGTGTACACGTTGGTTGCCCATCTGAATCATTTGCCGGGCCTGAAGGGGAGTTTTTACTACGTGGCAGGTTCGTTGGTCGCATTTTCAACTATTTTGATGACATATTTCGGTGTAAATTATTTTCTTGGTGGTATGCACTCTTATGCCGGCGGAGGAAGCATTTATTCACTGCCATCCTGGATCTATTATGCGGTATTATTTGTTATCGTTTTACTGATTTTGGCCTATAACCGGTATAAAAAGGTGTTTGCAGACACAGAGTGTTAATAACTTTTTAAAATATTAACATCTTGCTTTCTGTGATTAAGGTATTGTAAATCAGTTTTTTGTGAAAAATGAGCTGTTGGTTTTGTAGAATTATGGCAATTACCTATTGCTACAGCCAAAATATCTTCCAAAATTTGTTCAAAATTGCTTTTATGCATCAAAAACAGTTTAATCAGGACGGAAATCGCAACAATGATGTTGTAAGTCGTTATGAGGATATGCTTTACCAACAAAAGATTGGGTATTTTGATGTTGAAGAGTTTGAAAGTCTTACAGAGTACTATCTTAACCATATGAAGGTTAAGAAAAGCCTGTTGGTTGTTGAAGAAGGTTTAAAACAGCATCCTGGTTCAATTACGCTATTGTTATGGCAGGCAAGGGTATTGCACAAAATGGGTAAGTATAATTCTGCCCTTGGAATTATTGAAACGCTTAGTTTTAAAATTTATGACGAAGAAGTGCTTATGCTTGAGGGTGAGTTACTTCTGCGTATGGATAAATTTCAGGCTGCAAATGATGTGTTCGAAAATCTTTTGAAAACAAGTGATGACGATATCGACAGAATGTGCCTTGATATTGCATTTCTGTATATGGGTATTCAACAGCCTAATGTAGCATTGTATTATCTGAAAAAGGGATTGATGCATAATCCGTTCAATATTGATATATTGTTTGAACTTGCTCTTAATTCGGAAGAGAATGGCAAATCTGATCTGGCAATAACTTATTTGAATCAGCTTCTGGATGTTGATCCTTACAACGAAGAAGCCTGGTACAATATGGGAATGTCGCACAATTCGAATGAGGATTATGATAAAGCCGTTGATGCGTTTGATTATGCTTTAGTGATCGATTCTGGTTTTTATAATGCCATATTCCAGAAGGGCATTGCACTGTTGCGGCAGGATAAATTCCAGGAAGCCCTGGATTCATTTCAGGAATTTTTGAAAGCAGAAACACATAACGAAGAGGTGCTGATATATCTGGCGGAATGTTATGAAGGTTTAGGTGATTATGTATCTGCGGAGCAAACTTACTATTCTATTCTTGAGTCTGAACCGGATGTTTATGATGCATGGATTGGTCTAGGTTATTGTAAGCAGTCTACTAAAGATTATATAGAAAGTGTCAACTGCTTTAAGAAAGCCATTGAAATGGATGAAACAGATGACGAAGCATGGACAGGAATGGCTGAGAGTTACTTTTATTCAGGTTTTAAAAAGGAGGCGTCGGAGGCATTTACAAAATCATTGAAGCTGAACCCTGAACAGGAGGATGTATGGGTCATGCTTATTGCACTGAGGATCGAAAATAATGAACTCGAAGAAGCACGTTCGGCTCTCGGCATGGCAATTTCGATAGTAGGTGATAATGAAAGTTTGCTGGAATTAAAACGTTTACTGGATATACTGGTCAGTGGTGAGTACGCTAATATACACGTCACCAGAGAAAACGCCTCGGATCTCATATTTAAGGGAGAGCGTTTTAATATGGTTAACCTGAGTAAATTTATCGACCCGGATCAGTATAAAAATTAGTTTATACCTAAAGTTTAGTATACGTAAAATTATCGAAGGTGGTCTCGCCTGTTCCGTAAGAATAAATTCCAGGCCTTAAGCTCATAAATCCTCCGAATACATTATGATTGAACCCTGTAGCATCTATACTGCGTTCAACTTTTGTCCAAATTTGGCCATCTCCACTAAAATAGAAACTAATTTCATTTTCATCGTTTAATATTTTCAGGTATCCATGATTCCCGAGCGTATTGGGTTCACGTATTTTTGCGTTTTGTCTGTTGTAAACAGTAAATCTGGTTTTACTGACCTCTATCCGCATATTTCCTTCCTTATTGTAATAAAGACAAAGACCGGATATTGCATCACCGATTAAGTTATATTCCACAGTAACCTCATATTTACGATCGCTGGCGTTCACAAGAAATGGCGTTGTTTCGTCAAATGATCTTCCTTTTGCAGACATAACCAGTTTTCCGTTCTTGACTTTTATTCTGTCAGGATCAAAGTCTTTATAAAACTGCCACTGCAAGCCCGGTTCATCTGCTGAAAAATTATCGGATAAAGAACTGTTCAGATTTAATGCTTTGCCGGTTGGTAATTTTAGTTTGTCAGAGCTGTTTATTCCATCCGGAACCTTAAACCAAAGATCATCTGTCCATACAACAGGAAGCATTAATGTTTGTCTCCCAAGCGTCTGAAAACATTTTTCATAACCATGATACATTATCCACCAGTTCCCATCGGTGTCATCCACTAAAGTTCCATGGCCCTGACACCACCAGCGCTGATCCCTTTTTTCTGTATGCACTACAGGATTATACGGTGAATTTTCGAACGGACCAAACGGGGATTTGGAACGGGCAGAAACTACCATATGTGCTGTAGCTGGTCCTGCAGTTCCACCTTCGGCAACAGTTAGATAATAGAATTCGTTTTTTACGGTTAGTTTAGGCGATTCAAGGCAGAAACATTCTGTACTCCATTCTTTAGGGAATTGCCATCCATCATAAATATGTTTTGGTTCACCAGAAACACTTAGACCATCTTCTGAGAGTCCGACCACGAAACCTTTAGAGAGGTATAAATATCTGTTGCCCTCAGCATCAACCATATGCCCCGGATCAATAAAACCCCTGAGATTCAAATCAATGGGTTCGGACCACGGACCTGCAGGAGAATCGGCTGTTACTACCCAGTTTGTACCTCCGGCAGGGAAGTAAATGTAATACCGATTGTTGAACTTTAAAAAGTCAGGTGCCCAGACGGAACCTACATATTTATGCAAGGCATGTGCAATTCTTTCCCAGTGAATAAGATCTTTAGAGTGCCAGATCAATAATCCGGGATAGTATTCAAATGAGGAGTGTGTCATATAATAATCTTCTCCATCACGAAAAACGGACGGATCAGGGTAATCCCCTCCGAGAACAGGATTTTCGTAATATGTCCCGGAAATATCCTGGGTACTTTTATCTTCTTTCTGCTTTTTGGTATTGCAGGAATTCAGCAATGATAGTATTATAAAAGTGAGGATGATATTAATTTTCATGTTGATTATTTTTCAGAAATTGAATGAGCGCCAGCATATTACGTATATATTGTGATGTAGAGATATATTCCTGGTCAGACATATCCCTGTAAGGTGACGTGTCTGTTTCGTCTCCTACAAAGGTCGTTGCATATTTATCAGTTTCGATTTTGTTTTGTCCGTCACCAATGTACGGGTGGCTGGTCATGGCATGTTTAATAAGCCATCGGTGTTTTTCATCCAGTGAATTTATGATATCAGAAACAGTTTCTTTTTTTGAGTTAAACATGAATTTGAAACCACTTAGATTATAATATTTTTGTGGTGTACTTGCTTGAGTAAATGGTGAGGGAAGGAGAGGAGACTCTTTGGTGACTTCTTCAGCATTTAATTCTGAAAGGCGCTTATATTCGTTTTTCAGTTGTTCTAATGGAACCCTGCATTTTCCATAATAATGTGAAGGGAGGTTTTGATCACTTTCATCGGTATAATAAATGCCATATTTAACATTCGATCCTTTTCGGTGAACGAAAATAGGTTTGTTAGTTTCAGTATTGACAAAGGTCGGATGTGTGCGTTGGCCTTCAATCTCGGTTTCTGGTAGTTTTGTATTCTCAAGCCACTTAATTGCGGCAGGTACATTTTCAAGAAAACGAGTATCACCGGTGTACTGGTAAAATTTAAGCAGCAAAAATGCATTTTCGCAAGTGGTGGATGGTAAAAAGGCCAGCGGTTCAAAAGTTCGTGCACTGGCAGGTTTAAGATCCATATCCAGTTGTTGTGCCCACGCTCCGCAACCGTCCTGCGAAAGCAGGTAAAAATCCATTCCTTTTTTTATGGGCTCAAGAAATCTTTTTTCACCAAGTGTGAGGTAACATTGTATCAGAAAATTTATGTTTTCCCAAGTTACATCATCATTAAATGTATAAAACGAAGTATAATCAGGAAATCCCTGTTTGATAAAATCATGTCGTAAAGGATAGCGTTGTGGCCAGCCGCCATTTGGATACTGACTCTCCAAAATAAAGTCGATTGCTTTATCCAGGGAGGGTTTGTATTTGGGATCCAGCTTTTCAAGGTATACCTGTAGTAAAAAACGGGCAGCATCGCTTGAAACATCATCATCGAATGTGGAATTGCCATAGTAATGCTGGAATTCCTCCAACCTCCAACCGTTTTTCCCGATTGTTTCGTACCAGTGTTTTAATGATCTATCACCTGCAAAATCCACCATGTAATTCCATCCACCTTCAGGGTTTTGTCCCCAGATAATTGCTGAAGCTGCTTTTTCTGCAGCCTGATAATAGTATTCATTACCTGTAACGTGATAGGCTTCCATGAACACATGCCCCATGCTTACTGTGCCTGGATGTTGGAGCCATATCATTGTTGGGTATGCTTCCATTTCACCCCATTGTCGAGACATATCAGGCAGATAATTCCAAAGATAACCACCATTGGTACTGACGTCATCCACCATAAAACGGGTGGCATCATACATGGTCTCCAAAACTTTTTGTGTGATGGAATCTTCGGTTTGACTAAAACTATTGATTGGTCCGATAAGAGCGCAACTCAATATGACCACAAAAGCGAATAATTTCTTTTTCATAATACAGCGGGAAGAAGGTTAGCATTTAAGCCGAAAAAGGGAAGTCCTTAAGGACCTCCCTTCTGTTATGAATATTTTAAAGTTTATTGTTGGTCAAATCCATAACCATTTGTTATAGAACCATTAGATGTGGAAATAGTAACTGCAGGAAGAGGTACCATATAAATAGGTGCCTTACCATCCTCAAAACCACGGAAAACATATGTAGAGTATTCATCACGGTATTCTACATACCATTGTCCCCATTTCTTCATCTCATATCCATCAGCTTCCAAAGCCAGAGCTTCAGAACTGCCCGGAACAATGTGACTAAATAAACCTTTAATGGCTGTATTGGTATTGTAATCGTCGTTGTACTTTGCACCAATACCTGCACCGCCAACATTTTCCCAATCGTTATACTGACCTCTCCAGCCAGGAAATAAAACAGGATTAGTTTCGTCTGTACACTGAGTTGTTAAACGATGACCTATTTCAGCTTTGGCATCAACTTCTTTCGTCCAAACATAAGCAGGGATTTCATTTCCGTTACTGAATTGATAATAACCATTGGATTCAATGCCATTAATCATATTCGTTAGATTTGTTTTGAGAGTTTTTATCATATCCGGAAGTTTGCCTGTTCTGATCATATCCCATTTACGTAATCCTTCGCCTGCAAATTCTAACTTACGTTCAGTTAAAATAGCATCTTTAAGAGTTTCGCCGGATAATCCGCTAATGTAATTATCAACTTTTTCTGTTTGTGCGCTGGCAGGAAAAGCACGGCTTCTTACTCTTTTTAACATCTCCTTGGCGGTTCCTTCTTCACCAAGTTCTGCGTAGACTTCTGCAAGCATAAGAACAACATCAGACATACGCATATATGGATTATTTACTCCTGCCTTTCTTTGTTTTTGATAATATGGAGGGTTCATACGATTTTCATCCCATTTGTTATTAGCAAGGCCTCCATTGGTTTTACTACCTGGTTCTAAGCTTATCAAGGTTTCTCTTCCATTTCCAACACTTGCGGTCACAGCTACGGTAACGTCACGTCTTAAATCTTCAGGATCCAAATCACCATAATAATAGGTTGGCTGCATTCTGCTCTGTCCATAACTTTTACATGGGAATGCATTTGAACCACCTCCTCCGGATGGACGTCCAAAGGCATAAGGACGTTCTGAATTTGTTGCACTTCCCTGTTCTACTGGTATTTCATAAACAGACTCAGAAGATACTCTAAGATCAAGCATTTGCTGGAAAACGTACTGGAAAGGATTCCCATAGCCATCATTAATGGACCCACGAGGATCCGATGATACTAGTTCAACTGTTCCTGAATTCGCTACGCAATCCTCAAGATATTTCTTTGCGGTTCTGTAAAAATCAAGATAATCAGTACGTCGATTATATACACCACCGTTATTGGCAGCACCCATCTGTTCATATGTAATGGTATTTCCATCGAGGTCACGATAAAAATCCGGTCCCATGTCAGTTCTACGAGTTGCATAACCCCCAGCGAATAAACTTAATCTGCCAATTAAACCTTCAGCATAAGTACGGGTCATAATTATTGCATCTTCACCAGCTTCACCAACCCTGAACATAATTGGAACAACAGATTTAAGTTTCTCAATATTATACTCATAAATATAGTCTCTATTTGTTAATACTGTATCTACAAATAAACTTGTAGTTTGAAGAGGTACATCACCAAAATAACGACACAATTCGTAATAACAGGTTGCCCTTAACGTAATAGCCTGCCCATAAATATTCGATAATGTGGTTGGAGTTGCTCCTTCTTTCATCCATTCCTGATAGACATCTAAGGCTTCGTAATTGGTTATTAATTTGTTACAGATAGCAATAATATCATATGCATTAGAGTACCCATTTTTTGCAAAATTGATATCGAAGCCTGAGGTTCCACCATAGTATAAATTCTCCGGTATATGACGTGTTTGAGCTTCATACTTTTCAGGGTGGCGTTCTGCATCTGAACTACATACACTCAATTCATAAAATAACCCATTAGAGTGTATCATTGGGTAAGTCCATGCATCATAAGCACTTGCCAAAACTGCTTGAGCATTTGTTGGATCAGACATAAACTCATCGGCAGGTATATCTGACAAAGATTTTTGTTCAAGAAAATCGCTGCAAGAAGTTCCAAAAACTCCTATCCCTATTAACCATAGTATATAATAATGTAACTTTTTCATCTTTTTACTTTTTTACAATTTAAAAATCTACATTTACACCCAGTGTGTAGGTTCTTGATCTTGGATAAGAACCAAAGTCCAGACCTGGAGTTGGATAGGCCGCTTTACTCTCATTTGCACTTACTTCTGGATCAAGTCCTGTATATTTTGTCACTAATAGCAGGTTTCCTCCTGTAGCATAAATACGTAATTTTTGAATCCAAATCTTTTTAGTTAGCGATTTAGGTAATGTATACCCTAAAGTTAAACTGTTTAATCTAAGGTAATCTGACTTTTCAATAAACTGTGAAAGCACCAAACCATTTTCCATATAAGGTGTAAAGTATTTGGCGTAAGCATTTAATGCATCCAGTTCTTCTGGATCAGTAACCGCATAAAGGTCTCCCGAGTCGTTTATATCAAATATCTTATAAGAATCTCTTACAAATCCTAACCTGTTAGCTCCGAAGGTATAGTCTTTTCTACCAGTTGTATTCAATAAGCTTGCAATATTATAAACATGTCCTCCAAGCGCATATGTGAAGTTTGCACTAAAATCAATGCCTTTATAAAATAAATTAATACCAAATCCCCCGGTATGCTTTGGTGTCATTTGCCCCAGCTCGGTAATATCATCAGTATTAATTTCTCCATCTTTATTTACATCTTTAATTTTTAAAGCTCCCGGGAAAATAGTTCCTATAGTAACAGGATTGCTGGATGAATCTATTCTAACTACGTTAAAAGGATTTGGATAATTTCCTATATCAGTAAAATTATCAGAATAGTAAGGTACTCCATCTTTTAAAGTATATTGTCCGGTAGAGCTATCGTAATCAAAATCATCGGTAGTGTAAAATCCATCTGAAACATAGCCCTGAACAGTACCAATTGGGGTTCCTTCTTTAAAAATATAATCATATGCTGGGTAAGTAGCACTTGAGTTCCATTGTGTGCCATAATCAGTGATTACACGGTCTTGAAGTTCGTCAACATTACTTTTATTGTAGTTGTAGGTTGCATTGAGACTCAGTGTAAAATCCTTTTTGCGAATAATATCTACTCCAAGAGCAATTTCGACCCCTTTATTAGATGTTCTGCCAATGTTCATGTACTTACTTGTATACCCACTTTCTACTGCTACCGGAACCTCTACAAGAAGATCTTTGGTGCTATTGTTGTATAATTCTATACTTCCATAAATACGTCCGTTGAAAACACTAAGATCTAAACCTAAGTTTCTGGATATTGTGGTTTCCCACTTTAGATCATCATTTGGAAAATATCCGTTATCCACAAAAGTTACATTGCCGCGTTCATCAAAATTTGGATAATATAAATAATTCCAGGCATCATAAGGAATATGGTCTGCGCCTGATGTACCATAGGATATCCTTAGTTTTAAATTATCGAGCCAGCCTTTCGCATTATCCATGAATGTTTCATCAGAAATACGCCATGCAAGAGCACCTGCCGGGAAGTATCCCCATCTGTTATTTGGCGCAAATTTTGAGGACCCGTCTGCCCTTAATGTTGCTGTAAGTAAGTAGCGTCCTTTGTAGCCATAATTTAATCTGCCAAAGTAAGATAGTGTTGTACTGGCAACACCAATATCGTTATAAAAATCAAAATAGTTCTTATTAATTAAATCAACTCTAACAGGATTACCATCCACATCATAATAATTTTCCCTATCAATATCTTTATACTGACCCAATTGTATTCTTGCTATGGCTTTTTCAAAGGAATAATCAGATTTATAGCCTTGCATTTGCATTCTACTGCTGGAAGATTGGGACTTTTGAATTTCGTTACCTAATAGGACTGATAATTTGTGGTCGCCCAGATTTTGTACTTCATAATTAATTGTAGTAGCAGAACGGTACCCATATCCCCTGCTAAGTGTCAAACGTGCAAATCTGTCTTTAACAAGTCCAGTACTGTCAGCTAAAGCAACACCAGCATCATAATATTGATTTTCACTATTATTTCGGTTGCCTGAAATTTCAGAACGTAATGTTAGTCCATTAATAATATCCCAGTTTATATAGGCTAATCCTCTTATGCGCTGGCGATACGTTATATTATCCTGATCCATTGTCCTGGTATAAGGATTGTAGGTGTTATCGAGGTTAACATCACCATTTCCAAAACCTGAAGGTATTTCATCAGCCTGTCCAAGTGGATTGTCAATGGGTTTAAACATGTATGCTGAAGAAAGGAACGAACCTGTACCGTTAGATGTACTTTCTCTTCCTTCTTCACGGGACTGTACATATTTTACATCAAAACCAATTTTTACTTTGTCATAGAGTTGGTGCTCTAGCTTGAGCAGCGCATTATGACGGCTATATCCGGATTTAATTTTTATACCCTGATCTTCTGTTTTATTAGCACTAAAAGAGAGCTTAGTTTTTTCTGTAGCACTGGAGATACTGATATTATGATCCTGTGCAGCTGCATTACGAATAAGGTTATCGGTATAGTTATGGATGCTTTGATTGGCATATTCACTATAATGATTACCGTAGGTTGTCCCTAAGCCATAATAGCTTGCCAACGCATCAGAAGCTGCACCATTGACGTTTCCGGTTCCATCCATTGCTCTCATATAACTCCATTGATGCAAGAGGTATTCCTGTGGGTTCAGAACATCATGAATTGCTGCAATCTCTTTAAACTGGTAATACCCACTATAGGAAATTTTTGTTTTTCCTTCAGGAGTATTCAAACCCTTTGTTGTAACTAAGATCACCCCATTAGCACCTCGTGCTCCATAGATTGCTGTAGAGGATGCATCTTTTAGTACATCAATGGATTCAATCTGATCTGCAGGTATTTCATCCAAAGAGCCAGGTATTCCATCTATAATAACCAAAGGATCATTTGATTGAGTAATAGAACCTCCACCACGTATCCTGATTTTGATATCAGCACCGGGTCGACCATCCTGGGTATATACAGCTACACCGGAAAGCTTACCCTGTAGTGCCTGTGCAACATTTGGAACAGGGGTTTCTACTAATTCATCTGTTTTTATGGAAGCTACAGCACCTGTCAAATCGCGTTTTGTTGTAACGCCGTAACCGATTGCGATTACCTCATCCAAACCAATGCTTGATTCCTCAAGTTTAACATTAATAGTCGACTGACCTGTAAAAGGAATTTCCATAGTTTTCATTCCTATGAAGGAATAAACGATAGTTTCTGTACCTTCAGGGACATTAAACGTATAATTTCCGTCAATATCCGTTATAACACCTGTTCCTGTTCCTTTGGCTACAACATTAACACCCGGTAACGGATCACCGGTTTTGGCGTCAGTAACTTTACCTTTTACCGTTTGTGTTTGTGCAAAAACACCAAACGTTGTAATTAAAAGTGCTGCAATTGTAACTGCAACTTTTCGGGATATATACAACCCGGGTTGCAAAAGGGATTTTTTCATAAAATTTGCCATACTTTTTTAGTTAAGTAAATTATAATTGTTTCAATCTTAATATTTGATTCTCATTTTTGTTGCAGAGTTTTGAGGTTCGTATCTCATATGTTGATACAAATTAGTGTGGTTTTTTTCTTGTTCTCAATAAATGCGGTTTTTCAATATACGAAATTGTTAAAAAAAATTAACAATTAATAGTGTTTTTATATCTATTATAGGGATTATTTTCCCAAAAAGCGGGCTATAATTTACATAAACAAGATCGTTTCCCTGTTTAACGAATAGTCTTATTCTGGTTATCAGAAATTTATTATTCGTTCCTTCAGGAGTTTAGTTAATCTGGAAATATCCTGATTTTTATTTTTGTTTTTTCTGCCCGGAAATCCAAATCAAATACCAAACTGTGATTCGTGGTCATAAGTTATCAGGATATTCCTTTGCACTTTCATAACGGGCAAAGGGGAATCTTAATGGTTGCCTCTTGGATTAACCGGCCATGCTGATCCTGTTTTAAAGTATTTCTCAAGAACATGTGTCTTCTATTTATCTTTGAATGCAATATAAGTGATAATTTCAACCGGAAGTCTGTATTTTGTTGAAATGGCGTAATCTATCTGATGTCGTTCAGATAGTTCATTAAGATTTTGTGTACATCCGTATAAAGAGATCCATCTGAGTATTTAAGAATATAAACAAAACGGTTTACAAGATTAAATGGTCCTTGACCGACGTAGCTCGTAGTTTGCATGGCAATTAGGTTCTGGTAAAAATAAAAAGCTCGCCTTTGTACCGGATTTCCGGTGACTTCGGCGAGCGAAGAGATTAAACAAATCTTTTGTTTACAAATGCTCTACCGGAACCAGTTTTTAGATATTTTTCAAAATCGTAGGCTTTGTATTTATTTGAGAATACTATATAGGTAATAATCTCAACCGGAAGTCTGTATTTAGTTGAAATGACATAACCTTTTCGATGTCGTTCTAATCGTTCACTAAGATTTTGTGTACATCCGGTATAAAGAGATCCATCTGAGCATTTAAGAATATAAACAAAATGGTTGTCATGATTAAGCGGTCCTTGACCGACGTAGCTCGTAGTTTGCATTGCAATTAGGTTCTGGTAAAAATAAAAAGCTCGCCTTCGTACCGGATTTCCGGTGACTTCGGCGAGCGAAGGCGGTCTGGACGGGACTCGAACCCGCGACCCCATGCGTGACAGGCATGTATTCTAACCAACTGAACTACCAGACCAAAATGTTGATCAATCGCTTTATTGATCAGCCCTTATTGTTAAAGGCGGTGCAAATATACAACAAGAATTTATTTTTGCAATGGTTCAAAAAAAAAAATCCAAACTTTTTTCAATTTGTAAAAAATCAGGATTTAATTTAAATGTACAAAAAAAATTAAGGGGTGGTGGCCCACCCCTTAACCATAACCTATTAACCTAATATAACCTTATGAAAAAGCCTAATTGTGCTTTTGCTCTACAAAGGTAATTGATGATAGCGTTAAAAAATAATCATTGAATTTAATAATTATTAATTGCTGCAGGAATTTTGTTAATAAGTATGCAGAAGTGATTTTGCCTTCCACATGTCAAGGTATTAAATTTGAGGTTTTAATCCGGTAAAGTGAAAGATTTTTTAAAGGAATTAAACAGCGCTCAGAAAGAAGCGGTTATACATACAGACGGACCATCCCTGGTGCTTGCTGGAGCAGGTTCGGGAAAAACAAGGGTATTAACCTATCGTATTGCACATCTTTTAAATAATGGTGTAAATCCGGGATCGATACTTGCCCTGACCTTTACGAATAAGGCTGCCAGGGAAATGAAGGATCGTATAGCCAGAATTGCCGGATATCAGGTTGCCCGGTATTTATGGATGGGAACCTTTCATTCAATTTTTTCAAGAATTCTACGCAAGGAAAGCGAGTTGCTTGGATTTCCTGCAACATTTACAATCTATGATACCTCCGATTCCAAATCTTTGATAAAAACCATTGTTAAGGAGCTGAAGCTGGATGACAAAGTATATAAACCCGGTTACATTCAATCCAGAATATCACTTGCCAAAAATAATCTTATTACGCATGGTGCTTACGAGTCTAATTCACAATTGGTTCAGACAGATGGCATGAATAAAATGCCTCAGATCAGTTTGATATATAAAATTTATGCGAACCGGTGCAAAAGAGCAGGAGCTATGGATTTTGATGATCTGTTGCTTTTTACCAATATACTTTTCAGGGATCATCCCGAGGCTTTGACAAAATACCAGGATCAGTTCAGGTATGTGCTTGTGGATGAGTATCAGGATACCAATATGGCTCAGTATCTGATTATTAAGAAGCTGTCGGAAAAACACCGGAATATCTGTGTCGTTGGTGATGATGCACAAAGTATTTACAGTTTTCGCGGAGCCAAAGTGGATAACATACTAAGGTTTCCAAAAGATTTTCCCGGATGCAATGTGTATAAGCTGGAACAGAACTATCGATCAACACAAACTATTGTTTTGGCGGCAAACAGTTTGATCGATAAAAACAAGGATCAGTATAAAAAGAATATATTTTCTGAAAATGATTCTGGGAATAAAATTTCTTTTATAAATGCTTACAGCGATGTGGAGGAAGGTGTTTTAGTGGTAAACCGTTTAAATGAATTGCGCCTTCGTGATCATTTCGATTATCAGGATTTTGCCATTCTGTATCGCACTAATGCACAGTCAAGGGTGTTTGAAGAGGCACTGAGAAAACGAAATGTTCCGTATAAAATTTACGGAGGCCTTTCATTTTATCAACGCAAGGAAATTAAAGATTTACTGGCTTACTTCAGGCTTATTATTAATCCTTCAGATGATGAGGCTCTGAAGAGAGTGATAAACTTCCCTGCCAGAGGAATAGGAAAAACAACCATGGATAAATTGTCTGAACTGGTTGCAGTTAATCATGAACCGATGCTAAAAGTCTGTCTAGATCCGCACAGGTACAATCTTAATGTTAATTCCGGTACTGCGAATAAGCTGACCCGATTTGGAAATCTGATTGTTCAGATGAGAACTGTTTCCGAGGATGGTAATGCCTACGAACTGGCTTATGAGGTCGCGCATAAATCAGGATTGGTTAAAGAGTTAAAGTCAGATAATTCACCAGAGAATGTTAGCCGGCTTGAAAACATTGAGGAACTTCTGAATGCAATCCGGGATTTTGCCGATTCTGCCAGAGAAGAAGGAAGTCCGGACGGGATGGAACATTTTCTGCAGGAGGTTTCCCTGTTAACTGATCAGGATAATGAAAAAGAGGAAGACCGGAATAAAGTAACCCTGATGACTGTACACGCGTCAAAAGGTCTTGAATTTAAAAATGTATTTGTTACCGGACTGGAAGAAGAGCTTTTCCCCTCGGCCAAAGCTATGGATAATCCAAAGGACATGGAGGAGGAGCGACGCCTGTTTTATGTGGCTGTAACCCGGGCCGAGGTTAACTGCACGGTATCTTATGCAAAATCCAGATACCGCTATGGTACACCTGTTTTTTGTAAACCGAGCCGTTTCTTAAGAGATATTGATCTGGAATTTTATGATAATCCACAATCTGTTGGCCTGCTGCTGGGGAATGGTTCAGTAAATCGTGCCAATCAGGACAGGCAAGGTTTTGTGAACAGGAAGAAGACAGAATCTGCATCCGGTGCACGGTTTAAGAGACCTGAAAGGAATACTCCGGTACGAGACACGTCTGATTTTAAACCGGATCCTGCTGAGAATATCAAGGCAGGAGATACGGTAGAGCATATAAGATTCGGTAAAGGAAAAGTTATTACTTTACAGGGTGAAAAAGCCATCGTTGATTTTGAAACTGCCGGAAAAAAAACCTTGCTACTTAAATTTGCAAGGTTAAAAATATTGTAAATATTTAGATCAGTTTTTTATTTTTTGCCTTTTGTTTTTGGTGCTGCTTTGGAAGTTGTCTTCGGTTTAGCTGTACCTTTTACGGTTGTTTTGGTTTTTGTAGTTTTCTTAGCAGATGTTTTTGTAGCAGCACTTTTTGATGTTGTTGTTTTGGTGGCTGCCACAGGTTTTACTTCGTTTCTGACTTCAATTTTAGTCTGAATGGATTTAAGCTGCTTTTTGGTTTCCTCCAGCTCTTTTTCAAGAGAAGCTATTTTTAATGTTTTTTCATCCATCCCTTTTGTTGCTTCCTTGAGCTGCAGTTCAAAGTCGCTCAAAACATTCATATAATTCATGAATGCATCGTAAGGTGAATCGTAAGGATTAAAATAAGCATGAACCTCTCCATCGGAGAAAAACTTGGTACACATATAATAAAAATGGTCGCTGCACTGCAGATATTGCCAGTTCTTTTTCAAAACAAAATCATCTACTTTATCAACCAGATGTTTTAGTTTGTACAATTTATTAAATGCTTCATCCTGAAGTTCATTCCCAAGCCAGGCCGTAAGATCACGTTCTTCATCAGCCCATGAAATTGGATATGGAACATGAATGGCAGAGATCGGATTAAAGGATTTTGCAACCTCAGATGGTGTGGCAAATTTGAATTTATTTTTGATGGCCACTTCTGGTAATGACTTAATAAAGTCAAAAATTCCTGTATCAGCTTTCTGATGCTCACCAAAGGTTTCATAGTCCATAAAGATGTTGAAAATTTCTTCCTTTTGATCATGAGAATTAATCCATCCAATATACTTGTCCGCAGTTAAAGGATGTTCGCTCCATGCAGAATTTGAAAACCTGAACGCTATATCGTCACTAAGTTTATAATTTCTGAGTAAAACTTTAAGTTTTGGATTCAGGCTGTTGCAGTACATAAAATTAGGACTTTTCCAACCCAAAACATGCTTTGCACCTTCTGTTAGCATTGCCTTAAAACCCAGCTCAGAAATGGTCAGTCCCATTTCATCCGAGTATATAAGTTCAGTGTTTCTGAAAACTGTAGGTTTTTGCCCGAATAATTCTTCAATCTTTTCGCTGTGCTTTTCAATCTGTTGTTTGAAACCACTTTTTGTTTTTAAAGCTGCCAGTGAATGGGCATATGTCTCAGCTAAAAATTCAACCTGACCTGTGGCTGCCAATTCCTTAAAACTTTCTAAAACTTCAGGAGCATAAAGTTCAAAATGCTCCAGTGCAAGTCCCGAGATGGAATAGGCAACTTTAAATGCACCTTTGTGTTTTTTTATCAGACTTAGAATCAGTTTGTTTGCTGGAAGGTATGAGTTGTAGGCAACTTTTGTTGTTATAGATTCATTCGTATAATCATCGTAATAATAATGATCGTTGCCAATATCAAAAAAACGATACCTTTTTAGTCTGAAAGGTTGGTGAACCTGGAAATAGAAACAAATCGTTTTCATAAAGGATTATTTTGGACTGTAAACTGAGTTATATACTTCTCTAACCTTAAGGGCTGCATTTTCCCATTTAAGGTTATCCACTTCAATCCGCCCCATTTTTTTAAACATAGAACTTAAAGCAGGATAATTTAGTAACCCGTATATCATGTCGGCTGTCGCGTCAATGTCCCAGTAGTCAACTTTAAATGCATGAGTTAAAATCTCTGCTACACCGGATTGTTTGGAAATAATTACCGGAACATTGGACTGCATTGCTTCAAGAGGTGATATACCAAAGGGTTCAGAAACGGATGGCATTATATATACGTCACTAACCTTAAGCATTTCAAATACCTGATCTCCCTTAAGAAATCCGGTAAAATGAAACCTGTCAGCTATTTTTCGTGACGCCGCCATCGAGATCATTTTTCTCATCATATCGCCGGAACCTGCCATTACAAACCGCACGTTACTCATTCTCTGTAAAACTCTGTAAGCCGCTTCAACAAAATATTCCGGGCCTTTTTGCATGGTGATCCTGCCTAAAAAGGTAACCACCTTATCATCTATGCCTTTCTTGATTTTTAGTTTATCGAGATTGCTTATCGGTTCTACGGCATTGTAAACGGTCGTAACTTTTGCCGGGTCAATAAAGTATTTTTCTATAACGGTGTTTCGGGTCAGATTACTTACCGAAATAATTTTGTCAGCATAATCCAGCCCCTCTTTTTCCATTCTGTAAACCTCCGGGTTCACATTTCCACGGCTGCGGTCAAAATCTGTGGCATGAACATGCAGAACCAGTGGTTTTCCGGAAACCCTTTTTGCAGCCATTCCTGCAGGATATGCCAGCCAGTCATGGGCATGGATCACGTCAAAATCATAGTCTCTGGCAATAACTTCAGCAACAAGCGAGTAGTTGTAAATTTCTTCTAAAAGATTGGCTCCGTAAGTCCCGCTGAAATCAATCGTACCGTCATCTTTTGTCTGGACTGTTTTATATTCTGTCGACACATTATAGTCAAGTAACTTCCAATATTCTTCCGGATCAACATAAGGTACAATTCTTGAAGAAACTTCCAGATATTCAATTCGGGTATTGTTTTCTTTTAACTCAACTTTTGTTTTGGTTATAGGAATCTTATTGGCACCAATCAGGCTCATGCGTGAGGTGTCTTCGTCGCCATAGGCTTTTGGAACAACAAAGATTATATCAAGGTCTTTTTGTGCAGAGAGTCCCCTTGTTAATCCATAGCTTGCTGTTCCCAGTCCGCCAGATATATGAGGTGGAAATTCCCACCCAAACATGAGTACCTTCATAAAGTATTATTTTTTTCTAAATCCTGTAATTTCAATGCAATTCTCAGCAGTTCAGCCACATTAATCGCTGAAGAAATAGCGCCGTGTCCTTCATGGGGTGGGTTGCCATTATAATATTCTGATATTGAACCGATACAGTTATGGGTCATTTCAACATCAAATTCATCAAGTAAAGTCTGAAGATAATGCACCCCGCTATTCTTGTATATTTTTAAATATGCATCGGTAAAAGATCCCAGTAGCCATGGCCAAACTGAACCGTTAAAATAATATTTGTCCCTGAAATGCTGGTTGCCATGAAGATCACCAACAAAATCCGGTTCCCTCGGAGAGAGTGACCGTAAGCCACGTGGAGTTAACAAATTCTTTTCAATAACATCCAGTACTTTTTTCTGAAGATCTTTTTCTATGGGTGAATAATCAAGTGAAACAGCAAAAAGCATGTTCGGTCTGATAATTCTGCATTTATAATTATTGGCCGGATCAACAAAGTCATACAAAGCAGTACTGTCTCCGTTTTTAAATATCCCTAAAAAGCTCTTTTCAACTTTTGCTATAATTTCTTTAATCAGCTTTTTCTGTTTGCATTTTGGCGAACAGTTATCTCTGAAATAACATAATGCATTATACCATAGTGCGTTGGCTTCTATGAGATAACCACTTCTGTATACAGATGGTTTGCCTTCAGAAACAGCGTTCATCCACGAACCGGGAATGTCTTGTCCATCAATATATAGTAAACCATTATCGTGTAAGCTAAGTCGATTGACATTACCATCAATAATATATTTTATTGCCTTTCCATATACAGTTTCGTAGTTACTGAATTCCAGACCGATTGTTCCTGTAAGCTTTTGTAGTGACCAGGCAGCCCAAAGTAATACATCCGGGGCATCATAATCCTGAATGCCCGGAGGAATAATATGTTTGTCGAGGTAAAGATTCATATCAGAAATAATATTCTTAAATGTATTTCTGAATGGTTGTGTGCCTCCTATGGATAAAGATAATCCCGGCAAAGCAATAAATGTATCCCTGCCCCTTATCGGAAGCCAAGGGTATCCGGCTTTAATATCTGCCCGGTCTTCTTTGTATACAATAAACTGGTGCGCCGAATTTTTCAGACAGTTAATGAAATTATTTCTCGGTGACCTGTTTTTAACTTCAGACGTAAATTTCTGCTTTAACCCTTTTGTGTTTATTTCACTTGTTCCGGCAGAAAAAATTATGCTTTCTCCCTTTTTGATAGGTAGCTCAAAGAATCCTGGAGAGAACAAATCCTCTTTGAAATCATATCCTCGTTCCTGTTCTTTTCTGTATTCAACTCCATAATACCAATGTGGTACAGCAACATATTCTACGGTTTTTGAGAATTGCATAGAAAGTTCGGGATAACCGTCGTACATGCTTGTGGCTATGCCGTTTTCAACGATCCTGTGGTTGTGATTGACATTCATGTTAGAACCGCTTAGGGCGTGGTAATTTCTGAATGCCAGCAGAGGTTTGAATTTCATGATGACAGGCGAATGTGCATCTACTAAGGTATAACGCAGCAAAACCCGGTCTTCTCCTGAAATAAATACCTTCTCTTTTGTAAGAATAACACCTCCAACCCGGTAGGTTACTTTCGGAATTGTTTCACATTCAAATTCACGGATATATTTATGACCTTTGGGAGAATAGTGCTCATTGTCGAATTTATGCAGTGCGAGATTAAATTCGGATTCGTGTTGAACCACAGTTTCATCTAATGATGAAAGCAATACGTGTGGGTCGTTATCAAGTTCCGGAACCGGACAAACCAGTAATCCATGATATTTCCTGGTGTTGCATGCACTTATTGTTGAACAACTGTATGCACCTGTTCGGCTCGTTCTTAATAGTTCTTTGTCTAATGAGATTTCAAGATTTATAAGGTCTTGTTTCTCGAATTGGAGATAACTCATTGTTTTAATATTTTACGCTCCTTAAATATAATAGATTTTTTGCAAGTTACCTATAGCTCTGTCAACAGGATTTCTAATTTCATGCTCCTTGAACCTTTTAGCAAAATGTAAGAATTTGTAATGGGTTTTAAAGCAATTTGTTCCAACGCCACTTCTGTCGTAGGATAAAATTCAATTTTGGGATATTTATCATTAAATTTTGTGAAAACTTCACCAATGCAAATTAAGCGAGAAAATAGTTTTCTTTCAAACAAATTTAAAATTGTTTTATGTTCTTTCTCCGCAAACTCCCCAAGCTCTTTCATATCGCCTAATATGGCAACTTTATTGCTGAATTCTGATGCCTGAAATTCACTTATTGCTGCTGCCATGCTGGTTGGGTTGGCATTATACATATCAAGGATAAGTGTATTTTTCTGCGTTTTAAGTACCTGAGATCGGTTATTTGTTGGCTGATAATTTTCAATAGCATTAATAATTTTTTCATCTGAAACGCCAAAAAAGTTACCAATACATACAGCTGCCTGAATATTTTCCAGATTATATTTCCCAATAAGATTTGTTCTCACAATTTCATCCGACTCTGATTTTTTATAAAATAATTCCAGTAAAGGCGAACTTTGTTCTGAATTAACTTTAACTTTTTCCGTTCCGTAAAGAATTCTTTCAATCCCTTCAGATAGACGCATTAATAATTCGTTGGTCTTATTAACAAACAGTTTTCCGTGTTTTGAACGAATGAAATCGTAAAGTTCGTTTTTAGTCCTGATGACAATTTCGTAAGATCCGAAACCTTCAAGATGTGCTTTCCCGATATTGGTAATTATGCCATAGTCCGGTTCTGCAATTTTGCTTAATTCACCTATTTCTCCAGGATGATTGGCTCCCATTTCAATGATTGCTATCTCGTGTTTGCTGGTAAGTTGAAGAAGCGTAAGGGGAACACCAATATGGTTATTAAAATTACCTTTTGTGAAGTGTGTGTTAAATCTTTGTGAAAGTACACATGATATTAATTCCTTAGTCGTTGTTTTCCCATTTGTACCGGTAATGCCTATCACGGGGATGGTAAATTTTCTCCTGTGAAAATTGGCTAACTGTTGTAAGGATTCAAGCACATTGCTAACCAATACATGTCTACCATCTTCTACATAAAATTCTTTTTCATCTATAACTACTGTACTGCATCCATTTTTCAATGCGTTCAGAGCAAACCGGTTGCCGTTGAAATTATCTCCCTTTAATGCAAAGAAAATACTGTTCCGGGGACAATGCCTACTATCAGTGGTAATTACAGGATTCGTGGAGTACAGGTTATAAAGTGTATCTATTCCGGGGTTAATCATATACCATCAATAAAAAACCCCGGCAAAAGCCAGGGTTTAAATGTTTTACATATCTGTTCCTAAATAAGTCATTGCGCATCGGAATCCCAAATCGTCCCTGGCCTTGCCCTGATCAAGAAAGCGCCGATTTGCAGGTTGCAACCAGTATGGCCTGTCTCTCCATCCTCCACCTTTAAATACCCTTACATCGTTTGATACTCTGGATGCAAGAACTTTTTCTTCATTGGTTGTTCCGCCATACATTTTATCTGTTGCCTGTTCCGGCGATAACTGAGCTGTCCAGTCTTCAAGGTGTGAGGCAGGATCACCATCTTTGGCATTTCTTACATCATTCAAACTATCAAGAAGAACGTATTTTACTCTTCCCAGTGAATCGGATGCAGGTATTTTAACCATATTACCATCGATGTTTTTATATTCCCATTCAATTTCCCTGAATTCGTTACCACGGTATGGGTTATATTCTTCTACAAATTTATAGCTCTGTGTTCTGTATACATCTGCAACCCATTCGTTTACATTTCCGGCCATATTGAACAATCCGTAATCATTAGGCTGGAAATAGTCAACTGGTGCAGTGGCAGTAAAACCGTCATTTGGCCGGCTAGCCATACCGCCCATATCACCACGGCCTCGTGCGAAGTTTGCAAGCATCAGACCTCTGAACTCTTTCGCAGGATTTCTCAGACTATGACCATCCCATGGATAGATCCTTCTTTGTCCGTAGTTTTCTTCTCCTTCGATGCCAATCATACCATATGCAGCGTACTCCCATTCAGCTTCAAATGGAAGCCTGTATTCCGGTAAAAGGTGACCTTCGTCCCAGTTCGTTTTGGTTACTGAATTTCCTTTTCTGTCAAGTGGCTTGTAAGTCGTGTTGAAAAGATATTTTGAAGTATTGAACACGATATCATTTATAGAATCCTGACTGGTCATTGATTTTATTGTTGCAAAATCCGGCAAGGAAAGGTAACCACGGTCCGCCAGAATCTTTTCATTAACCCTATCGGTTCTCCAGCGACAGAATTCATCGGCCTGTTCCCAACTCACACCAACAACAGGGTAGTTATTGTATGCCACATGCCTGAAATAACCAGCAACATAAGGTTCGTTAAAGGCTAGTTCCCTTCGCCAAACGGTAGTGTCAGGCAAAGCCTTCTCTGTTACACCAGGCATATTATGATAAACCACGCTTAACCAATGCAGGTATTCTCTCCACTGCAAATTACTGATTTCAAACTGATCCATATAAAAGCTGGAAACAGTTACCCTTCTTGGCATATTATTCGCGTCAGTCAGAACTTCTCCTGATATGCGCCCCATTGTAAATGTTCCACCTTTAATGTAAATCATGCCCGGAGGCATAACGCGGTTGTTGTAAAATTGGCGCTCGTCAGTTACTTCGAAACCTCCATATTTATCATCGTTGTAAACCCAGCCTGTAGTTCCGGATTCATTTTTACCTCCTGAACCTGCTCCGCAAGAAGAGAGTACGGTGGCAATAATGGTATAATACAAAATGGTCTTCAGCTTCATAGCTTTATAAAAATTATGTATCTAATCGTTGCAAATATAACTATTTAAACCAAACCTTATTGTTTAAAGAATTATTTTTTTAATAATTTATTTACAAACACAATGTTAAAGTTTAATTTTTTTAGACTTTAATTAATGTTTCCTACTTTCATTAAAACACCTATTTTTGTAAAAAATTATATCAAATTCTGATTTGTGGCTAAAGTTTTTAAAAAACAAAACCATTTGAATATAAACGGATTTCTTTATTCAATTGAAGATCCGGTAGTTATGGGGATACTGAATATCACACCTGATTCTTTTTTTGACGGGGGGAGGTTTTTCAGTCCTGATAATGCTCTTGAGAGGGTAAAGGTAATGGTTGAGGAGGGAGTTGACATTATTGACGTGGGGGGCTGGTCCTCTCGTCCCGGCTCAAAACTGATAAGTGAACAGGAAGAATTAAACAGACTGTTGCCCGTTTTGGATGAGATTCGTTCATCATATCCTGATATAATTTTATCGGTTGACACATTCCGGTCAGGAGTTGCACGTAATGTCGTGAATGAATTTAATGTTAACATGATAAACGATATCTCGGCTGGCAGTATGGATCAAAAAATGTTTGAAACCATTGCCGATCTTCGTGTACCTTATATTTTGATGCACATGAAAGGTACGCCGGAAACAATGCAGGCTGAACCGTTTTATGAAAATCTTTTCAGGGAAATTGTAAAATATTTTTCCGAAAAAGTTGATAAGCTCAGACTTATGGGCGTAAGTGATATTATACTGGATCCGGGATTTGGTTTTGGTAAAACGCTTGAAAATAATTTTGAATTGTTGGCCAGACTGGATGAATTTAAGGTTTTTGAACTACCGCTTCTTGTTGGTTTATCCAGAAAGTCCATGATATATAAAACCCTTGAAACAACACAGGATCATAGTCTTGAAGGTACGGTTGCTGCGAATATTATTGCCTTGCAAAACGGTGCAAATATTTTAAGGGTTCACGATGTGAGGGCGGCAAAAGAGTGTATTCGTATTTATGTTAATACACATTCATAATTTATACCAATGTTTTTAGAGCTACGACCCATTGATATTCTTGATATTACCCTGGTGGCATTGCTGCTTTTCCAGCTGTATAAGCTTATAAGAGGTACGGTAGCGCTGAAAATCTTTTTCGGACTCTTTTCATTTATTGTATTCTGGCTTTTAGTAAAAGCTCTCGAAATGGAACTGCTGGGTTCAATACTGGATGCTTTGGTCAGCGTGGGTGTGATTGCTATAATTGTTCTTTTCCAGGAGGAGATACGGAAATTCCTACTGCTGTTGGGCTCACGGTATAAATTTGATAAATGGTTTTCGTGGGAAAAGGTTATGGCCACTAATAAAAGTGGTATGCTGAATATTTATATCAATCCGATTGTCCAGGCATGTGAGAATATGTCTAAAACCAAAACCGGGGCTTTAATTATTATAAGCAATCAGTCGGAACTTGTTGATATCACTAAAACAGGTGAACTATTAAATGCCAATATCTCATCCTCCCTGTTGGAAAATATTTTTTTTAAAAACAGTCCTTTACATGATGGTGCTGTAATTATTAACCGGAATAAGATTAAAGCTGCAAGTTGTATATTGCCCATTTCTCATAATACTGATATCTCAAAAAATCTTGGGCTGAGACACAGGGCAGGTCTGGGGGTTGCTCAGGCAACAGATGCGCAAGTCATAATTGTTTCAGAAGAAACTGGCGCAATATCCTATGCACATGAGGGTAAATTAACGCATAATATTTCCAAAGATGAGTTGCGTCATTTTCTGACTAAAGCCTGATCTTACAATATGTTAACCTTCTTAAAATATACTTAACCATTAATTTTTTTTAACAATGGTTAAATCAATTTTATAGTGTTATCGTTTACTTTTGGTGCTGCCTAATCAAAGGCTTACAAAATGAAAAGATAGATAAAACCTTATAGCATGGAGCAAACAGTTGATATTAGAGCATTGAACGAACGCATCGAAAAAGAAAGTGCGTTTGTTGAAACCATCGTCATTGGCATGAACAAAGTTATTGTCGGGCAGAAGCATCTTGTTGAATCATTACTGATTGGATTATTATCCGATGGGCATGTATTGCTTGAAGGTGTTCCTGGTCTGGCTAAAACCCTTGCCATTAATACACTGGCAAATGTAGTTGACGCAGATTTCAGCCGTATTCAGTTCACGCCTGACCTGCTTCCGGCTGATGTTATCGGAACGATGATCTACAGCCAGAGAAAGGAAGAATTCATTGTAAAACACGGACCGATTTTTGCCAATTTTATATTAGCAGATGAGATTAACCGTGCACCGGCAAAAGTACAAAGTGCTTTGCTTGAAGCAATGCAGGAACGTCAGGTGACGATTGGTGAAAAAACGTATCCGCTACCTAAACCTTTTCTGGTTATGGCAACACAAAACCCGATTGAACAGGAAGGTACATATCCTTTGCCTGAGGCACAGGTTGACAGGTTTATGCTGAAGGTTGTCATCGATTATCCTAAAAAGGATGAGGAAAAACTGATTATCAGACAAAATATTTCAAAGGTATTTCCAACTGCACAGGCAGTACTGACGCCCAAAGATATTCTAAATGCGCGTGAGGTTGTTAAGGACGTGTACATGGATGAGAAAATTGAACGCTATATTGTGGATATTGTATTTGCAACGCGTTATCCGCAGGATTTTGGATTATCGAACCTGCAAAATATGATTGCTTTCGGTGGATCTCCACGTGCATCTATTTCTCTGGCTACAGCAGCTCGTTCTTATGCATTTATTAAACGCAGAGGGTATGTAATTCCGGAAGATGTAAGGGCTGTATGTCATGATGTATTGCGCCACAGAATAGGATTAACCTACGAAGCAGAGGCCAATAACCTTACTTCAGACGAAATTATAAGCGAAATTCTGAATAAAGTAGAAGTGCCGTAAAAGGCTAAATAACAACTCCTGATTTTATGGAAACAAGCGATCTGCTTAAACGCGTACGTCAGATTGAAATAAAAACCCGTGGATTATCACGGAACATTTTTGCCGGTGAATATCACTCCGCATTTAAAGGACGTGGTATGACATTCAGTGAGGTCCGTGAATATCAGTTCGGGGACGATATCCGTAGCATTGACTGGAATGTGACGGCCCGGTTCAACCATCCGTTTGTCAAGATATTTGAAGAAGAGAGGGAGTTGACCGTTGTCCTGCTGATTGACGTATCGGGGAGCCGTGAATTTGGTACCATTTCTAAACTGAAGAAGAATATGATTACCGAAATTGCGGCGACACTCGCATTTTCAGCCATTCAGAATAACGATAAAATCGGGGTCATCTTTTTTTCTGACCGTATTGAGAAATTTATCCCGCCACAAAAAGGGCGAAAACATATTCTTCATATCATCAGGGAACTTATTGATTTTACTCCTGAACACAGGCAGACTAATATTGGTGAGACTTTAAAGTATCTTACAAATGCCATCAAAAAAAGGTGTACAGCATTTGTAATTTCTGATTTTATAGATGAATCATTTGAAGATTCTTTAATGATAGCATCTAAAAAGCACGATCTGGTTGCCTTGCAGATTTACGATAAACGTGAAGCTGAGATGCCAAATGCAGGTTTGGTCAGGTTTAAAGATGCTGAAACGGACGAGGATGTATGGATTGATACATCGGATGTAAAAGTACGGAACAGTTATGCCGAAAGCTGGAAAACCAGACAGTTGCAATTGGATCAGTCGTTTAAGAAAACTGGTGTGGATGCTGTTTCAGTAAGAACGGATGAAGATTATGTGAAAGCATTAATGGCACTTTTTAAGAAAAGAGCATAAGATTAAGATGAACAGATTAAAACTGAATATTTCACTTGTTGCCGGTTTGTTAATTTGGTTTGGTGGTGCTGTGAATAGCTTTTCACAGGAAATCAAAGCAAAAGCTTCCCTTGATTCTGTAACGATGCTTATTGGTAATCAAACGCATTTGAGGCTGGACGTGAAGCAACCCAAAAATGTCATTCTCAATTTTCCCGTATTCGGGGATACTCTGCAAAAAGGAATTGATATTCTGGGCACAACGGAACTGGATACTACTACCATAGATGCAGATAATATTTTACTGAAGAAAAGTTATCTGATCACATCATTCGATAGTGGACATTACATGATTCCGCCTATCCGGATAAATATCGATCAACAAAGTGGTGGTGGTTATGTTGAAACAAACCCGCTGGCTTTAAAGATTTTCACATTTAATGTGGATACAACTCAGGCTATTTTCGATATTAAAGGTGTTGAGGATGTACCTTACACTTTCAGAGAGATGTTGCCATGGCTGGTAGGTGGTGTACTTCTAATTGGTTTTGTGATTCTTTTTATTTGGCTATTCCGTAGAATAAAACGCAAAGAGCCTGTATTCTCCTTGAGAAGAGAAAAACCAAAACTGCCTGCTCATGTAGTGGCTCTGGATGAACTGGAAAAACTGAAGAAGGAAAAACTCTGGCAAACGGATCGTATTAAGGAATTTTATACCAGATTGACGGAGATCCTTAGGGTTTATATTGAGGACCGATTCCAGATAAAAGCTATGGAGCAAACATCGGATGAGATACTGGAGGCTATGAAGACGGCGGACCTGGAAGGTGATGCAGTTCTGGAGAATCTGCGACAGATATTAAAACTGGCCGACTTGGTGAAATTTGCAAAAATGAATCCGCTCCCGGATGAAAATGATCTGAGTATGATGAACGCTTTCTTTATTGTGAATCAGACAAAAATTGTGGAAGTAAAACCAATTGAGGAGATTGCCAAAGAGAGTGAAGTTACTAACGATGAAAAGCAAAAATAGGTTATGGGACATTTAATATTTGCGAATCCACATTATCTGTTTTTACTGCTGTTGATTTTACCGGCAGTTGCCTGGTATGTGCTGAACCTGAAAAAGAATACGGCTACACTACAGGTATCATCGTTGCGTGGATTCGGGCAGGTAAAAAAAAGTTATAAGTATTATCTCCGCCATGTGCCATTTATTTTACGTATGCTGGCGATTGCCTCAATTATTATTGTTATAGCGAGGCCGCAATCTACCAATAGCTGGCAGGAAACGGATACGGAGGGAATTGATATAGTGTTGTCGATGGATATTTCCGGAAGTATGCTGGCAGAGGATTTGAAACCCAACCGTCTGGAAGCTTCCATTGATGTGGCTACGCAGTTCATTAACGGCCGCCCGGATGACAATATCGGGTTGGTGGTTTTTGCCGGTGAGGCCTTTACACAATGTCCGCTTACAACGGATCATGCAGTCTTAATTAACCTGTTTAAAGACATTCCATCCATACAGTTGGAACAGGGTACAGCAATTGGCATGGGGCTGGCTACGGCAGTGGCCAGAATTAAGGATGGCAAGGCAAAATCAAAGGTGATCATCCTTTTGACAGATGGAGAAAACAATGCCGGAGAAGTTCCTCCGCAAACAGCCGCTGAAATGGCAAAAACATATGGTATCAGGGTCTACACGATTGGGGTTGGAACCAGGGGCAAAGCCAGGGTGCCTATACAAACGCCATATGGCACCACACAGTATCAGATGATGGATGTGAATATAGATGAGGGACTTTTACGAAATATTGCCTCAACCACTGGCGGAAAATATTTCCGGGCCACGGATAATGAGAGTTTGAAAGCAATTTACAAAGAGATCGATCAGTTGGAGAAAACCAAGTTGGATGTGAAGCAGTTTAATAAACGAACGGAAGAGTTTTTCTTCTTTGCAATGCTGGCAGCCATATTTATTCTGGCAGAGATTTTGTTGAGATTAACCGTTTTAAGAACAATGCCATAAAGACAGAGTTATGTTCAGATTTGCAAATCCCGAAATATTATATGCACTGGTTTTAATTCCTGCATTATGGCTTTTTTTTCTGGCAAACAGGAAAAACCGCAAAAAGAAACTGAATGAATTCGGTGATCCGGAACTTATGAAAGGCCTGATGCCTGATGTATCGCCGATGAGACCGGTATGGAAATATAACTTGCTGTTATTCTCTCTTTTTGTATTGATCTTTGTGTTGGCCAGACCTCAGTTTGGATCAAAGCTGCAGACTGTAAAGCGCAAAGGGATTGAGATTGTTATTGCTTTGGATGTTTCCAATTCAATGTTGGCTCAGGATATAAAACCAAATCGTTTGGAAAGAGCCAAACAGTCTATTTCAAAATTGTTGGATAAATTGCATGATGATAAAATAGGACTGATCGTTTTTGCCGGGGATGCGTACACACAGTTGCCGGTGACTACCGATTATGTGTCGGCTAAAATGTTTCTGTCCACTATTAATACAAATTCTGTTCCGGTCCAGGGAACCGCAATCGGGAAGGCCATAGAACTGGGCATCAAATCATTTGGTCCTGAGACAGGTGCCGGCAGGGCCATTATTGTAATCACCGATGGAGAGAATCACGAGGATGATGCTGTTGCAGCAGCAAAAAAAGCCAAAGAAGATGGCATTGTGGTTTATACAATCGGAATGGGTCTTGAACAGGGCGCCCCGATTCCTGTTCCCGGAACCAACGATTTTAGGAAAGACAGAGAAGGAAATGTGGTCGTTTCGAAGCTCGATATGAATATGTTGCAGGAAATCGCCCGGGCTGGTGGAGGAGAACCAATCAGGGCATCAAACGGGAACGTGGGATTAAACAGACTGTATGATGATATAAATCAGTTAGATAAAGCTGAAATGGAATCAAGGGTTTACAGCGATTACGAGGAACAGTTCGATTGGCTGGCCTGGATTGTACTTGTGGTTTTGTTTTTCGAAATTTTTATTCTCGAAAGAAAAAGCAGGTTATTCAGCGGAATAAATTTGTTTAAGGAAAACACAAGACACAAGACATAAGATATAAGACATTGAGCACGGTCCTTCTTTTTTTACAGGAGGTGTCCCGGTTTAACGGGACGGAGGATTTTAAGATAAGGAGTGAATATAATAAGCATATGATGAGATCAGTTATCAGTATATTAATTCTGTTTTTTACAGTATCTGTTTTTGCACAACAGGAAAGGCAGCAGATTCGTAAAGGGAACGATTTGTATAAGGACAAAAAATATACAGAGGCAGAGGTTGCCTACCGGAAAGGTCTGGAAGGAAAGGATCAGCTTTACCAGGGAAAATTTAATCTGGGTAATGCCATGCTCAAGCAAAAGAAATACGATGAAGCTATTCAGCAATTTCAGATTCTGGCTCAGACGACAGAAGATAAAAAAGAATTGGCTAAAGTATATCATAATCTGGGCAATGCGTATATGGAAACTAAAAAGTACGCTAAGGGTGCAGAAGCTTACAAAAACTCACTTATTAATAATCCTTCTGATAATGAAACCCGCTATAATCTGGCATATGCTCAGGCCATGCTGAAACAAGAGCAGCAGCAACAACAACAAAATCAGGATAAGCCTGAACCGTCTGAATATGCAAAAAAACTTAAGAAACAGGCTGACGATTTAGTCAATCGTTTTTTGTTTCGAGATGCATTGAATGTTATGGAGGAAGGATTGAAAGTGGATAAAACGGTAGCGGCATATAATGATTTTATTGATAAAATGAAAAAAGTGACAGGAATATCAGAATAAAAATATGATGGGAAAATTTGTATTAATATTAACAACAATGCTCATAATAAGTATTTCTTCGAGTGCTCAGGCGATCGAAGAGTATTTTGACCGGGGAGCCGCTTCATATATACATGGCAAAAATGAAGAAGCCAAATCTATTGTAATGGCCGGATTAAATAAATATCCAGGTAATGTTGAATTGGCAAAACTGAGGAAGCTTTTGGAGGAAGAAGATAAAAATAATAATCAGAAGCAGGATCAGAACCAAGATAAACAGGATCAAAACAAGGATCAGAACAAAGATCAGGATAAAGACAAACAGGACCAGAATAAAGATCAGCAGAAACAGGATCAACAGCAACAAAATGAGCAGCAGAAACAGGATCAGCAGGACCAACAGCAACAAGACCAACAACAGCAACAGCCTAAAGAAGGTGAGATGAGCAAACAGAATGTAGAACAGATTCTGAATGCGTTGCAGCAGGATGAGAAAGAGGTTCAGGACAAAGTCAAGTTGCAGAAGGCTAAAGCAGCAAAATCAAAACGTGTGGAAAAAGATTGGTGATTGAAAACAGCGTTATTACATTTGTGGACACAATGAAAGCATATAAAATAAATACAATATTAATCTTATTCCTGATGGCATTTGTTGCATTAAGCGCGAATGCTGAAGATATGGAATTTGTGGCTAAAGCTCCCGGTGCTGTAGTTGTGGGGAATCCATTTTATTTGCAATATGAACTGAACAAGGCCGGTTCTAATTTACGTCCGCCGGCCTTTGATGGTTTTCAACAAAAAGCCGGGCCCACCACGCAGCAAAGTTCAAGTTATCAGTTTATAAACGGAAAATCTTCGAGAACTCAAACGTTTACTTACACCTATGTATTGGTTGCCCAAAAGGAGGGAACCTATACTATTCAGCCTGCTACCATCGAAGTGGATGGAAAGAAACTGACATCTAATTCTTTAACTATAAAAGTTGTGGCAGCTGGTCAGCCCACCGGAACAGGGCAGAAATCAGGTTCGCAGGCCGGAATAAGTAACAGGGATATTTTTATCCGTGCCATTGTCAACAAATCAAATCCGTATCAGCAGGACGCAGTATTATATACCTTAAAGTTGTATACACGTGTTGATGTTTCCAACATTACAAATGCTGATATTCCGGAATTCAATGGTTTCCTTACACAGGACATTGAGAACAAAACCGGATCACTGGTTCAGAATGTGGAGAATTATAATGGTCTGGTATATAAGACCTATGTGATACAGCAAAAAGTATTATTTCCGCAGCGTTCGGGCGAGATTAAAATTGATCCGGTTAAAATAAGCCTGAATATCCGTATGCGGACACAAAGAAGAAGTTATAATATCTTTGATGATCTGTTTGACTCATATCAGGATGTTACCAAACAGCTTTCGTCCAATGATATTAATTTGAACGTAAAGCCGTTACCATCACCAAAACCGGCAGGATTTCAAAACCTGGTGGGAAATTTTTCGTTAAAGTCTTCCATCACATCCGAGGATGTAAAGGAAAACGATCCGGTAACTATTAAACTGGTGTTATCGGGTGAAGGAAACCTGAAACTACTTCCAACGCCGGAAGTTGAATTCCCGGAAGATTTTGAAAAATATGATCCTAAGGTGACCAACAGTCTTAACACAACGGTTGCCGGTGTTAACGGAACACGCTCATTCGAATACCTGGTTATTCCAAGATATGGAGGTGATTTTAAAATTCCCGCTGTTAAAATTCCTTATTTTGATCCGAAAGCCGGAAGATATAAAACACTGAGTTCTCAGGAGTATACCATTCATGTTGAAAAGGGTGAGGGAACCCAGACGTCAGGTCCGGTAAGAAATTATACGTCCAAGGAAGATGTCAGGTTTCTCGGATCGGATATACGGTACATTAAAACCGGCAATCTGAAGCTGAAACCGAGGGGTGTTTTCCTGTTCGGTTCTACACCGTTCTGGTTGCTGCTTGTTATACCTGTTGTACTTTATATTATTGCTCTGATTTTGTACAGAAAACAGGCTAAACAAAAAGCAAATGTGGCGCTGGTAAAAAATAAGCGGGCAAATAAAGTGGCCAAAAAGCGGTTGAAAACTTCCGCCGATTTCATGAAAAAGGATGATAAGGAAGGCTTTTATGAAGAAGTGCTAAGGGCCATGTGGGGGTATACCAGCGATAAACTTAATATTCCGTTATCACGGTTGAATAAGGATAATATTGAAGGGATACTGAAAGAAAAAGGTGTGTCTGAGGATCAGGTAAAAGAATTTATTGACCTTCTGAATACCTGCGAGTATGCCCGTTATGCACCTTCTGCAGTTGCCGGAGGTATGGATGAAACATATAAAAATGCTGTTTCAGTAATCAGCAATATGGATAATAAATTATAGTTAGATACAAGAATCAAGACATAAGACACAAGATATTAAGAATTAAGACATAAGATTTATGAGAACTTGCGTTAGCTATAGTAACTGGCCAAATTCAGAAATTGAAGTTTAAGTTTGGTAAAATAGAAGTCTCGATTCCTGATACATGATACAATAAAAAGGACATGAAACAATTGCTTATAATATTAAGTCTTATTTTGGTTTCCCTTACTTCAGTAATGGGGCAGAGCGATCAGCTGAAAAAGGCAAACGATCTGTATGCGAAAGGAGATTTTGAAAATGCCATTCCTGTCTATGAATCCCTGGTGGATACAGGATTGGTGTCGGGCCCATTATTTTTTAATCTTGGTAATGCCTATTATAAAACTGGCCAGCTGGGGTATGCCATTTTAAATTACGAAAGAGCCAAACTTTACATGCCAAAAGATAAAGATCTGGAATATAATCTTCAGTTGGCACAGAAAATGGTTGTGGACAAAATTGATAAAGTGGATGTGTTTTTTCTGAAACGTTGGATCATTGGCATCGGAAATAATATGAGTTCCGATAGATGGGCTTACACTGGTATTGCCGCATTCTTTTTGTTGATTGTTAGCATTGCGGTTTATACGTTTTCCGGCCGATCCGGACTTAAGCAGCTAGGGTTTTATTTTGGTGTTCTGATGATCCTTGTTACAGCGGTTTCTTTTGCATATTCCGGTTCACAGAAAAACAAGATTACCGGGCGAAACGGAGCCATAGTATTTAGTCCCACGGTAACCGTTAAGGGATCGCCTGATGATAGCGGAACAGAATTGTTTATCCTACATGAGGGAACTAAGGTAAATGTAACGGACAGCATCGGAGACTGGAATGAAATAGTACTGGGAGACGGGAATGTGGGATGGCTTAAAAAATCAACCATAAAAAAGATATAAGTCAGGTCTTATGTCTTGTGTCTTATATCTATAAAATGAAGATATATCTCATAGCCGGGGAAGCATCGGGCGACCTGCATGCCTCCAATCTGATTAAATCATTAAAACTATTGCATCCTGATGCCGAATTCAGGGGATGGGGTGGCGATTTGATGCAGGGTGCAGGAATGGAGCTTGTTAGACATTACAGGGATACGGCGGTGATGGGGCTTATCAACGTTATTTTAAAACTGCGTTCTATTGGCCGAAACATTCAGGCCTGCAAAAAGGATATTGAAAGCTGGAAACCGGATTTGATGATTTTTGTGGATTATCCGGGATTTAATCTTCGTATTGCTGAATTTACAAAAACTGCCGGCATAACGAATTACTACTATATTGCACCGAAAGTCTGGGCCTCGCGCGAGAAGAGGGTGGAAAAAATCAGAAAGTATATCGATAAGATATTTGCTATTCTTCCGTTTGAAGAGAACTACTTTTCAAAGCATGGCATTACGGTAGAATATGTTGGAAGTCCGGTTGTGGATGCACTGGAAAACAGGATCTGCAAAAATGAAAAACGGTCTGAATTTATTCAACGGATTGGCCTGGATGATAAACCCATCATAGCGCTTTTGGCCGGGAGCCGTCAGCATGAGGTGACACAGATATTGCCGTATTTTTTAAGAATAGCTACGCAATATCCGCAATACCAGTATGTGGTGGCCGGTGTTTCTGTTTTGGATCGTTCCGTTTATAATAGACTGGTTGAAAGTGCAAAGGTTAGGTTGGTGTTTGATGAGACCTATGCGTTGTTGCAGCATGCTGAAGTTGCTTTGGTAGCATCGGGAACAGCGACACTTGAAACCGCTTTACTGAACGTTCCTCAGGTGGTTTGTTACAGGCTGTGGGGAAATAATATCACTCAGTTTGTGATGAACAGGATCGTGAAAGTTCCGTGGGTTTCACTCGTGAACCTGATTATGAATAGTGAAGTGGTGAAGGAGCTGATCCAGAAAAAACTGACTGACAATACATTAAAGCATGAGTTTGAAAATCTGGTTCAAAACAAGGATTACAGAACTAAAATGCTGAAAGACTATAAGGAGCTTCAGAATAAAGTAGGTGGTCCGGGTGCGTCGGAGAGAGCAGCCTCAGTGATTTCAAAGTCGTTTTCTGAAAGCATTAGGCGTTAGGCATAAAATAGTATATTTGCAGTTTTAAAATAAGAATCAAGACATAAGAATCAAAACACAGGATTTCAATCCTGATACCTGATTCTTGATACCTGATACTAAAAGAAATGAAAATAGCATTAATAGGATACGGAAAGATGGGACACGAGATTGAAAAAATCGCCATCGACAGAGGACATGAAGTTTGTGTTGCCATTGACGCAGACAACCAGGATGATTTTGAATCGGAGGCATTTAAAAGTGCGGATGTGGCTATTGAGTTCACGGTTCCTTCCGTAGCATATCAGAATTATCAGAAATGCTTTAAACACGATGTGCCGGTTGTTTCGGGAACAACAGGATGGTTGGATAAAATTGACGAGATAAAGAAGCAGTGTAATGCGGGTCAGACATTTTTCTATGCTTCGAATTTTAGTCTGGGCGTAAACATATTTTTTGCGGTCAACAAGTATCTGGCGAATATAATGAACGATTTTCCACAATACGATGTATCCATGGTTGAGGTTCACCATACACAAAAACTGGATGCGCCCAGTGGAACAGGAATTTCACTGGCAGAAGATATCATGGACCGGATAGACCGGAAGGAAAAATGGATTAATGAACCGGGTGGTGACACGAAAGATTTGTACATTGAGAGTATTCGCGAAGGGCAGGTTCCCGGAATTCATACCATAAAATACGATTCAGAGGTGGATGAGATCATGATTCATCACAGTGCAAAAAACCGAAAAGGATTTGCATTGGGCGCAGTAATTGCTGCAGAGTTTGTAAAAGATAATAAAGGATTCCTCGGAATGGAGGACATGTTAAAGTTTTAATAATTACACTATGGACGCTAAACGCAAAGGTTTGATAAAATTTGCCATCTGGGGAACAATCTACATTCTGTTCTGTATCTGGGTACAGAATCTGTGGTTATTACCCGGTGTGGTCATCATTTTTGATATGTATGTTTCTAAAAAAGTTCCATGGGACTTTTACAAGAAAACAAAAAGTGGTAAAAAACCTCACTGGATTGTTGAATGGCTGGATGCCATTATTTTTGCCCTGATTGCTGTTGGACTTATCAATATTTATCTGTTTCAGAACTATAAAATTCCGACATCATCGCTGGAGAAAACATTGCTGGTTGGCGATCATTTGTTTGTGAGTAAGGTGGCGTATGGACCACGAAACCCAATGACGCCGCTTTCTTTTCCGCTGGCCCAGCATACTTTGCCGATTATTCATACCAAATCATACATAGAAAAACCGCAATGGAAATATAAACGTCTGGCAGGTTTCGGACATGTAAAGCATGATGATATTGTGGTATTTAATTTTCCGACAGGGGACACGGTATGTACGAATATTCCTAATCCTGATTATTACGAGCTTTGTCGTGAATATGGCCGGGACAGGGTGCGTCATAATACCGTACCTGGCGTTGATTTCGGAGAGATTGTATGGCGTCCGGTTGACCGCAGGGAAAATTACGTAAAGCGCTGTGTGGCATTGCCTGGTGACTCTCTTGTGGTTAAAAACGGAAGAGTAATCGTAAATGGTGTGCCGCAGAAACCGCATAAAGGGATTCAGTTTAATTACATGGTGGTGACCAACGGTACCCAGATCAATCCTAAGATATTTGAGAAGTTGGGTATTGCCAAAGAGGATCAGCACTATGCAGGGAACTATAACGTATATTACCGCATGCCTTTGACAGATGATAATGTGAAAGCGTTACAGGAACTGAGCAATGTGGTTTCTGTAAATCCCAGCAAAAAAATGAAGGGTGAAAAAGATCCGCAGGTCTTTCCTCACTCTGATCTGTACGACTGGAATGCAGATTTCTTCGGTCCGCTCTGGATTCCTAAAAAGGGTGCAACCGTTCACCTGACTAAAGAAAATATTCCGGTTTATGAAAGGATTATTCATGCCTATGAGAATAATGATTTTAAATCGGTAGGCGACAGCATTTTTTATATAAACGGTGAAAAAACTGATACCTACACATTTAAAATGGACTACTATTTTATGATGGGAGACAACAGGGATAATTCTGTGGATTCACGCTTCTGGGGCTTTGTGCCGGAGGATCATGTTGTGGGTAAACCGATTCTGGTTTGGTTGTCACTCGATAAGGATAAATCGTTTCCTGCCAATATCCGCTGGAACCGTTTCTTTAAGATTGCCGGTAAAGATTAAATATGGCTGAAATAACATATCAGAATGCACTTTCAAGAGCTGCAGCATTGTGCAGCAGGTCTGAGAAATGCATCACTGATATCCGGAAGAAACTGTTCGACTGGAAGTTAAATCCTGCCGATCATGATAAACTGATCAGCTATCTGGTATCAGAAAAATATATTGATGAAGAGCGCTTTACCAGGTTTTATGTGCGTGATAAATTCCGGTTCAACCAATGGGGGAAGGTTAAAATAAGATACCAGTTGTATGGGAAAGGAATTCCTGAGCATATTATAAACGCCGCAATCAATGATGAAATTGATGCGGAAGATTATCAGCAACTGGCGTATGATCTGGCCAAAACAAAATTAAAATACATTAAAGCCGAAAATGAATTTGAACGCAAAGGGAAGTTGATGCGTTTTTTAAGCGGTAAAGGCTTTGAGCCGGACCTGATCAATCAGGTTGCGGAAAAGTTATTGTGATTTCGTCCCTACGGGACGTTGCTTCATTATATATTAAGGGAGCATCACCTGGATGTTTAAAAATGAATAGTGTTTGCACGGTCTCTAAAACTTTTCAGATTGTATATAAATTATACATAACGAACCTATAATTAAATAAAATGCTAAATTTGTTCCAGTAATTGCTTGGTACTAACTATACTTGAAAAAAACGTAATGATGGTAAAAAGACTTATGGTGCTTGTTAGCATTGTGCTAACGACTGTGTCGATGTTGGCACAATCCGTAACTATTGATGATGCAGCCGGCTGGCTGGAATCTGCTTATGTAAAATGGCAACCTGTTGAAAATGCCGACAGCTACAATGTGTATTATTCCGGTGAAGGAATAACTGATCAACAAATCGATCCGCAACTGATCCGTGATTATGGTTCGTATTTTCGTGCGGACGTGTTGGGGCTGAAAGCCGGTAGTTACACCCTAAAAATTGTTCCGGTGATTTCGGATGTAGAAGGCGAAGCTACAGAAACTGCGACACTCACTGTATTGGCTCACGACAGAACCGGTTTTTCATTTTCAAACGGAAGGGTTCCCGGAGCCTATAAAGCTGACGGAACGCTGAAAGATAATGCGGTTGTTCTGTATATTACAGAGAACACAAAAGATAAAGTGTCACTGGAAGTGACCGGCGCCAATGAGAATCCGTGCGTTGGTCTGGAAATGATCCTGGAAGGATTTAAGAAAGGTGATGATAATCGTCCGCTGGTGTTGCGTCTGGTTGGTCAGATTACCGATCCGGAATACCTTGATAAAGGCGATATCGTGATTGAAAACGATAATAATGCAGCCAGTTATATCACCCTGGAAGGTGTAGGAGAAGATGCAGTGGCAGACGGTTGGGGCATCCGGGTCAAAAATGCATCGAATATTGAGATTCGGAACATTGGCCTGATGAACTGCAACAGCAATGAAGGTGATGACATTGGTCTGCAGCAGGACAATGATTATGTGTGGGTACATCACTGTGACTTTTTTTACGGTGATGCCGGAAGTGATTCGGATCAGGCCAAAGGAGACGGTGCTCTGGATTGTAAAAAATCCACCTATGTGACATTTTCGTACAACCATTTCTGGGATACCGGTAAAAGCAACCTGTTGGGTCTGAGTGAAGGAACCACCCAGGGATTGTTTATCACCTATCATCATAACTGGTACGACCATTCCGATTCCCGTCACCCGCGTGTGCGTTATTATTCGGCTCATGTATATAACAACTATTACGATGGGATTGCAAAATACGGTGTTGGCTCAACACTGGGATCGTCTGTGTTTGTGGAAGGCAACTATTTCCGCCATTGCAGGTACCCGATGCTGACATCCATGCAGGGGTCGGATGTGTACGACGAAAGCACGCAGAGCAACGATTATTCAGATATGCCAACATTCTCAAAAGAAGATGGTGGAACAATCAAGGCGTTTAATAACTACATGGAAGGACAACGCCGCTTTGTGCCTTATGGTGATGCCGGATATCCTAATCCGACCGTTGATTTTGACGCGTATGTGGCAACTACTCGTGACGAAACTGTTCCTGCAACAGTAAAATCGTCTTATGGCAGCAATACCTATAATAATTTCGATACCAATTCATCAGTGATGTATACCTATACTGCAGAGACTCCGGCGGATGCCAGAAATACCGTGATGCAGTGGGCCGGTCGTGTAAATGGAGGTGATTTTAAATGGACGTTCAATAATGCAGTAGATGATCAGTCGTATGCTGTGAATACTGCGTTAAAAGCAGCTTTAACAGGTTACGAAACCACATTGGTTGCTGTTCAGGGCGATAGTGTTGCATCAGGTGGCGGAACCGGAGGAGGTACCGGTGAGATAACCGGTGATGTGGTGCATAACTTCACTTTATCAGGCTTATCAAGTGATTTCTTTGATATCACAGGGAACCTGTCGGATTCCAAAGGTACCGTAAGCTATGGCGGCTTAACGCTGACCCAGTGTCTGAAGATAGAATCCGGCACCAGCGTATCGTTTACCATTGCAGAAGATGCAACATTAGTGTTGGTATTTAACGAAGATTTTTCAGGTGAGATCAATATTAACGGAACAGCTTATGCCATCAGCAATGGCGTGATGACGGCGACACTTACTGCCGGCACATACGAAATTACTAAGGTTGATGTGGCTAATCTCTTCCTGATGAGCATTGAATTTGCCAGTGACATTCATCATCCAAATGCAGTTAACGTGCAGTTGTATCCGAATCCGGTAAGTGCAGCGCTGAATATTGCTAGCGAAGCAGAAGTACAAAATGTGGAGATTTACAGCCTGAGTGGGCAGTTAATCAATGACATTAGCGGAAACGTAAAAACTCTTGATGTCAGCCAATTAAACCAGGGAACTTACCTAATAAAAGTCTATACAGGAAAAGGAATCTTCAGACAAACCATACTTAAGAAATAAAGGTTAAAAATTTAAACTGATCCGATGACTTTAGGTCATCGGATCAGTAACAAACCAGAAATTGCCTGAAAGGCAATATTTATAATAGCCCCGGGTAACACCCGGGGTTTTTGTTGTAAATAAAAATGACCTCGCAGAAAAGTTCTTCTATGAGATATTTCTCTTGTCGGTCAATTGCAGAAAGCAGAATATTCATTATGCATCAATGATTAACATCCTGAACAAAACCGACAAATGCTGCATCAGGATTAATTGCGCTATTGCCCGGTTTATTAATTCCCTCTACATCAATAAACCCGGAGCTTCACTCCGGGCTATTGCTGTGTTTGCCCTTCAGGCAAAGCTGCAGTCTGCCAATTCAGGATTACAAAATTGGCCAAAGGTCAATAGGCATATAACACAGGGTGAAGCCCTGTGATTATAACGTCATGTAAATCCATGGCCGAGCAGAAAAGATGATTAATGAGATAGTACTCTTGTCGGCCAATTGCAGGATGCTGAATATTCACAAAGCAACATCAACAAACTGATCCGATGACTCGAAGTCATCGGATCAGTAAACCCACTATCCCCTTTGCAAATTTCATCAAATTCCTTACCTTTAATTCTTTAAAGAACTGACCCTGTTCCTGTTTGGATCAGACTGTGAAAGAAATTGATGCTTAAAGACGGCTTTTATGAAAAGAATCCTTATTGTTCTGGTATTGGCATTTTTAACTGTTCTGTCGGCATTTTCTGTAAGAGTTTTTACAAGCTTTGATATCGCCGGATGGTTCCTCGATGCAGATCTTGTCTTAATTTGTTCTGTACATCATATTGATACCATTTATCTAAGTCATTTTGATTCTCTTGCAAATGATGGAATGCATGTGAGATATGACCTGGTTAAAGAGCGCTACCAAATTGATGTGGATTCCATTCTTAAACCAGATAAAGATCAACTCATTTCGTTTGATACTATTTTTTCTCAGGAGTTTTCAATAAACAATTATGAAGGTAAAGAAACCAAAGAGGTATTATATCCTTTTGACATTAACGGAGATACGATTGGGACTGACACAGTGGGGCGTATTGAAATGACTATGAATCATTATTCCGATGATACTTATTTCCGGCTTCAGCAAGGGGAAAAATATGTTGTGATATTATCTCTGGGACAAAACAGATATTTTATTGATTACGGAATTGAGGTCAATGATTCTATACTAAGGTTAATTGAGGAGGCTAAAACGAAAGGGAAATCATTTTTTCCGCATGTCCCGGATGGGTAGGTCTAATAAATACGTTGAGAAGCAAGCCTTTCCTTCTGTTTACAAATTTTAGCAAATCCCTTACCTTGTTAATTCACAAAATATATTTTCGCAGGCAACCTTTTATTATAATTTGAGGTTCCCTTTAATAAAATCAAATTACTTGCTTTGAAAGAGCAACGTTTAGTTAAAATATTGCACACAAAAAGAGGTCAGCAAATCCTGTTTGAACAGTATTACAAGTCCATGTACGCAGTGGCTGTGCGTTACGTTAAACTTCGGGAAGATGCAGAAGATCTTTTAAGCGAAGCCTTTATTAGGGTTATTAGGTATTCAGATACATTTGAATTTCGCGAAGAAGGAAGCTTGATTAAATGGATCAAAACTATCGTGATTAATGAAGCACTCCGGATGCTTAAAAAGAAAAAAAAGATTGGAATCTCTGAGGAAATGTATGAAACCGATTTGGAAATCACCGCAGATGTAGAAGGAAGCATTGATATGGATTTTTTTCTAGGCGTAGTTAATACCTTGCCGGATGGATATCGTGTTGTTTTTTTGATGTATGTGGTGGAAGAGTATACTCATAAGGAAATTGCTGAAAAATTGAATATCAGTATCTCAACCTCAAAAAGTCAGTTGTTTAAGGCGCGCAGTTTTATTGTGAAAAAACTAAAACATTTAGCAAAAGATGAAATTATCAGAAATAGAAAAACGGTTTAAGTCCTTTATGGAAAACCAATTCAATGATTCCATCAGTAAGGATATTGAAAATGGGAAGGATAAGGTTTGGAAAAATGTGCAAGCAAATTTGCCAAATGAAGCACGAAGCATCCCGGCATGGACACTTGCGGCTGCTTCGGTAGTAATAATTTTAATAGCTTCCTTTGGCTACAGCGGTATTAAAAATCGTAATCAGCAGATTGCCCGGCTCCGGACTGAATTACAGCAACGAATTAATAACAATAGCTTACTGGAAGAAGATATGTCGGAAGTAAAAAAACAATTGATGAATTTAAAAAATCAACCACCGAAAATTGATACCGTTTATAAAACCAGAATAGTGTATATTGAAAAGGAACCGGTGACAGAAAAAGGGAATACTGATGAAGATTATGTGAATCCTAAAGAAGTAGAAAATGAAAGTATGATTCGTCTGGGAGTTGACCGGTTGGATTTAGCCGGCATTCAAGATGATGTGGAAAGTATAAAAATTGAATACGGGAAAAAAACCAAAGGAGTACAGGCTTTACCTTGGACGTTTAAAGTAAAATATAATTAACAACTCAATAATTAAAAGAACTATGAATACAGAAAGAACCAAAATCACAGGAATACTGATAATCACTTTTATGATATTAGTCACGGGCGCAGGAAATATATGGGCTCAGAAGTTTTCTCATCCGAAATATAAAGCTAAAAATGCAGAATACGTTGAATTGTCAGGTGTTGAAATCACAAACGAATACACGATAGTTACGATAAGCGCATTACATCATTCCAACTGGGCTTTACATGTTTCACCCAAAACCTATATTATAAATAGTTTGGGTGGAGAACGTTTGTATGTGCAAAAAGCAGAAGGAGTATATATACTTTATAAAAAGGTACAACCATCTGGAATATCAATTGTGGATAGTCTTGGGAGAATTGAAATCAATAAATCATATTACGATTTGGGTATTAATTTTAAATCTGTAAAACTTTACTTTCCCAAAATTGATAAGGAAGTGCAAAATATAGACTACCGTTCAGGAAAAGACGGGAACTTCTGGCATTTCTTTGAAATTAATGTTGCCAGCGATATTGGAGTAGATAAATCGGTAAAGTCTGGGAAAAAAGGTAAAGATGGAAATTGTCAATATATTGATAATCCTGGGTATACAGCCAAATCGGGCAATTTTAATATTACTAAAATTGAATTGTGTGACACTGCCACCATATTACATTTTCAGGTACAAATCCCCAAAGAGAGTTGGATTTATATTCCTTCTAAATCCTGTATTCGTGATAGCGAAGGAGGAGAAAATTTGTTTGTTACATCCGCAGAAGGCACTAATATTGATGAACGTATTTTGTCCGATGAAGCAAAAGATGGTCAAATTTTTTATAAGCTTTTTTTCCCGCCTATAAAGAAATCAGTAAAGAAAATCGATTTCCGTGAGATTAATGAAGGTGGATCGTGGTTTGTGTTTGAGCTTGATTCGAGTTTTTAGTCACTACATAGAGAAAAGAAATCAGAGATATTCTTGGTTAGCAGGAGTTATTTTCAATAAAGGGGATACTCTTAATTCTCAGGTTAGGTAGTTTTATATATCTTTCAAGATGATGTCAAACGTTTCATTAAGATATATTGAATACTTTTTGTGCTGAAAAGACGCATTGTTCATCATTATCAAAATCAGGTTAACCCTTTTATTAATTGGGGAACAATTTAATATTCCTCAATTGGTCTCAACGTTTTTAACCTGAAATTATATATTTCATTCACTCCTGCTTTCACTTCACTCCCTGATTCCTGCATTTGGGTAATAAGCACGCCTGATTGTTACATTCAGTCCCTCGGGGCACCTTAAATTTGTCATGAGTTTTCCAAGGAATAGTAACATATTAAACCAGAATTAATGGTACGTAGAAGTACACTCTCAAATGCCGCTGTAAATCTCTTTATGGCGGTATTTTTTTTGTCTTTCGCATCATGCGGACATAAAAGCGAAACAACAGACGGGTATTTAAAATTGGTAAAAACAGCTAGGGCTGTTGAGATTTCTGCAGACAGGCAGGAACAATTTCCCGGTGTAATAGAAGAACTTGACCAGGTTAACCTGGCATTTCGTGTGGCAGGTCCCATAAAAAAGATCTATGTGAAGGAAGGGGATTTCGTTGAGAAAGATCAGCTTGTTGCCGAGATGGATACAAGAGATTATGAGATTCAGAAAAATGCCATTGAAACGCAGGTCAAACAGCTGCGGTCTGAATACGACCGTATTGCAGAACTGAGAAAACGAGGCAGCGTGTCTGAAAACGACTACGAAAAAATGAAGGCCGGAAAGGAGATGGCCGAGGTCAAACTAAAAAATGCATACGATCAGCTAAAGGACACTAAACTGTACGCCCCTTTCTCCGGCTATATTTCAGATGTGATGTTTGATGAGGGTGAACTGGTGAACCACGGAACACCGATAGCTTCGCTGATCAACATCAGTTCGTTTAAGGTGGATATTAATGTGCCGGCAGAACTTTACATTAAGCGGGACAGAATAACGGAAATAAACTGTACGCAGGAAGATATTCCCAACCGTATTTTCCCCCTTGTTGCTTCGGGCTTTAATAAAAAGGCCAATAATAACGGTTTGTATAAACTTTATCTGTATTATAATCCAGAAGGCGACACCCAACTGGCGCCTGGAATGAACGTGTCGGTTCATGTAACCTATAAGGCACAGGATACAACAGTGACCAGTATTCCGGGCAGTGCGGTTTTTGAACGTAACAGTAAAAGTTATGTATGGCTTGTAAATGATTCCCTGGTGCATGCACGGCAGATTATTACATCCGGTGTCCTGAACAATGGTAACATAAATATCAAGTCCGGATTAAACCCCGGAGATGAAGTTGTGAAAGGCGGCCTGAACCTTTTGAAGGAAAATGAAAAGGTACGGATTGTGGCTCCTGAGAGCAAGACTAATATTGGTAACCTGCTTTAATTATCCACATCATGCATATTTCAGAATTAGTATTTAAGAAGAAAAAAATCTTCTGGTTTGTTCTTGTCGCGATAATATTGGGAGGGATATTTTCCTATATGCGACTGGGGAAACTCGAAGATCCGGAAATCACTGTAATGGTGGCCAACGTGGTGACAGTCTATCCGGGGGCCTCAGCCCATGATGTGGAACTTAAAGTGACTGACGTTCTTGAGAAGGAACTGTCGGCGATGGCTGATCTCAATAAAATTCATTCCCGCTCGGAAGCCAACGTATCCATTATCCAGGTGGAACTTAAAATGACGGTTCCGCAAAAAGAGATTCCACAGCGCTGGGATATCTTAAGGCATAAACTGGATATGGCCATGCCTAAACTTCCGGAGGGTGTTCAAACGCCTATGGTATACGACGATAAAGGAGATGTGTTCGGGATGTTCTATGCCATGATAGCAGATGATGGCTTTTCGTACCAGGATATGACCAATTATGCCACCTTTATCGAGAAGAATATGACCGACGTTAAAGGTGTACGTAGAATTGATATTTACGGTGAGCAGAAGCCTGTGATGAACATTACGCTGACTGCCGATAAAATGAGCGAGATGGGCATTTTGCCACTTCAGATCTTTACAGCACTTAATGATTATACCAAAGAGCTTTATGCCGGTAACATGATCAGCGGAACCCAGCAGCTTAGGGTTAAGGTGGATAATAATGCAACAACAAAGGAGGATCTCGAAAATATACTTATAAAGACGGTAACAGGGGAATCGATCCGGTTGGGTGATATAGTGACTATTGAAAAAGGTTACAGCGAACCCTTGCGTAACACCATGTTTGTCAACAATCAGAAAGCTATAGGGATTGGTCTTTCCATGGAGAGTGGAGACAATATTCTGGTTGTGGGTAAACGAGTGGAAGAAAAGATGGCGGAACTGAAGAAACAAATTCCTGAGGGAATAACGTTTCAAAAAGTCTTCTTTCAACCCGAGAAAGTGAATACCGCCATTAATGGTTTTATGTGGAACCTGGTCTTTTCTGTGATTATTGTCATCCTGGTTTTGATGTTCACCATGGGATTACGGGGCGGTATTATTATCGGTACCGGTCTGATCCTGACAATTCTGGCTACCTTTCCGTTTTTACTGATTGCTCATGGTACCTTACAGCGCATCTCACTTGGGGCGTTTATTGTGGCGATGGGAATGCTGGTAGATAACGCCATCGTAGTTATGGATGGAATCCTGGTGGGACTGAAACAGGGCAGGAAAGGGAAGAGCGCCTATACCAGACCAACAAAACAAACGGCCATACCTCTGCTGGGGGCGACACTCATTGCCGTTACAGCCTTCCTGCCGGTTTATCTCTCGCCGGATACCGCAGGAACTTATGTACGCGACCTGTTTCTTGTTCTGGCTATTTCATTGTCGATAAGTTGGGTGTTGGCACTGACCCAGGTCCCGGTATTTACGGCTATTTTCTTTAAAAAAGGAAAGAAGAAACCCAAAAAGGAAACAGTAGTTTCGGATCCTTTTAATAAACCATTGTACAGGGGAATGAAGCGATTTCTGGAATTTGCTATGCATCATCGTTCCGGAACAATCTTGGTAACTTTCCTGCTGCTTGGCATTGCAGTATGGAATTTCTCTAAGGTGGACAAAGCATTTTTCCCTGATTTCAATTACAACCAGTTTTATATAGAGTTTGCACTTCCCAAGGGTAGCACGCCTGATGAAGTTAATGAAAAACTGAAAGAAATTACCGATCACTTTAATACCTACGATGAGGTAAAAATGGTGGTGACCAGTCAGGGTATGTCGCCAATGCATTATGCACTTGTCCGGGCCATGATGTTTGAGAATGCAGATAATTACGGGGAACTGATTGTAAATTTTAAAGATTATGAAACCATGCTGAAAATGCGTCCGGTGTTCAGTAAATACCTGCATACGCACTTTCCCGAAGCACAGTCGCGGATTAGAAAATATAATCTGTCAATTAAGTCAACACATACAATAGAGGCTCAGTTTACTGGTCCCGATCCGGCAGTTTTGAAACGATTAAGTGATCAGGCCAAGGCTATTATGTTGCAGAATCCACATGTAGACAAATATACCCTGAACGATGACTGGAGCCCAATGGCAAAAACACTTAGGGCGGTTTATAATCCAACTGCGGCTAACCGTGTTTCAGTGACCCGAAGCGATATATCCAACGCCCTTCTTGCCGCCACTGACGGTTTGCCTGTAGCAAAAGTATACGAAGGAGAAAATCCGTTGCAGGTTATTTTCAGATTACGGGATAAAAACGGAAACCGGATTGAAGACCTGAATAATATTCCGGTATGGAGTACCATTCCTAATGTGGGAGCAAGTCTTAGTATGAATACGATAACGGGCTTGGTTACCGGTTCAACCAATATGAACGATATTCTGAAGGAGACCTTAACAGCCGTGCCTTTAAGTTCGGTAACTGATGGTGTTGTGATGGATTATGAAGAACCGGTGGTGAGACGTCTGAATGGAAGACGGGCCATACAGGCACAGTGTGATCCGATAGACGGCCATAGTCCGGCAGAGGTTCAGGCTGAAATAGATGATCAGATCCGAAGCATTGATTTACCTGAAGGTTACGAATTCAACTGGGTTGGTGAGTCGGAGTTAAAATCAGATGCAATGAAGGAAATTCTGAGCTTTGTGCCACTGGCTGCAGGCATTATCATTCTGATTTTATTGTTGCTTTTTAATGATTATCGGAGGCCACTTATTATTATCCTGTGTCTTCCTATGTCGGTAATCGGTATAGTTCCCGGACTTTTACTGGCTGGTCAGCCCTTATCCTTTATAGCAATAGTCGGTATAATTGGTTTGTCAGGTATGATCATCAAAAATGCCATCGTACTGCTGGATGAAATACGGGTTAGATTGAAATCTTCCACCTCTGCTTACCATGCAGTTGTAGATGCGACGATATCAAGGGTAAGGCCTGTGATTATGGCATCTCTGACCACTATTCTCGGAATGATCCCCTTATTAACCGATCCGATGTATGCCTCTATGGCCGTGGCCATCATTGCCGGTCTGATAGTAGGTACCATGGTAACGCTGATTTTTGTGCCGATCCTGTATTCGGTGTTCTTCAGAGTAAGTATTCATGAAGCCGTTAAACAGTCCTGAATTTATTAAAATGAGAAAAAAGATGAAGAAGATAATTATGTATAGCTGGGCAGTGCTGTTCTCAGTTTCCTTGGCAGCTCAGGATACATTAAAGCTGAATCTGGATCTGGATCAGTGCCATGCAATGGCTTTGGAAAACAGTAAAGCCATTAAAATTGCTGAACAGAATATGAATAAGGCTAAGGCTGGGAAGACTACTGCACGTTCAGCCTGGTTTCCGAATATTTCTGCGTCGGCTACCGGTATGTATTCCAGACATGAACTGCAGACCGAACTGACACTTCCTACCAAAACATTTGATATGACAACAGGGGAGTTAAAGCCCAATATTGCCATTAATCCTGCTACGGGGCAACCCATTATCGGACCGGACGGAAACCCTGTATTCAATACGTATGCTTTTCTGCCACTGGATATCACGTTGTATGGTGGTGCTGTTGCAGGCATTTCAGCACAGCAACCTATTTATGCTGGTGGAAAGATTCTGGCAGGAAACAGAATGGCCGGAATAGCTGAAAATCTGGCTTCTGATAACAAACAGCTAAAGGAGGATGAGGTAATTTTTGAAACGGATAAAATGTATTTTACCTATTTATCTGTTCAGGAGAAATATAAACTGGCCAAAGAATACCAGGATTTGTTGAAGGCGGTTGTAAAAACAGTGAATGACAGTTACGAAACGGGTATGGTGAACCGGAATGAATTGCTGAAGGTTCAGGTAAAATACAACGATGCCACCCTTCAGGTTCAAAAAGCAGCCTCCGGTCTTAAATTATCCCGGATGGCACTTTGCAGAGTAATTGGGGTAGGCCTGTTCTCACCCATTCAGATTGATGACAGCATAAGTAATGTGTCGTTTGATCCGGATCATCTGGCTCATGGATCATTTGCTGACAGGGAGGAGTATAAGCTTTTGCAGGGCCAGGTAGAACTTGCAGAACAACAGGTGAAAATGGTGCAGGGTGATTACCTGCCAACCGTCGGTGTGTCTGCCGGATATAACTATTTTAATGTGGGACTGGAAAACATGAGTAACTATGATTCTCATGGTTTCAGCGCCATTGCCAATGTGAAAATACCGATCACCACCTTTGGTGAGCGCAAAGGGAAGGTGGCATCAGCTAAAGCAGATTATACGATAAAACAACTTGAACTGCAACAGGCACAGGAGCTGTTAATGCTCGATATTGAACAGGCACGCCTGAATTATCAGGATGCTTGGACACGCATTGAAATGACTCGAAAAGCTTTGGATCAGGCCAATGAAAACATGAAAGTTTGCGACGATAATTACAGCCTTGGCATGGAGACAGTGGTTAATGTGCTTGAAGCGAAAGCTGAATGGCAGAAGGCATACAGCGACAAAATTGATGCGTTGACAGATTTTAAAATTAAGGAAAGCAACTATTACAAGGTGACCAATCAGTTTGAAAAATGAATGATAATGCCTTTGGGTTAAGGATCAGATTGTTACGATTTTTAAACCTGATGCCAGTTGTTTGATAAAAGTGTAGGATGGGAAAGAAAGGTTCAGTCGGAGTGAATAAATTATTTTTATTATATCTTTATCATTTAGAAGCCTTTATTTTATAATGCACACTAAAGTCAGGGATAACATAAGACTGATTATTATTGAGGATGAAGCACACAACAGTCGTATGCTTAGAGGAATGACTGAAAAGCTTCGTCCGTTGTGGAATATTGAAGCTGTGCTCGAAAGTGTGGAGGACAGCGTTTTGTGGTTGCAGCAACATTCAACACCGGATCTCATACTCATGGATATACAGCTTTCTGATGGCATATGCTTTTCAATTTTTAAGCAGATTGACGTAGAAATGGACAGCCGGATTATATTTACGACGGCTTATGATGAGTACGCGATTCGTGCGTTCAAGGTCAACAGTATTGATTATCTTCTGAAACCCATTAATGTGGAGGATCTGGAACAGGCATTTTTAAAATTTGAAAAACTGAAGGCCTTAGAGGGATCCGGTTCATACACGTTGCAGAAGGACAAGGAATATATCTCGCATTTATTCAACTCCATAGTTACCGGTAAGAGGGAAAACAGAACACGGTTTTTGATCTCCGGTATTCATGGATATCAAAAACTGGAAACCAAGGATACTGCTTATATTTACAGTGATAATAAACTGACGTTTGCCGTTGATTTTGAGGGAAAAGAATACATATTGGATTATAACCTGGAACAACTGGAATCGGAACTGGATCCGGAACGTTTTTTCAGGGCGAACCGGAAAATTATTGTAAATATAGATTCCGTATGTAAACTGAATAACGACCTTGGCGGAAAGCTGATAGTTGAGACAAAACCTCCGACTGGCTTCGTGATTACTGTCAGCAGGCTGAAAGCGGGCGAATTTAAAATCTGGATGGGGAAATAAAAAGCAATATGTTTGGTTCAGGTAATTTTGATTTTTTTGTAAATATCGGCACATATAAGCCCAAATATGTTCTGATACGTTCTCTTGTCATATCTGTATCGGCAATTATCATTATTTATATTACCGGTGTAATGACCAAATGGGAACTTCTGCCGGCTGAACTGAAACTGACAATTTACACCATAGCAGTACTGGCATTCAACAGTGTAACGGAAGTTAATCTTTTTATTATCCGTTTATTCAGAAAATGGGAACGTTTTGGGAAAAGCCTTTATATACAGATTCTGAGCGTTTTTGCTGTTACACTTCTTTTGGTTTTTGCATGGATCCAACTTGCCGAAAAACTGTTGGGAGAAGTAAATCTTTTAACGCTCCATGTAACTCAGATTGTCTTGATCATCGGTCTGTTAATAATCCTAATTCACATATTGATTATCATATTGTCAAATTTGACAAGAGATTACCTCAACAGCCGAAAAGAAATTGATGAGTTGACACAGGCTAAACTCATGAGTGACTACAATCAGTTACGGGACCGTCTGAATCCACACTTCCTTTTCAATAACCTGAGTGTACTAAAGTCGCTGATACATTACAGTCCTGATGATGCTGAGGTCTTTACAGAGAATTTTACCAATGTATACCGGTATATGCTCAAATGTCACGATCAGAAAACGGTGCTTTTGCAGGAAGAAGTAAAGTTTCTTCATTCTTATATTGCACTTCATAAGGAACGTATTGGTGAGGGATTGCAGGTTGCAATACACATTAAGGATTCTGATCTTCAGAAAGAATTACCGCCAATGGCGTTGCAGTTGCTGGTTGAGAATGCCATTAAACACAACGCCGTGAACCGTAATCATCCGCTTAATGTAAAAATTACTTCTGACGATAATTTTATAAGTGTTCAGAATAACCTGAATAAAAAAGATACAACGTACTCCACGCAAACCGGATTGAAAACCTTGGATGCCCAATATAAAATGCTGGCGGGGAAATCAATTTCTGTGAAAGAAGATGGTTCTGTTTTTACCGTGACTTTACCGCTGTTATAGGATTAATTTCTATCATTTACGTTACATCTTGATGTTCTGTTTTCTATTGCATAAAAGGTGGTGGAATAAAATTTGTTATTTATATTAAATTGCTTATTTTTATTTGAATGAATTGTTTGACCTGTTAAGCAGTCTGTTGAAGTTAAAATTAACCTGAAAAACTTGCATCATGAAACATCAGTTTTACCTGTTTGCACTGATTATAATATTACCAATAGTAAATTCCTGTTCAACACAAGGGACTTCAGATTATATTTCTTTTGATGATGTGGTCGTGGATGATCCTGATAGTCCCAATAAGTTCCGCCAGATTACCTTCGTAATTAGTCTGAAGGATGAAGAAAACGGATATCTGAATCTTGAACGGATTGATAGTGTTAAGTTGTTCGTTGATGCCAGGTACTGGGGATGCTTTACTTCTGAGCTTCATGATACCACTGGGCTAACATCCCGGGTGATTAACGATTTATCTTATTCAGATAAAAAAATCGACTATCTGGTCGTAGCACCTTATGATTATTCGCCGGATGAGCTGGAAACTGCGGGCCAGTTTGTACAATATCTTAAAGACCGGATTGTACTTACTCCGGGAGCATATGTGTGTGAAATTAATAAGATTAAATATTCTAACCATAACAAGGAATTGCTTGATCGGAAAGTGCAGGTGTTTTCTGATTTTACCGTGGTGGAGAATGCAACCAGTTCTTATGTTGGTGATATTGAAATTATTGTAAATCCCTGAGATTATGAAAAAGTTTATTTTTATAGTATTTGCTATTCTACTCGTATCCTCCTGTCAGGAAGAACCGTCTTCTATTAAAATTCAAAATAGTCTTTCTGACGCTGTCATTAGAAATGCTCAGTGGGGTACGGTAAGGGTTGCCTCTGAATTGTTGCCTGGTCAAAGGTCTGAAGCGTTACATTTAGATAATACCTACAATTATTATGATATCAGACTGCCGAATAAATTCCCGGTTAAATTTTATGTAGATGTGGATGGAGATAGAGTTTATCTTCAAACCCGGGATTCATTCAGGTTGGGTATTGAGGAAGAAATTGTTATTATCATCGATGATGATACTGAAGTGTTTAATCAATTACTTGAGGAATACAATTATTAAATAATTACTGGCATAAAACTTGCTTCTATCCGGTATGTTATAAACTTCAACTTTAGATATAACCTCATTAAAATAACCGGATATTGCAGTATGAAATCAACACTCGTTTTAATATTCCTTTTTGCTGTATTTGCAAGGAGTTACTCTGTTGAAATTACAGGAAATATTATGGATGCCGATACCGGTAAGCCTGTCGAATATGCTGCAGTATACATCAATGGAACCACTATTGGTACAATAAGCAGTACAGATGGATACTTTAGTCTGAATTATGAAATTGATAACTGCCAGCTTGTAATTAATCACCTGAGCTATAAACTGGTAGTTTTAGATATAACGCCCGAATATTCAAGAAATCTGAAAATTAACCTGGAACCCAAAAATATCGAAATTTCACAAATCAACGTGCAAAGTGAGAATTTAAGGTCAAAGAATATGACCTATTTCAAAAAAATTTTTCTTGGGAATAATTTCTGGGGAGAAAATGCAGAAATCCTCAATGACAGTGTGTTGGTCTTTAGAAGTGAATATTTTGGAGATGATGCACCCAAAAAGGAATTGATTAATAAAATCAAATCTTTTGAAGTTAAGGCAACAGCTCCCTTACAGATTGATTTGCCACGACTGGGATATTTGCTGCAGTATGATATGGTAAAATTCGTTGAAGCATATGACCCGCAGCTTGGAATGAATGTTATAAATAATGCCGGATATACCTACTTTAAAGCTTACGACCAGGTTTCCAGACTACAGGAAATGCGGTTCCGAAGAAACAGGTATAAGGTGTATTATCATTCTATTATGCATTTCATGCGTTCGTTGTATGAAAATAAACTGGCAGAAAACGGGTACGATGTTTTTACATATTCCAAAAATGATTCTGTTAAAACAATGGATCAGTTTTCCCTTGATTCCTGTGGTTGTATTACATACGAAAATGATGAAGCATATATAACAGGCATGAAAGGGCGTGAAATGATTATTTATTACTATACCAATAACTTTAAGCCAATCAACTTATCTAAATTTAACGATGACGCATCCTGGAGAATTTTAACCGGATTGAGGCCTGAATCATATTCGCTCTTATATGTGGGTAAAGATACTTGTGTTATAAGAAAGGACGGTACACTCCCTGGAGGTGGAGAATTGATTTTTAATGGTGACATTGCCAAAAAACGCTATGGAGCTTATCTTCCCAGTGACTTTGAACCATAAAAAAATCCGCCCATTTATTGAGCGGATCTTTTTGCAATGATTAGTATTTTATTTTAAAGCACTCAGTGCTGCTTCATAATTTGGTTCTTCCGTAATTTCCGGAACCTGCTCTGTATATAAAACTTTGCCATTTTCGTCTGCTACGACAACAGCCCTTGATAACAAAGCAACAAGCGGCGAATCAACGATTTCAACGCCGTAATCTTTACCAAATTTACCGGTTACGTAATCTGAAAGCGTTTCTACGTTTTCAATACCTTCTGCACCACAGAAACGACCTTGTGCAAATGGCAGGTCTTTCGAAATACATAATACCTTTACATTATTTAAATCTGCAGCTTCTTTATTAAAGCGGCGTACCGATGCAGCACATGTACTTGTATCCAGACTTGGGAAAATATTTAAAACTAGTTTTTGGCCTTTATAATCTGCCAGTTTAGCTTTTGATAAGTCTCCTTTGGTTAATTCAAAATCTTTTAACGATTGTCCAACTTCAGGTAATGCACCTATAGTGTTGACCGGGGTTCCTTTTAATGTGACTTTACTCATTTTTTTTGGTTTTAAATTTCAATGTATATAAAACCATAAAGGTGTTCTTTGTTCAATAAAATGTTGAATTTTAGTGAAATTTTATGAACCCGGAGATTATTGTTTAACCCGGATGCCCATTCTTTGGTTTTATCCGTTTACTCTTTTATAAAACTGGCCTGCGAATGCTCTGATTTTAATACATACATTCCAACAGGTAAGCCGGATACTGAAATAGTATTCTCAGATGCTGTTGTACATGTTCCTGCCTGAACTACTTTTCCTCCCACTGTTAGTATCTGGTATTCCATTACCTGTTCATCTGTAGTAATATGTAGTTTGTTATGAACCGGATTAGGGAAAACGTTTAACGCTTCAGAAGTTACATTTTTAATCGGAGTTATTGAACTAAAATTCGCAGTAATATTTTTACTGGCATCCATTTTTACATAGATTACAGAATCTGTGTCTGTTACATCGCCGGTCCAGCCATCAAATTGATACCCTGTTTGAGGTCGGGCCGTCAGTTTAATGTATTCTCCCGGCATGTAGGCTGTGTTTTCATATGGATTGATTACATTTCCTCTACTGACAATGTCAATGTTCAGATCGTAAATTCTTTCTTTGGGCCATTCCATTACCGAAGACAACGAAAGAATGGCGCAATACCCATGAGGATGACTGGACGGTGGTGCACTCACGGTTGACTGCGCCACATACGTTGCATAATCATCTTTAATCCCCATTCCACCTACAAACCCATTGATAACCGGCATATTTTTGTTATCCATGGTAATCTTTGCCTGTATACCTTCCCATCCTTTAGCAATTACATCGTCGTACGTTGCATCAATATAACCTTTATCGCGTGCTTTTTTGAGCATGTAAATAAACATGGCGCTGCCTGATGTCTCAATCCAGTTTGATGAGAGATTCCCTTTATCAACTACCTGGTACCACAGTCCTGTGGAGTTATCCTGGTTTTCTTTAATTCCCTGAGCCAAACCCTGTACAAGAGAAATGAAATCCTGATATTTTGCATGATCAGTTGGAAGAATATCCAGCATATCAACCAAAGCCATGCAGTACCAGCCCATTCCCCTTGACCACACTTCGGGAGAACGACCGTTAGCATCAGCCCAGGATGCAGCTTTGGTTTCATCCCAGCCATGATAGATTAAATGGTTGCTCTCATCGTATGCATGAGCTGCCAACAGAGTGGTCTGTTTAGTTGCTTCATTAGTGGCATATTCCATGTCGTTGAACATTGAACCATATTCAAGTAAAAAAGGCTCGGCCATATAAATTCCGTCTGCCCACATCTGATTAGGATAAATCTGTTTGTGCCAAAATCCACCGGAAGGATTTCGCGGTTGTTTGTCAAATTCACTTCGTATAATATCTGCGGCTTTTTTATATTTCTCTATACCTGTTTCCCTATAAAGATAATTTAACAGCAATCCGGGATGGAGATGATCCAGATTATTGGCGTTAGAATTAAAAGTTATAGAGCCTGAAGCACTTACATAACTGTCTACATACTTTTTTACATAATCCAAATAAGCCGGGTTATGGGTGTAGTTGTATATTTTTATCATCCCATATAACACAATGCTGTTAGAATATTCCCAGCCTTTTCCTGTCATATCGTTAATGTTATTGGGATAGCGATACATAATGGCATCTGAAAAATCAACACCCCAGTTTGTGTCCTGGGCATGCAGCAAAGAAAAATTTATCGTAAAAAGACAAATAGCAAGAATTATTAGTTTTTTCATAATTATGTAATTGGTAGTAATATCTACAAAGAAAGTAAAAAAAGGATCGTAATAAAAGAGGAAATCTATTTTGAATAAATACTTTGGGTTAATGTTTTATAAACATCATGAAAACTACAATATCAGAAATCTTTTCAGTTTTGAAATTGTTTCTTTTTTTATAACTTAGGGACACTTTTTATGTATGGATCAACGTAGAATATTTATCAACAATGAAAAATTCATCAACTATATTTCTGATTATTTTCAGTTTAATTTCTTCTTTGGCTTTTTCTTCGGTAAAGCTAAAAGTAAGTGAAAATAACGCAGGGAAAAATTTAATTAGCGGAAAAGCCGTTGTGGCAAAAGAATACAAATTTCCGGGCGTCATTCAGAAATCGTATCTGGATACCCTGACCAACTCTATTACAGTTGTTCAGCAACGTGTTAACCAAAGTGGAGAATGGCTTAAGAACCGTGGCGACCTTATTCTCTTCAGCATTAAGGATGACAATATAAAGTGGAGTAAGTCCATAAATTATGTAAACAGCAAAGTGCTGCAGTACAACGATAATATATTTCTGGAATCGGATAATATTTTAAACTGTCTGAAGATAAGTGATGGAGATGAATTGTGGGATGCTAAAGTAAACCTGAAATATATTGATCCACTAATGAACGTTGGAATAGGTTATACATACCGTTCGGCTATTGGTGTAACAAACATGCTTAAAGGTGTCGATCTGAAAACCGGAGAAGTTATCTGGAAAAGAGAAATAAGTGAACAGTATAACTGGAGCAATCAGATTATTCATATTAACGATTCAGTTATTCTTATTGTTGCTGCCGGTTTGCATACCATAAATCTGAAAACAGGCAAAGGTTGGGATTACGATATGATAACAGGCGAGAATGAAACAAAAATAGTGAATAATGACGTCTATCATGTATCTGATGTATATGCATTTACAAAGTATTCAGGGGTATTTCTGAAGAATGAAGTAATATCTAATGTTGGCTCAAACCTTTTAAATGAAGACGGTTATATCTATTTTGCATCAAAGGATAATTTGATTAAAATCGATCTGGATGGAAATATTCAGTGGACATTTGCTATACCATCGGGGAAGTCAAGTAGTTCAGAATTATTTATCCGCTACAACAGACTGTATCTTTTTAATAAAGGATATGCATCGTATAATGAAACATCGGTTGGTCCGCTGGATCCGAACGTTTATGATCAGAGTGTGGATACAAGAGACGGGAATGAAAAAATATCCTATGGTAAACCTTATCTTACTGCATTTAATCCGAATAACGGGAAGCAACTATTTGTTAAAGAGTTTAATACAGATGATCAGCTGATTCTGGATTCGAAAATTCAGGACGATAGGTTGACAGTGTTATATCAGGACAAAATGAAAGCGTTTTCTTTAGTTGACGGTTCTGTTATAGAGGAAAAATCATTTCTAATTAATGTGCTTGATCCATTTAATCATTTTTTAAATGATAAAATTTATCTGAAAACTGAAGATGTTAAGGGCAGTAAAATTATTGATCCGGATACATATTATCTGATCAGTACTCGTGATAATAATCTTGTTGTTATAGATCATAATTTTGAGTTTGTTAAAAATCTGGTTCTGGCAGAGAATTATCTTCCCTACCGCAGCAATAAGTATGGGTACAATATATTTGCCAATAATAAGGAAACCATAATTCTGAATCCGGCAGGTAAAGCAGCTGCATTGTTATCTGTTTCAGCAAATCAGATCATCGCAAAGAAGGTTTTATACGAAATAAAGGATGGCAGTTTCGTAATTGTTGATCTCAAAGACATTCTGACGGAATAATTTTATAATTCCTCCATCAGCAACTCAGCTTTGTAGACTTTGTTATTCTCGTTTATGTCAAGCTTATAGTGACCCGAATAAAGAAGTTCAAGCCTTTTTTGCATGTTGGAAAGGCCGATACCTTTTTTTTCTGCTTTATGGGATTGGGAATTCCCGGGTTTGCTGTTCTCTGCAATAAACAACAACTTGTCACCTTTGCGTTCAAATGATAGTTTTATCCACGGTATGCCGGGGTCAGAACCACTTCCATGCTTAAAACAGTTCTCTACAAATGTAAAAAGGATCATAGGTGCAATCCTGAAATTATCCACGCCCACATCGATTTGAATGGAATAATCCAGCCTGTCACCATACCGGAGTTGCTGCAGTTTGACATAGTTGTTGATCAGATTCATTTCTTTCTTTAGTGTAATAACCGGCGTATTGCATTCATACAGTATGAACTGGAACATATCTGACAACCTCGAAATCATTTCCGGAGTTTTATCAGATTTCATTAGAGCCAGCGTATAGAGGTTGTTAAGCGTATTGAACAGGAAATGAGGGTTTAGCTGGTTTTTAAGCATTTTTAGTTCTGTTTGCAGGTTCTCTTTTTCCAACTCTGTTTTGGCTTTTGATTCTTTTAACCATTCGGATGTAAACTTTCGGGTAACAAGGAACATTGAGGGAATCCAAACCGGTAAAAGTGACTGTATGAACAGATTGAATGAAAACCATTTTTCCGGGGCGAGTGCATGAGGCCAGAATATACCATAAAACACGAAATGATTCAGTAACAGAAAAAGTATTCCCGAAGCAATTGTTGTGCCTGTCACAATTAAAGCAACAGCCAGGTAATTCCGTTTTTTAGTAAGCAGTGCCGGGACAAAGTATTTTAACATTGTATAGGCAAACAAAGCAAATGCAGGAATGCCTGAAAGGTAATGCGTAAAAACAAGCCAGAACGGTTGTTGCCCGTTAATGCCGATTAAGGAAGCCATAAAAAGGCAGTATACCAACCAGAATATACTGTGGTATATTACATTTAAAAGTCCTTTGTAATTACTTGATGCCATAATTCCCCAATTATGTTACAACTTATTTGTATAAGTTGCTGATATATTCCGGAGTAAATGGTTGTCCTGTAGCATCTTTTATGATATCTCTCCAACATTTGGAATCGCCATATCTAAAGATGTCCTCGGTCATCCATTCACCATATTTTTCATTGTGTTTTACTTCTTCAAGCAACATACCTCCAATGGCTGCCGCATATATATATGCCTGGTAAATTCCTGAATTATGAATGATATGCGTATCCTGAATCCATAACGGAACTTTTTCAACATCCGGCTGATCATAATAGAAATATTTCTTTTTCAGTGCCCAGAATAGTTTATTGATATCCTGATCCGGATCCTTAATAATCTCCTTTTCCAGTTCGGCTCTGACCAGCAAATCCCTCGTCATAAAAAGCATGTATGGATTTTTCAGATCGCTGAAATATTCTGATTTTAAAGGATTCAAACCTAAACGATCCGTCAGTTGAGGGTCTGCAATAAACAGAGATTGAAAAGCAAATCCAACAGCTTCATTCATTGCAAGATTAGGTTCACGCAGCATAAAAGGAATGTCCTGTTCAACATTTTTAAAATAAAAGGCATGTCCCGTTTCATGCAAAAGATTAACCATGTCCCAGAATCCAGGTTTGAAAGAACCATATATGCGTACGTCTTCCCTGTTATCCATATTGATTACAAAACTACCTCTGACCTTGTCATTACTCCACCATATATCGCTGTTTGAGTAAATGTTACCGTCTATAAACCCTTTGTCATTAAAGTAATTTATGAGAGTGTTTTCTATAGAATCTTCACTCAAGTTAATTTTGGGTTTGTCAGGGTGGGTCAATTCTAATACATTAAGGTAAAAATCTGAGTATGTGATTTTATTTGGCGAAATACCTTTGTTCGTAACTATAACACTGTCAATTGTATGTTTAAATTTCAGGTAATCGCCGCGCGTAAGGCTATCAATTGCTGAAATTACTTTTTCCTGTTCCTGATTTGATAGTTCGTTTTTATCAAGCCAGTAAGACCAGAAGTTTTTAAATCCGGCCTTTTTTGCTGCACTGTTTTTTCCTCTGATGATATCTTTATAGTCTGCAATCAGTTCATTTCTTCTCCTGTCATACATCAACATTGAGTCACTTCCCAAATACTGAATGTCATCACCTTCCGGTTTACTCCTTTTCAGATCATAGAATTTATTAGCCAGCTGGGCTTGCTTGTCTGTGAGCGTATAAAAATCAAACCTTGCCCATGCATACTGATCATACAACTTCTCCAGTTCACGTTTTAATATAGGATCACTAACAAGACCTGAACTTCGCAACCGGTTTAGAAAATCATATTCCGAGATATTGTTATATATTGCCCTGATATTTAATTCGGCTTCTGTTTTTTGATTAAAAAGTTTGTGTATACTGTCGGCCTTATAGTAATATTTATCAGGATTTTTATGACTGGTATAATTATCCCAAAGCATCTCAGCATTTTCTTTATGCAATTGTTCCAGTCCTTTTTCGTGCGTAGCTATAAAATGTTTTAAAAGATATTCTGCTTTTCTGTTATCGGAACAACCTGATATAACAAATAAGACAACTAATATAGGCAGTAGTCTTTTCATATAACAGTACTTAGGCTATAATTATCCATGTTTCAAAATTACCGAATTATTCCGTCTGTTTAAGATATTTAAGCTTTAAAACTAAAACGGATCATCGAATATAAGGTTAATTTTCAATCAACCGTAGTATGTAAGATGTCAGAAATGGATAAGTGGCATTGAATCAGGTTATTGTAATATTGCCTTCGCGATTTTGGTATGTGAACGTATTTTAAACCGTAATGTGTGTCGTTAACCCTGTGAATTATGTTGTTCGTTGATAAACACACGCTGAATTGTTGTAATCAATAAATTTGTAACTTTACAACTGATACCTGAAAAAATTGAGTAGAATGAACCTTCTGAACTCAGATATTAAACGGGGAAACCACAGGGGAATTATTACATCTTTTAGCGTATTCATTCATCAATCGTTTTTATCATGAAGAACAAATGTATTATAGTTGATGATGAACCATTGGCCCAGGAGCTGATGAAAGATCATGTGTCCAAACTGGAAGATTTTGAACTGGTTGGTGTTTGCAGTAATGCTATGGAAGCTATGACAGCTTTGCATAATAGCAAAGTTGACCTGATGTTTCTTGATATACATATGCCGCAAATAAGTGGAATCGAATTTTTGAAAATACTTAAGAATCCGCCAAAAGTAATATTTACAACCGCATACAGGGAACACGCTCTTGAAGGGTTTGAACTGGATGTTGTGGACTATCTGCTGAAACCCATCACGTTTGAACGGTTTTTGAAATCGGTGAATAAGTTTTACCAGACCAAAAGTGATACGGTTCAGGTGAACGAGGGAATAAAAGGCCCGGATGATTCTTACATTTACGTGAAAGAGAATAAAATGGTAAAGAAAATACCGTTGAAAGACATTCTTTATATAGAGGGTTACAGTGAGTATGTAAGAATATACATGCCAGATAAACGGATTATTACAAAAGCCAGTCTTACCGAACTTGAGAATAAACTACCGGCAGATGATTTCCTAAGAATTCATAAATCTTATATTGTGTCGGTTCCGCATATTACGGCGTTCAGTGCAAGTATTATAGAAATTAAAGAGAAGGAATTACCAATAGGAAGGAATTATAAAAATTCAGTTATGAAGGCACTGAATTATAACGGTTCTGTTAACGTCACCTGAATCAGCGTTTATGAGCAATAGTGGCATAAAACCAGTCACCGATCACCATCATTTCCTTTGATGTCACAGTTTCCGATTTAATATATTCATTCAGTTTTTCCGGTTCAATCCGAATGTTAACAGGAGGGCCTGAAGGTGTTTCAATAACCTGCCATTCAAGGATAACAACACGGCCACCGGGTTTTGTAATGCGTAAAAGTTCATTAAGATATTTTTCCTGGTCCGGCACCTCATGAAGCACAAAAGAACAAAACGTAAAATCAAATGTATTGTCTGGTAAAGGAATTATCATTGGTTCCATCTTTACCACGTCAATATTCTTTATTTCTTCATCAATTTTGCGGCTATTGACAAAATTCAGCATTTCAGCTGAAATATCGGCTGCAACAACCTTATTCGGATTAACATATTTTGCTGCAGGGATACTGAAAAAACCCGTTCCACATCCGATATCGGCAACAGAATATTCAGGTTTTAGTCCTGTTTTAATGAGAGTTTCTTTAGGAGGAACCGCTTTATAGCGGTCCTCCGATTCCAGTTTCAGTAGTTTTTTCGGATCAAAAACTTTAGACATTACGGTTAAGATTTCTTTTTTTGTGTACTAATTCCAAATGGTAAATAGAGTGGACATGTGCCTACAAGGCTGGTCAGAAGAAAAATAATTCCAATCACAAGCAGTACAATACCCAGAGTTCCCGTAACAACATTTGTGAAATAAAGTACGCCAACTGTCAGAGCAATAATAACTCTTATTACCTTGTCAATGGCACCCATGTTTTTTTTCATGACGTAAAAATTTTGATGATCACATGTAATAACAAATGTATGTGTTATAAGTTTAATTCTGAGTTGACCGACCCATTACAGGAACGTATAAATACGAGTTGTGAACAACCTTGGATCAGAAACAGAAGTTGTTGGCACATTGGTGTTTATCGTTTGTATCTTCAAACCAGCGGTAGACTGAAAATTCAGTGAACGGTGTAAGAATGCTTTATACATTTGGTTCAGAATATTAAATCAAGTGCCATGAAAACAAAACTTATAGTATTAGTAGGAGTTATTTGTCTGGCTTTTGCAGCCCAGGCTACTGAAAAGAAAATGATGAAGGGACAAACATTCACTTCAATGGGTGACTATGAAGTGTATAAGGATCTGGATAAGTCGAACGACGATTTTAAAATTTTTGTGATCAAATATGAAAACACAGATGAAACTTTTGTTGTAAGAGTTTGCGAGGGTGATAACTGCCATAATTATGTTGTGTACGGTAATAAGCTGGAATTGCAGTACAAGGCAAAAAAGAACAATGTATTTGGTTTAACCAAAATGGATAAGGAATTCAGGAAACTGGATAAAGATGTTACGGCAAAGCGAATTGACAGGGAACAGATGTTCAGGCAAAAAGTTATTTCAACCACACCAAAGTCAGAGAAACAATACCTTGGATTAATAGCTTGTTACCTTCCACAACTGGTTAAATAACTGATATTACGGAATAAAAAAATGCCCGGCAAACACCGGGCATTTTTTATGTACTGTTGAGAATTATCTTTTTCTTAAATAAGGATAAAGTTTACAAGCTACACAATAAGAAAATGCCGATTCCAAAAGGGCAAAGAATACAAGAACACCTGCAAAGTAACAACCTATTGTGCTGAATCCCGTAACCGAGCAGAACAATACGGCACCGGAAATAAACGTTCCTACCTGTGCTGCAAAAATTTTAGGGCCTGCATTAATCATTTTAGGTTTTATCTGAAAATTGCTTAAAATAAACTTGCTGGTTCTTGATACAGGACTAAATGCAGATTCCCAAAAGCCTCTGACCAGGAAGTCAAGAAAGATAAACCCAATGACAACAGGACTCCCGGTTGCAAAAAACAAGGCAAAAAGAACAATAATGAATGACGAATTTAATCGTGCAACATTATTATCTACGCTTTTAAATGTAATCGGACACAATTTCTCCATTATACTTCGTTATTTCAATTTCATTTAAATAACAATAAGAAGTATTAAATGTTCTGAACTAATTCAAAAAATTAGTAGCGTTCTGTTTCTGAAAAGAAAAATGCTGCCTCAATCAGTGCATTTTCATCGCTGTCGGATCCATGCACTGCATTATGCTGCATTGATTCCGCAAAAAGTTTCCGAATGGTACCTTCTTCGGCATTATCGGGATTTGTGGCCCCAATTAAACTACGGAATTCGGTAACAGCATCATCATGTTCCAGAAGCGCGGCTACAATAGGACCGGACGACATAAATTCTGTCAGTGTTTCGTAGAACGGTTTACCTTTATGAACCGCATAAAACTGTTCTGCACGTGCCTTGGATAACCGGGTTAACTTCATTGCTTTGATTTTGAACCCATGCTCGTTGATGATACCTAGAATTGGACCAATATGGTTCTTTTCTACTGCTCTGGGTTTAATCATGGTAAGTGTTATATTTCCTGCCATAGTAAAAAAAATTGTAAAGATTAAGGTTAAACATATTCATACAGTCAGTTTTAATAACCCACAACTGTATGATAAAGTTTGAAGCGCATAAAATTAAATTTATTTTTTATTTATGATAAACAATCTCTCCCTTTTTTGATCGTATATACAAACATAAATTTTTAAATGTTTAGGATTTTTTCATTTTCAATCTGCTGATTATTATTATTTTTGCGGACTTTGAAGAAATACACACACAAAAACATGAAAAACTTTTTATTAACGCTTGTAGCATTCTTACTTGCCTGTGGTAATTATGTAAAGGCTGATGAGGGCATGTGGATGCTGCCCTACATCAAAGATCTTAATATCAAAACCATGCAGGAAATGGGTCTTAAGCTCAATGCGGATAAGATCTACAGTATTAATCATTCCAGTATTAAAGATGCAGTTGTAATTTTTGGAAGGGGATGTACCGGTGAAATCATTTCAGATAAAGGCTTGATCCTGACCAATCATCACTGTGGTTATTCTGCTATACAGAGTCATAGTTCTGTGGAGCATAATTATCTGGAGGATGGCTTCTGGGCTGAAGAATTGGCCGATGAAATTCCAACACCGGGATTATCTGTAAAGTTTCTGAAAAGTATTGAAGATGTTACCGATCGTGTGCTTGGTTGTGTAACTGACGATATGAAAGAAGCAAAAAGAGAACTGAAAATTGATTCGGTTTTGGTTGCCATAGCAGGTGAAGTTCCTGATACTTTGGGATATGTTCCTGTGGTAAAGCCCTTCTACTCAGGGAATGAATATTACCTGTACGTTTATCAGGAATATCCTGATGTTCGCTTTGTAGGCGCTCCTCCATCTTCAATTGGTAAATTTGGAGCCGACACAGATAACTGGATGTGGCCACGCCATACAGGTGATTTTAGTATGTTTCGCGTTTACACTGATACCTTGGGAAACCCCGCTTCTTATTCTGAGCAGAATGTCCCGATGAAGCCCAAATATCACCTTCCTGTGTCCTTAAAAGGAAATCAGATGGGGGATTTTGCGATGATTCTGGGATTTCCGGGAAGTACGGATCGATACCTGACTTCATGGGGTATCGAGGAAAGGATGGACATTGTTAATATGGCGCGGATCCAGGTGCGTGAAATTAAGCAGAATATCTGGCTTAAGGATATGCAGGTAAGTGAGAAGGTCCGGATTCAGTACGCGACAAAATATGCGCACAGTTCCAATTATTATAAGAATAGCATTGGAATGAACAAGGGTCTGAACGATTTACATGTTTTGGAGAAAAAAAGAGAACTGGAAGATCAGTTTACAAATTGGGTCAACCAAACGGATGCACGAAAAGAAAAATATGGCGAAGCACTGCCTTTACTGAAGGAAGCTTATATCAACAGAGCACCTCAGAACAAAGCCCGTAATTATCTGCGTGAGTCTTTGATTTCAGGTACTGAGGTTTATTTCTTTGCTTATCGGGCAAAGCGATTCGCAGATATTATGATAAGCGGTAACGAGGAGCTGCAGAGGATTATGATTGATCGCATGCGTGAAGATGGAGAAAAATTTTTCAAGGACTATAATCCGTCAACCGACAGGAAGGTTCTGGAAGCTATGCTTAAGGTATATGCACAGGAAATTTCAAATGTATATTATCCGTCTGTTTACCAGTTGATTAAATCAAAGTATAAAGGCGATTATGCCAAATATGCCGATAAGTTATTCCGTAAATCAATTTTTGTAGATAAAGATCGTTTTATGGCATTTCTCGATAAACCGAGTATCAAAATTCTGAAAAATGATCTGGCATTTCGCGGTGGTGTTTCTGTTTTTAGTGAATATAGTCTGTTAACAGAACTGATGAAACAGCAGGATTTTAATATTTCAAAAGGACGAAGACTTTTTGAAGCAGGCCTTCACGAAATGGAACCGGATAAAGTATTTTATCCTGATGCCAACTTCACAATGCGAATGAGTTATGGTCAGGTTGAGGATTACATGGCACGCGATGCGGTTCACTACTTATATTATACCACACTTGAAGGTGTCATGGAAAAGGAAGATCCGAAAAACTGGGAGTTTGTGGTGCCGCAAAAACTTAAGGAGCTGTACCTGATCCAGGATTACGGCAGGTATGCGGATAAAGACGGAACCATGCACGTTAACTTTTTAACAAATAACGATATAACAGGAGGTAATTCCGGTAGTCCGGTAATCAATGCCAACGGAGAATTATTTGGTTTGGCATTCGATGGCAACTGGGAAGCCATGAGCGGCGATATTGCGTTTGAACCGGAGCTACAGCGAACCATTAATGTGGATATACGATACGTGCTGTTCATCATTGACAAATATGCCGGAGCAGAACGATTAATTAATGAGATGACGATCGTTGAATAAATAGTATTGATCCCAAATAGTTAAGTGCTGTAACCTATGTGTTGCGGCACTTTTTTATGTATTACTTTCAGCTTCCTTTTTAATTTCTCCTGCTTTTACAAGGAAGAATTTTGCCATTACCGGACCAATGATCTCATGTACTATGGTTGCCCCGATAACAATACTTATTATCATGTCGGCAATCTGTGAAAAACTGTCGTTTTGTTTAATCATTAGTGCCAGTCCTATAACAATGCCACCCTGTGGGAGCAGTCCCCCGGCTGTAAAATGGCGAACTTTACGGTCTGCTTTTACCATAATGGCACCACTGAAAGTTCCTATGAATTTCCCCATCGCTCTTAAAATGATAAAAATTATAATGAGCCAGTAAGAATTTGAAACAACAGAGAAATTAAGATGCATTGAAGAAATGACAAAAAACAGTACGAAGATTAGTTCTTCTGTATATCCCTCAAGAATTTTAAAAATCCTGTCCTGTTTTGGGTTGAAATTTGCAATGGCAATTCCCATAGTCATGGTAGCCAGTAATTCATCAACTTTAATGAGTTCTGCCAGTCCGAACGCCAGCATCAAAAATCCAAAGGTCATTAAAATCAATACCCCGTCATTAAGTTTTTTAGAAAACCTGGTGGTAAGATTAAAAACTGTTCCCATTACAATACCTAAAATAATTGAACCTCCTATGATGTAAGCCGGTTCCATAAATGCTTTATGGAAAGAAAACGATTGACCGGTCATCATGGTGGCGGCCAGTACAATAAATATACTGTAGTTCAGAATGCCTGCAATATCATCAAAGGCTGCAACACCCAGAATAGTGGAGGAGACTTCTCCTTTCGCTTTGTATTCATGAGTGACTGCTAAGGTAGCTGAAGGATCGGTGGGGCAGGCCAGCGATCCCAAGATTAATCCGATGGGCAGTGAGTATATTGCAAGGCTGGAGTCAATTCCCAGGTATGGAAACAAAAAGTAAAAGCCTAAGGACACCATTATAAATGCCACTTCAGCTTCCATGACTGTGATAAGCAGGATGGTTTTCCCCATTTTGCGCAGCTCGCTCATCTTTAAGGTTCCACCTACAGATAGTGTAATGAATGCCAGACTGATATTTGTGACAAATTCGGTGTTGTTGATGAATCCTTCGGGAATAACGGATGTAATCTGAGGATTTAATATTAAACCCACCAGCAAATAACCTGTCACCCTTGGGAGACCTGCTTTCTGTGCACCTATACCGGCAATATATCCGGCAATAATTATGATCCCGTAAATTAATATCGGTTGCATAGGTCCTGTATTAAATATCAGTACTGTGGTAAAACCACTTCATTCTCTTAATGTTTACTGCGATACTAAATAAAAAATGCATATTCATTCAAATTTTGTAGAATGACCGCATAACACTATGCGCATTACCTTGTAGTTCTGTCTGAAAACTTATATATCTGGTACAGAAAATTGGTTCTCCGGAATTTTGTACTGCTGTGGATACAGGTGGATAGAACTCATCTTTATATCCTTTTATTTTTTTTGTTTCAATAACGATTAATATATTCAGTAATCAGTAAACTGGTTGTGATCGTTTTATTCTTTTGTGTTCAGATACTGATATTTTGATTTGATTTTTTCCTGGTCGGTTTTACTGTAATCGTAATTCCACAGTGCTTTGTCAAAGCTGCCATACGTAGGATTAGGCAGGACGAACCATTCTTTTCCCCAATGAGCAATTTGATTTAAAGCCATTTGTTTTCTTTCATTCGGATCGGGTTTGCCCAGATAGGTAAAGTCATTATAATCGTCGCCAATCAGCAGAAGTATTCTATAGGATTGTGCAATAAGTGCACGTCGTGAGGTCTTGTCTGAACCCCAGTCCGGTTGTTCGTTTTTACAAAGTACATCTTCTGCGGTTATATCAGCAGAAATTTCCTTTTTCAGGTTTTCTACTGTCGGATCCTGTAGAACGCGGTTGGTTACAAAAAATATTTTTACGCCATGGGACTGCACCTTTTCCAGGAATTCTTTGGCTCCGGGAATTGGTTCAGCCTTTTCTTCAAGAACCCATTCTTTCCATAATTCATCAGAATATGCCTGATGATTCTTTATGAGTCTGGCCTGAAAAGGGGAGTTGTCTAAAATAGTTTCATCAATATCTACAATTATTGCCGGTGGCAGGTCAGAGAAATCATTGGTTTGCTCCAGTGCTGCCGTCCAGGTTTTATCCTTTAATGCCAGCTCTAAGTTCAGAAATGCAAATTTGTAGGTTTGTTGACATAACATGTTATATTCTGCTGAAGTTTGCATCCATAACGTAGCATTCAGATTTTCGTTTGCTGTAGGGGCAGATCCGGAATTACCTTCTGATCCGATTTGACATGATGAGAGACCTGCAAAAATTGTAAATCCGAAAATAAAGATGATGGAGTTTGTTAGTTTCATTTTGCTTTCTGTTTTATCAGGCTAAATTTACCAAATTCAAATATAGAATAACACTGTATTCAAATATTTGTTGAAAATAATGTCATGGCAACACAAATCAGGGATTTCTTCCTGCATGGCCTGTATTTTGTAAATGTTGAGTTAAAAAATAAACGGAATAAACCGCTTTGTTTTTGACATATACGCTTTATATTTTTCTCCAAAATATGCTATGGATTCTTTTTCTTCATACAAGGTAGTTATGTACATGAATATTGAGGAGATTATGGCAACAATTAAAAGAGGTAAAGTTATATGTTTAAAGAATAATCCCCATGTGAGATAGACCAGTGACGCGTATAGTGGATGACGGATGTATTTAAAAACGCCATGATCAATCAGGTTTGTTGTTTTTTCAAAGTGGAAGAGTTCTTTTTCGTCTCTTTCTTTCGATGGTTTTCCGGCTCTTCGCATAACCAGATATCCGCATATTACAAGGTATGCTGCAATGAATAAAAAAATCCATGATAGAATTTGGTTCAGACCTAAAGGATTGTTAAACCAATAGCGATAGTTGCTGGCGAATAACCAGGCAATACCTTCCCACCCGAAAAATCTGTAAAACCCATGGCTCTTTATATTCTGTAACGGATGCCATGATGCAACCACCATCGGAATACTGACAATTACAAAAACAATTAGTGTATGATTCATAGGGCTAAAGTTAATCAGAGTCATTAAAAATAAGGCATTTATGGGAAAAATATTCAGAAAAAGTGTGAATAATACAATAAAGAAATTATCTTAGCCTATTGTTTTGGGAATTTAAAAGGTACTATGAATCTAATCTTTACTGCTAACCGCTTATTAAAAGGTATTGTTATGGGATTTATGCTCATGACAATTAGTTTTGGAATCCAGGCGCAGACACTGCGTATTAACGAGTTTCTGGCATTAAACCAAACGTCCATAACCGATGAAGATGGTGATTATTCCGACTGGATAGAAATTTATAATCCAACATCCGGTGCTATCAACTTACAGGAATGGGCATTAACCGATGATGCCGCCGATCTTAAAAAATGGGTTTTCCCGGATATAACGCTTGAACCGGATAAATATCTTGTAGTTTTTGCTTCAGGAAAGGACCGTATGGACCCTGCCGGTGAATTACATGCTAATTTCAAACTGAGTGGAAACGGAGAATACCTGGCATTGGTAAATCCTTCGGGAGTTCCTGTAACTGCCTTTGATCCTTCCTTCCCGGTACAGGAAACAGATGTATCATACGGTTATTTTGATGGCGCTTATGTTTCGTTTACCGTGTTGTCACCCGGAACAGTTAATCCGGGGTCGGGCAGCAGTATCATTCCGGCACCGGAATTCAGCCGTAATCATGGATTTTATGATTCTGCATTTGATCTTACAATAAGCAGTAATGTTGGTTCAGCAAAAATATATTACACTACCGACGGCAGTGAGCCGACCGAATCAAACGGAACACTGTATGTTAGTCCAATCCATATCAGTACAACCACTGTGTTACGGGCTTCTGCTTTTGTGACGGGTCAGACAGCCAGTAAAATTAACACCCAAACGTATCTGTTTGTGGATGATATTATTCATCAGCCCAATAATCCTGCCGGTTATCCCGACGAGTGGGGGCCGTTTCAAACCTTATCGGGGAATGCACCTGCTGATTATGAAGTGGATCCTGAACTTGTAGCTGATCCGGAATTTGCAGCTTCATTAAAGGTAGCCTTAAAGGAGCTTCCGGCCATCTCAATCGTGACTAAAAAGGAAAATTTCTTTTCTCACGATTACGATGAAGTAACAGGTGGTATATATATTTATACTGGATTTATTTTTACCGATAATCCTCTAGGCAGGGACTGGGAGAGACCCATTTCCTTTGAATTGTTTGACAACAAGGATTCTCTTTCTCTTCAGGTTGATTGTGGCATTACCATTAACGGTGGACATAGCCGTCTGGCCACTAAAAATCCAAAGCACTCTTTCAGGTTAAAGTTTAAAAGTGAATATGGCCCGTCAAGGTTGAACTTTCCGATTTTTGGTGAGGATGCTGATGACAGTTTTAACACATTGATTCTTCGCGGTGGTTTTAATAATACATGGGTTCATGGAGATTCTGATCAGCGTGAAAGATCGACATATCACAGAGATACCTGGGGAAAAGATATGCAGCGTGCAATGGGGCACCCGTCAGGTCATGCCTTGTATACCCATTTGTTCATCAATGGACTATACTGGGGTATTTACACCGTATCTGAGCGCATGGATAAAGATTTTGCTGCTTCGTATATGAAAGGTAGTGATGATGAGTTTGATGTGATTAAGGATTATTCTGAAGTGATGGATGGATCAGGTGATGCATGGAATGAACTTATTAGTACAGTTAATTCAGGTACTGTTTCTGATGCAACCTATCAAAAACTTCAGGGCAACAATCCGGATGGTTCTGTAAATTACAGTTACAAGCCATTACTGGATATGGACAACCTGATTGACTATATGCTGATTAATATGTATGGAGCCAACTCTGATTGGGATCACCATAACTGGGCAGCTATGTATAACAGGGTGTATCGTTGTGCCGGATATAAATTCCTGGTATGGGATGCAGAGCATATACTGGAAGGCGTGAACGATAATGTGACAAGTGAATTTAACGATGGTTGTCCCAGCAATATTTTCCAGAATATGATGAAGAATGGACTGTTTAAGCGTCGCTTTGCAGATCGTGCCTATAAATATCTTTTCAACGACGGGCTTTTGACTCCCGATAGAACAGTGGAATTATGGATGAAACGTTATGTGCAGATTGAAGATGCCATTGATGGAGAATCGGCCCGTTGGGGAGACTACAGACGTGATGTGCATTCCTGGAGTTCATCACCTTATTTGCTTTATACTAAAACAAGCTGGCTTTCAGCTGAAAGTTACATGCAGAATACCTATTTCCCTCAACGAACCGCTAAGCTTTTACAACAATTTAAAAGTGCAGGATTTTACCCAAACATTGATGTGCCGCAACTGTATCTGAACAACACTGTTACAACCGGAACAACCATAACAAGGGGAGACGTACTGACCATGCAGGTTGCCAATGGGGAGATTTATTATACAACGGACGGAAGTGATCCTATAAAAGGTGAAGTAGGTAATGTTACAGAAGAGGATCTGGTGAGCGCAACAAATGCAATGCAGGTATTGGTTCCGGAGTCTGGATTTAGTGACAATACCTGGAATACTAGCGGTTATGATGCCTCCTCGTGGGAAAACACATCTGGCTCAGCCAAAGGTGTTGGTTACGAAGCAAATTCCGGTTATGAAGCTATGATTGCAATTGATGTGGCAGATAAGATGTATGATGGTAATACTACCACTCCAAATAGTAGTTGTTTAGTGCGGTATCCTTTTACAATCAGTGATCTTAATTTAAATGATTTGTCAACATTAACCTTAGCAGTACAATATGATGATGGGTTTGCGGCTTACCTGAACGGACAGTTAGTGGCCGGAGCCAATGCACCGTCATCTCTTACATTTACCAGTGCTGCCACAGGATCACATGAAGCCGCTTCATTTGAAATTTTCTCGATATCTGCCAACATTAATTTATTGAAGCAAGGGGAAAATGTACTGGCTGTTCAGGGGTTGAACCGTAACACTTCCAGTTCAGATTTTTATATTAAAGCGACATTAAAGGCGGGAATAAGGGAATCTGATTCAGGTAGTGAAATGGCTGATGTCTATAGCGGACCAATTACGTTATCCGGTTCAGCACATGTAAAAGCAAGAACCTACTATAACAATGAATGGAGTGCATTATCTGAAGCATTTTTCAGTGTGCAGGAGGATTTAAATAACTTAAGAATTACAGAAATAAATTATCATCCTGAAGCATCCGATACTGTGGATGGTGATAAATTTGAATTCCTTGAACTGAAAAATATCGGTGATTTTGCAATAGATATGAGTGGTGTACAGATTATTAAAGGCATTAGTTATGTTTTCCCTGAAGGAACCTATCTGGAACCGGGTGGATTTATTGTACTGGCATCGGATGAAGATGACTTTTTTAACCGGTATGGTTTTATGCCATTTGGAGAATATGACGGACAGCTTGATAATAATGGTGAGCGTATTTTAGTTGCTACTGCGACAAACGATACCATCTGTGATGTCAGATATTTTGACGACTATCCATGGCCGGTAGAACCGGATGGATATGGTTATTCACTTGTTCCTGTGAAAAAGAATCCGTTAATAAATCAGGACAGCTCAGTTTACTGGACTGTGTCTTCACTGGTGAATGGTTCTCCGGGCAGGGATGATCCGATGTCTGTTGCAAATCAGGCTCCTGAAATGCCTGAGGAACTACTGACGTCATGTTATCCGAATCCGTTTAATAACCGGATGACAATCAGCTTTGAATTGCAGTCACATGCATCGGTTCAGTTAAGTATACGAAGTGTAACAGGCCAGGTAGTCCGGATCTTGACGACAGGAAATTATTCTGCAGGCACGCATCTTGCTGACTGGGATGGAACAACACAAACCGGAGCTGATTTGCCGGATGGTGTCTATTTCTACGAACTGAAGGTAGCAGGTGCCAGCGGAACTCAGGTTAAAACAGGTAAGATTATCAGGATCAGATAAGTTTATCTGAAAATTGTTTGCCAGCACTTAAGGATCCCTTTTTCGTGATCCACACGTTTAACAGGGGAGAGGTCCATTTCTTTCCGGGCCTCATTTACCTGTTGAAGTGTTGGTGTAAAGCGTTTTCCATTGTATTTCTGATGGAGCTTATAAGCAGTAATAAGCGTGGTTCCTTTAAACCTTAACGTAAAAGCGCCGGTACGCGATGGATGAATGTGTATGTACCGTTTTTCATGCTCTCCCTTTCTTAAAATCCATTCGGAATCATCGCTTAATCTCAGTGTTTTGTACGGTTTTTCTCTATGAACCCAACTTAAAAATTGTTCATTCGATTTAATACCCTTGTGGTTTAGCAGGACATCAATTTCGGTGCAAACGTTTATTGGGGTAAGCCGGCCTGTGTAAATATCAATGTAATTCGACTGAACCAGTTCAGCCCATTCTTTCATGGTTGTATTTGATGCCGATTTAATAAATTCAATAATGGATGACCTGTGATGTTTTAAAGGATTGTATCTAAAGGGAGGTGGTATGTTAAATTCAGGAAGCATTCTGATGGGTTATTCAACTCTGTATTAATTCGATCTGTAAAGGTTGCAAAATATTTTTTGATCCCTGTCCCAAAATTAGTGTTAAAATTATTGATCCTGATATATACAAAGTGTATATTTGTGTATGTTTTTGGAGTTGTCAAATAAAGAAACAGCATTATTGGAAGCCATAAGGAGTTATTTAATGCTGTATGGTAAGATGCCGAGTACAAGGAGCTTAATGCGTGATCTGGATTATAAATCGCCGCGTTCAGTAACCGTTCTTTTACAACAGCTTACCGAAAAAGGAGCATTGACCCGAAAAGGAGATGGCAGTCTTGCACTGGAAGATTTTACGTTTGAAGATCAGGGTGACAGAGCGCTTACTGCTAAAGTTCCATTGTTGGGTTCAGTGGCGTGCGGTTTGCCTATGCTTGCAGAAGAAAATGTGGAGGCTCAGATTTCTGTATCCGTTGATTTGATTGAAAAAGATAAGCGGTATTTTTTTCTCAGGGCTTCAGGAGATTCCATGAATCAAAAAGGAATTGATGATGGTGATCTGGTCCTGATCCGGCAGGATCATTCAGCTAACTCAGGTGATCTCGTTGTGGCGCTCATTGATGATGATGCAACCATAAAACAACTACAGTTGGATCAGGATCACATTGTATTGCGTCCCTGCTCAGATAATCCGGTTCATCAGCCCATTATTCTGACCCGAAATTTCAGGGTTCAGGGAGTCGTGGTTTCGGTGATTAAAGTGAGCTAAAATTGTAAGTGACTAAAGTGAGCTAGAGTTGTAAGTGAGCTAAAGTGAGCTAAAGTTACAAGTGAACTAAAGTGACTAAAGTTAGATGAAAATGGATAATAAAGAGTTTAGTAAAATTCTGGAAGAAAGAACTAAATCTTTTGCAGTTCGTATACTGAAATTTTCATCAGCCTTACCGGGTTTAGTTGAAGGACGTGTTTTAAAAAATCAACTTTCAAAATCAGGAACAAGTATAGGAGCAAATTACCGTGAAGCAAACAGGGCAAGAAGTAGAGCTGATTTTTCAAGCAGAATTAAAATATCCGAAAGTGAAGCAAGTGAAACAGTATATTGGTTAGAGGTAATTAAAGATTTTGGAAATGGAACAGAAGGTTTGGATGAGCTGGCTGTTGAAGCTAAGGAATTGCTTGCTATTTTTTCTTCGATAAGCAAAAAGCTATAAGAAAGTGAACTAAAGTGAGCTATAGTGACTAAAGTGAGCTAAAGTTTACACTCTTCTAAACTTCTAACTCTAGCTCACTTCCAACTTTAGTCACTTCCAACTCTAGTCACTCGTAACTTAAAAATGAACAAATCAATCGTACATATCGATCTGGACACATTCTTTGTGTCGTGTGAGCGGCTTCTGAATCCGGAGTTGAACAACAGACCCGTATTGGTTGGTGGAACAAGTGGCCGAGGAGTTGTGGCTGCCTGCAGTTACGAAGCGCGTACCTATGGCATTCATTCCGCTATGCCCATGCGGATGGCTCAAATGTTATGTCCTGAAGCTATTGTGGTACGGGGAAACAGTTCTATATACAGCAAATTTTCTGACACTATTACCGAGATAATAAAAGAACGTTCGCCTTTGTATGAAAAATCTTCCATAGATGAGTTCTATATTGATATGACAGGCATGGATCGTTTTTTTGGCACTTATAAGTGGGCCATCGATTTACGCGAACGCATTATCAAGGAAACAAGACTTCCCATATCTTTTGCATTATCATCAAATAAAACGGTTTCAAAAGTAGGAACAGGAGAAGCTAAGCCGAACAATCATATGCAGATTGTTAATGGGAATGAAAAGGCTTTTCTGGCACCGTTGCCGGTTAAAAAAATTCCTATGGTTGGTGATAAAACCAATAAGATGTTGACTGGTCTGGGAATAAAATACATTAAAACACTCCAGGAAATGCCTCCTGAATTGCTTGAGCGGGTGATGGGAAAGAATGGTATTGCACTTTGGAAAAAGGCTCAGGGAATTGACAACACACCAGTTGTTCCTTACCACGAACGAAAGTCAATATCATCGTCGCTCACACTTGGAAAGGATACCATTGATGTACGTCAGTTAAAAAGTATTCTAACGGCCATGGCGGAAAAACTGGCTTTTTATCTCAGGAACGGCAATAAAGTTACATCGTGCGTAACGGTTACGGTACGCTATTCCGATTTTGACACCAGAACACGTCAGAAACGCATCACTTATACATCGCTTGATCATACACTTATTCAAACCGTAATGGAGTTGTTCGATCAGTTGTACGACAGACGAGTATTGGTCAGATTAGTGGGTGTGCGCTACAGTCATTTACTGGGTGGCGGATATCAGATGAACTTGTTTGAGGATAATGAACGGTATGTGAAACTTTATCAGGCAATGGACAGGATACGTAACAGATTTGGACAGGACAGTGTACTGAGAAGTGTGACAATGGATACGAGTGGTGTGGGAATGATGAGTAATCCGTTTAATGGTGAACCACCTGTTATTCCGGCTCACAGAAGATTGTAAATAAGTGGGCTAAAGTTGAAAGTGACTAAAGTGAGCTAGAGTTACAAGTGACTAAAGTGAACTAAAGTCTAAAACTTGAGTACAACTAACATTAGTGTTGTGTCAAAGATTAAATATCATTTGCCTTTACTCATCCCAGTCCCCTTGTTCCTCGGCTATAGCTTCGGCGACTCGCGGAAAGGAGAAATCTACTCCGCGGGGAGGGTCCCTTCTTCGCCTTCGCAAAGCTTCAGCAGAGCGAGGTAGGCAATTAAAGGCTAAGCGAAGGAATAAAATTATGCGTCAGTTTATAATTGACATAACTCTAGCTCACTTTTAACTTTAGTCACTTGTAACTTTAAAAGGAATGCTATTAAATAACCATACATATTTCAGTTATAAGTTTGGAACGCTTTCTATCGAACAGCTTTTGGAAGAGGCACAATCCAAAGGGCATCAAACGTTGGTACTTACCGATGTTAACAGCACTTCGGCTGTATTTGATTTTATTCGTCTGAGCACAAAGGCAAATATAAAACCGCTTATTGGTATTGAATTCCGAAATGGTGCCGAACAGAAGTACATAGGAATAGCAAAGAATAATGCAGGTTTTCAGGCGCTGAATGAGCATCTCACACAACATTTACATTCCGGGAAGAAGTTCTCGTTACGGGCTCCGGAATTTTCAGATGTTTATATTGTCTATCCTTTTAATAAAACACCGTTTCGCGAACTGGTCCGGAATGAGTTTATTGGCATTCGGCCTTCGGACGTATCTAAACTTGTCTTTTCACAATGGCAACATCATTCAGATAAACTGGTCATTCTCGCTCCGGTAACATTCCGGAATAAACGCGATTTTAATGTGCACCGTTTGTTACGTACCATTGATAACAATACCTTATTAAGTAAGTTACCAAAGTCGGAGGAGGCATCTCCTGACGAAATTATGCTGACTCCTCAAAAACTTACAAAGATTTATGCGGATTATCCGTATATACTGGAAAATACTAAGCGTTTGACAGATTCCTGTTCCATACAGTTTGAGTTCAAAACGCCTAAAAATAAAAGTTGCTTTACAAACTCACCGGAGGAAGATTACCAACTTATGGTGGAGGAGTGCAAAAAGGGCTTGAAATACCGGTTTGGAAACCATCCGTCAAAAGCTGTTCTGGACAGGACGGAACATGAGTTAAAAATAATCAGGGAACTGAATTTCTGTTCTTATTTTTTGATCAACTGGGATCTGGTAAATTATGCCAGAAGCCGTGGTTTTTACTATGTCGGTCGGGGTAGCGGAGCCAATAGTATGGTCGCCTACCTGCTTCGAATTACCGATGTGGATCCGGTTGAACTGGATCTGTATTTTGAACGTTTTATTAATCCTTCCCGAACATCACCTCCGGATTTTGATATCGATTTTTCATCGTGGGACCGCAATGATGTAACCCGTTATTTGTTCGACCGGCATGGTTGGGACCGGACCGCTTTGGTAGGCGCTTACAGCACATTTCAATACAGATCTGTTATCAGGGAGTTGGGGAAGTCGTTTGGACTACCGGCTTCGGATATCGATAAGTTACAGGCAGACAAAGGAACCGGGTCTTTTGATGAAATTGGTCAGTTAGTGCTGAAGTACAGTAAGTTGATTGAAGGTTTTCCCAGCCATTTAACGGTGCATTCCAGTGGTATCATTATTTCAGATAAATCTTTAAGTTATTACACGTCGACCATGTTGCCGCCCAAGGGTTTCCCAACTGTATTTTTTAGTATGATAGAAGCTGAAGATGTTGGCTTTTCCAAATTTGATATTTTGGGTCAGCGCGGATTGGGGAAAATAAAGGACACTCTGGAGATTGTTTACAATAACAGGGGAGAAGAGCTGGATATTCACGATATAAACCGGTTTAAGCAGGATGTCAAAATAAAAGATCTCTTGAAGAAGGGTATGACTATTGGCTGTTTTTATGTGGAATCGCCTGCTATGCGTATGCTGCTGCAAAAACTTGAAGCAGATGATTACCTGAGGCTTGTGGCAGCCAGTTCAATTATCCGGCCTGGAGTTTCAAAAAGCGGTATGATGCGGGAATATGTGCTGCGGTACCGCCATCCGGAATTGCGTGATAAGGCACGTAATGAAATGCCGGAATTGTATGATTTACTGAAGGAAACCTACGGTGTGATGGTTTACCAGGAAGATGTACTGAAAGTAGCACATTTATTTGCAGATCTGACCCTGGCAGAGGCAGACATTCTGCGTCGGGGCATGTCCTGGAAATTTAAGCAACGCAATGAGTTTGATAAGGTGAGAGGAAAATTCTCCTCAAACTGCCGGAAGAAAAACTTTCCGGAACATATCATCGAAAGGGTCTGGAAACAGATTGAAAGTTTTGCCAATTATGCGTTTGCCAAAGGCCATTCGGCATCTTATGCTGTAGAAAGTTTTCAGGCTTTGTTTCTAAAGGCGTATTATCCCCTGGAATATCTGGTGGCAACCATAAATAATGGTGGTGGTTTTTACAGAATAGAATTGTATTTGCATGAGGCAAGGATGCATGGTGCAAAGATTGAGGTTCCATGTGTGAACCGAAGTGAGGACGAAACCACGATTAAAGGTGATACAATCTGGCTGGGGTTCAATATAATGTATAACCTCGACAATGAAACACAACGTCAGATATTGCTAAAGCGTTACCAGTATGGATTTTATAAAAATTTGCAGGATTTTATAAAAAAGGTTCCTATATCGCTTGAGCAGATAACCATTCTGATCCGGATCGGGGCATTCAGGTTCACCGGGAAATCTGTGAAGGAACTACTTTGGGATGCACATTTTATTTTGGTGAAGAGCAAAAAGACGACCCCGTCTAATACGCTGTTTGAAGAAAAGGTAAAAGAATTCAAACTGCCTGATTTGTACTATCATCAGTTGGAGCAGGCTTACAATGAGTTGGAATTGCTGGGATTTCTGGTCACATTTACACCGTTTCAGTTAGTACAAAGTATGCCGCACAATACTATTAAGGCCAGAGAATTACGTTTTTTAGTCGATCAGACCGTTAGTGTTGTTGGTTATTTGGTTCATGTTAAAAGAACTCAGACTCATGATGGTAAGATGATGAGTTTCGGGGTTTTTGTGGATGTAGAAGGAAACTGGATAGATACGGTGCAGTTTCCTCAGGTTGCAAATGATTTTCCATTCAGAGGCCCCGGATGTTATCTGATTATTGGAAAGGTGATGAATGAATTGGGATTTATAAGTATTGATGTGGCAGAACTGTACAAACTTGCCAATACTAATATCGATGAAGAATCCACGCGGTTAAAACCTGTATTGAATTAAAAAATCTGATACACCGTAACGGGAGGCTGATTTTTGATTACTTTTTACGGTGGAAAACAAACAAAGTTTTAATTTTAGCAGATAATAGAGCAAGTTAAACTATGCTACTGTTTAATTATAAACACAGAAGAAAGAACATGAACAGAATACGGATTGTAATTTTAGGATTATTTATTTCAATAGCAACATTATCAGCCCAGTCATTTAACGTAATGACTTATAACATAAAATATGATAATCCGGGAGATTCTCTTAATAACTGGGACCACCGTAAAGATATGGTTGTTGGTTTGATCCGGTTTCATAAAACAGAGATTTTTGGAATTCAGGAAGGGCTGCATCATCAGGTTGAGTATATTGTTCAACATTTGCCGGGTTTTCATTACGAGGGTGTAGGCAGGGATGATGGCAAGCAAAAAGGAGAGTACTCGGCTGTTTTTTATAATGCTGAACGGTTCAAACGTATAAAAGGAACAACATTCTGGTTGTCTGAAACACCTGACAAACCAAGTATTGGCTGGGATGCAGCTTTGGAAAGGATATGTTCATATGTTTATCTCATGGATAAAAAATCCGGCGAAAAAATGTGGATATTTAATGCTCATCTTGATCATATGGGACCGAAAGCCAGGCTGGAATCACTGAAGCTTATTCATCGCAAAATAGATGAAATGAATACAGAAAATGATCCGGTAATTCTGATGGGCGATTTTAATTCAACGCCGGTTGATGCACCAATTGTATTCATCAGTCAACATTATACCGATACCAAAATGTTGAGTAAAGAGTCGCCTTATGGACCTGATGCCACATTCAATGGATTCTTTTTTCACAAGATACCTAAGAATCGCATTGACTACATTTTTGTAAACAAAAAGGTTGGAGATGTGAACAGGTATGGTGTTTTAACGGATTCTAAGGATTGCCATTATCCTTCGGATCATTTTCCTGTTTTGGCAGAAATTGTACTGACGAAAAAATAAAAAAACAGGACCGAATTTTCAGTCCTGCTCCTTTATTCTTTAGTTAGGTTTCCTTATTTTTTTATTTTAACCACAACAAGACTTTTGGCTCCAATGTCAAGTTTCATATCCTTCCCATTGGTCTTTATGATGGTTTCTTCGGGATAAATTTCCTTAGGATTATCCAAGGTATTCATATCATCAGGAGAAGAACCCGTTAATGAGATTACGGTTACTTTTTTACCGAATTTTTTTAAGCCTTCAAAATCAAATGAAAGACTTTTGTCCGTGTTTGTGGAATTAACCAGTTTCAGGATGATTTCATTGGTAGAATTTTTAACAGATGCAGTTGCATATAAACCATCCTGTCCGGTTACATCTTTACCGTCCAGGAGAATTGGAACCACATCATCACCTGTGTTTGTGGAGAACATTTTTTGTACATAATAGTTTGCTGATCCCATAGATTTGAGATTATCAAACCAGATCAGGTCCGGTGTCCATTGCCATCCATCAACGTGTGCAAACAAAGGTGCATAGGAAGTCATTATAACGAGATCAGCATTACGTTCCATTCCAGTGATAAACGCCGCTTCAGAAAGTGCACAGTCCCAGTTATTTTTGTTTTTTGGACTGGCTATTGCAACGCTTTGGGCAGCATATTCTCCTGCAAAAACTTTCGGTCCGCTTCTGTCGTAGTTGTCATAACGGGTCGCATTATCAAGGAACCACTGTGGTGGACGGTAATAGTGTTCATCCACAATTTCGGCATGAAGTTTTTTAAGTTGTTCCCAGCCATAATCAAAATACTCGCCATCAGGGAATGGCCCGCTGCCTGAAACAACCACGATGTCAGGATATTTCTCTTTAATGGCTTTATCAAATATTTTGTAACGTTTAAAATATTCGGGTCCCCATTGTTCGTTACCGATTCCTATATATTTCAGGTTGAATGGTTCCGGATGACCCATGTCGGCTCTTACCTTTCCCCATTCAGTTGAAGGATCGCCATTGGCAAATTCAATTAAATCCAGAGCATCGTCCACATATGGATCAAGTTCTTCCATGGGAACAAGTTCACCAGTGTTGAACTGGCAGGCCATACCGCAACTTAAAATAGGCAGCGGTTGAGCGCCAAGGTCTTCCGCCAGTTGGAAATATTCAAAAAATCCCAAACCAAAGCTCTGGTAGTAGTCTGGCGTGAGACGATGTGCAAATTCAGTATTCCAACGGTTAACCAGGTTTTCGCGCTCCTCTATTGGTCCCACAGTTTTTTTCCATTGGTATCTACGGTCCAGCGTACGACCCTCTACGATACAACCTCCGGGAAATCTGAGGAATCCGGGCTGCATATCTGCCAGCAGCTGAACAAGGTCCTTTCTGAGTCCTTTGGGTCTGCCTTTCCATGTATCTTCAGGGAACATGGATATCATATCCATATCAATTATTCCTTTTTCAGCGAATGTAATTTGCAATTTTGCTTTCGGGCAGGTTTTATCTGCTCTAATGGACGTAGCATAATTTTCCCACTTGTTTCCATTAACGGCTACGGTATCTGAACCAATAATACTGCCATCCTGAGCTACGAGGCTGAAAATAACATGATTGATCCCTTTTTCTTCGCGGGCTAAAAAAGTCAGGTTATAGGTATCATCTTTTTTTATTCCCATGCCACGAAATCCTTCGTTGATAATGGAATAACCACTGGGATCATTCACTTCAATTTTTATGAAATGCTGGTTTTTTTCATCACTACTGCGTTTAATGGGCGTTGCTTTTCCTGATTTCAGATTGAGGGAATGCCTGTCTGAGTTTGGTTCAAGCCAACCCATCATTGGTTCAAAAAACTCAAATGATCGGTTCTTTACCAGTTCAGCATATATTCCGCCATCTGCAGCAAAGTTGATGTCTTCGAAAAAGATTCCGTACATGGTTGGCTGAATCTTTGCAATAGGATCATTGGGCTTTACAACAAGTTTTGTTTGCCCGACAAGGTTAACAGATAAGGCAATAAGAAAAATTGCTAATAATTTACGCGTCATAATGTTGTGAATTATAAGAGTTGTTTTTTAATTGTTAGTATAAACTTCAGTTTTGGTTTGTAAATATACCAAAATTAGTGCAATGATTCTTTGGTCGAATGTTGACAAAAAAACAATTGTGCTGTACATAATTTATGGGATCAAATTTAATCCCAATGGTTTTAACTTCTATGCAGATATTAAAGTTCCTTAAGTATTATGCATTTTTTCGTGATAATTTGTTTATCAATAAATTACAATGCTATGAAATTCAGAATTGAACACGATGCACTTGGAGATGTCAGGGTTCCTGAAGATAAATATTGGGGAGCCCAAACGGAAAGGAGTTTAAACAACTTTAAGATTGGACCAGCAGCCAGCATGCCTGGGGAAATCATACATGCTTTTGCAATTGTAAAAAAGTCAGCGGCGTTGGTTAATAACGAATTAGGCTTATTTGAAAAAGATAAAGCCAATGTTATTATTTCGGTATGCGATGAGATTTTAGATCATAAACTGGATGATCAGTTTCCTTTGGTTATATGGCAAACAGGCAGTGGTACGCAGACAAATATGAATGTGAATGAGGTAATAGCTAATAGCGGACACGTACTGAATGGCGGAGACCTGAGCGATGAAAAGAAATTTTTAAGCCCTGTTGATGACGTCAATAAAAGTCAGAGCAGCAACGACACCTTTCCGACTGCTCTGCATATAGCAGCTTACCAGCTTACGGTAGAAAATACACTTAACGGATTGAAGCAACTAAGAGATGCACTTCATGAAAAATCTGTTTTGTTTTCAGATATAGTTAAGCTGGGGCGCACACATTTTATGGATGCAACACCGGTTACTTTAGGGCAGGAATTTAGTGGCTATACACAGCAAATAGATAATGGTATCGATGCGATTGAAAATGCATTGGAAAAAGTTGCGTTACTTGCACTGGGAGGGACCGCTGTTGGAACCGGCTTAAATGCACCTGAAAAGTTCGATGAGCTCACGGCACTTAAAATTGCAGAATTAACAGGTTATCCTTTTAAAACTGCTCCGAATAAATTTGAGGCCCTGGCCTCAAATGATGCCATTGTTGAATTAAGCGGAGCTTTTAAGCGGGTGGCAGTAAGTCTGATGAAGATTGGCAATGATATACGGATGCTGAGCAGTGGTCCGCGTGGTGGTATAGGAGAGATAATTATACCGTCAAATGAACCAGGGTCAAGCATTATGCCGGGTAAGGTAAATCCAACTCAGTCTGAAGCTGTAACAATGGTGGCTGCCCAGGTTATGGGAAACGATGTTACAATCGGTATTGCGGGAAGTAACGGACAATTTGAACTCAACGTGTTCCGCCCGGTTATAGCAGCTAATATCATACAGAGTGCCCGGCTTTTAGGAGATGTAAGTCTTAGTTTTTGTGATCATTGTATTAAAGGAATTAAAGCAAACAAGACGAAAATTGATTCAAATCTTAAGAATTCACTTATGCTCGTAACCAGCCTGAATCCGCATATTGGCTATTATAAATCAGCAGAAATCGCTATGAAAGCCTACAAAGAAAACACCACGTTAAAGGAAGCAGCAATGGCATTGGATTATGTTACTGAAAAAGAGTTTGATGAATGGGTTGATCCTTCCAAAATGGTTTAACGAACAGGTTATGCACTTAATCCGTTGTACTTAATGTCATCGACAATTACGGCACCGGCTTCGTACATTTCTTTCCATGCTTTTTCTTCATCGCCCGGATTTGCTTTAACAGCTTCGGTAGCATTTTTGATCACAAATGTTTTAAAGCCGTTTTTAATGGCATCCAGAACCGTTTCCTTAACACAATATTCTGTGGTCAGACCGCAAACATATAACTCCGTTACTTCACGTTCGTTGAGCACATCTACAAGATTAACATTCGTCGCTTCAAACGCTGAATAACCATCATCGGTATCTTCTGTTCCTTTTCTCAGGACGAGATCAATATTTTTGGATCTCAGTGCAACAGGGAATTTCGATCCCAGTGAGCCTCTAACGCAATGAACCGGCCATTTTTCAAAATGAACGGATACATTCGGATGCCAATCTTTGGATGCAATGACAAAGTGGAAATCTTCCATCAGATTATTCACAACCGGAATAATGTTGTTCCCGTCTGGTGCAGGTAACGCTCCGCCGGGTAAAAAGTCATTTTGCAGGTCAACAATTAATAAAGCTTTCATACCTTTCCTGTTTTAAAGTTAATTAAAGTGTCAGGGGATATCTATTCACGATTGGTTAGCTTGTTGCGGGTCTGCATTAATTTATTACTGATCCCGACTTTATAAACGTGCGGATTTAAAAAACGTTTATATTCTTCAGGTAACTTTTTTAACCTGTTTTTTGTAAATATAGCAATTTCTTTCGATTGAGCGGAAGAAACCACAATTTTACCACTGCTTACAACCGGTTTTAATAACTCTTCAAACCTCAAGGATTGCAGATCCAAATGCTTTCCGGGTTCAGTTGGATGATACATTGCAGTTATCTGAGTGTCCTCTTCAAGTAAAATGGCATCACATTTAAATAATCCCTCTTCATCAAAATACCGAAAGATTTTTTTCTTTCCCGGGAGTGTCATTTTGGCTAGGTTTTCAGAGAATTTCATGGTGGGTGACCCATCCAGATCGGACAGTTTATAAACACCATCCAGTGCCGCATCCTCTTTCCCTGTTGCGAGAGAAGTTCCAACACCAAAAGAATCTATCGGGGCACCCTGGGATAATAAGCTTTGAATAATGAATTCATCCAGCTGATTTGAAGCTACAATTTTTGCGTCAGGAAATCCGGCCGCATCCAGCATTTTGCGGGTCTGTTTACTCAGGTACGTTAAATCGCCGCTATCCAATCGTATTCCCGCCAGTTTTTTTCCCTGACTTTTAAGCTCTTCCGCAATTTTAATGGCATTGGGCACACCGCTTTTTAAGGTGTCGTAGGTATCCACGAGCAGAATGCAATTGTCAGGAAATATTCTGGCGTAGGTTCTGAAAGCCTCCAGTTCAGTGCTGAAACTCTGTATCCACGAATGAGCCATTGTACCTGTACTAACTACTGAAAATATTTTAGCACTCAGAACATTCGAGGTGGCGTCAAATCCTCCGTTCATAGCTGCTTTTGTGGCCATTAATCCACCCAAACCCTGGGCGCGTCTCAGACCAAATTCTAAAAGCAAACGATCTCCTGCTACCATCCTCATCCGGTTGGCTTTAGTCGCAATCAGTGATTCGAAATTCAAAATATTTAATAACAGTGTTTCAATTAGCTGTGTTTCCAAAAGATTACCTTCAACTCTGACAATTGGTTCATTGGGAAATACAACTTCACCTTCCTGCACTGACCAGATATGTCCACGGAACCTGAAATTTTTAAGATGATTCACGAATTCCTTATCAAAACCCACCGATATTAAGTAGGCACAGTCGTCCTCACTGAATTTGAAATCTTTTAGAATTTCAAGAAATGTGGAAAGGCCTGAAAAGGTTACAAATCCACCTTTATATGGATTACGCCTGTAAAAATAGTCGAACGAAGCACGTTGTGTATATTTACCACTAAGGAAATATCCCTGTGCCATTGTAAGCTCATAATGATCTGTGTAAAGACCGACGGAATGATCAAATATTTTCATTTGACTAAACTTTTTCTGCTATTTATACAAAATACGGAAAATGAAACTCCCGGGAGAAATTATTTTCGGTTTTAAGATTTATTAAGGCTGTTATTGCATGTATTGTTGGAACAGGTTTGGGTTATACGCTTTTAAAATCCTGAGCATCCTTAATGTGTTCCACCTCGATGGTTGACCAACTGTTTCCATTTCAAAATGGATTTTGCCGGGATATGGCGCCTGCAAATTCCAAGTTTGTTGCTTGTTTCTTTTAGTAATAAGGTGTCGTGTTGCATCGTACATTCGGTTATCCCATGGTGAACCCGAACACTGAAAATAATCCATGGCTTTCAGAATGTCGTATCTCCAGCGGCAGGGGTAGGGCATGCGTAGAAAATCTTTCTTTATAACCATTCCTGTTTTATCGGATTTATAAAGATGATGCATTAAAATAAATTCCCGTGAAGTTGATTCAGCTTTCGTTAATTCATCAAGTCTGTATGTATACCCGTTTTTACGATACTCGTCGATTCCTTCCAGAACTGACAAGGTAGTATGTAGAGAGCTGTGGCTTGCCCCGCTTCGGTTCGACCAGCAGTTGAAACCTCCGTCAGTCATTGTCTCTGTCAGAACGAAGTCAACCACTGATTTCAGTTCTTCGGGATCGGATTTAAAATAGCTTGCGTAATTAAGGAACATACCGTTCAGGCACACATCACTGACCTTTACAGTTCCTATGGGATTCACACCACCATCGGATGCCTTTTCTTCTTTCAATATTTTGGTTAAAATAGTATTTATTGAATTTATGTCAGGATCGATTGCCAGATTTTTCAGATCGAGAAGTGTATAGTGGGTAGATGTCCATTTTGGCTGATAAAATTTTAAGCCCCAATGTCCATCTGGTCTTTGTTTTGATAGAAACATTTTTCCCCAGCCTTCCTTAGCTATTCTTGATCTCAGGTATTTTCTTTCTGTTCTCAAAAGGTCACGATGAACCTGATACTGAATGGAAACGTCTCCTGAAAGTAGCCAGTTTATAATGTTGTACAGACTCATGCGTTTTATTTTATTGATTGTAAACATTTAATTTTTGCAGCCAGTTTATGCATCAGTAACAGATTTATTGCAGCCGCACTTAAAATAATAAGCGTATAAGTTATTGTCCGGTTCAACTCAAAAAATGCAGACGTGAGATACAGGTTCAAAGTATAAATACTGTATACAGCTGTCAGTAAAGAGGTAGCCAGTGCCGGAATATAGGATCGCAACAATATGGCCTGACCAATATGCATAAGCAGGTGAAGCGTATAAACTGCAAGCAGCGATGCAAAAAGGGTATTATTTTGTACAAAGAATGCATACAGTGTAATAATTGTGACTATCAGGAATTCTTCCGCCACAATGAATGAAAAGGCCTCAGTTGTTACTGACATTTGTTTTTTTACAATAACAGGTACTGCTTTGGGAAACTTTGAAATAATTTTTGATTCAGATCTTTTTATCCAGGGACGCATGAAAATAATTTCCTCGAATTCGTGGAGCATAAATACAACCGGGAAAACCAGAATAATAAATTCAAAATTCATGTTACACAAATTTGATTCATTTTAGCAAATAAGCTTTGAAAGCCTTACAAAAAAACGAAGGCATTTTATTCTGTAAGTGACTTATAGAAATCTTTTAAATGATGCTTTCCATAGCAATCAGCTATGGTATCATCTGCCATCAGCGTCAAAAAAAATTCAATAGGACCGTATGTTTTGGATGATGTAAATGTACGAACTGTCCAAATGGTAAATTTACGTATCCAATCCGGCAGGTGCATAATTTTTACCGGCTTACCCAGCGCGTTTAAGGCCAGTTCACCAATTTCATTTTGGCTTAAAATATCCGGTCCGCCGATTTCAATTTCAGTTGTGTTTGAATTTATTGCTTCAATAAATACTTTTGCCAGATCTTCTCCATGAATGGGATTAAGTTTTTGCTCTCCGGAACCAAACAAATAAACACGTCCCTTTTTAGCCATCTCAAAGAAATCTGTCATGTCGGAGAAAAAGCCATTCGGGCGCATTATTACGTAAGATAAACCTGATTTTTTCAATGCATCCACAAATTTCTCTTTCGCTTCAAAAATTTTCAAATGGCGGTATAGGTTTCCTTTAATAGCAGAGGTGTAAATAAATTTTTGGACGCCTGCATTTTTAGCTTCCTGCATAAGGTTCATGTTAGCCTGGTAATCCACATCCATATACGTCAGACCATCTTTTTGCCGTGTGATCCCAACAGTAGAAATCACATATTTTATCCCTGTTAAGCAGTCTTTAAGAGTGTCTGGTTTGGTTACATCAGCTTTAACCACTTCAAGGTTTGGATGCCTTATATCATTTAATTTTTCAGATGTTCTGGCAATAGCACGCACAGAATAATTTTGGTTTAACAGTTCTTTTACAATGTATTTGCCAAGATATCCGGTTGCCCCTGCTACTAAAACTTTATCCATAGTTTTACATCTGAACTTATTTAAAAATGTTGTATCCTACTATTAACGAGAATCCTGAGAGATTAGATTGCCAGTATACTTCTTTTGGGAACAATTCCTTCTGGAAGTTATAACGAAGTTCAACGTTCAGTCTTTTGTTCCAACAATAGCCAACGCCAAAATTGTACGAAAAAATTACATTGTTTAAATCATATGTGGTCCGATGACCTAAATAATCAATATAAATAATGTCAGAATTAAAACCAACATCGGCGAGATAAGCAACATTTGCAAATAATTCTGATTTTGGAGAGATGGATAGATATTGCCTTATTCCAAAGGGAAATTCAAATGATGTATAACTTATTTTTGAGTAGATGGAGTTTTCAATCTTATCGGCGAAAAAGTAATTATACGAAGGGTCAATAATCAATGCAGTCCTGTTTTTTAGTATATTCATATTGAATTCAATTTCCGCACCAAATCTCATTGTCGGCTTATGTCCAAAGTGTACAGAAAAAGGCATATCTGCATGCATATATATAACCTGCATCGAATTATAACTAAAACCAGGTTTAATATAAAGGTTAAAAAGGTCATATTCCTTCTTTGCATTAAGCTTTACGTAACTATCCTGTTTACATACATTATACCGGATAAACAATGTCATAAGTTTAGAATCTGAATAGGTCAGATTTGAAAAGTCGGCATCAATTAAACCAAGGCATAAAAGTTCCGATTTCAGTAGTGTAATATAATCCTGATGATTCTCTGATTCCGGTGGTGGTAAAAGCATAGTTTCCGAATCTCTCAACTTAAAAAAGTATAGGACAGAACCTTCACTATCCTGACGGAATAAAGTTGCTTCTCCTGAAACCAAAACATTAAGAAATAAGCGTTTGTTAATTTTCGGTACTTCTGTCCATTTATACCTGATACCATCTATTATATTTACTTCAGTTACAGAATCCGCCAGAATTTTAACAACAGGTGACGACGCCGTTAACCTGTATTTAAATGCATTGAAGGTTTGGTTCAGATCTGATTCGCTGATAAAACAGTTTATTCTTTTACCGTTATTCTGAATAAAATATCCCGGTTTATATTTATTCTGGCTAAAAACTGTTAGTCCAGACAGTAACAGCATAAATAATATTGTTCGTTTGAGGTTTTGCATTTCCTGGGTCAAATATTAGATTACGTATTATAAAACATCGATTAAAAATAATACATTTATTCTAAATCACCCTGACAACAAGCAATTTTAAATTTGTCTAAGAAAATATTTTGTATCCATCGCAACATATTTCCTATGCTTCATTTTCATATTATTAATTCGCCAGCATTTTTTTATGCTGTCTCTTACAGAATCTCAATGGATATTTAAGAAAGTAGCCGTGCAGGATAATTGCCTGATAGAAATTTGTTGTTAGAAGAAAGAAAGGAGGGAATCTACAATATTCTTAGATTTAATAAGGTATAGGTTATAAACTTTTAAATCTTTGAAAACACGGGTTTTCCCTAAAAACAAAAGTCTTGAAATGTTGTTTTAGGTAAAGTTTATGTTTTTGAATCAGATCAATTGCCAAAATTTTATAAAGAACTATCATGATAGATAATTTCGCGGACAAAGCTGCAGACTGGGACAGTCCTCAAAAAATCAAAATGACAGAAAAATATGTGACCGAGCTATTAAAGCTTGTAACCCTGCATAAGAATCAAAAGGCACTTGAACTGGGTGCAGGAACTGGTCTTGTTGGGTTTAAACTGTTACCCAAACTAAATTCTGTGGTATTTGTGGATACCTCGGCAGCCATGCTTGAAATATTAAAACGAAAAATTAAACCTGATGATAAGGTTGAGCTTCTCCATGGTGATGTATTGCTTTATACTAAAAATGACATTGATCTGGTTGTTTCCAATATGGCTTTTCATCACATTATAAACATCAAAGATGTATTAAAACACTTGTATAAAATAACTTCGGATCATGCCAAAATTGTTATATCCGATCTGGTGAGTGAGGACGGTTCATTTCATAATTTTGAAGAAGTTCCTCATAAAGGCTTTGAAACAGAGGATCTTTCGGCGCAGTTTGAAGATGCGGGTTTTAAGAATATAAAGTCATACGTTTATAGTACCTTAAAGCGTGAAAAGAGTGACGGTAAAATGCATTATTATGATCAGTTTATTTTGTTAGCTGAAAAATAATAGTTATTACAAAATGCATCTGTTTCGCACCTGACTAAGTCTTAATTTTCTTCCAAATTTTTTCTGAGAATGGTTTTGTTTTCGTTTGGTATTTAAAATCTATGAATCAAAACTCGGTTGAATTCTCTCAATTTTCATATATTTTTGCAGCCTCTTCCTTTTTCTATACATTCCAGAATTGTACGGAGATATTCTTACTGTTTCGCCTGACAATTTTAGTCCGACTAAAGTTCTAATTTGCAAAACACGGCTAATTATCTTAATATTCGTGTAAATTATTCATTTTAAAGAATATTATTCATGCTGATTCAATCTCAGGAAATGGAGGATGTCCTTTTCCGGCTATTTGTAAAATATGGTTTTTCTTCAGTTAAGGCAGCCGTTTTGGCGGAGATATATACCAACAATACCATCGATGGTGTAAATTCTCATGGTATAAATCGGGTCAGGCAATTCCTCGACTATGTTGAATTGGGATTGGTTGTCCCGAATGCTGAGGCTAAAATGTTAGGATCTTTCGGTAATATGGAACGTTGGGATGGGAAACTTGGTCCCGGAATTATAAATGCTACTAAATGTACCAATCGAGCTATTGAACTGGCCAAAATGCATGGTATGGGACTGGTAGCATTGCGGAATACCAATCATTGGATGCGTGGAGGAACATATGGATGGCAGGCTGCTAATGCCGGTTGTATAGCCATTTTATTTACCAATACCAAACCCAATATGCCGGCCTGGGGTGGCAAAGACAGTAGGATTGGTAATAATCCCTTTGTTGTTGCCATTCCGCGTAAAGAAGGTCATGTTGTACTGGATATGGCTTTGTCTCAATACTCGTTTGGTAAGATTAATTCATACAAACTTGAAGGTGAAAAACTACCTTCTCCTGGTGGCTGGGATCAAAATGATGAACTTTCAAATGACCCTGAAAAAATTTTAACCAGGGAACGAGGATTACCAATAGGTTATTGGAAGGGATCAGCGTTATCCATGGTTCTTGATATAATAGCTACGGTTCTTTCAGCAGGTGATTCCACTTTTAGGATTGGACAGAAGACGCATGAATCGGGTGTGTCGCAAATCTTTCTTTGTATTGATCCGGAACGGTTTGGTGATAAGGATATCCAGGATAAACTGCTGGATGAAATTATTAATTACACACATGATGTTGAACCTATGCGGCCTGGTGAACATACCTATTATCCCGGAGAACGTACATTGTTAACCCGTCAGAAAAACCTGGAGAATGGCATTCCGGTGGATGATAAGATCTGGCAAAATGTACTTAATTTACTGGAGTGAGAGATATTTTTATAATGCGGGCATGACAAATACTTTTGCAAATCACAAAGAATTACGCTAATATGCGTAAAATTTGTGCCAATGCGCTACCTCATTATTTGGTTTTTAGTTTTAACGCCATTCCTTTATTCACAAACCAAATGGGAATCGATCGTTATTGAAGGAGATACATGGAAATATCTTCAGGCAACTTATGAACCATCTGCAGATTGGTACAAGACGGGTTTTGATGATACATCATGGAAATACGGTTCAGGAGGTTTTGGCTATGGTGATAACGATGACCTCACAATTCTCAGCAACATAAATTCTGTTTATATCAGGAAAACATTTACGGTTAGCGATGTTTCGGTTATTAATCAATTGGTTCTGGATATAGATTATGATGATGCATTTGTTTGTTATCTCAACGGAACCGAAATAGCCAGATCATCGAATCTTACGGCTCCCAGTCCGGTTTTCAATTCATCCCTAACATTCGATCATGAAGCATTGATGTACCAGGGGCAGCAGCCTGAACGTTATCTCATAGGTACTTCTGTTCTGGTGACCGGTACAAATACACTCGCAGTACAAATAATTAACGTTAGCCTTGGGTCAAGCGATATGAGTGGGAGAGTTTTTTTGACGGCAGGCCTCAATGGAGTTTCAGGATTGTACCAGACTGTTCCTTCATGGTTTACACCACCGGAGAGTGGAGAGGAAAGTAATCTGCCGCTAATCCTGATTGATACACAGGGACAAACCATACAGGATGAACCCAAGATTACGGCCCTCATGAAAGTCTTAAATGATCCGGATGGAAACAATAGTATTACAGATACAGACTTTGAATATGATGGATATATTGGTATAGAGATCAGGGGATCATCGTCCCAGTCCTTTGAAAAAAAGAATTATACATTAGAAACAAGAACAGATTCAGGTACCAATTTAAATGTGAATCTTTTAGGATTACCCAAAGAAAATGACTGGGTTTTACACGGACCCTATTCTGATAAATCGTTGATTCGGAATGCGGTGGCATATCATCTGGGCAATGAAACCGGACGATGGTCACCACGTACGCATTTTTGCGAACTCTATATTAACAACGATTATCGTGGTGTTTATCAGTTAACTGAAAAGGTTAAAAAGGATAATGACCGGGTAAATATTGCAACATTGAACCCGGATGAAATAATGGGTGATGAAGTAACCGGAGGGTATATTCTTAAAATCGACCGGCCTGATTTTGGTGCATGGACCTCTCCATGCAAAGACAGAAGTGGTCACTTCGATATTCCGATCAGTTATGTTTATCCGGAATATGAGAACATGCCACAGGTTCAGCGGGATTACATCCGTAATTATGTTACTAGTTTTGAAAATGCTCTAAAAGGCGGAGGATTTAAAGATCCTGTTACCGGTTACCGTCCCTTTATTGATGTAACGTCGTATATAGATTTCTACCTCATAAATGAACTGGGACGCAATGTGGATGGTTACCGCTTAAGTACTTATTTTTACAAGGATAAGGAGAGTAAAAATGGACGGTTAACCATGGGGCCTTTATGGGATTTTAACCTGGCTTTCGGTAATGCAGATTATTACCAGGGTGGCAACATAAGTGGTTGGGTATCGGATGGCGTAAGTGAATGGGATGGTTTGGCTATTCCTTTCTGGTGGGACAGGTTACGTGAAGATCCATGGTTTGAAGCCCAACTGAAAAAGCGTTGGAATGAACTGCGAAGAAGTGCGTACAGCAATGAGTCTATTCTGAGTTATATCGATTCATGTACAGTTCTGTTACAGGATGCCCAGCAACGCAACTTCACCCGGTTTGATGTCCTTGATATCTATATATGGCCGAATTATTACATCGGACATAGTTACACAAATGAGGTGGATTTCCTGAAAAACTGGATTACGGAACGATTGGTATGGATGGACACCCAGATTGATATGATAGCTACATCAAATTACGGGTTGACTTCAACGGGGTTGAGAATATTTCCGAATCCATTCAAAGATAATGTTACGTTTCAGTTTACGCTGCCTGATAAAGCGGAAGTTGAATTAAGGATTCAAACCATAACAGGAATGGAAATATATCATCAGCTTAATACCTTTAATCCGGGTAGTCATCAAATTAGCCTCAGTGAAGATATCACCGGTTCAGGTCCAAACCTGTTTATATTTTCATTAAAAGTAAACGGTGAATCCATATCATCGGGTAAGCTGGTGAAAAATTAGGAGGATTTTTCTATCTAAATATTATTCTATAAGCTCATGGGACAGTGTTTGTACTATTCGAAACCTGTTGATATTTGCCGATGTATTTGACGTATACATTTTTTAATTACCTTTATAACAGATTACTAATTACGTTATAAATACCGTGAAAAAAATTTTAATTCTTTTTGTCATTCTTTTTATTACTTCCGTTAGTTGTAGTCCTTCAGGAAAAACAGTAAAGATACCTGAAAGTATCCATGGGAATTATTTTGATATAAATGCTGATGATTTCTGGGTTTATTCCATTCAGGAGGATTTTGTTATTAGTGATTGTAAATTCTGGGAAATTAAAAAAGTAGTTGACAAAAAAAAGTTCATTAAGCTTGTTCTGGGGAATAATAATAAGCAAAAGAATTTGGTTGTTAGCAAAATTTCGGATAATGCATTTCAATTCAAAGATGATAATGCAAGCAGAATTTGTAAAACAAATAATGACAGATCGGGAAGAATTGCCCGAAATCTGCCATTTACTCTACATCCTGGTTCGGTTACTATTTTAGGTTTTATAAAAAACTATGAGAAGTATAAAACGGAAAATCCAGTAATTGAGTTTACTTATAATAATTATGTATTAACTAAGGAAAACTCAGAGTATGCTAAAATTGATAGTTTGGGTAGGTTTGCATTGAGAATGGAATTATTGTCAGCACAGGATATTATGTATAAGTTTAAGAATGAGCTTCATAATCTGTTTGTTTCACCGGGTGATAGCATCATGCTTTATTTTGATCCCGACGGTGAGGAAAACACGAATTATCAGGGAGGCCATTCTGATGTATGTTATGACATGCAGGAAACCTATAATACCAGGTGTAAATTAAACAATGCAAGGGAAAATAATCGTCAGTTTGGAAAACCTTTTAATGAATACAAACTGTACAGAGAAACAGTAAGAAATAACGAACTGGATTATCTACAGCAATATTCAGACAAGCCATATTGTACCAAAATATTTAAAATCTGGTATGACAAGACTTCTTATCTGGATAATATTATGGAATTACTCAAATGTAATCTCAAATATCATAATCTGGGCGATAAGAATTCAGAAAAGAGAGCCTTCGATAATTTTGTGAGCAAGTTTAAAGCGGAAGTGAACATGAATGATACATTGGCAGCACTATCAGGATTATATTTCTTTTATACGCTATCTGTAAGTGAACTATTGTATGATTTTAGAAATGCCTATAAAGAAGCACATCTGCAAAACAAAAAATATATTAGTGAAAATGAATTTCTTAACAATAATGAAAAGCTTAAACTACTGGATAAAACTGCATATAAAATTATGGCAAATAATGTATTGAGTATGTCACCTGGAAGATTTAGAGATATTGTTTGTTCAAATTTGGTTGCCAAAGTTTTAGATTACCGTCAAACAGATAATGTTGAGTATGTTTATACATTGGTTAAAGATAAGATTGATTATATTCCATATCTGTACATGCTTACCGGTCATATTAATGATTTTCAGGGAAAAGAGAAAGCACTTACTGCATTTCCTGTGAACCAATGGCAATCCGGTGAAAGCGGCGAAGTTCTATTAAAATCAATCATTAATACGGATAAAGGGAAAAACATAATTCTTGACTTCTGGTTCACGGGTTGTGGCGCGTGCAGAACAGGCTTCAAAGCAATTAATGCCTTTAAAAAAGAAGTGGAATCGGAAGCTAATGTGGTATTTGTTTATTTATGTTTTAATTCAAGTGAAAAAGATTGGAAATTTGTATCCAACGAGTTTGATCTGCTTGATCGTAATTATTTGCTAAATTCTGATCAGACTGCGTTTTTTAAAAAGAACTTTTCCTTATCAGGCGCACCCAGGTATATTCTGATAAATTCAGACGGAAAGATAGTGGATGATAACTTTAAATTTCCAAAAGAAAAAGCACAATTTATTCATGACCTGAAGAGTAGCTTACAGCTTGATTAAATTTACAGAGAAACACATCTACTTATGATTTATAAAAAACATAGGCAGTACCCTTTAATTTTAAGATACTGCCTATGATATGAATATTGTAAAAGCGTTACTTCGTCTCCAGGGTTGTTACAGCTTTCTTCAACCCATCCGATGTCGCTTCAATAATGATTTTTCCCGGATCAACACCTGATTGTACAATTAACATGGCTTTACCGTAAAAAAGGTTTACGGAGGCGGACTGAAAGCCTTTAAACGACTGTGGATTGCCGTTTCCGACGCCTGCAATTTTTCCCTCACCTTTGATTGATATGCTAATTTTATTGTCAGCAAGCGGATATACATTCCCTTCTTTATCCACCGCTTCTAAAAGAATGAATGACAGATTTGAACCATCAGCTTTGATGACTTTTCTATCAGGTGATATTCTCAGTTTAACCGGATCGCTGGTTGTTGTTAGTATCTGTTCGCCAATTTTTTTTCCATGTAAGTAAGCCACAGCTTTCAATTCGCCGGGTTCATATTTTACCTTGTCCCACATCAACCGGAAGCGGTCGACGGATTTACCTGCCCTCGGATTTTTACATTTTTTACCAAGTGATTTGCCGTTCAGGAACAGTTCGGCACAGTCCCCGTTTGTGTAAACAAATACCGGTGTAATTTCACCTTCACGACCTTCCCAGTTCCAGTGTGGAAGAATATGAATTGTTGTTTCGTCAGGTTTCCAGTAACTTTTGTACAGGTAATAGCGATCCTTGGGAATACCGCATAAATCCACAATGCCAAAATATGAACTACGCGATGCATTTTCATCGGTCATGCCATGTTCTTTTACCCAGCGGTTATCGTAAGGTGTTGGTTCACCAATATAATCAAAACCGGTCCAGACAAACTCTCCGGCTACGTATGGTTCTTCCTGCTGCCATTTAAAGTCATCATCCGGAATCTCTGCCCAATAAGGCGCATTCAGATCGTAAGATGAAATCTGCAGCGAGTTTGTAAAATCATCCGGTTTTTTCGGTAGCGGAAATTCATAGAATCCTCTGGTGCTTAATGTAGATGCAGATTCTGAAACGATAACAGCTTTTTCTGGTTCCAGTTGTCTGGCAAGCTCATATCTGCGTTGATAGTTCCATGAATGCACATCATATAAATCGAAATGACGGTTTGCAGCCTGCCCCGTCATATCGCACGCCATGGTTACAGGACGGGTAGGGTCATATTTATGCACATAATTTACCATGGTATGCAGCCGCCACAGTCCGTTATTACTGTTGGTCTGTACATCGTGCATTTCGTTGCCGACACTCCAGATAAAAATACTTGGATGATTGCGGTCCCGTTTTACAAAATTTCCAATATTCCGTTTTGCAAAAGCATCAAAATCTGTGGTGTCAGTGATATCTGCTTTGCGGTCGTATTTATCGAATGCCTCATTATAGACCAGTAAACCCATACTGTCACAAAGCTCAAGCAATTCGGGTGCGGGCACATTATGGCTGGTTCTAATGGCATTACATCCCATACTCTGCATAATCTGTAACTGCCGTTCCATCGCACCTTTATTAAATGCCATTCCTAAAGGGCCAAGATCCGAGTGCAGATTCACCCCTTTAAGCTGAATCCTGCAATTGTTCAGATAAAAACCATTGTCTGCTGTAAATCGCATTTCCCTTACCCCAAACGTGGATTTGTAGGTATCCATCAGCTCATTATTTCTGTAAACCCTGGTAATCACGGTATAAATATTGGGGTGAGCCACATCCCACCTTTGCGGTTCGCTCAGGGTAAGAGTGGTTTCCAGCCTTTGTGCTGAGCCCGAAGCAATATTTCCTTTAACGGATTTTTCTGCGACCAACTCTTTTTCAGGATTCATAATGCTGTGTTTAACGGTAACTTCAGAACCGGCGGCTGATGCATTTCGAATGATTGTTCCAATGCGTACATCCGCGTAATTTGGTTTAATAACCGGCGTTGTAATTTGGGTTCCCCATGTATCTACGTGAACCGGATTCACTGCGACCAATGTTATTTTTCTGAAAATTCCGCCACCGGGATACCATCGGCTGTCATGATTTCGTGTGTCAGCATGGATCGCGAGTATATTTTCCGAACCTGTTTTTAAGAAATCTGTAATGTTCAGATAAAAGGAATTGTAACCGTAATCCCATTGACCCGCAAATTTTCCATTGACATAAATCTTTGGGAATGCCATAATACCGTCACATACCAGGTAAATCTGCTTTCCACTATAATTTTCAGTAAGGTTCAGTTTTTTCCGGTACCATCCTTCATCTTTCCATGGTAACTTACCGGTACTACCGTTTCCGTCCTTGATGAACGGACCTGCTATGGCCCAGTCGTGAGGAACAGAAACAGTCTCCCAATTGCTGTCATCAAAGTTGATTTTATAGGCATCAACTGCTTCTCCTTTATGGAATTTCCATTCTGACTGAAGTACGGTTTCGATACGTTGTTGTGCCCGTGTAGCAACCGAAATAGTTGCAATAAGTAAAACTGCAGTAAAAAATTTAAATCTCATAAAAATTGGTTAGTTAGTTTGTTCTTTTATCCAGTTAGTCATAATCTCCAATGCTTCCGGTGAAAAGGTTTCTTCTATTTTCCCGTAATCAGCAGGATTGCCGGTTTCAGAGTGTTGAAATAAGTGGTTTAAACCGGTCAACTCTTTTACGGTAACATTTTTATTGCCACCTTTTTTTAAAGCCAACTCTATCGCAGGCAGGTTATCTTTTGGCGGAACCTGAAGATCATTTTCCCCGTTCAGAGCCAGAACAGGACATTTAACTTTTTCAAGGGTAGGAGCAGGATTATATTTAATAAAATTCAGCATCCACGGGGTGGTAATGGCATCTGTTTGCATCTTTACAAAATTTGCTTTATCCATTCCGGGAGGCACAGTCATATTAGCGTTTTTATTCACTGCATTGGAAATTATTGCTCTGATTTGATTTTTTAGTCCCGTTGTATCCCTGGCATTGAGAATTAAATCAAAGATTTTTTTGTTATTACTTTGCTGAGCTGCTATATCATTATCACTCATCCCTGAAACTTTACCTATTAATTTCTGTTGTTCCAGCAGGATTTTATCTCCACGCAGCCCCGGACCTGCAAGAAGTACAATAAAATCTACATCGGGCCGGTCATCTGCTACAATTGGAGCTATAAGTCCGCCCTCGCTGTGACCAATAAGGCCAATTTTTTTAGGATCAATACTCGTTTGAGTTTTGAGAAAATCCAGGGCACTTTCCACATCTTTAACAAAATCGTTGCTTGTAGCAGCTTGAAAATCGCCTGTTGATTTGCCTACACCGCGATCGTCGTAACGCAATACAGCAATGCCATGCCTCGTAAGATAATCGGCTATAATAAGGAAGGGCTTATGCCCGAAGATTTCTTCGTTTCTGTCCTGAGGACCGCTCCCGGTGATCAGGATCACTGCAGGATATTTCCCTTCGGCGGAGGGTAGGGTTAATGTTCCGGCGAGGGTTATGTCGTCCTTTTTATTTTCAAAGGTCACCTCTTTTTCCTTGTACGGATAGGGTTGAACAGGATCCTGAGGTCTTTTGACCGTTTCTTTTTTAACTGCTTCATGCCTGAGAACAAGAGGAATGGATTGCCCTATTTGTGTGAATGTACCTACAATGGAATCGGTCATGTACGTTCCTGTATACTTTAATGCAATGTTAGAAACCTCTATTGTCAGCTCCGGTTCGTTATACTCAATTTTTGATACGGGTATACCAAATGCACTCTGATCAGGACTGTCCATTTTGGCATCAAGTCCCTGATCTGTTTTACTGATGTGGAACACAAGCCTGAGCTGCATGCCCTGTACCTTTAATAAACCATTCCATGTTCCGCTTATATCCTGCGAAAAAGCAGAAACTGTTAAGAATAAAATGCAAGTAAGAAATACGTGTTTTTTCATGGTATTTATTAGTATTTATACATATCAAATGACCTTAATTCAACTAAAGAAAAAGAGTTGTAAAGTTACCTTATATTTCAAATTTTAACAATAGCAATTGTGCAACTGCTATTTAACAGATAGGAGATGGTAATTTCTTTTAAGATTAATGAATAGTGGCGTTTAAATCGAATCAAGTTGAGGTTGTTCTCCAAAGCTTGGAAGTAATGACCAGCCTTGTTAGGGTATCAATATCAATAACAAAAAATTATTTAATTGGAATTTATGATATGAAATAAAGGACATAGATTTTAATCATTCTTTTTCCTCCAGAACCTATAGGTAATGCCATTACCTGAATAATTTCTGTAAATAAATTGAATGACATCTGCATCCAATTGAACAGCTCTTGTTCTTGCCTGGTTTTCAGTGTATATAGTTTCAGTTGCTATTGGGATATACATCATGTATAATTGGAGCGATGTCTCTTGGTCTCCAGGTCTTACTTCAATATTTAATTCTTCTGGAGTTAAAGGTACTTTTTTTGATTTACAAGAGTAAACAAACGAAAAAGTAGCAGTCAGAAATAATATTACGAAAAATTTATTCAGTTTCATTTATACGCTGTTTTAGAGCAAGATATATATCTTCTTTAGGAATGTATGATTCTATGACTTGGTTTTGTTGCGTATGCACAAGTTTTACTATTTCTCCACGCACAGTTATTCGTGCTGAACCCGGAACAAATGGAATATAACTGGGGACATACATTAAAAATGAGAATATTTTATTGGTTACTCCCTGATCTATGATAACTGTTAAATTAATTATCCCGTCACCATCATCTTGTTCTACACTTTTATTTATTTGGGCTATTATTGTGTCTTCTTTAGTTAAAGGAATGAGACCATAAGCCATAGTCCAAAATGTTTTTTTTACTTCAAATGTATCAATAGTGATTAATTCTTCTCCTTTCATTACGATATTATTATCCTGATCGTAAAGAAAAGCACTCATAGATGCAGGATATTCGAGTTTGGAGAATGTTAAGGATCCTTTGCTGGCACTGCAACTGTATATTAGTAAAACAGATAACATTAGAAGCAAGGAATTGTATTTTATCAAATTCATATTAACGAGCTTTAGTCTTTCATAAATGGATAACTAACGGTACCTTTCAATTTACCTTTAGTATAAGAGCTATATACAAAAAGCCAATAACCACCAGCAACGTTGAAATCCACAGAATTTATTCTGAGTGACACGTAAGAATCACCTGTATCAATCATGGGTAATAATTGTGCATCAATTTTATTACTACCTTCATTTAGAGTTGAATATCCGTAAACATATACGGCACTCCAGAAATAATCAAAATTTTGAATGTTAGCAGTAAATTCACTTCGTGAATATTGAAGTGTGTCAATTTGCTGTTTTCCCCCAATTGTTCTGATGTTTCCAACCATTACCGGTTGCGTCACATTTGCTGATGTAATAACTAGTTTGGGTGCCCAACAACCTTCCACAACAAATAGTAAGAAACTGTACAATAAAAACTTCTTTGCTTTTCGGATATAAGGTCTTTGTGATAGGGTAAAGAGATTCATATATACAAATTGAAGGTAACTTGACTTAACAGATGTTAAAGGTATTATATTTCTTCAAAAATATCAAATAATAAATTTTAAAGAAGAAACCTCTAAATTGCTTTATTCTAATTGGTGATAATTAATAAATAATAGTTTTTATCGTATTTGGGCTCTAATATAATTTTAAAGTATGGATAAATTTAATTAATATTGCAGCCGAAAATACTTTCTGTATAAGTAAGACATAATGCACGCTATGTTAAATACAACAACAATGACAACAACCCCCTGGGGGGGTAAATGATATAATTGTGTGTATACAACGTGTTCTTTAATGGTCTTATTAATTTCCAATTTTCAAATAATATGCGAGTTTTAAAATTTGGCGGTACTTCTGTAGGATCTGCTGAAAATATTTTGCGGGTTAAAAAAATTGTTGAAGCCCGTTCGGAAAGGATAGTAGTTGTAGTATCTGCTATTGGCGGAGTAACAGACTTGCTCCTTGAAACAGCAGCTTATGCACAGAAAGGTGATGAAAAATACTTGGAATATTTTGAGAAGCTTCATACACGTCATCAGATTATTATAGATGAGTTGCTTTCAAACGGACTTCATCAGGACGTGAAAAGTCAGATCGATAAATTGCTGGATGAACTCAAAAATATTTATACCGGTGTTTACCTGATCCAGGAACTTTCTGATCGCACATCAGACATCATTGTATCTTACGGTGAGAGGATGTCTTCAATCATTCTGGCGAGTGTTTTAGGTGGAGTGCCTAATAAAGATGCGCGCAAATTTATTAAGACACGTCCTTCCTTTGGTAAAAACGTGGTTGATTTTGAAATTACCGATGAGCTGATCAGTGCTGCATTTACAGCGATGCCTCAGCTGTCTGTGGTGCCGGGATTTATAGCCAGTAATACAAAAGGTGAAATTACTACTCTGGGGCGTGGAGGTTCAGATTATACTGCTGCTATTATTGCTGCCGCACTGGAAGCAGATATGCTTGAAATATGGACTGATGTGGATGGTTTTATGACAGCTGATCCCAAAGTGATTAAAAATGCATATCCCATTGAAAAGCTGAGTTACTCAGAGGCCATGGAATTGTCACATTTTGGTGCTAAGGTTATTTATCCGCCAACTATATATCCGGTTCTTTTAAAAGAGATTCCGGTTATGATTAAAAATACCATAAATCCTGAAGTTGTTGGAACACTGATAAGTAAAGAAAGAGATTCCGGTAAAGCCATCAAGGGTATTTCTTCTATTAACGATACTTGTCTTATTACTATTCAGGGAATTGGGATGGTTGGTGTAATCGGCATCAATCACCGCTTGTTTGAAGCTCTGGCCAAAGCCAACATCAGTGTCTTCCTGGTTTCTCAGGCCTCGTCTGAAAATTCAACTTCTTTCGCTATAAAAAACGCCGATGCAGAAAAAGCAGAACGGGCCATACGCATGGAGTTTGCAAAGGAATTTGAATTTGGTGATATCAACCATATTATCATAGAAAAGGATTTAGCCACAATTGCTATTGTCGGTGAGAATATGAAGCATACGCCAGGTATAGCAGGTAAGTTGTTTCAGACTTTAGGAAAAAATGGTATCAATGTAATTGCTTGTGCACAGGGAGCGTCTGAGCTGAATATTTCATTTGTTATTAAGCTTGAAAGCTTGCGTAAGGCATTGAATGTTATACATGAATCGTTCTTCCTGTCTGAATATATCGAGTTGAACCTGTTTATGGTTGGTGTAGGAACTGTTGGAAGTGACTTATTGCAGCAACTTGCCAAACAGCAGCAAAAGCTTAAGGAGGAACACCAGCTTAGAATCAGACTGGTGGGTATTTCCAATTCAAAGAAATATGTGTTGGATCGGAATGGCATAGAAATATCTGATTACAGAAAGTTACTGGATGAATCAGCTAAAGTCAGTAATTTGGTTGAATATCAGAAGTCAATTATTGATCTGAATATGTTCAATTCGGTTTTTGTGGATTGTACAGCAAGTGATGCAGTGGCTAAATTGTACAACGATCTGTTGAAGCACAACGTGCATGTAGTTACCGCCAATAAAGTTGCAGCATCTTCAGCTTATGATAATTATAAGGAATTAAAATCCATAGCACAAAGACGTGGTGTGAAGTTTTTATTTGAAACCAATGTTGGGGCTGGACTTCCGATCATAAATACCATGAATGCATTGATGAAAAGTGGTGATAAGATTATTAAACTCGAAGCAGTTCTTTCCGGTACACTAAATTTCATTTTCAATACATTAAGTTCTGATATTCCATTGAGTAAAGCTATCTTAATGGCTAAGCAGGCCGGGTATTCCGAACCGGATCCTAGAATTGACCTGAGTGGGGTGGATGTGATCCGGAAACTGGTCATTCTCTCGCGCGAAGCAGGCTATAAAGTTGAGCAGAATGATGTTCAGATGAAACCTTTTATTCCTCAGGATTGTTTTGATGGAACACTGGATGAGTTCTGGAGTAAAGTGAGTGAATTGGATGGCGAATTTGAAGAAAAACGCAAAGTTCTGGATGGCGAAAGCAAAAAATGGCGTTACGTGGCCACAATGGAAAATGGTTCATGCAGTGTAGAACTTAAGGAAGTGGGTAGTAAACATCCGTTTTATGATCTTGAAGGGAGTAATAATATTATACTGATAACCACAGAACGCTATAATGAATACCCGATGATGATTAAAGGGTATGGAGCAGGAGCAAGTGTTACCGCAGCAGGCGTGTTTGCGGATATCATTAGTATTGCGAATCCTTAGGAGTAATAAGTTAATTAGTAGTAAGTTATAAGTGAAAAGTAGAAAGTAAAAGAGTTATGAGTCAGTCACAAGTAACCCGGTAACCCGTAACTTGTAATTTGTCTTGATTCCCGATACTTGATACATGATACTGAAAATAGAATAAATGAAATATATTGTCATTTTAGGAGATGGGATGGCTGACCAACGGGAGCCGGAGCTTGATAATAAAACTCCGCTGATGGTGGCCGGGAAGCCCTGGATTGATTTGGTAGCGAAAAATGGACAAAGTGGAATGCTTCACACGGTACCGGATGAGTTTCATCCGGGAAGTGAAATCGCAAACCTTTCAGTAATGGGGTATAATGTGGCTGAGGTTTTCGAAGGCCGTGGTTCATTGGAAGCTGCCAGCATGGGTGTTGAACTAAAAGATGGAGACCTGGCATTACGGTGCAATCTTATTTGTGTAGAAGGTGATATTCTGAAAAACCATTCTGCCGGTCATATCAGTGATAAGGAAGCTGCAGAATTGGTGGCTTACCTGAATGAAAATTTATGTCCCCAGGGAGTAACCATATATCCGGGTGTGAGTTATCGTCATCTGATGGTGATTAAAAATGGCAGTAAAGCGGTTAAATGTACACCGCCACACGATGTGCCGGGAACTCCGTTTGAAGATGTATTGCCCAAAGCAGCAAATGAAGATGGACAAGAGACAGCAGAACTTATTCGTTCCATGATCCTGAAATCGCAGGAACTATTGGATAACCATCCTGTGAACGTCGCAAGGAAAGCTGCCGGTAAGGATCCGGCAAATTCAATCTGGCCATGGTCTCCCGGATTCCGGCCAGCTATGAAAACCATGAAGGAACTGTACGGTGTAAACAGCTCGGCGGTTATTTCTGCAGTGGACCTGATTCGTGGAATTGGTGTGTATGCCGGCATGGAAGTGATTATGGTTGAAGGTGCCACCGGACTTTACAATACCAACTATGAAGGCAAAGCTCAGGCAGCTCTTGATGCATTAAAACGCCACGATTTTGTATATCTTCATATCGAAGCCAGCGATGAAGCGGGCCATGAAGGAGATTATAAATTAAAGACCAAAACGATAGAGTACCTTGATTACAGAGTGGTGAAAACTATTTGGGAAGAGACGCAAAAATGGGATGAAGAAGTTGCCATAGCCATTCTTCCGGATCACCCGACACCATGGAAAATAAAAACACATACAAGAGAGGCTATTCCTTTTGTGATTTATAAGCCCGGACTTAAACCTGACAATGTTGTACAATATGACGAGGATGCCTGCAAGAAAGGTGTGATTGGCGAATTATCCGGAAATGAATTTATGAAACTGTTTTTAAAATAGTAAAATGAAGTATTACAGTACGAATCATAATGCTCCCAAGGCAACACTTCAAACAGCTGTAACCAAAGGTCTGGCTCCTGACAAAGGGTTGTACATGCCGGAACGGATTAACACATTCGATTCTGCATTTTTTGATGCAATGACAGATTTGTCCTTACAGGAAGTTTCATACAGAGTAGCCGATAAATTCTTTGGTGAAGATATTGACCGCGATATATTGAAAGCGTTGGTTTACGATACCATGCAGTTTGATATACCTTTGGTAAAAGTTACGGACAATATCTACTCATTGGAACTGTTTCATGGTCCCACACTGGCATTTAAAGATGTTGGTGCCCGGTTTATGGCAAGATTATTATCGCATTTTATCAAAAAGGAAGGCGAAGGTGAAGTAAATGTGCTGGTAGCTACTTCGGGTGATACCGGAAGTGCTGTAGCAAACGGATTTTTGGGTGTTGAAGGAATTAATGTATTTGTGCTTTATCCTAAAGGACTGGTTAGTGAAATACAGGAAAAGCAGTTTACTACTCTGGGGCAAAATATAACAGCCATTGAAATAGATGGAACCTTTGATGATTGTCAGCGTTTAGTGAAAGAGGCATTTCTGGATGAAGAAATTACCGTAAAACTAACATTAACCTCTGCCAATTCAATTAATGTGGCACGTTTTCTCCCTCAATCCTTTTACTATTTCTGGGGGGTGGCACAATTAAAAAAGCTTGGTATATCTGATGATATTGTTTGTAGTGTGCCAAGTGGTAATTTTGGCAATATTACAGCTGGATTGTTCGGACAGAAAATGGGATTGCCTCTATCCAGGTTCATTGCTGCCAACAATAAAAATGATATTTTCTATAATTATCTTAAATCAGGTAAATATGAACCCAAATCATCTGTAGCTACCATAGCCAATGCCATGGATGTGGGTGATCCAAGTAACTTTGCCCGTGTGCTTGATCTGTATGGGTCATCGTATGATGAAATTAAAAAGAATATTTCGGCTTTTACATATACTGATGACGAAATACGGGAAACTGTAAAAGCTGTTTGGCAAGAATATAACTATTTGCTTGATCCGCATGGAGCAACTGGTTTCAGAGCTTTAAAGGAAGGTTTGCAGGACGGTGAAACAGGGTTTTTTATTGAAACAGCGCATCCTGCAAAGTTTCTTGATACTGTTGAAAGCATCGTATCTGAAGCTGTTGACATACCTGAAAAGCTTCAGGAGTTTATGAAGGGCGAGAAGCAGACTGTGTCTCTGTCATCAAAGTTCAGTGATTTTAAATCCTTTTTATTGGATTGAAAACAATTAATTGATTCTCAAAGCAATATTTTTTGTTTTTTGTTAGTTTTGTAAAAAGGAACTCAATCACTCAACCAAATGTTGACCACCATGAAATGAGCATAAACTTTAAGTATCCTAAATTATATCAAATACAGAAGCTTAAAATTTATGGGGAATAGAAGAGGTTACAGGAGTGCAGAAGTTTTTGTTTTAAGGCGTAACAAAACAAAAAATTTAAATAAATGAAATATCTGAAAACATTTGCTGGAATTTTATCGCTATTGTTGTTATTCTCTTGTAAAAATACATCGGTCACACTGCCAACGCCAAGTGGACGTGCGGGTGATCTGCTTATTGTGATTGATCAGAATGTCTGGAATTCTCCGGGTGGAGATACCCTTAAAAATCTGTTTCAACAGGATATAGTTGGTTTGCCCTGGGAAGAGACATTGTTTGATATATCACATACCGACCATCAGAATTTCATAAGGATCCTTCAGACAGCACGCAGTATTATTGATGTAGATGTAAGTAAGACTTATTCACAACCCAAAGTTATCTATCAAAAAGATCTGTTCTCCAAAACACAACGCTTTATTAAATTGCAGCTTCCTTCAGTCAGTGATCTTAAGCCTGTAGTTGAAAAGGAAGGGATGAAGATGGTATCTTTTATGTATCAGGGTGAAAGAGAGAGATTTCTTTCGAATTACCGTAAATTCAGTAATAAAGAGTTGATGCAAAAAGTCAAAGACTCTATAGGCGTTGATATGCTAATACCAAATGATTTTACACGATACAGTTTTCAGGATAATTTTGTATGGATGCTTGCAAAAAGCAATGACTACATGAAGTACATTGCTATTTACAGTTATGATTATAAATCACAAAGTCAACTTTCTGAGAAAAATCTGGTTGCTACCCGCGATTCTGTCATGAGAGCAAATATTCCCGGTTCAAGACCGGGATCATATATGTCTACCGGTATGTTCTATCCACCTGTACTTACACAGTTTATGGATCATGGAAAGTATGTAGCAGAGATAAGGGGGATTTGGGAAACAGTTAACGACATGATGGGCGGACCATTTGTGAGCCAGACAAGAATAGATGAACCTTCTAACAGGATTGTAACAGTTGAGGTATTTCTGTATGCCCCGGAACAGAATAAACGCAATACATTGCGCGAACTGGAATCGCTTCTGTATACTGTAAAGATGGCTGATGAAGAAAAACCACAGGGAACTCAAACAAAAGAAAATGAAGAATGATAAAATAGTTGTCGGAATAACGCATGGTGATATAAACGGCATAGGATACGAGGTCATCATAAAACTTTTAAGTGATAACCGTCTGTTTGAATTATGCACTCCAATAATCTATGGTTCGCCTAAGATTATGGCATATCACAAAAAGGCAACGGAATCTGAGAATATAAACTTTAATAACATTAATCACACGCGTGATGCCAGAGATGGCAGAGCAAATATCATTAATTGTGTGAGTGATGATATAAAAGTAGAACTTGGACAACTGACAACGGAGGCCGGTAAAGCTTCATTTGATGCACTCAATGCTGCTGTTAAAGATTTGCAGGAAGGATTGATAGATGTACTTGTTACCGCACCCATAAACAAGGAGAGTATTACCAAAGCCGGTTTTGAATTTCCCGGACATACAGAATATCTCGAAAGTAACTTTGAAGGTGAAGCATTAATGCTGATGGTGAGTGATAATCTTAAAGTTGCAGTGGTTACAGGCCATATTCCGTTGGGCGATGTAAAAAGCAGCATTACGGCAGAACTGATTGAGAAAAAACTTCGAATACTTAACCAGTCACTCATAACAGACTTCAATATAAGAAAACCACGCATAGCTGTTATGGGACTTAATCCGCACGCAGGGGATAATGGTGTAATCGGCGATGAGGAAAAAGAGTTGATCGAACCGTTGCTGAACAGAATGCGTGAGGAAGGAATGTTGGTGTTCGGACCATTTTCTGCTGATGGTTTCTTCGGGGCGAAACGTGAATATAAGTATGATGCTGTACTGGCGATGTACCATGATCAGGGGTTGATACCTTTCAAAGTATTGAGCATGGAGCATGGCGTAAATTATACTGCCGGATTAAACATAATAAGAACAAGTCCGGCACACGGAACGGCATTTGATCTGGCTGGAAAAGGAGAAGCCAGTGAAGAAAGTTTGCGTGAAGCCGTTTATATGGCCCTGGATACGTTCAGAAATCGTCAGAGCTATTTAGAAGTCAACAAAAATCCGTTGAAAAAGCAAATACTTCCCGGACAGTTTTCCGGCCCTGATCTATCAGTGGATCAGCTTGAAGATGTAGAAAAAGAAATTGAAGATTAATAAACAAGGGACCCGAAGGTCCCCTGAATCGTTTGAATAAGGCATAAAAAAAGCGCTCTTTAGAGCGCTTTTTTTATTATTGAAAATATCCTCGTATAATTCCTCGTTTTGAGTTTCTGATGAAAAGAATTATTTCATCTCTTTCTTTTGTAGCAGGCAGTTCAGCTTCAATAAGATCACAAGCTTCAGTATTATTTAGTCCTTTTTGATACGTATAACGGTAAATTTCCTGAATGTCTCTGATCTGGTCGTTGTCGAATCCTCTACGGCGCAGACCGATAGAGTTTACACCAGCATAGGAAAGCGGTTCACGTGCTGCTTTAATAAAAGGAGGTACGTCTTTTCGTACCAAAGATCCGCCTGAAATCATGACATGTGAACCAATGTGGCAAAATTGGTGAACTGCTACAAGACCGCTCATAATAGCCCAGTCGTCAACAATGACCTCACCTGCGAGCTGTGTGGCGTTTCCAAGAATAACATTATCACCTACAATACAGTCGTGAGCTACATGTACGTATGCCATAAGAAGGCAGTTGCTTCCCACAATGGTTTTCCCTTTAGCCACAGTACCGCGGTTAACAGTAACACATTCACGGATTGTTGTATTATCACCAATTTCAGCAGTTGTTTCTTCGCCTCTGAATTTTAGGTCCTGGGGAATTCCGGAGATGACTGCGCCGGGAAAAATGTTACAGTTTTTTCCTATCCTTGCTCCTTCAAGAATGGTGGCACCGGAACCAATGCGGGTTCCTTCTTTAATTACTACGTTTTTATCAATAGAAACGAAAGGTTCTATAACCACGTTCGGAGCAATTTTAGCTTCCGGATGTACATACGCTAATGGTTGTTTCATTTGTTCCTTTGTGTTAGGTTTTATTTGTTTTTAATAATTTGTGCCATGAACTCTGCCTCAGCAACAACTTTGTCGCCGACAAAGGCAAGACCTCTGGCACTTGCAATACCTCTACGTATGGGAGAAGTGAGTTCTAGTTTGAAGATCACAGTGTCTCCCGGTACCACTTTTTTTCTGAATTTTACGTTGTCTATTTTAAGAAAATATGTTGAATATCTTTCGGGTTCATCCACACCGCTCAGAACAAGGATTCCCATCGTCTGAGCCATAGCTTCAACCAACAATACTCCCGGCATTACAGGTTCTTCGGGGAAATGGCCACGGAAAAAATCTTCGTTCATCGAAATATTTTTTAGACCGATAATAGTCTCAGGATCTTCAATCCGAAGTATTTTATCAATCATTAAAAATGGTGGTCTGTGTGGCAGAAGCGTTTTTATTTGATTCACATCCATGAATGGTTCTATGGATTGATCGTAGAACGGAACCTGATCAGGATTACGCTTAATGATTTTGCGAATAACCTTTGCCATTTCAGTATTTACAAGGTGTCCTGGTTTGGTGGCAATTATTTTCCCCTCAATTCTACATCCAATCAATGCAATATCGCCAATAACATCAAGTATTTTATGACGGGCAGGTTCATTGGTGAAAGTTAATTCGGTATTGCTCAGGTAACCGTTTGATTCCACGTTAACATGTTCATGATTGAATAAATCCGCCAGACGGTCCAGCTCTTCCTGATTAACTTCTTTATCTACGATTACCAATGCATTATCAAGATTTCCTCCTTTTACATGATTGCTGTTTAGTAAGGGCTCCAGTTCATGCAGAAAAACAAATGTTTTACATGTGGATACTTCAGCCTCATAATCCTCGATGGACTCAAGATTTGCATACTGATTTGCAAGAAGATTTGAACCGGAGTATGAAAGCAAAGTACTTACACTGAATTTATCGTCTGGAAGAATTATAATGCTGCTTCCTGTTTTTTCATCCGTATATTCAATTTTAGAGGTCGGTTTAAAGATAAACGCTTTTTTATCCTGCTCTTTAATTCCTGCTTCCTTTATTTTATCAATAAAAGGTTTGGCACTTCCTTCAATAATTGGCATTTCAGGGCCGTTGATTTCAATCAGACAGTTATCAATGCCTGATGCGTAAAGAGCAGACAGTGCATGCTCTATAGTTGAAACAGTTGCTTCACCTTTTCCGATTACTGTACTTCGTGTGGTATTTACGACATTTTCAGCTACTGCATCAAATGCCGGTGAGTCATCAAGGTCAATGCGTTTAATCTGGTATCCTGAGTCAACAGGTGCTGGTTTAAATGTAGCTTTCACTTTGGCCCCGGTATGTAAGCCCTGGCCTTCCACGGAAAACTCAGCAGCAAGTGTTTTCTGATAAATACTCATGTTTTTATGCTTTATCTTTTTCTATATCTTCTTTGAATGCCTTTAGTTCTCGTTCCGTCTGATATACAATTCTTTGTATGTCAGGAAGGTTTTTGAAAACTGCATATGCTTTTCTGTAATCAATAATTCCAATAGCAGGTGAACCTAACAGTATTTTACCCTCTCCTTTAACGGTGTTTGCAATACCTGATTGGGCCGCTATTTTAGTATTATCAGGAATGGAAATATGACCTGCAAAACCAACCTGTCCACCTATCATACAGTTCTTTCCTATTTTTGTTGATCCTGCAATGCCGGACTGTGCAGCAATAACCGTATTTTCACCAATCTCAACATTATGGGCTACCTGAATCAGGTTGTCAAGCTTTACACCTTTTCGGATTATGGTTGAGCCCATGGTTGCCCTGTCTATAGTTGTATTAGCACCAATTTCCACATGATCCTCTATGACTACATTACCTATCTGCGGAATTTTGGCATAGTCTCCCGATTGTGGGGCAAAACCAAATCCATCAGAACCTATAACAGAACCTGCATGAAGGACACAATTGCTGCCAATTTTGCAACCATCGTAAATTCTTACGCCGGCAAATATAATTGTGTCTTCTCCTATTTCAACATTGTCTCCAATAGAACAGTTTGCATTAATTTCAACGCCACTGCTGATCCTGACATTCTTCCCAATTGAAACAAAGGCATCAATGAAAACAGTCTCAGGAATTTGAGCCGTTTCATCAATTGCAGTATTGGGGTGCACGCCTATTTTTACCGGCTTGGAATTTTCATACAGCGTGAGCAAACGTGCTATGGCCTGGTAGGGGTCAGCAACACGTATAAGTGTGGCACTTATTTCCTGTTTCAATTCGAGGTCACTTTTAACCAACACTATCGATGCATTGGTCGTATATAGATAAGGCTCGTATTTTGGATTAGATAAAAAACTTAAAGTACCAGGCCTTCCTTCTTCAATTTTTGAAAAATCAGAAACCGTTGTATTATGATTACCATCTATGTCTCCCTCAAGATATTCGGCTATTTGCTTAGCTGAAAACTCCATAAAAAAAAATTTGTGGCAAAATTAAAGATTTCTCTCTAAAAACCCTGTTTTGTTCAAATTTTGTTGTCAATTTCTTATGTAACAGAAGAAAAACTTCTCTTCACTTGTTATATGTTGCGAAATTCTGATGATCTCAGAAGCTTCATCCACACTCACCACATCTCCGTTTTTGTATAGAATTTTAATTTTATCCACATCCGGAGTGTAGAGTTCAGATGAAGTGGTTCCCTGGAATACAAAATACTCCAGCTCATAGTTTTTTAAATTGTGTCGTTGTAATATTTCCTGCTTTTTTTTAAGAATATAAGTTTCTTGAAAAGGGGTATTACTTATTTCTATTTTATATAATCTTCTGTTTATCAGTCCATCTGATAATACGGAAAGGATCATATCTTTATTGTCAATCCAGTATTTCAGACAGGTCAAAATATCAGTATCATCCAGTTTTATAAACTGGTTCAGGGCATTCCTGTCGGACTCCAACCCTTCAACTGAAACGTTATTAATGAAAAAGTATTCTAACGCAGGAGTCAAATAAAGTGTTTTCCCCTGTTTATGTAATTCGCGGGCCCGTTTTAATACATTGATCAGCATTTTTTCTGAAGCAAGCGCTGTTTTATGCAAATATACCTGCCAGTACATTAGCCGGCGTGCGATCAGAAACTTTTCAATGGAATAAATGCCTTTTGCTTCCAGAACCAGTTGGTCATCCACCACATTCAGCATTTTTATAATTCGGGCTGATCCAATGGTTCCTTCTGTAACCCCTGTATAGAAGCTGTCTCTGCGTAAATAATCCATGCGATCCATATCCAGCTGCCCTGAAACAAGCTGGTGAAGAAATCGTTTTGGATAGTTTCCTTTAAAAATTTTAATGGCAAGATCCAGTTTGCGATCCAGTTCCTTGTTCAGCATTTCCATAAGAACCAGTGAAATTGCCTCATGATTTATATGGACAATAGTATCTTCCAGCACATGAGAGAATGGACCGTGGCCTATATCATGCAAGAGGATAGCTGCAAGTACCGCTTCTTCTTCCTCCTCTGTAATATTCTGACCTTTTGAACGCAATACATTTACAGCCTCCTGTGTCAGGTGCATGGCACCTAAGGCATGTTGAAAACGGGTATGTTGTGCGCCGGGGTATACATTTGAACTGAGCCCAAGTTGTCGTATGCGTTTTAAGCGTTGAAAAACCGGATGTTCAATCAGCCGGAATATAAGATTGTGGTTGATTTGTATAAATCCAAAAACGGGGTCGTTAATGATTTTGTGGCTATTTATAGGCCTGTCTGTCATTCAATTGTTTTAATCGTAAACATTCCCTATTTTAATAAGTTTTGGAATGTTGATCAATTTAATCCGCCTTCCCTGGAGTTCAATCAGGTTGTCTGCTTTAAATTCAGATAAAAGTCTTATGACAGATTCTGTAGCTGTACCAACCATGTTTGCCAGTTCTTCCCTGGTTAATGAAATATTGAGGTAGTTATCCTTGTCCAGATCAAATGAATCCATTAATAATAAAAGTACCTCTGCCAGTCTTTCACGAACTGTTTTTTGAGCAATATCTGTAATATATTTGTTGGATTCTCCCAATTCCTTACACGCCATACGCATAAGTGCCATTGAAAACTCAGAATTCTGCTTAAGCAATTCCAGCAAATGAACACCCTGAATATAAAGTAACTGCGCATTATCAATTACTTTAGCTGTAGTACATGCCAGTTCAGCATTAATAACGGAACGAAATCCAATGAGGTCACCTTCCTTGGCAAACCGTATAATTTGTTCTTTCCCGTCAATCCCGGTCTTAAATATTTTTACGATACCCTTCTCAACGAAATAGCACCCGTTTATCCGATGGTCCTCTTCATAAAGGAGTTTTCCCCTCGGAAATACATGCGTTTCAATTTCGATGTTCATTGATTCTATTTCACCTTCTGTAAGAGAATCAAAAATTGAATACTTTCTAAGATTTATACTTTTATCGATATCTTCACCTTGCACTTTACGCATAGTTCAAATGTATTACAGTTTAAGCCTTTCCGCAATATAGTAAAAACTATCAATATGTAGATTCAAATTGCTTAAGAAATCTTACGTCATTTTCGAAGTAAAGACGCAGGTCTTTTATGCCATATTTTAACATAGCTATTCTTTCAATTCCCATGCCTAAAGCAAAGCCGGAGTATTCTTTAGGATTGATGCCTGCACTTTCAAGCACATTGGGATCAACCATACCACAACCTAATATCTCAAGCCATCCGGTATATTTACATACATTACAACCCTTACCGTGGCATAACGAACAGGAAACATCCATTTCAGCTGATGGTTCGGTAAAAGGGAAGAAAGACGGGCGCAGACGGATTTCAGTATCCGGTCCGAATAGTTCCTTGGCAAAATATAGTAATGTCTGTTTAAGATCAGCAAATGAAACTTCCTTGTCAATATAAAGTGCTTCTATCTGATGAAATATACAGTGTGCACGGGCAGAGATTGCTTCGTTCCTGAATACGCGGCCGGGAGCAAGTATTCTGATTGGTGGTTTGCTGGTTTCGGTCACACGAACCTGAATGGATGATGTATGTGTTCGCAATAATACATCCGGATCCTTTTTAATAAAAAAAGTATCCTGCATATCACGCGCCGGATGTTCAGGTGGAAAGTTAAGCGCAGAAAAAACATGCCAGTCGTCCTCAATTTCAGGACCTTCTGCAATAGTGAACCCTAAGCGTTTAAAAATTTCGATGATCTCATTTTTAACAACAGATAAAGGATGCCTTGAACCGGTTGCTATCGGAGAGCCAGGCATGGTCAGATCCATTTCATTACTGCTGTCAGAAGCGGATTCCATTTCTTCTTTAAGCAGATTGATCCTTTCGAGTGCTTTGTTTTTCAGTTCGTTAAGGAGAAGACCTATCTCACGTTTCTGTTCGTTTGGAACGGTCTTAAAGTCATTAAACAGCTGCGATACCAAACCTTTTTTACTAATGTATTTAATACGCAGTGCCTCAACCTCATCAAGGGAGGCAGCCTTTAAATTATTTATTTCTTCTCCTAACAGTTTTATCTTGTCAATCATGCTCAAAAATTTAATGCCCACAAAGGTAATAAATTGTTCTTTTTTACGCGTTTTTAATCAAATTTTTATAGGGTGTAACGCCCGTTGCACAATACCTTAAAAAATGCAAAAGTAAGGCACCCGTATTAAAGACATTTTTCCATAATTTGCTATATTTGTGAGCCCTTTTTAGAGTTAAATTTTAAAATAAAATATATGTTAAACATTGATTCTTACAATTTTGCAGGTAAAAAGGCCATCGTCCGTGTGGATTTTAATGTGCCTCTTGACAAGGAAACTCTGGAAGTGACTGACGATACGCGTATTGTTGGTGCTCTGCCAACTATTAAAAAGATTCTTGCTGATGGAGGCTGTGCCGTCTTGATGTCCCATCTCGGTCGTCCGACAGATGGTCCGGAGGATAAATTCTCATTGCGTCATGTTGTTCCGACCTTATCCAAATTATTGGGTCAGGATGTGAAGTTTGTTGATGACTGTATAGGAGAAAAGGTTCTTGCAGCCAAAGCAGCCTTAAAACCCGGTGAAGTTTTAGTACTTGAAAACCTGCGTTTTTACAAGGCAGAGCATAAAGATAAAGAAGCAATGCCTGAATTTGCCAAGAAACTTGCTGAAGGATGTGATGTTTACGTAAACGATGCATTCGGAACAGCACACCGTGCACATGCTTCTACTGCCATTATTGCAAATTTTATGGCAGATAAAATGGCCGGTTACCTGCTTGAAAAAGAGATTAAGTTTTTAGGTGAAACTGTAGCAAAACCTGAAAGACCATTTGTTGCCATCGTTGGAGGTGCAAAGGTCTCAGGTAAACTTGAAGTTCTTCAGTCTTTCATTGAAAAAGTTGATACCATTCTTATCGGAGGTGGAATGGCGTATACATTCTATAAGGCCCAGGGGCATTCAATCGGAAATTCTCTGGTTGAGGAAGATCTGATAGGTACTGCTAAAGAAATTCTTGCCAAAGCAGAAGCTAAAGGTGTTAAGTTTTTGCTGCCTGTTGATAACCTGGCTGCTGATAAATTTGATAATGCTGCTGATGTTGAAGTTGTGGGTGTTGATATTCCGGAAGGAAGAATGGCACTGGATGTTGGTCCTGAAACTGTGAAACTGTATGCTGCGGAAATTGCAAAAGCAAAAACAGTGGTTTGGAATGGTCCTATGGGATGTTTCGAAATGCCAAATTTTGCTAACGGAACATTTGGCGTTTGTGAAGCTGTAGCTGATTCTTCTTCTGTTTCAATTATTGGTGGTGGTGATTCTGTTGCTGCCGTTAACCAAAGTGGTTTAGCTGATAAGATGAGTCATATCTCAACCGGTGGTGGTGCTTCTCTTGAATTCCTCGAAGGTAAAGAATTACCTGGAATCAAAGCAGTTACAGAGTAAAATAAATTATATTTTTATTGCTTGAGCCGGGTCATAAGATCCGGCTTTTTTTATTTGTAAATCCGCATGCTGTTCAATTTCTTCTGATATTCTGTGGCGTATTTTTTATGCTCCGAAAAGGTTTCCGAAAAATGATGTTCTCCTGAAAAATCAGCTTTGGCACACATGTACAGGTATTTGTGTTTTTTATAATTTAATACCGCATCGATAGCTGTTTTTGTTGGAATCCTGATGGGGCCGGGAGGAAGACCTTTAAACTTGTATGTATTATATGGCGAATCAATTTCTTTGTCCTCATTAATCACCCTCTGTTTTTCAAAGTCATTCAGTGCAAATTTCAACGTTGGATCAGCCTGTAATAGATAACCTCTCTTTAGGCGGTTTATATAAAGACCCGCTATAACGGGCTGTTCTTTTGAAAAATTACTTTCTTCATTTACGATCGAGGCTAATGTAATGACCTGATCAGGAGTCATGCCAAGCGCTTTGGCTTTATTTAAACGGTCCTGGGTCCAGAACTTGTTATATTCATACACCATACGTTCGTAGAGGTCCTTTGGGCTGATAGTCCAGTACACCTCATAACTGTCAGGAAGGAAAGGACAGACGGCTGTAAATGTATTGAAGCCCTGCGATGCAAGAAAACTGGTATTGTTCAAAATATTCAGGATTTCAACTGAATCAGCCAGTAGTTGCTTCCCCAGGTTTCCTGCAAGATCATTTTTTGTTCTGATATTATTGAACGTAAGTGTTATAGGATTCTGGTTCCCGGATCGGAAAATATTAATCAGTTCGTTGTTCGACATGCCTTCTTTTATGATATATTTTCCTGGTTTTACGTAGCCTGAAAAACGTTTAAGTTTTGCAGTTAAAAGGATGGTCCTTTTATGATTAATAATTTTTCCGAGCGGTAAAGAATCATTTAATAAAATGTCAAGCGTTACATTTTCGCCAACAAATAATTCAGTAAATCCGGTTTTAGTCTCCTTGATATTTGAACCCAATACTGAAGTGTACAGTATTATGGCAAGCGGAATTATAATGATTAAGATTATTATTGACAGATACTTAATTGTTTTCTTCATGCATTAATTCCTTTATTTATGTAAATGGATTTTAACTTTTGTATTAACGGCATAAAATTAAAATTTATATGCATGTGTCTTAATTTTTATTTTAAAACCATCCAGCTTAATATTAAACGTTGTATTAACTATTTTGGTTTTGTTTCTCAAAGCTGATTAATGCAGTGATGTTTATGTTTGGTTAATTATGAAAGATTTTTGTGGTATTTAATCATCAGTTAATACGACATACCGAAATTCCGTTTGTGTAGGTGTATTGAATTAAACCGGTTTGCTTAGCAAGATATATTTCATTTATTGTAAAGTCTTTCCATTCCTCTGCAAAATCATGCAATGTAAAATGCAGAACATTATAGTAAGTGACCTGATTTACCATAACGGAATCTATAAATTCAGCTATTGAATAAATGCTGTCATTCTGTATAATGTATCCATCAGAGGTGGATTGTAGCGATTTATATTCATTATCATAGTCAACATTACAAAGTATGTTTTTATCAAGGTCATATTTGAACCTGACCTCGCCCAGTCTGCAATCCAGACAATCACCGTTTGGTTCAAACGAAGCACTTAAATTGAGGCTGTAATTTAAGCCATATGTTGATGTATAACTTTCGTAATATTCTTCCCGATAGGACATATGAGTGTTGATTCCTACAACTGAGGTCCAGCTTTTATCATATTCGTGATATCGATCACTTAAACCAAAGCTGTATGAAATAGCATTGTTGTCGATCATGGAAAAATCTCTTTCCAGTTCAGAAAAGTTTATCCACTCTGAATTTTCAATATTTACATTATAGACATCCTTTTTGAGAGCCGCATTTTCAGTACAGGACATGAATACAATGATAACAAGAAGCAGTTCAATGATATATTTTATAGTATTCACCATTTGACATAAAGATTTTAATAAGTCCAACATCATAATTAAAGTAAATGCTGTCAATATTTTTGAGTTGGAATTCACCTGTATTAACAAATATGTCATTCCTGAAAATCAATATATAATCATAGAGCACCGAATCAACAAACACTGAATCAAGATATTTTTTTTCAGCATTAGTATCGTAAGAAGGAAAATTAAAGTTCTGTTTTAACTGAGAAGTATCCAGAACATACTCAAAAGCTGAATTCCCTATATGACAGTAGGAATCATACTGTTGTTGTCCCCAAACTGGCACTAAAAAGGGATCTTCTTCTACAGGGAATAGTGGTATCCAGTGGAGAACAATGTCTATATCAAACACTGGATAATCTGGTGATAAATGTGTTTTATTTTCCTGATAATCAAATGTGTATTGACAGTTTGTGTAGTCGTAGTGCGTTAAAACAGATGTGGATCTGCTTGCAGTAAAGTTTATTATTTTACCACCCGAATGCTGAAACCGGTAGATTTTGCCATCCTCATAAGGAACCTTATTCAATATTTCATCAGGAATAGCTTCCATGTCCAGATGGGTTGGATTACACGATGGTTTGCAACTGTAAAGAAAAATGATCAGGTAAAATAAGTATATCAGTTTCATGTTCGAGATATGCAGGTAAATGCTTAGTCAAAAATTTTGAATAATAGTTACTCAACAACAAATTCGTTGTTGCGAATTTATTTAAAACGAATTAGTTATACAAATAATCAAAAACAATAATTCAAAAGCATCAGAAGGCAGGATACATGAACCTGTAAATACCTGAACCAAGTTCCATTGATAATCCGGCAGAAGTACTTTTTGCGTTTTTATTAATCATTTTTGTCAGGGGTTTGTCATTCAGTATCAGTTTGTTTACATCTGCACCAGGTAGAATTACTGTTGTTGTGGTATTTGCTGGTATTTCTACTTCATAGGCAAATGTATTATTCTCGATTTTCCAATTTGATCGTATTAAACCATATATGGATTTAAATGATGCATTTGCAAAAGTCAGGCCGCCACCAATGTGGGGAGACAGGAAGAAGTGTTTGTATCCCGGTTGATCCGGATCAAGGTGAATACCGGCAACGTATGTATAGAGCCATTCCCCTATTGCACCATAGGCATAATGGTTAAAACTGTTCATACCAACATCCTGGAAAGAACCGTCAGGTTTTTGTCCGTCCCAACGTTCCCATATAGTAGTTGCTCCCTGAGTAACCGGGTATAGCCACGAAGGATAATCCTTACGCATGAGTAACTTAAATGCCAGATCGTCTCTTCCGGTTGAGGATAAAGAACTGCACAGCAGTGGAGTTCCCACGAATCCTGTCGTCAGGTGACCGAATTTCTTTACATCTTCGGCCAGATATTTAGCCGCATTATTTTTTAGGTTGTCGGGTAACAAATTAAAAGACAAGGCCAGGGCATAAGCTGTTTGTGTATGCGAAACCAGCCTTCCGTTGGGAGTGACAAATTCAGCATTAAACGCCTGTTTTATCTGATTCGACAACTGCGCATATTTTTTTTCATCTTCTGTATTCCCAAGTATTCCGGCAATTTTACTAAGTAAATGGCTGGAGTAACAGAAATAAGCTGTGGCAATTAAATCTTTTTCGGTCGTTGCTCCGGGATAGTCGGACCAGGTAGTGGCAAAAGCCAGCCAGTCCCCGAAATGATAATCACCTGTCCATATAAGATTGTTGCCAGCACGACCGTTCATATATTCCACCCATCCTATCATGCTATTGTACTGTTCTTTAAGTATTCGGGTATCACCATACACGCGGTAAACGGTCCACGGAATAATGATAGAAGCATCTGCCCATGCAGTAGCACCACCGCCACCATGCAATACATCCGGAATTACGTTTGGAACCTTACCATCCGGCAACTGATCTGCTGCCAGATCTTTCATCCACTTGGTGTAAAAACCTGCAACATTATAATTATATGCAGCAGTCATACTGAAAACCTGCGCATCGCCAGTCCAGCCCAACCGTTCATCACGTTGCGGACAGTCTGTCGGGACATCCAGAAAGTTGCCCTTCTGACCCCATTGAATATTGTGCTGCAACTGATTAATTAAAGGATCGGAACACGAAAATGATCCGGTGGGCTCCATATCCGAATGGATCACAACTCCTGTTATGGCGTCCAGATGAGGAGTTCCGGGATAACCCTCCAGTTGTACAAAACGAAAGCCATGGAATGTAAAATGAGGTTCGTATATTTCTTCTCCATCTCCTTTCAGAATATAGGTGTCAGTAGCTTTTGCATTCCTGAGGTTCGCAGTATAAAAGTTTCCTTCTTTATCTAAAACTTCTGCAAATTTCAGAGTCACTTTATCACCTTCATTTCCCTGAACCTTTAAACGAACCCATCCTACCATGTTTTGCCCAAGATCGAATACTGTTTCACCATTTGGTGTCTGAAAAACGCGCAATGGTTTAATCTCCTCTGTGTCTCGAACCGGAACACCCTGTGGGGCAATCAGATCCTCCTTTGTGTAATTTTCAACCGAAACATTTTGCCACGATGCATCATTAAAATTTGTGTCGTCCCAACCTGGTTGTTCAAGTCTGGCATCGTATGTTTCGCCATTGTAAATATCAGAAAACAGAATAGGACCGGTACTCCATTTCCAGCTATTATCAGTTACAATGGTTTCTTTGGTCCCATCAGTGTAGGTTACGTCTAGTTGTGCCAGCAAAGCCAGTTTATTACCGTAGTAATTCTGCTGGTTATTAAAACCAATATATCCTCGGTACCAGCCGTCTCCTAAAATCGCACCAATTGTATTTTCAGCTTTTATCATGTTAGTTACATCGTGAGTCTGGTACTGAATCCGGTTGTTATAGCTTGTCCAACCTGGTGTGAACAGGTCCTTGCTTACCTTTTCACCATTAATAAAAAGCTGGTACAATCCTCTGGATGTCACATAAACTCTTGCAGATGCAATTTTTTTCTCACTGCTAAAATCCTTTCTAAAATACTGGCATGGTTTTGAACCTTTCATTGTCGGTTCAGAAGATACACTTATCCAGTTTGCTTTCCACGATTCAGGTTCAAGAATCCCCATTTCCCATGAGGCTAAATCGCTCCATTTTGTTGCTTTGTCGTTCTGATCCCAGATTCGAACCTTCCAATTAACATGCTGACCGGTTTGTAGGGGTTCGCCAGTATAAACTACATTTACCGATTGTGATCCGGGTACCTTCCCTGTCGACCAAACTAAGTATTCATCACTATCATTTGCAGATCCGGAAAAAGCTTTTATCTCGTAAGCCGTCTGACTGACATTGTTTCCCGCAGCGTTTATCTGCCAGCTTAGTCTTGGTTGCACTGTTCCAATTCCAATCGGATTGGTTTTATATTCGCAAACAAGCTTGTTGACAGTTGTTTTGGATGAAACCATGAAAGGGAATACAAATAGTGCTACAATTGAAAATAATACAATTTTAAATTTTAAGGCTTGCATGGGACGTATTTAAAGTTTTATAAGCTGGATCAATTATAATATGTTCTCATTTTCAAACTGGAAGGATGAAAGATTTTTAACTCTGTATTTGTTTTCGAAAGTTTACCGGTTGTTGCGTCTCTTTTCAGGACTATAATATTATCGCTGAACTGGTTTGCCACAATCAAATAATTTCCATCGGGAGAAAGCACAAAGCTACGGGGATGATTTCCAAATACAGGATAAACTTCTATTCGTTCGAGGGTCCCGTTTTCAGTATTAATACTAAAAACAGAAATGGTATTCTCATCTGTCCGGTTGGATGCATACAAAAAATTTCCGTCCGGTGAGATATGAATGTCGGCTGATGCGTATTTTCCTGAATTGCTGTTGTAAGATTTATAACGGTCAATTTTTTCCAGTGATCCGTCCTTATAATTATAAGCTGTAACTGAACCGCTTAGTTCATCCACACAATAGCCAAATTTTCCGTTAGGATGAAAGGTAAAATGTCGCGGGCCGTCACCAGGTGTCACTTCAATGTCAGGATGATCCGGGTCTTTTATCAATGTTCCTCTTTCGAGTTTCAGAACCCGAATCTGATCTGTTCCCAGATCCGGAGAAAAAACATATTTATTGTCCGGAGTGAAGATAGAGGAGTGGATGTGCGCTGCGTCCTGTCTGCCCTTTACGATACTGCTGCCGGAATACCTGTAAATAGCTGTTGCCTGATCAAGGCTTCCGTCTGTATTACAGCTGTAAAAACTAACCGAAGGATCTGTGTAATTTGAGTTAACAACATACTTATTGTCAGCACTTACAATAACATGAACCGGATTTCTTCCTCCGGCATCCTGTCTATTGATGAAAGTTAGTTTTCCGTGAACAGAATCTATACTATAAGCTGAAACAGCACCGTGTTTATCCAGCTGACTTTCATTACTCGCGTATAAATATTTGCCATTTGGAGATAAAGTCAGAAAGGAAGGATTTATAACATGGCTTACCCTGCCGGATTCGGTGAGTTCACCCGTGGAAGGATTGAACTTGTAAATGTAGATACCATCGGCTGGAGAACCATTTGTATAGGAACCAATAAAGAGGTATGTAACCTGGTTCCTTTGTTGGGCATAACCAGAACTAAAAAGTCCTGTAAAAAGTAAGGAAATGTATAATAAAATTACCCGATACATATTGCTTAAATCTGAAGATATAAATTAGATTAATAAAAATACAGTTTCAGAGGGTAATCTGCAAGAAGAAATTCCAGATAAGTGTTTTAGTAAACCAGTTCAACTATCTAAAGGTTCCAGTCAGGAAGATTTCCATGTACATCTGAATATTTTTTGAAAAGCAAACCTGCAATTTTTTCAGGCTCATCTTCGGTAGTTTCGTACCAATAAAAATTTAAGCCTTCAGCATTGCTTTTAATCAGATTCATGTAGAAAAATATTTTACCGGGAACTCCGTCGTAATCCGCTGCATGAACAATCTTCTCAAATAATCCGGGTTTACATGAAGCGAATGACGTTCCTGATGACCCAACATAGACCAGCCTGGAGTTTCCCTCATTTAATTCATAAATCAGGAAAATACCACAACTTTCTTTCGGTGCATTACAGACTTCTTCCAACAAATCGCATGGACGAAAAATAAACTGATCGGATGGATACTGATTAAGCTCTTCAAACATTTTAAAATTTGTTGTGTTCTTTATGACCCTTATGGAACTAAGATAAAGGTTATCCTGGAAATTTACAAAAAGTATTCATAAACAGAATGACAGGCCACAACGGCGGCTGTTTCTGTTCTGAGGCGACTATTTCCAAGTGAAAGAGGGGAGAAGCCGGATTTTATAGCCTGTTCTACTTCTTCAGGTGAAAAATCACCTTCAGGGCCAATCAAAATGGTAATGGTATTTCCTCTGTCCGGGATGAGGGTTTTGATGGTATCTCTTTCTGTATCGTAACAATGGGCAATCATCAGGTTTTCTGATGGATTGGCTTGTGAAATGAATTCCTGAAATGACCTCATTTCATTCTGCTTCGGCAGGTAAGATTTAAGCGATTGTTTCATGGCAGAAACAAGGATACGTTCAATGCGGTCTGGCTTAATTATTTTACGTTCCGAATGTTCGCACAGCAAAGGTGTAATTTCATCAATACCAATTTCTGTCGCTTTTTCAAGGAACCATTCAAACCGGTCAATATTTTTCGTCGGAGCAACAGCCATGTGCAATCTGTATTGACGGATCTGCTGGTCCTGAATTGGTTCATTAAGCTCAATCCTACAGGCTTTTGCGTTTGCGCTCACAATAACTGCATTATAGAAGCCGCCGTTGCCGTCAACCACCTGGATTACATCACCTTCGGTTAAACGTAAAACCTTAACAGCATGGTGAGATTCCAGCTGAGAAAGCGTTTGTGTTTGTATGATATCCGGTGTGTAGAACAGTTGCATGCCTCAGAATTTTGCCGTGATGCTGAAATTGAACCTGCGACCTGTCAGATAATTTGGAACCGCATAAACATTGCCGTAATTATCCGGTACCCAATAATATGAATTTACATTGTTAATATCAAACATATTAAATACATCCAGACCAAGCCATAATTCCTTGAAATGGCGCAGAAAGTTCTTTTGGTTTTCACCTACGATTAACCTGGAGGCACCCATATCAACCCTGGTATAAGGTGAAGAACGTCCTGTCATCTGATATTTCTGACCGTTAGGCGGACCAAAAGGAAGAGGGGCTGCGTAAACACCTTTCAGGTGAACCTTGTAATTTGGATTTCCCGGAAAATAATCCTGGAAGAAAATGGATAAGTTGTAGGCCTGATCCGTTGGACGCGGCACATAATCTACGGGACCCATACCTATTTGGACGCCATCTTCATATAACGGTTGCATATCGTTCAGCAGGTCTTCTCTGGTTCTTAACAGAGATAAACTAATCCAGGAATCCACTCCAGGAACAAATTCACCAAAGATTCTGAAGTCCAGTCCGGCAGCGTAGCCAACAGCCAGATTTTCTCCGTAATACCTTATCTGAACATTTTTAATATCATAAGGTATCAGGTTAGACATGTTTTTGTAATAGGCTTCCACGGACAGCTTGAATGGCCGTTCCCATTTCCGGAAATAGTAATCCATGCCAAGCACATAATGAACTGATTTTTGCGATTTAATATGGGTGTTGATTTCTCCTGTTCTACTTCTGATCTCTTTGTAGAACGGTGCCTGATAGTAAATACCTGTGGCACCTTTAAAGGCAAAGTCTCGTTTCCATTTTGGGGTATATAACACAGAGAATCTGGGACTGAATAAGGTTTCATTATTAAAACTCCAGTAACTTAAACGGGTGCCGCCGGTCAGGATCAAACCGATATCAACAAAGTTATAGCTGTCCTGTAAATATAGATTAACCCTGTTGCTTGATATTGAATTGATGGTATTGTAATGGTTGTAAAGAACTACACCCTGTTCACTGTAAGGCCATGAATAACCAGCTGAGTCGCGCATTTCCCACTCATTGATTTTATCAGTGATCATCTCTTTTTGAAGCGTAGCTCCCCATTGCAGCGTGTGATTTAGTAACGCGTGCGTACCACGCAGAGAGACTGAAGCCACAGATGCATTCAGATGATTTCTGGTATGTTCCAGTGCTCCTCCGACACCTATGTTTTCAATACTGTCGCCGTAGTTTTCAGACCCCATTTGATTATCCAGTTCATTCAACCAGTATTCCGACAGAATATCATTTGCTTCATCTTCAACCGTGCTGTAGTATGATCCGGTGAGCTTTACCATGTTGTTATCATTGACACGGTATGAAAGACTGGCTGCTCCGGTTCCGGCCATGAATACATCGTTTTCCCAACCGTCGAAATACACCATTAACGATCGGGCAATGTTGTATGTTCCAAATTTGGTTTCCCTGCTTTGGGGCCTGAATTCGTATCTGTTTTTGCTGATATTTCCCAGAACCGAAAGTTCAATTCTGTTAGTCAGCATATAAGTCATATAGGTCTGATAATCAAGAAAACTTGGATTATATTCTGCTTTCGTATCCAGAGTACCCAGCAGGTAAGCAGATGTTTTATACCGGAAACCGTGCATCTGGGTGAACCGGCCATTCTTTGTAGCGTGTTCTGCAAATGCACTGGCTCCAAGAAGACTGGCGGAAATTGATGCTTTGTTACCAGTCGGTTTTCTGTATTTGATATCCAGAACTGAAGACATCTTGTCTCCGTATTTGGCATCAAAACCACCGGATGAAAATGATATGGAAGAGACCATGTCAGAATTAATGAAACTTAAGCCTTCCTGTTGACCCGAACGGATCAGCAAAGGACGGTAAATTTCTATATCATTTACATAAACCAGGTTTTCATCAAAATTACCTCCACGCACAGAATACTGGGAACTTAATTCATTGTTATTGAAAACACCTGGCAGGGTCATAATCAATTCTTCAACTTTATTACCTGAAGCACTTGGAATATTTTCCGCATATTTGGAATCTATGCGCTGCATCGTGGCTGATTGCGTTTTTCTGTCAGACACCGAAATCTCAGTCATTGTTGTGACAGCATCAGACATCACAATGTTCAGTTCGTAAGTATCAGTTGTTGGATGGATTACTTTTTCGATGGTTTTACTTCCCAGACGAGAGAAAATTATGGTCACTGAATCTTTTCTTGGGAAAGAGATCTCGTAGTTTCCGTTAGAATCAGTGGTAGTCCCCCTTAAGGTAAATTTCTGCTGAATACTTACAAGTTCGAGCGGATTGCCAATCGAGTCTGTTACTTTACCAAAAATAACATAGCGCGTCTGGGCATTCAACGGAAGCAAACAGAGCAAAATGAGTGGTATTATCAGGAATAATCTACGCATGTTCGTTTCTACAATACCCAAAACTTTATATTCTCTAAATTATTGTGTTTACCGGATAATTTTCATTTCGTCAAGCAGATATCCGGCGGCTGCAAATTTATCAATAATAAAAAGAATATACCTGATATCAACAGTAATATTACGGCAAATCTTTGGATTGTAATACAGGTCGCTCATCACGCCGTCCCATGCCCTGTCAAAATTCAGACCGATTAGTTCTCCATTGGCATTAAATACCGGACTTCCTGAATTCCCTCCCGTGGTATGATTGGTTGCCACAAAATCTATGTGCAGCGAACCATTTTCTCCATACTGTCCAAAATCAGCTTTGTTCAATAACTGACGCAATTTATCCGGTACATTATAATCATAAATTTCAGGATCATCTTTCTGTAGGATTCCTTCTGAAGTTGTGTAATACTTGTAATGTACACCATCTTTGGGATCATAACCTATTACTTTTCCATAAGAGACCCGCATAGTGGAATTGGCATCCGGGAAGAAGATCTTATCCGGTTCATACGCCATAATGGCTTTCATATAAATTCTGTCCAGACTGTCAATAGACGCTTTTATTTTTCTTACCTGAGGCATTAAATTATCGTTATAAATGCTGTTATATTCCTTATAGGAAATAAGGAACGGATCTTTTTCCAGACTTTTAATTACCTTGTCATTTCCTTTGTTGTAGGCAGCGATCCAAAGTGTGTCATCAATTAGTGAATGCCTGTACAGATAGTCCGTAACTTTTTCAATGTCACCCTTTTTCTTTTTATAAACCGATTTTAGTGTTTCAGGAACAATGTTCTGGTTACTGTAGGCAAATAAGTATGTCAGCAACCGTTTGGTCAGATCGCGATCAACGGTTATATCATAATCCTTGTAAAACTCTGCAAATTCATCATTAGAAGCTCTGCTTTTAGCCATTTGTGCTCTCTGCACAATTTTCTGTATGGCATCGGCTTTACTGAAACATTCCATGCTGTTTTTTTCAAAAAGTTCCCGCGATACATTGGCATCTGTATTTAGTTGTGTATACCTGCCGTATAATTTTTTGTACTGATCCAGAATATTTTTGTATGCTTCCTTGTTGTCGGCCCAGTTTTGAAAATCTTTTTCAAACGCTTCTTTTTTGCTGATAACATCAAACCGGTCCAGTCCGTTGATTTCTCCTCGCCAGCGCTTCCATGAATTACTCAGGCTGGCTTCCTTATCAGCATATTTTATGCGTCGTCCCTGATCAAGGTTCATATGGTAATTGATGACTTCGAGTTTTCTGTCCCTGATCTCAATCAGCCTGGGATAAAGCATATCGTGCAGCATTTTCAAATGGTACGATGTTTTGTATTCCTCTGTTGTGCCGGGGTATCCGAAAACCATTGTAAAATCATTTTCATGAACGCCCTTTAATGAAACAGGAAAGGAGTGAGCCGGTTTATAAGGCACATTGTCATCGGAATAATCTTTGGGATTATTGCTGGCATCTGCATAAATTCTGAATACGCTGAAGTCACCGCCATGGCGTGGCCACATCCAGTTATCCGTATTGCCGCCAAATCCGCCCACCGAAGAAGGTGGTGCTCCAACCAGACGAACATCGGTATATACTTCGTAAATGAACAGGAAATACTGATTTCCTTCGAAAAACGCGTTTACATCTGCTTTATAATGGTTCCCTTTAATGGCACGATTAATCAGTGTATCGCTGTTGATTTGTATGATATTATTGCGTTGGCTGATAGTCATATTATCGGTAACGCCTTTCAGAACATCATTGGTTACGTCACGCATTTCTTTTAAAAACGTTACAGTAAGACCCGGATTCGGAAGTTCTTCTTTTCGGTTCATAGCCCAGAAACCATCTGTAAGATAGTCGTGTTCAACTGTGCTGTGTCGTTGTATGTATTTAAAGCCGCAATGATGATTGGTAAAGACCAGGCCTGCGTCCGAAACAACCACACCACTGCAACCGCCGCCGAATTTAACCACACCATCTTTCATCGATGCCTGGTTCACACTGTAAATATCTTCGGCAGAGAGTTTAAAACCATTGGCCTGCATTTCGCCAATATTATATTGTTCAATGAGTAAGGGAAGCCACATGCCTTCTTTGGCAGCGGCAGAAAAAGATATAAGGGTAGTAAGAAATAAGAGTAAGATGTGTTTCATTTGCAATTAAAACTTTTTGAGTTCCTGATAGAGTTTTTGAACGGGGAGTCCCATTACATTATAAAATGATCCGTTAATTTTTTCGACACCAATAAAACCTATCCATTCCTGAATGCCGTAAGCACCAGCCTTGTCAAATGGACGGTAGTTATCAACGTAAAAGGCTGTTTCCTCTGGTGTTAACCTGCAAAAGGTTACATCAGAAACAGTTGAAAAAGCCACTTGTTTATGTTTTGTGGTCAGGCAAACGCCGGTAATTACCTCGTGTGTTTTACCCGATAAAAGCGTAAGCATATCTATGGCTTCCTCTCTGTTGGCCGGTTTGTTGAGTATGTCTGAACCGGAAATAACAACCGTGTCTGCTGTTATGATCAGTTCATTATCGGCCATGCTTTTTTTGTAATGCGCTGCTTTTTTTTGAGCCAGAAATTCTGCTACGCTTGCGGGATGAAGATCATGCGGAAAGGATTCATCCAGTTCGTTTGAGGCCCTGATTTGAAAAATAATGCCCAAACCTTTTAGCAGCTCTTTACGCCGTGGAGAGTTTGAAGCCAGAATAATGTGATATTTCTCAAGGTTAATTAACGGAGAACTCATTGAATGATAAGGTTAAAGAAAGGAACAGCAAATTCCTTTGCGATCAGCAGATAAATTGGAATGGTGAATAAGGTTCCGGCGAACATAATGAATTTCATAATATTACCTGCCAGACGAAATTCGCCTGGTTTCTGCGCTTTGTAAAATGTGATGGCAAAATAGAGAAATGGAAATATTAATGCTAGGAAGAAGTAAAACAGAACGAATTTATTCTCGATAGTTACCTGATACTGACTGAATTTATAAATCATGTATCCGGCGGTCAATGTAGTTAATGCCAATACTATGACTTTGGTCCAGAATTGTCCGAGCACAATGGGTACGGTATTGCATTCCAGTTCGCGGTCGCCTTCCTCGTCTTCCATGTCTTTCACAAGTTCCCGGATCAACGTGGTAAAAAATGCAAACAGACTGAAAAGAAGTCCCCAGTTAAAAATAAGATGAATTAGTCCGTTATCAATGAATTCTGTTCCGAACTTAAACCGCAGGAAGTAAACTTCGAAAAGTACAATGGTCATCGGAACCAGTGCGCTGCAAAGCGATACAATGATATTCCCAATGAGGAACTGCCGTTTGTAAACCGAAGAATAAAACCATAAAAGACCCGGAATAAACAGAAAAATAACAGCAACAGCATAACTGTGCGCACGCCAGCTGAGCAAAAGACCTATGGCAACACCAACGCCTGTAAGCAACTGGTGGAGGGTCATGGCAAGTTTTCGTGAAATAGCTTTTCCGACAATGACCTCTTCAGGTTTATTGATCTCATCAATACGCGTATCGAAGTAATCGTTGATAATGTAACCTCCGGCAGCGATAAAGACTGTAGCGGCAACCAGTAACCCAAAATAGATATTGCCCGTAGCCAGATCCGTTTTAAAAATGGTCAGCAGCGGGTAGAGGATGGCATATCGTACAATCACCTGAATAAGAATGATGAATGCCAGATTCTTAACGCGTATAAGTTTTAAAAAATTCATCGGGTATCAAAAGTAAGAAATTAAACCAAATCCGAAAATGATTGGATTGCTTTTAAATGATTTTATAGATTGTAATACTTATCAACTTGCTGTTGGTTCACCTGTTGATTTTATTAATTTTCACATTGGGTGGACGCTATGCGTGACGGAGCCGCCGAGATACCTGAATAAATCTAAAACGGATACATACAGTTACCTTATTTGGTAACTTTGTGTTATCTTTGTAATGCATGAGAATAATAAAGGAAAAAACTTTAACGGAATATTGCAGGCTTAGTAGATATAATCAGGCGGAGGAATCTATAAAATCCTGGATTTATGAGGTTCGGTTCTCGATATGGAACAATGCTAACGAACTAAAATTGAAATACCGCAATGCCAGTATAATAAGTTCAAAAAGGGTTGTGTTTAATATTAAAGGCAATGATTTTCGGTTAATTGTTGATATTGAATATAAATTAAAGATTGTGTTTGTGGTTTGGTTTGGAACTCATGCGGAGTATGATAAAATAGATGCAAAAACGGTAAGTTATGAAAACTAAAATATTAAAAACAGAGCAGGAATATAATGAGGCTTGTGCACGTATATATGAGTTAATCAATAGTTCTGAAAATGCCATTGATCCGGATAGCCCGGAAGGTGAAGAGATGGAGCTCTTATCATTGCTTGTGGAGAAATATGAGCAGGAACATTATTCAATAGAAGCACCAAATCCTATAGAAGCAATTAAGTTCAGAATGGAACAAATGAACTTAAAACAGGCAGACATTGCACCTTTGTTTGGTGGAAAAACGAGAGTTTCAGAAGTTTTACGAGGGAAGCGGCCATTAACTTTGAAAATGATAACTTTATTAAACCGGTATTTGGAAATACCCTTAGAATCATTGATTAGCGGTAAAAGTGTAAAACTTGAGCCTGAAAAAAGAGAAAAGCTCTTGAATACTCCTTCAATTAAAGAATATTTTTCCGGAAGGGGTAATCCGGCAATAGGTTAATCGAAGTGGTTTGCAGGTTGGAGAATAAACCTTATAATTAAGCTGTTACTAAATTTGATTTTTTGGTGGTTGTTTGCTCTATCTATATTTGGAGGTGGATGTAATATTTATGATTTAATTACAACTCATTTTTTTCAAACGGAACAAAAAACCAGAATACAACAAAATCAAACAATAATGGTATCAGATACTACTTCGGTAAATACAATCAAAGTAATATCCAATAAGGAAGTAGACAAATAATTAAATTTTGATGATTTCACAATTCACGAATACCGTTTCACGATGTCACCTCGTAACCTGTAACCCGTCACTTTTTTACCTCCCATCCATAATCCACGTATTCCCAGTTAAATTTGTCCCCATCCACTTTAAACAGTGCAAATCCTTCTTCCGTATCATGGTTCGGGCTGTTCCACTGACGGTTAATATAGCATATGCATGGCAAAAATGTGGGATTTAACACCCACACCCAGTTGAAACTTTTGTGGCATCAAAAGTTTCCAAAAATGCCTGCTGCAAATAAACTGCAACATCCGATCGGAATACAAAACCAGTAAGATTGCCTTCCGCGCAAGTCCTCACCATTTGCAGCGGCCAAACGCACAGTATCTATTAAATTCTGAAAACAATGCTCATTTAATGATTCACGAATAACGTTTCACGACGTAACCTGTCACCTCGTAACCCGTCACTTTTTTACCTCCCATCCGTAATCCACGTATTCCCAGTTAAATTTGTCCCCATCTACTTTAAACAGTGCAAATCCTTCTTCCGTATTGCGGTTTGGGCCATTCCACCAGGCACCGCAGATGGCACCGCCGGTAATATAATGGATGCCGTCAATATACACATCTTCGGCAATGTGTGTATGTCCCTGCATTACCAGTTTCAGGTTGTGATCTTTAAACAGGTCAAGAATATCTTTTGAATTGGCTACCACAAGGGATGAGTCGTTTCCTAAGCTACTGCCGTAATAAACCTGGTTAAATGTGGTAATAAAAGGAATATGCGTGGTGATGGCAATGGGTGTGTCTTTATCGGTTTTTGACAACTCTTTTTTGATCCATTCTTTTTGTTGGTCATCAATCCATCCAATATAACACCCCATATCATCCTTTTCCACAGAATTCAGAATAAAGAATTTCCAACCATTGTAACTGAATGTATAGTAGGAACTACCAAGCCTCTTTTCGAACATTTTTTCGTTGTACTCCGGGTTTTGGCTTAGATCCGTTTTTGTGTTACAAATACCGAATATCTCGTGGTTTCCCATGGTATTATGAACCGGCATATTCAATTCGCTGCTCACTTTATCATAGAGCTCATATAATGAATCAGCTCTGCCATATGACTGCTTCAGTGCATCCATGATCAGATCGCCACCTGTAATTACAAAATCCGGTTTCAGATGATTGATCTCTGCAATAGCTTTTTCAAAACCTTCCACTGCGTGCTTTTCCGGCTGAAGATGGATATCAGTCATGAACACAAAACTGAACGGTTTGGAGGACTGTGAAAATGCTGAATTATAACTAGTGACGTAAATAATAACTATTACGATAGTTTTTAAAAGAGAACTTGGTTTCATAATGATTACAGTTATTTGCTCAAATGTATAAAAATGATCTGTTGGAAATAAAACTTTCCCGTTAAAATACTGTGACAGTCTTAACCGTTTGCAGGACGTTGGCGTTTCCATCGCCGGTGCGACCAAAGCCAGTACTCCGGTTTTTCACGGATTGTTTTTTCCAGTCGGTTCATATAGCGTTTGGTAATCTCTCCATCTTCAAGAGCCGAAGGATCACTCACCAGTTCTTCTGTCCTTAATTCATAATATCCCCGTTTTATTTTCATAATCTCCAGGTAAATAACCGGAAGGTTATATTTACGGGCATATTTTTCCGGTCCGTGTAAACAAGGTGTTTCCCGATTCAGGAAATCAATCCAGTAGGCCTGATCCATGTGTTTAATTCCGGGACTCTGATCAGCTACCAGTATAAATGCTGCATGTTTATCGTGGTAATGCTGAAATATGTCGGAGGTATTTTTAATTTGATCGAGAACCGTGCCGTAACGGCTACGGTTTTTGTGAATAAATGCATCTATATGAGGATTTTTGATGCGTTTGTTGATGGCGACAAATTTAAACCCGGCTTGTAGAGGTGCTGAAAGTGCACCCCATTCCCAGTTACCGTAATGGCCGGTAACCACTAGTATGGATTGATTTGTGGATTCGTATGTTGAGAAACTTTCTGAAGGAATCAGATGGTGCCTTTTGGTTATGGCTTCCGGTTTCATGCCAAAGGCTTTAAAGCTTTCTACAAAAATGTCGGCCAGGTGATGAAAAAACTTCTTTTCTATAAGTAATCTTTCATGTTCAGTTTTCTCAGGAAATGAGGAGGCAAGATTTGACCGTACTATATTCCGCCTGTATTTAAAGCCATAATAAAGGGCAATATAAATGACATCTGCAAACGCATAAAAAAAGGCAAACGGAATAAAGGAAGTGATTTTTGCAAAGATTTTCAGTAATATATAAACCAGTTTCCCCAAGGTTGTAACATTAAAAAAACAAAAAGAATCAGGACGCAAAATCGGAACAACGCCTATTTAATGGCCTTTTTCAACGAAACTATTTTGTTTCCGTCGAATGTAATGACCTCGGCAGATGGATATGTTTGTCTGATTTTGTCGGCTGCGTCAATCGCAGAACCGTAATCCTTGAAGTTTCCAATGGAATAGTAGAATACGCCTTTCTGTTGATGCTCATTAATGACAGAAGGATCCGTAAAATTTTCGGTGTCAATATTTACAGCATTGCTGGTTTGTTTTACCAATACCGAGAAATATGTATTATCGTCCACATTTCTTGTAACACCGTTTTCATCAATGTACACATCCTTACCCCAATCAATCAGTGAAAGATGAACGTATTTTGATGGTTGCTGTTGCATATCGGTCAGCAGTTTGTCAAGCGATTCTGTCGTCGCATTCAGGTTGTCATACAGTGCCTTGTCGTTCACCAGGTTACCCAGCGTACCTTCGTTATTATCTACTTTAACCAATATGGAATTCAGACTGGCAACAGCTGTATCTATGCGTGAAATAGCAAGTTTTAAATCCGAAGATGCCAACGAATCGGTTATGGCATTTACGTTGGTTAACGTAGCTCTTAACCCGGTTTCACTGTTATTTAAGTCCTGTGTGATTCTTCTGAGATTTCTTATCGTGGCTGTCAGATCTCCTCTTTCACCCAGTTGATTTTTAATAGATTCTGTTGTGGCATCAAGATTTGCCACTGATGTACTCAAATGATTGATGGTACTGTCGGCAATCAGATCATCCAGTTTTTTTACATACTCTGCAATCTTTTCTTTAACAGGGCCAAGTTGGTCCTCAAGTCCACCCAACATGCCTTTATCAATATTGCTTGGTAATGTATCTCCGTTTTCGTAGTATGATCCACCACCAGGAACCAGTTCCAGTTTTACAGCTTTGGTTCCCAATAAATCAAGATCGTATAAGACAGCCTTGGAGCCTTTCGGAATTTTCAATTTTTCATCTTCCAGAACCATTGTCACGATAAGCTTGCTGTTATCATCACTAAGTTCAATATTTTCTACAAGTCCCACTTTGAATCCTCTTACCATAACAAAGTTAGACTCCATCAAACCACCTACATCTTCAAATTCACAATAATAGTAATTAGCCGGAGTAAGGAGGTTGCGGCCTTTGAGAAAATTAAAACCCCAGATAAAAAGGGCAAGTATTACGGCAATTAATAAACCAATCTGTGCTTCTCTTGATTTGAGAACTTTCAATTTCATACTTTCAATTTATGGTGCAAAAGTAGGAATTACTTTCGAGAGTCCCTCACAATTTTTTTAGCTTCGAGTACCGGAATACGTTCGTTGTTGTTGAACGCAATTATAAATGCCTCTGGATAACGCACTAGCAGATCATTAAGGATTTGTTTAGCGGCGTTAAAATCCCTGGCATTTCCGGCAGTATATTTATAAAAACTACCATCCATATAATATGAAACATCCGGAATGCCGGCTAATCCGGGATCATTCATGGATAGTTCTTTGTCCGACATAACAAACTGTATCTTAAACACAACACCGGATGCATCAATTCTTTGAACCTTTTCTGTAGGTTTTACCTGTTTTGCTTCTGCCTTAACCTGCGTTGCTTCAGGGACGGACTTTTGTTCAGTCTGTGGTTTTGTTATTTCTGTTTTGGTTTCACCTTCACTTTTTTCAGTGTCCTCAATCATCACATCTTTTAAAGCTGTAATGTTTTCCGGTACTTCATAGTTTTTCAGCACTGGTCTCAGTAAATGTTTTTCTACTGTTATGGTCACTGTATCTGTTGTGGCAATGCCACCGGGGAGATTGGGTAAATCATCATTTTTCTGAAACACAATGGTAATAATGTACTTATCACTTTTGCGATCATATTCAATGCCTTCAACGACGCCAAGTTTGTTGTTTTTACCGGCCAGCATTTCCAATTTTTCTTTTTTTGAAGTCGTACTTCGCTTAACGATGTTAAAACCTATAATAATAACAATAATTGCAAGCACAATGATTGCACCAGTTCGGGCTTCTTTCGACTTTAAAAAACTCAGATTTACCACAGTCAAGGTTATTTTAGTTAATTTTTAGCTTTAATAAGGCGTTTGGCTTCAGATATCGAAATGCGTTCCCCGTCCTTAAATGCTGCAATAAATGCATCTGGATACCTGTCTTTAATGTTGTTCTGTATTTCTTTTATTACACTCAAATCACTTGAGCTGCCAGTTGTATATTTGTAAAAGGCCCCATCTTTATATTTCCAAACAGCTACTAAATTCTTAAATGCCGGATCATCTGGTGCAAGTTCGGTTTTAGATAACAGAAACTGAACTTTATAAGTTATGCCATGATCTTCGACGACAGAATTCTCATTTTCAGGCTCTTTCTGGTTTGCTAAGATAACAGTTTTTTTGTTTTTAGCGTCAATTTGTTGTTTGTAAGTTCGTACTGACCTGAAAATTGCTGAGGCCATAAACTCTTGTCCTTCTTTCGACATCAGGAATTTTTCTTCTGTTGAATTGGTAATAAATCCCAACTCAATAAGTACCGAAGGCATGGTTGTCCGGTGCAATACAAGGAAAGGTCCCTGGTGTATACCATAATTACGTCTGCCAACTCTGTTTTTAAACTGATCCTGAATTTCCTGTGCCAGGTTAAGGCTCTGCTCAAAATATGCTTTAGTAGAATTGAAATTGAAAATTATATACGATTCATCCTTGTTAGGATCAAACCCCTGGTAAACCTCCTCGTAATTATCTTCCATTTCAATTACCGAGTTCTCCAATTTTGCCAGCTCAAGGTTCGACTGATATTTTCCAACACCCAACAGCCAGCTAGAAGCTCCCGTAACCCTTGAATTAGCAACTGCATTTACATGTATGGATAAAAACAGATCGGCGTGATTACGGTTGGCAATGTTTGCTCTTTCATGCAGCTCGATAAATTCATCCGTTTTTCTTGTGTATATAACTTTAACATCCGGCATATATTTTTCAATATACTGACCTGTAAGCAAAGCCACAGCAAGGTTGATATCCTTTTCTTTTGCTTTCCTGCCTATGGCTCCCGGATCTTTTCCTCCATGTCCTGCATCGATGACAATAGTTTTAATCTGGTATGCCTGAGCCTCCAGATTGTTCGGGATAAAAAAGATCGATGTTAAAACAAAAATAACCTTCAGCCCCACGGCGAATTTTTTCCAAAGCAACGATGTCATATTAATATACCCTGTTATGTTTGTTTAACGTTAAAAATTGTTTTTGGCTGCTATATTTTTAATGTTTTTAGATAGCTTTGCCGTTTTAATACCAGTTTGAATTTAACAGACACAAAAATAATTGATTAAAGTTGTTAAAAAAATTTAGTATATATCTTTTTAACCGCAATTTTTTAATCTTTTTAGTGATTTCTTGCCTCTTTTGCGGACAGGCTTTGTTGGCTCAGAATGCTGACCGAGATTCGCTTGTGCTTCAGTTGGATTCAATCCGGAGTGTTCCGGATAAGGTTGCTGCTGACACAATTACAAAGGACTCTGCAAAAGTTATAACATCAGAGGAACGAATAGCAATGATAAGTCCGACAAAATCCTTATTTGCCGCCGATGTTGACTATAATGCCGATTCCATAGTAATGATTGGTACCAGCGAAGTGGAGATGTTTGGGAATGCCAGTGTGGTTTATGGCGAGACAGATCTTAAATCGTATTACATCTGGATGAACCTTGACAGCAGCCTTATCTATGCACGAGGCCGGCTTGACAGTACAAATACGCTTGTAGAAACTCCCGAGTTTACGGATGATGGTACAACCTATAAACAAGAGGAGCTTACATATAACTACAATTCAGGCAAGGCGTTAATTAAGAATGTAGTAACGGAGCAGGGTGAGGGATTTGTGACCAGCGAAACAACAAAACGCATTAGTGAGGATGCATTTTGTATGAAAAACGGAGAATATACGACCTGTGCAAATCACGATCATCCGCATTTTTATTTAAAGATGACAAAGGCCAAGGTCAGGCCGGGTAAAAATATTGTTACCGGACCGGCATATATGGTGATGGAGGATGTACCGATCTATCCGTTGTTTATACCTTTTGGATTTTTCCCTTTCACTAAAAGCTATTCATCAGGTTTTGTAATGCCATCGTACGGTGAGGAGAATAACCGTGGTTTCTATTTGAGAGATGGCGGTTATTACTTTGCGTTGAATGATTATTTTGATCTTTCAGCAACAGGGGATATTTATTCCAAAGGTTCATGGGCTGTAAGAGCACGTTCAAACTACAGACTTAAATACAGGTTTAACGGGAGTGTAAACATATCTTACATCAATAACGTTGTAGGTGAAAAAGCTATTCCGGGAGATTATAGTGCCACCAAGGACTTTGCTATCCGATGGACACATTCCCAGGATAGTAAAGCAGCGGCTTATTCCAATTTCTCAGCCAGCGTGGATTTTACCTCAACGTCTTTTGAAAAGAACAGTATCGGAGTGGAGTCCGTTGTGTACAATCCAGGTTATCTGGCACGAAACCAGAAGAGTTCCAGTGTATCTTATTCAAGAACCTTTCCCGGAACACCTTTCTCTATGTCATCAACACTGCTGGCTTCACAAAATGCAGCCGATTCATCGTTAAGCCTGACATTGCCGCAGCTGAACCTGAATATGTCAAGGATTTATCCTTTTAAACGTAAAAAGAAAATAGGAAGGGACAGGTGGTATGAAAAAATAGGAATGTCTTATTCTGCTACACTTAGTAATAGTGTAAACGATAAACAGGCAGCTATTCTGAATGGAGATCCTTCGGTTCACTGGAGAAATGGGGTAAGACACTCAATTCCCGTGTCAACATCCTTTAATATTTTAAAAAATATTTCCATTTCCCCAAGTGTCAGTTATACTGAACGCTGGTATACAGAAAGTATTGATAAAACAGTAGATACACTTGACAATATGACAACCAAAGTTGTTACCGATACAACCAATGGTTTTTTCAGGGTTTACGATTACAGTGCTTCGGTAAGTGCTTCAACAAAACTGTACGGTATGTACAGGCCTGCTTCCTTTGTGAAAAAGTTGTTCGGTGACAAGGTTGAGGCTATCCGCCACGTCATGACACCTTCTGTAAGTTTGAGTTATCGCCCTGATTTTGGGCAGGAAAAATGGGGCTATTACGATACCTATAAGGAATATAATGCTGCCCGAGACGTATGGACGACCAGAGAATATTCTCATTTTCAGGGATCATTGTATGGAACTCCTGGGAGTGGCAAATACGGAGCGGCCAGTTTTTCTGTAGGTAATAACGTGGAGATGAAAGTGAAAAATGACGCCGATACAACAGGAGGAAATGTGTTTAAAAAGATTAAGTTGCTTGAGAGCCTGAATTTTGCTACAAGTTATAACATGGCCGTCGATTCCATGCGGTGGTCTGATATTTCAGTAAGGGGAAGAACAAAGCTATTTAAAGGATTATCTATCAATGCCGGTGCCACCTTCGATCCTTATGTTACTACTGTTAATAGTTATGGGGATGCAGTTCGGATCAACCAGACATACTGGGAGAGGGACCGGAGTATTGGTAAACTGAAAAACCTCACGCTGTCTACCGGGTATTCATTTAATAACGACAAGCTGAAATCCTTCCTGAAGGGATTCAGAGGTGGTGGAGGTGAAACTGAAGCTGATACCAAAACAATGGATGACAGCGAGGAGAAACCTTCAGGAAGCAAATCAAAAAGCGATTCAAAATACGATGACGACGGGTATCTTTTATTTAAAATACCATGGAATCTTTCGTTCAGCTATTCCTATTCCTTACGTGGAGCTTACGATAAAGCACTGGATGATTTCAAATATACCGGGGTGTCAAACTTTCGTTTTAACGGTAGTCTGACCCTGACAGAAAAATGGTCCATGAATTTTTCTTCCGGATATGATTTTAAAAATCGTGAGATAACCTCGACCAACTTATCGATAAGCAGAAACCTTCATTGCTGGTCAATGAGTTTCAATGCTGTGCCGTTTGGCCGGTATAAAACATATAACTTCACCATCCATGTGAATTCCTCTATGCTTCAGGATCTTAAGTACGAAAAGCGGAGTTCGCCGTGGGATAACCCGGGCTGGAACCAATAATCAGTTTGAAAGCAAGGGGAATTCTTTGAGCATAAGGTAATAAAGGCTTTTCTTGTTTAAAACCACCGGTTCATCAAAAGTCGGCGTGGATTCTGTTTGTGAAAATGTTTTAAGTGTCCATTTCCCATTCGAGTATTCTGCTGAGGTGCAATGTTCAACCCAATCGCCGCAATTAATATAGTTCATTGTTCCACTTTTGTCGCTAATAATCTTGTTTACAGGGGCATGCGTATGACCGCAAATAACTGTACCATAACCTTTTCTTCTGGCATGGTTAATAATCCGTTCCTCAAAACCGGATAACTTTTCAGGATGTGTTTTTATCTTTTCCTTTATGGTTTTGTAAATGATCACAGATCCCAAACCAAACACCGATAGGATTTTATTAATAGCTTTATTGGTTATAGTGATCAGGCCATATAGTGCAGCTCCGGTTCGGGCGAGCCATTTATGCTGATGGATGATGCGGTCGTAAAAATCTCCATGAAAAATCCATGTCTTTAATCCGTTCTGTTCAAGCTCATACTGATTGACTATTTTCAGGTTCTGGAATGAAACACCGGAAAGGTTGCGCATAACTTCATCATGATTTCCCGTAATGTAGATTACCTCTGTTCCGTTTTCAAGAAATTTAATCAGTAAACGGATGATTTTGAGATGTGTCTTTGGAAAATAACTCCGGCTGAACCGCCAGGAATCAATGATATCGCCGTTTAAAATAAGTTTCTCCGGATGAATGCCTTTCAGGTAGTTGATTAGTTCTCTCGCTTTGCAGGCATGGGTTCCAAGATGAATATCCGAGATGACTGCAACTTCAACATTGCGTGGTAGATTCATTTAAGTTTTTGGTAAAAGTAACACAAAAACATTATAACAGTGTGAATCTGTAATGAAAATGATATTACAAAAAACGAAAGGGATTTAGCGTTTATTGGCACCAATATCTGCCAAATACAATATCTCATGATCTGAATTATTGCGTGAACCATCTTCCAGCGAGATAGAGGAATTTACAACCTCGGAAATATTTTTGGCGAGAAGAAGGTTGCCACGTGAAACATTTTTAAACCAGCTTTCGTCAGCATGTGTAATGTTATTTTCTATCCTGATAATAGCCAGGTCGTTCGAATCTATGTTTTTATTGGTCAGGTTATTAATAATTTCAACTCTTCCGGATTCGTCCAGGCATTCAATGGAATAGGGATAATCAGAGGGATTATAAATGGTATTGTTATATACTTTTACATCTTTTGCATTACAAATGTAAATTCCCGATTCCCTGATAACCGAAATCATGTTATTGCGGATAATTCCACCGGAGTGCGGTTCATTGTTGAACCCAAATAAAATTCCACGGTCACAGTTTACAATTACATTGTTTTCTGCAATACAGTTTTTTGATGCATTTCTGAACCGGATAGCACCAGTGGATTGTTTCTGATCACTGGAATTAAGGTTTTTAAATGTACAATTGCTGATGCGCCAGTCTGTTCCGCCATAGATATCAATTCCACCGCACTGATTATTCTGTGCTTTGCTGTCGGTTAGTTCAAACAGACAGTTTTCAACAGTGCCGTAATCTGCATGATCGCCTGAGTAATCTTCATCGTAGGTTGCAACTACCATCTGGCTTTTAATATCATAGAACCGGACATTCTGAACATAAATGCTATCGGCATCCTTTTCTCCCTGTATTTTTATTCCGTTTCCACTTACCTCTCCAATCGTGATATCCTTAACCGCGAAATTGTTTGCCGAAATTGTGAAGATGCGGCTTATGCTTCCGTTTATACCTTTCCCTTTCAATATAACGCGATCACGATTGGCTGATTCACTTCGGTAGATGATTTCATCTCCGGCAATACGAATAGGTGCAGAAATTTCATACTCACCGTCTTTTATAACCACAACCTTATTTCCATCTTTGGTCAACCTTGTTGTAGCCATTAATTCAGGAACATTGGATACGTATATAATTTCCTTTCCGGCTTCTTTAGGAAACAGATCCGGAGATTCCATTTTTTGACTGATGTCAGATTCACTGTTATTCTCACATGAGAAATGAATCAGCGACAGCAGGACAATAAGTACGGTAAGAAGATAATATTTCATAACTTTTAAGTTTAATATAATGTTAAAATTAACATTTGATCTATCTCTGAGACTTAAAAGTGGGCTAACTGTACTAATGACAGGTGAGAACTTTCTTACACGTACAAAATTATTAATAAATTGTTAATATAACAAAATAAATTTGTAAAAAAGTGACATATAAAGGATTTTGGTCACATTAAAAAAATAAATAATAAAGAAATAATTTATTCATAAAGTCGCTTTACATTGAGAACTCCACGTATGGATTGTATCTTCTTTAGGACACTGTTTAGATGTGAAATATCTGATACAGATAGTGTTAGGGTGCCATTGAATACCCCGTCGCCGGAATCAATGTTAATTGAACGTAATTTAACCTTAAGTTCATTTGCAATCACTGAAGAAATATTGCTGACAATTCCAATATCATCTTCTCCTGTTACCTGGATTGTAACCTCATACTTCGTTCCGGCTTTGCCCGACCACTGAGCTTTTACAATCCTGTAGCCAAACCGGTTGATCATTTGAGGCGCATTAGGGCAATCTGTTCTGTGGATTTTTATACCGCCTGATGAGCCTACAAAACCAAAAATATCATCACCGTAAATAGGTTTACAACACTTGGCAAGGGTAAAATCGATGTTCTTCAGGTGTTCATCTATCGTAAGCACATCTTCACCTTCCTCTGCTATATCTGATTGAAGGTTATAGTTCCCCGCCGTTTTAATTTCCTGACTTTCGGGAGTGCTGGAAGTCTCTTTGCGTTCAAGTTCCTGGTAAGTTTCCCTGATAAATGCAAGTTCTATTTCTTCATTGGATATTGCACAGTAAAAGTCTGTAGTTGTGTTGAATTTCAGATGATGTACCATGCGCTGAAACCGGCCATCGTCAATGTTTATTTTCCAGTTTCTGAACCTGCGACGAAGCATTTCACGCCCAAGTTCGGCTTCTTTGAACTGTGCTTCCTTCAGGGCTTGCTTAATTTTGGTTTTGGCTTTTGATGTGGTGACTATCTGCAGCCAGCTTTGTTTTGGCTTTTGACTGTTGTTGGTTAATATCTCAACCTGATCACCGTTATTCAACTGGTGTCGGATAGGTACATTCTTACCGTTAACTTTTGCTCCGACACATTTACTGCCAATGGCGGTATGGATATCAAAAGCAAAATCCAGTACAGTTGAACGCAGAGGCAGCTTTTTTAAATCACCTTTTGGGGTGAACACAAACACTTCCTTTTCGTACAAACCAAGCTTAAAGTCGTCGATGAAATCAACTGCATTTTTCTCAGGATTTTCAAGGATCTCACGAATATTCATTAGCCATTCATCCAGTCCTTTTTCACTTTTAATACCTTTATAGCGCCAGTGAGCCGCCAGACCCTTTTCTGCAATTTCATTCATTCGTACGGTCCGGATCTGTACTTCAACCCATTTACCGTCGGGCCCCATTACTGTTGTATGCAGGGATTCGTAACCGTTACTTTTAGGTATAGACAGCCAGTCGCGCAAGCGTTTTGGATTAGGCGAATACATGTCAGTAATGATAGAGTAAACCCTCCAGCAGTCCGATTTTTCATTCTTCAGTTTGGTGTCAAGAATAATTCTGATGGCAAATAGATCGTAAATATCCTCGAAAGGGGTATTCCTACTCATTTTGTTCAGAATACTGAAAATGGTTTTAGTACGCCCCTTGATCTCAAATTTAAAACCTTCTTTCTCCAGTTTCTTTTTTATGGGATCAATAAAGTTGGCTATGTATGTTTCGCGTTCCTGTTTTGTTTCATTCAGTTTTTTGGCTATCTCTTTGTAAAGCTCCCTGTTTGTATATTTCAGTGAAAGATCTTCGAGTTCAGACTTAATTGTATACAGACCTAAACGGTGTGCGAGTGGAGCATACAGATACGATGTTTCCCTGGCAATTTTCAGTTGATCTTCTTCGCTGAAGTACTGCAGGTGCCGCATGGTGTGCAACCTGTCTGCCACCATGATCAGGATTACCCGGATGTCGCGGGCAAATGTCAGGAGCAGCTGGCGAAAATTTTCTGTTTCTATGGCGGCACTTTTTTCATACAATGCCGATGCCTGATCCAAACCACGTATAATTTCTACAACCTGTTGACTGAATTCCTGTTTTATTTCTTCAAGCGGTATGTGGTTGGCATGAACAACATCGTATAACAATGTACAGATCAGTGATGTCTTTCCGAGTCCGATTTCGTTCACCACTATCTTGGAAACATCCAGAGTTTTATAGATTGCATGTCTTCCGGAACGGACGCGCTTGTTCCCACGCTCGTTCATGGCAATATGAAAAGCCTTGTGAACATGGGCTTCGGCATCATCTTCCTTAAAAACAGAAGCGTCCTTTAGTAATTCCCTGAATGTTACATAAAGTTTTTCCTGTTCTTCCGGTGTAAATAATGATGTGTCTGACATGCAAATTAATTTTGTTGCAAAATTAGGAAAAAGCTGAATGTAGAAAAACGGAATTCTTATTGCTTTTTATAAATATGCTTTTCGCTCACTGCCCACAGGTAGATACCCCTGCTGAACATAAAAAGCAACATGGCTACCCATAAGGCATGATTTCCCAGGCTGTTTTTAAAGATGTACCAAACGGGGAAAAAAATGACAAATGTAGAAATCATGATAGAGAGTAGCATTTGCCTTGACGCTGTAGCTCCTATGTAGACGCCATCCCATAAAAAAGAAGCAAAGCATGCCAATGGAATCAAAGCTATATAAAACAGGTAGGGCTTTGCTGTTTCTAAAATAATTGCCTGATTCGTTAACAGGGACATGACCTGGTAACCTAAGCCTCCATAAATTAAAGTAGTTAAAGCAGTGATGCCGATTCCCCATTTGAAAATTCTGCGCACAATCGAACGGATATCTTTTCGGTTTCCGGCACCGATTTCCCCGCCAATGAGTGGTTCTGCAGAATAGGCAAATCCATCCATCAAAAAGGAAAAGAACATCAGAAATTCACGGAAAAGTGAATTCACAGCCAGTATTGTATTACCCTGTCCGGCAGATTCAGAGGTGAACCATGTAAATACGAGGATCACCATCAGTGTTCTGAAAAATATATCACCTGAAACTGACAGAAAGTTTTTTAACTCATTAAAAGGTGTAATACTTTTTAAGCTGATATGTTTAATCAGATTTGGGAATTTGCGGAATAAATAGAAGATATACAAGGCTAGCCCTATGTACTGGGCACATACCGTTCCTATTGCAACCCCATCTGATTTATAGTCCAGAATGACAACAAACAACACGCTAATCAGTATGTTGAACACATTAATCAGAATAGAGACAATCATTGGCACCCTTGCGTTATGCATTCCAAGGAACCAGCCAGAAAATGCAAACAGGGCAATAGAGGCAGGCGCGGCAAATACACGAATCTTAAAATATATAACAGCTTCTTTTTTTACGGCATCGGTTCCATCCAGTAGATTAAACCCTACATCACTTATTATATTCCTGAAAAGCAGGATGAAAAAACCGGAAATGATCGCGATAAATAAGGCTCTCGAAAGGATCTTTGCAGCCTGTTCATGGTCCTTTCTGCCATATGTCTGGGCTGTAAGGCCACTGGTACTCATGCGTAAAAATCCAAGGCTCCAGTAGATGAAATTAAAGATTACAGTTCCAAGTGAAATAGCGCCGATATAAACCGGAGAATTCAGATGCCCCATTAATGCCATATCCACAAACCCTAGCAGAGGAACAGTAATATTGCTTATGATGTTTGGAATGGCAAATTTTAATATCCGGCGATCCAGTTGCTTCATAGGATGCAAAAGTAGAAAAGCATACGGTAATTACTGTTTACTCAGGATAATAAAATTCAGTCAAATATGGTAAGGAATGAGTAGTGTGGATTAAATAAATGCTTTTTCGTAACTTGAGATGTTTTAAAAATAAGTGCAATGAAATATATTTTCTTTATCGGTTTTCTTCTGATTAGCCTGGTTTCTTCAGGGCAATCTGATAACAATAACCCGGAGAAAAATAAGAAGAACAGGTTTGATTTGAGCCTTGGTTATTCTGGTTCTGTTGCGCCCGGTCAAATAACGGACCTGATGAATGCATATGGTTACAACGACCCAACGACAGGATGGCTTTTTAATGCAGGTGAGATAATTAATCATCCTAAGTTTTCCGGTCCTCAGATTTTTGTGTCAGGTTCGTATACCAATTTTTATAAGGAGAAAAGCGGTATTGGGGGCGATTTGCGCTATGCCTATCTGGGCGAAGTCAGTGGTTACAGCGAAAGTAAAGGTTATTTATTTGTCTCACTGCATTCTGTTTCTGCCGGGCTGCATTATACATACCGGCCTTTTAAGCATTTTGAGTTTTCGTTGGGACCGTTAATTTCTTTAAATGCAGGCGATAATACGAGTGTAGAGGCAACAAAGTATCGTAATTATTCTTTTGGACTGGATGGGAAATTGTCGCTGGTTCTGACTGAGGGTAAGGTATCTTTCTGGGCTCTTAATGCAGAATATATTTTTATGTCGAAAACAGCTTTAGGACCTTATGAAACTACAAATTATACCACCAACTTTACAATACCGGAAACGCAGATTAATTTCAGTACGTTGCAGATTGGGATGGTTTACGGGTTCAAATTTTAAATTCTACCCAGTGCCATAAATATCGCGTGAAAGGAAATAGTAAGGAAGAGATAAAGCATTCGGGCCTTTTCCGGCTCCATTTTAAAGAACCTGTACTGAATAGACTCTGCATGACATGATTGTACACAGTCTCCACATAAAGTACATGTTATTCCCGGTTTTTTCTGCTCTATATCAATTGGTTTAAGAGCATTATAACGGCAGGTTGTGGTACATACCATACAGCTTGTGCAGTTGGAATCAATTTGCATCCGGAAAGGATTAATATATTTTGCATAACTGACCACAGTACCAACAGGACAATACTGAATACAATGCACCATCTGTTTTTTTCTTTCTGAAACAAAAAGAATTATTGCAACTCCTGCCAGTCCGAAAGCAACGGCTATAATTGTGGCCCAAAGATTGGATATTCCTGAAAAACGAAGAACAAGAGCTGTAACAATAATAAGGATAACCATGCTGTTTTTGAATGTTTTAAGCGCTTTGAGCTTTGCAGGTCTTCCTTTTTTATTGGCTGCCAGTCCGTCCAATGCTCCGAAATAACATAAATGACTGCACCAGGCTGGTCCGGTTAATATAACTGTGCTTAGAAACAACAGGGTCATGACTGAAAGATGGCCCCGGTAAACCGGTCCGCCTATTATCATCATTGGAATGGGAAGATGTAATTTGCCGGTAAGAAGAAACTTCTCTGAAATAAGTAGTCCAAGAATCAGTTGAATAAAAAAGAACCAGCTGAATACAGATCATGTTCGTAATCGCCATTTGGGCACATTGGCCGGTTCCTGCATTTTAAAGGCAACAAAACCTCCATAAAAAGCAACAGCAACAATTTCAATCCAGCCGCCGCCGGGGATGAACCGATCCAGCATTAGCATGCGCATTTTTACCATCAGCTGAACCGGAACTAACAGAGCAATGATGAACAATGAAACCGAAAGTGGCAATATGAATGACTTTCGGATCATCTTCAGGCTTTTAACATTGTGAGCAACATTTTAAACTTACCATCGGCTTCAACGGCATGAGGCATATTAGCCGGCATGATGATCATTTCATTTTCGGAAAGAGTGTAGGGTTGTTTGTCAATAATTATCCTGGCATTGCCTTCCAGAATTTGAACAATAGCATCAAACGGGGCAGTGTGCTCGCTCAGGTTCTGATTTTCATCAAATGCAAACAATGTGATATTTCCTGCAATGTTTCGAGTTATAATCTTACTTACAATTGATCCTTCCGCATATTGAACGGATTCTTTTAGTACGTATGGTTTTGAATGATCAAAAACTCCATTGGTCATAATATAAATTTTAAAATTTGGATTCGGTAAAGGTAAGTGCTTAAAAAAAGAAAAAAGGTAACAAATGTTACACATAAAAAAACAGCCTGAAAAACAGGCTGCTTTGAGAGAATTTATGTTAATAATTAACAGGTTAAAACGATCGGATAGTATTAAAGTTGGCGTACAATCCGAATTCTGCGAATGGACCAAACCGATTATAGGAATAATCTGAATTTGTGTCGCTGTAACTTGTCCTTTTTAATCCGGCGTCAATATATCCCGACACTTTTTCTGTCAGCGGAACCTCCCACCTGACATAGCCACTGATTTGAAGTTTGAGATCTGAATTTGTATAAGATACGTTTCCCATGTAATCTGTTGATTCTGAATTGCTCTTGCCAACCTCCACTTCACCGTTTGCGGAAAAATTATTTAACCAGTCCGTAGTTGGTGCATTGATACCGCCTCCCAGGTATACGCCAAAATCATTGCTTTTGTATTTGGATTCATCATCTTTACTATGGTCACCATAAAGATCCAGATAAGCTCCACCTTTAACTTTGATATTGTCTATTACATAATAGTTTAAGGAAAGATCAAACCCTCCCGAAAAATTTCCCCAACTGTTAATAGTCCCGTTATCGTATTTATTTTTTTCTGATCCAAAACTTACCCATATTGGATTATACGAATCAAAATAGAAGTTACCCTGTTGATGATTGTCTATTCTGGAAGGGAAATCGTAATCATCCATTTTACAGTAGAAGTCTTCACATCCTACTTCGGCCACTGTGTTTATATCGATACAGACCCGTGAATCAATATTGTTATAGGTATCATAATAATTTGTGAACCGGTCATAACCGGCATTGATTTTGGTAAGGATGCTGTTATTACTGAAATTTTGCATGAGTATTCCGGTGTTGATCTCAAATCCTGCTGCCGGATTACTGTTTTTTCTAGGATCATAGCCGCCATCATTATAGCTGTAATATTTGTCGGTATTATATCCTGCATTAATATCAAGTCCGGCATAGTAACCAATACCTGACTGTGTTTGATCCCCATAAAGAACACCCAGAGTAATTCCCCGGTATTTTGTAATATTATCCATACCGCTATTGGGTTTCCATGCTGTTCTGTCGTATTCCAGGCCAGCTGTAATTCCAATATTGTCCCTTACCATGTTGGTCGATCTGATGTACACATCCTGTGAATTTCCACCGCCATACTTCTGACCGCTACTGCGTTGACTGTAGGCATCCCATTTTAATAAGTAACCAACGTCAGTGATTGAATTTCCCTGGTTGAACATATCCATATTAATTGCCGTTACCGGAGTATTACTCAACTCCTTTTTTTGCTTTGGTTCTTCACCGAACAAGTTTAAAGGCACAATAATTGCTAAAAATAAAACCAGTGTGTTCCACAAATAATTCTTTTTCATGATCACATTTTTATTAGATTCATATTGCTAATGTAAAACGCCAGTGCCAGTCTTATAGCCAGACCTGAATACACGGATTTAAAGTTTGATACTGAATTTGTATATTTATTTACTTCATATAATACCGTGCTTGTTAAAGCCATATATGATGTAAGGAAGTAAGCATAACCAATACCCATTGAATAGGCAAAGATTTTGTCTTTATTAGTACTGGATTCACTGTTTAAATACTCATATGCGCGATTGCCAAAACCAATTTTTGCCTGTGCATACAGGTTATTCAGACAAGAATTGATAAAAGGAAGGTTATACCTGAGTCCTACACCAAATTTAAATCCGGAATCCCTGTTGCCATAATCGCTATCCTGCTGTGTTGTTTTATTAGAATAGCTGTTAAGATACATCAGTGCTGCAAGGTTTTGAATCAGGTATATTCCAAATCCTAACTGCAAACCCGTATTGAAATAATTGTTTACACTGTTTTGTGCATCTGTGTATTTTGATGTAATACTTCCAAGTTGCAGAAAAGGATTCAGGCCTGTTGTGATGAAGATTAACCCCGGAAGGTATGGATTCATAATTTTTGCAATACTGCTGTTTCTGCAGTAAAAATCATTGCACGACAAAGCAGCAATAATACTTGCAGACATATACAAACCTGATGTTACTGTATTATAACTATCATTTGCCTGGTTGCGAAGTGCGTAGCCTATTCTTGGCTGAAGCAGAACAGGAAGTGCAAGGATAGGCCACCAGTAAGCTCCCAGTTCCAGCCGGGCACCTGTTAAAAGTGCCTTTGAGTTGTTACCTGCGGCTTGATCCACATATCGGAAATAGTCTCTTGCCGCGCCAATTCCAAGCATGGCTGATCCATAAAGACCCAAGGTCTGTGATAACTGATAGCCGTAAATATATCCGGCATAAAGCATTTTAGTTCTGGCAATTTGGGTAAAGCTGTACGTGGATTCATTGTTAGTGAGCGTTCTGGAATAATCCAGTTGCGCAATTAAACCACTGTTGTTAATGAAGAACCATGTAAATGAGAGGCTTAATGTTGCTGCAATAGCATTTGATAACTTATCTCCGTCAGAAAAGCGATTTCTGATATCGATATCCAAATCATTGTGAATGGCTGTATACATTTTGTTCCTGGCATACATGCCTTCGTTGTCATTTCCATTTTCGGCATAAAGGTTTAGAGGGAGCAGTGCCACTATTACCCAAAGGGTAAGACAAATAATCCCGGTTGTTTTCATGATGCTCTATTTTTGATTAGTAATCTGAAAATTCAATACTAAACAGAGAGTTACATTGAGTAAAGTCAACTATGAGCGGGGAATGAACTAATCAGGGAGAGATGCAAATTGCAAAATACAATTGGGCCAGCACAAGGTTATTTAATATTTGTTAACCTATCAATTTAACAAGTGTTAAATTTTTTTGTTCAACCCGGAATTAAATTCACCTGGTCAGGTAGTTTTTATTAATGAAGTGAAGCAGTATCAGACCTAAAAAAGTTATAAAACCATTAAGTAGTAAAACTTCAAATCCCAGTGTGTAGTCCCATAAAGCTTTAAAACCGTAATAACAGGCAATTGATACCAGTGGAGATGCAATCATAACATATGGTATGTGCTTGTCATTCGGTTTCAGTCTGGTAAATAAACCTGCAAAATAAACGCCCAAAAGTGGTCCGTAAGTATAACCGGCAACCATAAATATGGCGCTAACAACGGCCTGATTATTGATCTTGTTAAATAAAAGAATAATGATGGTAAGTACTACGGAAAATGCAAAATGAACCAGAATTCGTTTTTCCCTTGGGAGTTCATTGTCCTCTTTATTATAGCCTAGGATATCGACCGAAAATGAAGTAGTCAGCGAAGTTAGGGCTGAATCAGCACTGGAGTAGGCTGCTGCGACCAGACCAAGCATAAATATTACGGCAAGGTACGGACTAAGATAACCTCCGGTTGCAAGCGTAGGGAACAGATCATCGCTGCGTTCGGGAATTTGCATTCCAATGTGGTTGGCATATATAACTAAAAGCACACCAAGAGATAAAAACAGAAAATTAACAGGAACAAAAGCAAAACCGTACCAACGCATGTTTTTTTGCGCATCCTTTAAATTTCTGCAGCTTAGGTTTTTCTGCATCATGTCCTGATCGAGACCTGTCATCACAATGGTGATGAAGACACCAGAAAGGAATTGTTTGAAGAAGTTCTGTTTACTGGCGAAGTCATCAAATATAAAAATCTTTGATAATGGATTGCTGTATACAGTGCTAAACGTTTCACCTGCTGTCAGGTTAAGCTTGCCCGAAATTTCAATAACCGTTATAACAAGGGCTGCCAGCAGTAAAAAAGTTTGTAATGCATCTGTCCATATGATGGTTTTTATGCCGCTTCTGAAGGTGTAGAGCCAAATAAGCAGAATCGTTACGACAACGGTCACAGAAAATGAAATTCCCAACTGTTCAAAAATAGTAATCTGTAATACATTAGCCATCAGAAACAACCTGAAGCTTGAACCTATGGTTCTGGATAATATGAAAAACCATGATCCGGATTTATATGTGTTTTTACCAAATCGTTCGTCCAGGTAAGAGTAGATTGAAGGCAGCTTTAGTTTGTAATATATAGGTAAAAGGATCTGCGAAATAACGATATATCCAACTACATAGCCCAGAACCATTTGCATATAGGTGAAATTGGTGCTCATAACCCATCCGGGAACAGATATAAAGGTGACACCGCTCAATGAAGCACCCAGCATTCCAAAAGATATGATATACCATGGTGCACGCCGGTTCCCTGTAAAAAAGGTGTCGTTGGTGCTGCTTTTGCCGGTTATAAACGAAATAAGGAATAACACACCGAAATAAGCTACCAGAATGTATATGTATGTACCTGGATTCATATTCGTTATTTAACACAAAGAAAACCATTTAATTTGCTTTTTATAAAATAATCTTGAAGGATAAAGCAAATTTTAGAGGTATCGTATTTCCGTTTAACCACTTTAGAAGAAGGGGTGAATCACTTGCTGAATTGGACACTGTTTGTTTTATTCAATTTTCACAATCAACGTATTCAGCAGTTGATCCCTACTTTCAACATCATTTACAATGAGTAAGTATGTTCCTGTGTTTAAGCAGCTGAGATCAAATTCATACGGATGTTGTTGGGCTTGCCTTTGGAAACTCTTAACAAGCTGTCCCATGCTGTTGTATATCCCGAATGAAAGGGTTTCGGATTGTTTCGTGGCATCTATTCTGATCCGGATCAGGTTCTTAAATGGATTAGGATAGACACTGTTTTTGATTGTATTAGTCCCAATATTAACCGATGTGTAATTTCCGGGTGAACCATAAATTTCTGTTGATAATTCCCAGTTGGTTGCTACTGCATTATCACTGTTCGGGTCCTTAAGTACTAAAGATCTGCCATGGCCATCAGCTTCCCACGGCCATGGATATGCGTTGCTGTAACTGACGGAATCCACTGTATCCCCAAAACTGTTGGCCAGTAAAATAGTTTCTCCGTCATTGCTCAGGCGTTTTGAATATATATCGTAGGGATCAAAGTTAAATAAGGAGGAGAACATTGTTCCATCATTTGCTAATACTGTTACTGCTCCGGGATTTAAAATCAGATCGTTGTCAAAAGTGTATTCAATGCCGTCAGTAAACGTGTAGCCTTTGATGTTGATTTCTTTTTTTCCATTATTCAGGAGTTCAATAAATTCAAGATCCTGATAAGCGGAATTGTACATAATTTCACTTATCATTATTGCATTGTAATCGCTTTCAGGTATGAAACCGGCCTCAGCAAGTGCGCTCCATTCGTTGGTTTCGGTTGATAAGAATCTGGTTTTAATTGTTGTTGTTTTATTGATCGCGATTGGAGTTTTGTATTCGGTGCCTTGTATGCTACCACCTTCTTTTCTGGGATCGGTGCCATCAAGTGTGTAAATAATTTTGCCAGGAACATAATTCGTAGTGGAAATAGAAACAGTTGCCCCGCTTTCTACTATACCTTCCTCTTTATCAAATATGGGTGGCATTACAGAAGGAAACAGACGGTTACTGTTTTGTCTGAATTGGTCCAAAACCTTGTTTAAACGCTTAGGAATATATTCTGATAAAACTTTATCCACTTCAGGTATCCAAAAGTCATCCCTGGTGTAAACTGTATTGGTTGAACTCTCAAGATAATCTCCCCATCTTGCAGATTCCAGGATGATTGCCTGGTCAAGCTCATTTTTACGCTTATTAAAAGCGCGCTCAAAATTCTCAGGAGTCAAGGCACCGTTATTGAATGCGTGTTTATAAAATGCATCGGCAAACATAAGTCTGTATTCCGTATTGTTTTTCAATAACTGGTGGATTTCCGTTGGACCACCCGAATCATTTTTGCCTGTATTATTGTAATTTACATCTGAATACCGCATCACATGCTCAGCATCCCAGGTGTAAAACCTGTAACCTGAATTCAGTTTTTTATTTACTGCCGCATAAAAATTCTGATGTGCCCAATCGTAATTTCCCAGGTAAAAGTTCAGTATCATATAGTCAATAAACTTAGGAAGATCAAGGAGTTTCTTTATTTCATCCAGTGGCGTATTATCCGTGAAACCTTTTCTGGCCTCTTTTAATAGATTGAGATATGAAACGTTTGATCCTGCTACAACTGTATTCGGATTATGTTTAATGATGTCAAAATCCTCTGTCCGGGCATCATAATACTCTGCCATAAAATCCTCATCCGGTCGTTCGTGGAGATCGTAAATGCCCCAGTAAAGGCCATTGATATAAACATTGACATAAATACCATGAAAACTTAATCCGCCCATTTGGTTTTGTATATCTGATGCAAGCTGATCTCTGAAATACAGCGATGTCTTCCGCTGTGTATTATCCCATGGATGGATCCACGAATATAATAATCCGTCAACCACCAGGGTATTGATGGATTCAATCTCAGAATCCGGAAACAGTTTTTTCTTTAATTTCTTCGGGCCATACTGGCTCTTAAACAGCAATCTCATGGATTGTTTGGGTGATTTCCAGTCCACGATACTGGTGCCGCCCTGGTTTTGGACACCGCAATTAATTAAAAAGCTCTCTTTGGGATCCGAATAAATGAATTCCGCGCTGACAGGTTTTTCCCTGGTGATATTTGTATTAGGATAACCAACATACAGACCTGATACTGGATCAAACCATTCATCGGTTTCCATGGTGAGTGATAATGCGGGAAGGGATTTCAGTGCTGCTTCAATTTTATCTGAATAAACAGGATTGTTAATTACTTCAGGATCCATTTCATAGTCAGCATTTATTGTACTTGATCCACCCCAGGTTGCCGGGAATCCAGAGGGATTTTTAGGTTGCCTGCTAATATCCTCAGGAAAAAGATACGTCTGCGTAATCAGCTCCGATGTGTCTGAGGAGGAATAGGCTACTGCTCTGACGATTGTTGTTTTAGTTACCGACAGGCTGTTGGTGTATGCCATACTACTGTTCGAAAGCGGATCCGAACAGTCTAATGTGTATTTAATAATAGCTGAAGGATCAGATGAAGTTATGGTGAGGTTGAAGGCATCACGATAATAACCGCGTTCATGATTAAAATCTAATGTCAATGAATCTGTAGACGCATTTATATTAATTCCTGAACCCAGAATCAGAACTGTTATAAACCAAGTAAATCGTTTCATCCTCTATGCAAACGTAAAAATATCACCCAAACAGGTTGTCCTGTATATTAAAAGGACGAATTTAATAAAACTTTTAATGTTTTGTCTCTTGAGTGACAGATATGTATGGTTTGAGCAAAGTTTTAACAAAGGATCTGATAAGCAGAAAAATTTAAGTCAGGCATTCCCCAAGGTATGGATGTTCTGTTTACAGAATCTACCGGATTTCGTACTGAAATAATATTTAAATATAACATTTTTTATGGCGACAATCATACTTTTATCGTTCTGCCGTCTTAATAATTTTAAGTGTTTGGCTTTCAGAATTTAAGAAGTGGAGTTTAAGAATTTCTTGTTATTCTAAATGCCAACTGGTAGGTACTGGTATGCTGCAAAACATGTTTTATAGATGTGTTTTTTAATTATATTTGATAGCTTTTAAATACACGGCCTGATAGTAATTTAGGGTCAATTGAAAACGTAAAAATGCATATATGAACCTGATACAAATTAATAACGATCTGGAAGTGCCAAAGTACAAGCAGATTATTAATTCAATTTTTCAGGCGATACAGACAGGAGAGTTGAAACGCGGAGACAAAATTCCGTCTTTGAATCAGATCAAGGATGAATTTGGATTGTCACGCGATACCGTTCTGGCAGCTTTTAAAGAACTTAAGGATAAGAAAATAATTTCATCCACACCCGGTAAGGGATATTATATTTCCACAACCAATATCAAACAGAAGGAGAAAATTTTTCTGATGTTTGATGAATTCAATGCGTTTAAGGAGGATTTGTACAACGGGTTTATCGGTGAGATAGGAAATAATGCTGCGGTTGATATTTATTTTCATCATTTCAATCGTCAGGTTATGGAAACCCTGGTTGAGGAGAACAAATACAAATATACTTCGTTTGTGATCATGCCGGGATCCATTGATAATATTGCTCCTGTTATTAAAAAACTTCCGTTTGAGCGTACGTATATACTGGACAGAAAATCTGAGCTACCTTATTTGTATGGCACGATTTATCAGAATTTTGAAGAAGATATTTACGACGCGCTGGTAACCGGACAGATGTTTTTGATGAAATATGAAAAGTTGATTTTGGTTTCACCAAAAGGCAAAGAGCCGGAAGAGCGTAAAACGGGTTTTGTCCGTTTTTGCAAGGAGAACAGTTTCGACTACGAGTTGCTGGAATCGTTGGATGGAAAAACAATTAAGCAGGGTGAAGTCTATTTTGTAACGCACGACAGACACCTGATTCAGATCATAAAACAAACGGAGAAATTTAAGCTGCACTTGGGCAAGAATATTGGTCTTGTTTCGTTTAATGATACGGACCTCAAAGAAGTTGTAGCGGGCGGGATCACGACGATTTCAACCGACTTTAAACTGATGGGACAGGAGATGGCCCGGATGGTGCTGGACAGAACAAAAGAGATAAAAGAAAACCCCTCGCAATTGATAATTAGAAAATCGTTATAACACAAATATTAACTAATCGATTTAATAAAATGGATGTAAAAACACTTAAACAAGAGTTCGTGAAAACTTACGGGGAAGGAGAAATCGGTGTATTTTTCTCTCCTGGAAGGGTTAATCTTATTGGAGAACATACAGACTATAATGGTGGCTTTGTATTTCCATGCGCTTTGTCATTCGGAACTTACTGCCTGATTCGTAAAAACGGCAGCGATGTTTTCAAATTCAAATCACTGAATATGCCTCAGGTAGTTGAGGTTAAGCTGGAGGATTTAACAAAACCACTTCCCAAAGGAACCTGGGCTAACTATTCACTCGGTGTAATTGCTCAGTTCGTTAAAAATGGTCATGTGCCTGCCGAAGGTGCTGATATTCTGATCTGGGGTAATGTGCCTGGCGGAGCCGGACTCTCTTCGTCTGCTTCACTTGAAGTTGTAACCGGTGTTGCGGTTAATGATACCTATGGTTTTGGCCTGGATAAACTGACGTTGATTAAATACGGACAAAAGTCCGAGCATGAGTTTGCCGGTGTAATGTGCGGTATTATGGATCAGTTTGCCTCAGGAATGGGACAGAAGGATAACGCTGTATTCCTGAATTGCGATACACTGGAATATGACCTTGTTCCTGTTGTTTTGGATGGTGTGAAGATTGTGATTGGTAATACTAACTCACCTCACTCCCTGGATTCTGGTATGTACAACAAACGCGTAAGCGAATGCCATGCAGCTGTTGATGCCATTAAACCACATATTCCTATCAATAATCTGGGTGAGCTGACCATGGAACAGTTTAAATCTGTAGCCGATAAAATTGAAGATGAAACAGTAATGCGCAGAGCACGCCACGTTGTGAGTGAAATTGACAGAACCACAAGAGCTGTTTCTGAATTACAGGCCGGAAATCTTGAAGTATTCGGACAGCTGATGAACGGATCGCACGATTCATTGCGCGATGATTACGAAGTAACAGGCCATGAACTGGATTCAATGGTTGAAGCTGCACGTAAGATTGAAGGTACCATTGGTTCGCGTATGACTGGTGGCGGTTTTGGTGGATCAACCGTTAGTCTTGTAAAAGATGAATACGTGGATGAATTTATTGAAAAAGTAGGTAAGGAATATACCGAAAAGACAGGTTTGGTTGCAGAATTCTATGTAGCCGAAATCGGTGACGGTGGTCACAGGGTGGAATAAGAAAATTGAACGAATATAAAAGTTAAAGGCTGTCTTAACCGGACAGCCTTTAATATTTTATAACGTGTGTTAATCTTCTTCTCTTTCCATCGGTTCTTCCGCGTCGTCTTCCACGTTATCGGCCAGATATTCCAGATCTGAATACTTGTCTTCGTATTCTTCCTTGATTTCGGTTTTTAATACACCGTCATCATCGTAATCGTCGTCCTGGTCAATAATGATTTCAGCTTCTTCTGCGGTCATCCTGATCATGTAATACTTTTCATCCGTTTCAAAAGGCAATGCACTCACAAGCTTTCCGTCTTTGTTTGTAAAGGTGATCAGATTTTCAGTAAATCCGTAAGGATATACAAGTTTAATCTGTTCCAGAATGCCTGCATCAAGTTTGTCGTAATCTTTTATTACACGTGGTTTTACCTGGCTCATATTAAAAAATAATTTAATGTTAAACTAAAAATTCAGAGCTCTTATGTGACTACAAACATAAAAATATTTTTTAATCACAAACAGTATTCAAGTCAGATGTTTTGTACAATATTAAATTATTTTTTTTGTTAAAACCAAATTCATTGGTGTTTAATGTGTTAGAGACCTTGAAGATATGTTAATTAACATAATATGACACTCCTTCCATCTCGTTTAGATTCTGTAACAATTCGTCGGTAACATTGATACGGATTCCGCGTGAATGAAAGCTAACCACATGATTATCTTCGGGATTTACAATTTTAAATGACAGCAATACGCTCCCTTTGTTATTATCAAACATCTGATACAGGTCATTCACATTATTCTCGTTGACGGATCCCAGATCCATATTAAGGGTCATCTTTTTTACCAGCTTTTCCCTGACTTCACTCAGTAGATTGATGGATTTTATACTGAAATCATATTTTGTATTATCCCATCTACGTTGCTGAACACGACCTTTAATCATGATGATATAACCAACCTGGAAGAAATTCTTGAATTTAATGTAATCTTCACCGAAAAAAGCAAAGTCAAAAGGACCATGATAGTCTTCCACGGTTAGTATTCCAAATAATTTCCCGTTCCTTGTTGTTCCGGTTCTGAATTTTGTCACCATGCCTCCGGTTGTAATTTCTTTTCCCAGCATTTCATCCATGTTATCAAGCATAGGCATCTGGATGTTAAAGAAATTCTCTATCTCAAACCGGTAACTGTCTAAAGGATGAGCCGAAAGGTAAATGCCAATAACATCCTTTTCTTCGTTCAGCTCATGCAGTTTCGACCATGGATCACAATCCGGGATGTCTGGTTTTTTGATCTGAATGGCTGAACTTCCCATATCTCCAAATAACGAATTCTGCTGCGATGCCTTATCGTTCTGAAACATGTTGCCGTACTTGATCATGCTCTCGATAAAGGTGTTTTCATCGTTGGGTGCCTGGGCAAAAAACTGGGCTCTGGTCTGCAGGTTCAGGTTATCAAAGGCACCTGACTTTGCCAACGCTTCCCAGTTCTTTTTATTCACAGAAGTCAGGTTCACCCGTTCTGCAAAATCGAAAATATCTTTAAACCGTCCGTTTGTTTCCCGTTCTTCAACGATATCGGAAACGGCATTTTGTCCCACGCCTTTTACTCCAACCATGCCGAAAAGAACCTCACCCTTGTCATTTACTGCAAATTTGTGAATACTCTCATTTACATCCGGACCTTTAACCACGAGACCCATTCTACGGCATTCTTCCATGAAGGTGGTTATTTTGGTGATGTCGTTAAGGTTACGCGACAACACGCCTGCCATAAACTCTGCAGGGTAGTGGGCTTTTAAATAGCCTGTCTGGTACGCGATGCGGGCATAACATACCGAATGCGATTTATTGAAAGCATAACTTGCAAAAGCTTCCCAGTCCTTCCATATCTTTTCGATAAGTGTATCCGGTTTTTTATCTACTTCCTTACACCCTTCAATAAAAGCGGGATTCGACTTACACCCTTCCATGAACTTCACTTTCAGGTTGTCCATCATAGCCTTGATTTTTTTACCCATAGCTTTACGCAGCGAATCCGATTCACCGCGGGTAAACTGACCCAAATGGCGCGACAGAAGCATCACCTGCTCCTGGAATACAGTGATTCCGTAGGTTTCATCCAGGTATTCTTCCATCATTGGATGATCGTATTCCACTTTTTTACGGCCATGTTTGCGATCAATGTAATCGGGGATGTATTCCATTGGTCCCGGACGATACAAGGCGTTCATGGCCACAAGGTCCTCAAAGCGGTTTGGCTTCAAAGCCCGGAGATGCTTTTTCATTCCGGGTGATTCAAACTGGAAAATAGCAGTTGTTTCACCACGACTGAACAGCTCAAATGTTTTTTCATCATCTTCAGGTATGTGATCAATATCTACCTCAATACCCTTCGATCGTTTAATGTTGTCCAGAGTTTCTTTTATGATGGAAAGGGTCTTTAAACCCAGAAAGTCCATTTTTAATAAGCCGATGGATTCAACAAAACGACCATCGTACTGGGTGGTGAGTAATTGTGCTTCTTTGGCAGGCATTAAAGGTACGTGCTGATCCAAAGGATCACGGCCGATAAGGATTCCACAGGCATGTACACCGGTCTGGCGTACAGAACCTTCCAGTGTTTCTGCAAACTTAAGGGTTTGAGCCACCAACGGATTATCCGACTCTTTCTCCTTTTCCAGTTCGGGAACCTCCTTGAATGCTTTTTTAAGTGTGATTTTAGGTGTTTCAGGCACCATTTTAGCTAAGCGGTCCGCTTCAGGCAGCGGTAATCGAAGAACACGCGCCACATCGCGGATAGCCAGTTTTGCTGCCATTGTTCCAAAGGTACAAATGTGCGCCACCTTATCTTTTCCGTATTTTTTGGTTACCCAATCCAATACAAGTTGCCGTCCGTCATCATCAAAGTCTATATCCACATCGGGCATCGAAATACGATCAGGATTCAGAAAACGTTCAAACAGCAGGTCGTACTTTATGGGGTCAATATTGGTGATCCCGACACAATACGATACGGCGGCACCGGCTGCAGAACCACGTCCCGGACCAACCAGAACACCCATTTCTCTGGCTGCATTGATAAAATCCTGCACAATGAGGAAGTATCCCGGAAAACCCATGGTTTTGATGGTTTCCAGCTCGAAGTCGATACGATCCCTTTTTTCTTCCAGGGTGTCTTTATATTTTTTTTCAGCTCCTTTATAAGTCAGATAAGTCAGATAATCCGATTCAAGCTTTACTCTGATTACCTTTTCATAACCGCCCAGACGATCAAAAGCCGGTCCGAATTCTTCTTTTAGTGATTCTTCGTTGAATTTAGCCCGGTATTCCGCTTCAGTTCCAAATTCCTCGGGAATAGGGAAGATTGGCATGATTGGATCCGCATTCAGCTTATATATTTCAACCTTATCCGCAATTTCCTGCGTATTCTGCAATGCGTCAGGAACATCAGCAAAAAGCGCGTTCATTTCTGCCGTGGTTTTCAGATATTCCTGCTTGGTGTAACGCATCCTGTTCTCATCGTTCAGATCTTTTCCTGTATTCAGACAGATGAGCAGGTCATGGGCATCTGCATCCTCAGCGTTGATAAAATGAACATCATTAGTGGCAATCAGCTTGATATCGTGTTTTTTAGCCAGTTCTATCAGGTGTTTGTTCACTAAAACCTGGTTGTCATACACATCCGCTCTCAATGCAGGATCATCCGTTTTATGTCGTTGCAGCTCTAGATAGTAATCATCTTTAAACACCCTTTTAAACCATTTAATGGTTTCTTCGGCATCATCCATATTGCCCGCCATAATTTTTTGAGGTACCTCGCCACCGATACACGCAGAGGTCACAATAAGACCTTCGTTGTATTTTTCAAGGGTTTCCTTGTCTATCCTGGGGCGGTAATAAAACCCTTCGATATTGGCAATGGAGACCAGCTTCAGAAGATTTCTGTAGCCTTTTTCATTTTTTGCGATCAGGATTAAATGATAGTTGGACCTGTCCTTGTCTTTACGGTTGTTTACCACATAGGTTTCAACCCCTAAAAGCGGCTTGATGCCCTCTTTGTTACACAGATCATGAAACTCCTTTATGCCGAACATATCACCGTGATCAGTGAGTGCAAGAGAAGTCATGCCATCATTTTTAGCTTTTGCTATGAGATTCCTGAGGCTGGCGGCACCATCAAGAATTGAATATTGTGAGTGTACGTGCAGATGCGTATACGGTATCATTGTAAAAAATTTTAGCAAATAAAATTAGTGAAGTCAGTGGGGGATTCATGAATCTTAAACAAAAAAACTATCAACAAGTTTTAAAAGAATTTTTTACTTGAAATTTCGTTAATAAGTATTACGAAGTGTTTCAGTTGTTTAGATTTTGATTTTTTATTTTTGCATCATATGTTTAATAAGATGATACCGAAAAGACCATTCCTTGTTTCTGTTCTGTTAATGGTGATATTTGCCATGAATGCACAGACACTTACCCGCGAAGATTATGTAGAAAAGTTTGCTCCTATAGCTATAAGAGAGATGCAGCGATATGGTATTCCTGCCAGCATTACCCTGGCGCAGGGCATTCTTGAGTCATCAAACGGAAACAGTTATCTGGCGCGGGTTGCCAATAACCATTTCGGCATTAAGTGCCACGATTGGACAGGTCCTTCGGTTCACCGTGACGATGATATGCGGAATGAATGTTTCCGTAAATATAAAGAACCAGTAGAGTCGTTTGAGGATCATTCAAAATTTTTGACATCCAGGGAGCGTTACAGATTTCTGTTTGAATTAAAGGTGACAGATTACAAAGGGTGGGCGAGAGGACTGAAAAAAGCCGGATATGCCACTGATCCTCAATATGCCAACCGTCTTATAAAAATTATAGAAGACAATGAATTGTTTTTATACGACCGTGGTGTAAAAGTTGAGTTCACCGAAGATGAGGTCATCAGTACCCGTAAAACAAGAAAACAGGAACCGGTGGATAATTTTGTGATCAAACCGTTTTCGTCGCATCAGATCTATTCCAATAATAAAGTAAATTATGTGAAAGTGCGTCCGGGAGATAGTTTTCAGAGTATTTCGCAGGAATTTAACCTGCGTGACTGGGAACTGTATAAATATAACGATTTGCCTGAGGATGCTTATCTTACTTCAGGACAGGTTGTTTATATTCAGCCAAAACGTAACCGGTCAAAAAATTATGAGTTTCATGTGGCTAAGGAAGATGAGTCTATGCGCGAAATTTCCCAACGTTACGGTATACGTTTGCGTAGTCTGTATAAAAAGAATAATATGGATAAGGGAACACAGCCGCAGCCGGGACAGCGCATTTATCTGAAACATCATAAACCCTCGAAATAGATTATATTATTAAAGTACGAGGTATTTCCCCGCGATGCTTATGAATGTAACCTGAGGTATTCAGGTGGCATTTTTGGATCTGACTATTTTTATAATTTTGAATGGATTACAAATTGTATTCGAAAAGACTAGACTGATGTTTTAGAGCTCTTAAAATGTTCTGGCTTAAAAATATAATTCCTTCTTTCAGGATTTGTTTCATGTTCTGAAATATTGCCGTTATCATCAATATAATATTTTCTGTAACCTAATTCTTTGAGTAAGGAATGGCTGTTTTCATTTTGTGCGGATTCATTATCTTTCAAAATCTCAATTAGCAGGGAGGGTTTAAATTTGGATAATGTATTTTTCATCCCTTTAAGACAATTGTATTCGAATCCTTCTACATCAATTTTTATCAGATCGATTTTCACTACCGGATGAACCTGGAGGTAATCATCCAAAGAGGTAACTTTAACATCTTCACTTATCCCTTGATCAACTGGCATTGCAGTTACCATGCCTAAATTATGCTCATTTTCATCATAATACAGTTTAATAAAGTCTTCCCTTTCACCAACGGCCATTTTTTCACACGTTATGTTATTGAATCCGTTTAGTTTTACGTTTTTCACCAATGCTGCATGATTTCTCGGAAAAGGTTCGAAACTGATTACTTTTCCTTTATAGCTGACTAACCTTGATGCGTAAAGGGTGTAAAGGCCAATATTTGCGCCAATATCTATAAAAACGGATTTTTCAGTCAGAAAGTTATGAATGGACTTTAATTCGGCATTTTCATATTCACCCAGAAAATAAATGTTTTCCTGGATCCAGTCATCAATATGCAGGTTGAGCTTTATACCATGAAAACGGATCGTACGTTTCACGCCCTTGAACAGATTAAACGGGGTGAAGATACGTTTATGAATTCCAAAAAAACGTTTTTTGAAGAAGCGACTTTGAAAAAGAAATCTGAATATTCCTGCCAGAATAACTTTCATGGATAACTGGTTTACTTAAGGTCTATATGTTGTTGTTTTAATATGTAATCACCGGTGCTAATTTAGTATTTTCATTTAAATTTTAAATAAAATGATTGTTTTTCAGCGTTCATGCAGTCCTTTGCCTTCCAGAATTCGAGGAATGCATTTCTCAATACGTGTTTCGCGGGTTTTAGATTGTTTTGGTTGTGAAAAATAGATGAGATAACCTTTTTGCCGACCTGGTGTTAAAGCTTCAAACGCTTGCCTCAATACAGGTTCTTCATCCAATTTATGTTGTAGTTCTTCAGGCACAGCATATTCATTCACCGTTTTAAATTTTACTTCACGTCCTTCCTTTTCAAGCTCAATAGCTTCATGAATATAAGCTTTTAATTCGGGTTCCTTTTCATTGATCTGCTGGATGTTAGTAAATTTGATCAGTCTGCCAGCCTGTGAATTTTCTCCAGGTTTATCTAAAATTCTTTCAGGATCTTTTAACAGGGAACCTTTGAAAAAACTAAGAGCACAGTATTCCCGGAAGGCGCTCATTATGGCCACATTTTTATTATGCCAGGTATAACAAGGGACACCCCATTTTAATTCTTCGTTTAGTCCGCAGTCCAGAATAATCATGCGCAACAGATTCAGTTCTTCCGTCCAGTTGTGAACCTTACATTGCGGAGTGCCGCCAAATTCACACCGCATACAGCCCTGACTAAGATATATGTCAATTTCGGGATTCATATTATTTGTTTGACAGGATTTTAGAAGGTGGAAGTGAGGTTTTGATTTTTATAACAAACAGGAATCGCGTGTGGTTCAAGGTACATTAACTTCTTCATATCCTGCATATGAATAGCCTGTGTTGAAGTGCCGGGAATTGGTAAAAACGAGCAGGATTATGATCCATGTTGGTTTATTTCAAGGCTCTATTTTATGTGCTATTCAGGATGATATACCAATTTCCCTATAAAAGTTTTAACTATTTTTTTGAAATCATGCGTCATTATAATATCAGGTTAATTATTAGTCCTGCTATCACGGAAAACAAAAAGACATATGAAAAGTAGAGGAAAAAGCTTTTGGTTCCCAATGCAATTTTTAATGCTCCCAGGTTGGTTATTTTGGTCCCCGGACCGGAGATCATAAAGGCGCCGGCAGCGCCCAGGCTCATTCCCCGATGCAGCCAGTCCATTAACAGGGGAATCGTGCCACCGCCACACACATAAACCGGAACACCAAGAGTGGCAGCCATCAACACACCAAATCCCTTTTGTTCCCCAAATAGTTTTACGAAACCATCATTGGGCACGTAGCGTTGAAACAGAGCGGTCAGGATAATGCCGATCAGAAAATAAAGACCGGTTGCTCTGATGTTTCGCCACAGATTCTTTAAAAAACGAATGAAAAGATTAGGATGCGTGTCTCTGTTCGCTTTTTCTGAAAAACCTGAGAAATTAAAAAAATTACGATTTCTGTAAAACGCTGAGATTAGTAATCCGGCAAAAATTCCGCCTAGAAAACTAAGTGAAATACGAATAATCAGTGCTTCCATGCCGAGTGCTGCACTGTATATGATAAGCTGCGGATTCAGCAGGATAGAACTCATCATAAAAGCGGACAGCCAGTCCTGGCGCATGCCTTGTTTATGAAAGGAAGCCACAATTGGTATGGTGCCGTACATGCATAATGGAGAAGCGATCCCAAGTAAACTTGCCGGTATGATTCCCAGTAATCCTAACCGGGTATCTTTAACAGAAGCAAAAAGCTGATTTATCTTTGTTTTTCCAAAAACAGAAACGACAGAACCAATTAAAATTCCAATTAACCAGTACGGGAAGATCTGGTTGAAAAGAACGGTAAAGTAATACCATAAATAAATAAATTCTCTTTCAAGCATGTGCAGGCATCAGGTAAAGCTGTTTCTGTTTTATCCTTTTCAAAGTACGGATCAAATTTATTCTTTCATCAATGATGCCTGACCTATTACAGCATCCCCCGAAATAAACTGCATCACATACCGACCTGAGGACAGGTTCTGAATTTGAATTTCCGGTTTGCTTTCATACCTTACAATAAGCTTTCCCTGCATATCAACAACGTGAACATAATCGTATTTTGAAAAATTCGGAATGTTTACCCTTGAAGATGCCGGATTGGGATAGATTTGTTCGTCTGCTATCTCATTTTTCTGTATTGCCGTATTTGAAACTTTCAGCAGATTATATTTTCTGGTGCCAAATCCAATATTTTCTGCATGTTCAAGTGTATGAATCCCGTTGCGTGATTCCATCCGTTCAATCAAATCGTGTCCGTCATGTGCCGCATACACCAGGTCAACGCAGGCCTGATCCAGTGCAACCGGGTCAAGCGAGGCCAGAATACCAATATCAGCCATTGTGGGGGCCGCAGGACTGTTATCGCAATCACAGTCTACCGATAAATTATTCATGACACTGATGTAGATAATGCTGTCTCCCATGGCATTGTCGACGGCAAACGCTGCCTCAGCCATTGATTCCAGGAATGGATCCTGTGCTCCGCCCCACATGCTGCTCATGCTATTGCCAGCCGTATGGATCCAGCATTTACCTGCTCTTGCTGCAATGCCGATGGACATATTTTTTATAGCGCCTCCAAAGCCGCCCATGGCATGGCCTTTAAAATGAGAGAGTACGATAAAGAAGTCATAATTATCAAAATGTGAACCCACAAAATCTTCGGTAATATTAGTTCCGTTCGGTACAGGTAAACCAACATAGCCGTCTTCGTCCATAATATCTGTCGGTGCGATGGCCGTAAATCCATGATCTTCAAGTACCTGCTTATGCATGGCTGTGCTTGCCCTGCTTCCTCCATAGGCTGTATTGCATTCTACGATGGTCCCATCAACAGTTTGCACCAGGTCTTTGATAAAATCCGGTGTTAAAAAATGATGACCACCCGGTTCACCCGAATGCAGTTTAACAGCTACCTTCCCTTTGGCTTCACGGCCCAGTGCCTGATAAACCGCCATCAAACCTTCCGGACTTAGATCGGTAGTCATGTAAACCTTTGCTGTATCAGCATACGTTTTTACTGTTGTCAGCGATTTGGACAGATGTTTCGTTTTGGGACTTTCCTTTTTTATGGCGGAACTACTAACGAACAGGATCAGTAAAATAAGTAGAATGGAGTAATACGGCAGCCTTTTCATCTTACAGAAATTGAGTATTGTTATCGGTTATGTAAAGATAAGGTATTTTAACAGATTGAATTTATATATATTACGGATTGTTCTACCATTATTACGGATTTCAGGTGCTTGCATAAATTATATCGGATGAGTAAGTTATATTTGTGTAACATAATTACAGATATGATATTACATTAATGCTTTTATCAAAATCTTGAACATTAGTTTTTAACTCTTATACAATATTATTATGAAAATTATAAGCCTCACTTTTGTAGCCTGTTTACTTTACTTCACAGCTTATGCTCAGATCTATCAGTTCCGTGGACCGGATCGTGATGGAAAATTTCCTGAAAACGGACTTTTGCAGGAATGGCCTGAAACAGGTCCGCAATTGCTGCTGGAATATGAAGGGATTGGTGATGGCTGGTCCTCGGTAATTTCCAACGGGAAGTATATTTATGCGTCCGGGAAAAAGGATAGCATGGACTATCTGACCTGTATGGATTTTGAAGGTAACAAAAGATGGCAGGTTGCTTATGGCAAGGCATGGGAAGCATCTTTCCCGAATACCCGGAGTACGCCTACCCTGGAAGATGACCGGATCTATATTGTCAGCGGGATAGGAGAACTGGTATGTCTGAATGCGGAAACAGGGGAGATCAACTGGAAGATAAATGTGGATAAGGCATATAAGGCGGACTGGCATACCTGGGGTGTGGCTGAATCGCCGTTGATCGTGGATGACAAGGTTATTTGTTCGCCGGCAGGAGCTGTGGCAACATTTGTGGCTTTTGATAAAATTACCGGAGAGGAGGTATGGAAGAGTCCGGGTACAGATGGCCAGCGTTCCTATGTCTCGCCTGTTTTGCATCAATTCAACGGGAAGCCTTACATTTTAGGGGCATCAGCCAGTGACCTTTATATTGTTGATCCGGAAGATGGTGCCATCAGAACATCCTACCGGTATTTTGATCCTGTAAAGTGGAAATGGCAACCCAAGGGCATGATCTGGGCAAATTCACCCGTGGTAAAAGAAAACCGGATTTTTATTTGCATCGGTTATAACTATCCGGCAAAAATGCTGGAAGTCAATGATGATGTTTCTGTGATCAGCGAAGTTTATACCGATTCGGTTCTGGATAACCACCATCACGGTTTAATAGAACATGACGGATACCTGTATGGATCGAACTGGATCCATAACAATGCCGGAAACTGGGTTTGTCTGAACTGGGATACCGGTGAGGTGATGTATGAAGAGAAATGGAATTCCAAAGGAGAAATGGTGTTTGCCGATGGCCTGTTATATGTGTATGTTGAAAAGTCGGGTGATGTGGGCCTTGTAAAACCGGATCCGTCAGGTTTTAAAGTCATCAGTTCCTTCAAAGTGGAAAAAGGACGTGGACAACACTGGTCGCATCCCTATATTTATGACGGCAAGCTCTTTCTCAGGCATGGGGATGCACTTCTGGTCTACAATATTAAAGCTTAACGTCTACTTTAGCGTGGCATCGAAACGCCATGTGCCAGGTAAAGCATAAAATGTAACGTAATTGCTGTTTTCTTCACCCCGGAAGATTCCCTCCGGACTGTGTCGAAACCTGCCATTCTTCCAAATGGTTCTACCATTTACAGTAATGTTTTGAATGCCATATTGTTTTGGGATTCCGATGCATGCCTTTGTTCCCTGCGGTGATTCGAGGTTCATTGTAAAACGGTCAGAAGAAAGCACATGCTTAACTTTTATATCACCTTTTACCGTCGGAACCGTTTGATTGATTTCTGTTAAGCCGCCCATCTGTGGCATTACCTGGTAAACCGCCCATCCCGGTTCAAGCGGAGCAACTCCGGCAATATTTTGTGATAAAACAGTGTTAGGTGCGTTCCATCCGTGGTTAATGGTGCCTTCACTTAACCCGTTCCACACTTCCCAAAGTGTATTGTATTTTTTGCTGTTAACCATTTCGGAATACCGTTCCTTCATTCTGATCAGAGCCAGTGAATCGGAGCCGGTTTTGCAAAGCGCTTCCAATACATATTTCTCCATATAGGGACTGGCAAACATTTTTTCCTGTAATACCTTCCTGATTCCGGCATACTGATCCGGTTGGGCCAGGCCGGCAAGAACGGCCATGGCATTGGCCCTGTCATCAGGTTCAGAAAGTTTAGCAGAGCGAAAGCATTGTTGATCATCCTTCCAGAATATTTTTGAAAAGTTTGTGGAGATGCTGTTCATTCTGGAGCGGTAATCTGAAGTGTCCGCTGCAGAACCACTCATAGCTGCCATAGGAATGGCTGCTTTCAGCGCCAGGTAATACCATGTATTGTCCAGAACTGCAATATCGATATTGGTTCCCCAGTCACCCCAGTCCCAGGCTCCGCGACGATGTACGACAAGACCATCCGGTCCCATTTTCCAGATTGCCAGGTATTTCCTGACCGCCGGATAGACTTCACGTATGGTTGTACTGTCGTTGGTGTTCATAAAATAGTTCCAGAAGCCATACCAGCCAATGCTTGCCAGCATCTGTTGAGGCAGTTCAGCGCTCCATTTTGTGGAGGTAGGGGAGAAAAGGGTGCAGTCTTTTCGCTGCCAGGCCACCAGTGTTTTCATGGATTTCCGGATCAGGGCATGAGAAGTGGTATCGAGGGTGTAAAAACATTCACCACTCTGATTCACGACATCGCCCCACCACAGGGCACGTTCCCGATCAGGACAATCCATAAAATTATCGTACATATTAATGTATAATGTTCGGCGGGCCATGGTCCAGAGTTTGTTATAAAACGGATCGTTACATGAAAAACTACCGGTAAAATCAGCCGGATAACCGAGTTCCCTGTATTTCAGTGAAATGATCTTAACTCCTTCAGGTATGCTATAACGCACGGTGTTACCACTCATCCAGACCAGACTTTCAAATTCCTGAATGCCGTCTTTGGTTATATATTCTGCACGGTTGGCCGGTCCCTCACCAAAATCATACCAGCCATCATACTGGTCAGTTTGCATATTGATCCGTTTTCCTTCCGGCGCTTTGACTTTCAGATAGACTGAAACCCTTGCATCATACGGCAGAACTGCTTCCACCACCTCTCCGTTACCGGTTTCAGGAATGGCTTCAGCATTCACATAGTTCTGTAATCCACTGTTCTTCCATTGCGGAAACGGACGTTTGACCATGGCATTCCAGGGCAGCACTGGCGGTACGCCCTTTTCAGTAGCAGATTTCCATGATGAATCATCGTAGCCGGGGAGTTGCCAGTCTTCAATCGTGTCATTGGCTGCATTAAACCTTACATTCCAGACCGATAAGCGCATATTGGGTTGTCCTCCTTCTACAGAATGTTCATAGGCTGGATGTATCCTCAGTTTCCACGTGTTGTCGGTTCGAACCGGAGTCCCGCCAAAATCGGCATCAAATAAAAATCCCCCTTTCCCACTGTCGTGATGTGAAAAGCCTTCTCTGCCCCAGTACCAGACCTCGGCTGCAATTGTATTGGTCCCTTCAATCAGGTATGGTGCCAGGTCAATTTCGTCAAACCAGGTTTCATTCAGCCGGTCCCGTTTGAGCTGGCCTTCAAATACAACCTGTTTTCCATTAATCCACAACCAGTATTTAGAATCAGCAGAGATACGTGCTGTTGCTTTTTCAGGAATATTACTCAACCGGATATTTTTACGAAAACACATCCATGTGTCCTGCGGACCATCCGCATCCTGCCAGATCCAGTTAGCTTTCCAGACTTCATTTGGCTGAGTATTGAGACTGCTCTGGTTGGATTGTGCACTTAACAGAAGAGGAATGATAAGAAAAGAGAGTTGTAATACAAGTTTTTGTATGGTAATAGTCCGTTGTTTTTTGTTTCGCACAATCATATAGAATTTATTTGTGTGGCTAATATTGAACAGTTAAATGCAAATTTAATTTTCTTTTACATGGTATCTGATAAATAATTCGTCATTGTCTGTTATAAATTCAACGGTATCTTTTGAAGTCATTAAGCAGGACACTCCATGGCGCATTTGAAAGTTCCGATGTCCTCTGTAAGGTGCCATTATTTCAAGGAAATAAATTTTTATACCGTAAGCGTTATTATTAATATTTATCCTTGTTTGACGAGATACAGAAATTTACTTATTTTTCAGAGCGGTAACTTTGTGTAAGCATTAATAAATCACTTAAACAGGTTTAAGCTATAATAAAGATAATTGTATGATGAAAACCTCTCATGTTTTATTCATTCTGATATTTTGTATTACCGGAGCTACTCAAACTTTCAGTCAGAATACAAAACCGCGTGTGATTGTCACCACTGATGGCGAGGCAGATGACAGGGCTTCGATGGTGCGGTTTTTGTTAACTTCCAATGAATTTGATGTGGAGGGGATAATTAATAGCAGTTCGCAGTTTCACTGGATTGGCGGGACAGGATGGAATGCATTTCATCCTGTATCCTGGGTAAAAGATTATATTGATTTGTATGCAAAGGTTTATGATAACCTGAAATTACATGATCCGGATTACCCATCGCCTGATTATCTCTTGAGCAAGTGGAAAGTGGGCAATATAAACGGTATCGGAGAGGATGATATACGTACCGAAGGCGCAGAACTGATTGCTCAGGTATTGTTAGATGACAGTGATTCGCGTCCTGTTTGGGTGCAGGCATGGGGAGGATGTAATACTATTTCTCGTGCGCTTAAAATAATTCAGGAAGATCATCCGGAACGTATGGAAGAGGTGGCGGGGAAATTGCGTTTATTTTTGATCTGGGAACAGGATGGCACCTACCAGGACTATATTCGTCCCAACTGGGAAAAGTTTAATATTCCAACTATAATTTCCGACCAGTTCGACTGCATGGCATATATCTGGCCCAAAGTACTTCCTGATGAAGTGAAACCGTATTTCGAAGCAGACTGGATGAGGGAACATATCCTGAAGGGACATGGCCCGTTGTGTGATGCCTACGAAAATAATAACGGAGCATTTAATGCTGAAGGTGATACTCCTTCATTTTTATATAATATTCCTAATGGTCTGCGCTGCATGGAATCTCCCGGCTGGGGTGGCTGGGGCGGACGATATGTTTGGGTCCTTAATAATGTGTGGATGGATCCTCTGCCTGATTCCTCTTATACACATCCTCAAGGACGTTGGTTTATTGCTAACAGTTGGTCGAAAAAGATGGAGAATGATACTGCTAAGGATGAGACTGAGATCCGCACCAGGTATTTCAGGCCCATCTGGCGTTGGCTGGATGATGTTCAGAATGATTTTGCTGCCCGGGCGGAATGGTGTGTCAGAGATTATGCTTCTGCCAATCATCATCCTGTTGTACGTTTAAAGAATACACCATTGAATATAAAAGCCAAAGCCGGTTCAAAAGTTAAGCTGGATGCCGGTAAAACATACGATCCGGATGGAGATGTCTTATCCTTCAAATGGTGGAATTACATTGAGGCAGGCACATATTCGGGAAAAGCCATTTCCGGATCAGAAAAAGCTCAATTAAAAATTACGGTACCGGATGATGCCAGACCCGGAGATACCATCCATATGATCTGTGAGGTTACAGATTCCGGGAGCCCTCCTTTAACAAGATATCAGAGGGTAATTATTACTGTGATACCATAAAAAACTCCATCTTTGGCACTTCCACTGTAACTAGAAAGATGGCACATTTGATTGCTATTGTACGAACGGGGACTTCATCCGCTACGACAAGTTACTGATATGAAACTACCACTATTTGGGAAAGAATTCCCATATATAACCATATCATATGCCTAATTTCACCTTTTAATAAAAGTGACGTGACCGCGATGGAATATGGGGGACAATACAACTGAATATTTAATTCAATAATAAAACATAACTAATACAATATTTATGAAACAATTTTTACATTATTACTTTTTGATAATTACTCTGTTTAGCTTACAAAATATTTTTGCACAGGATAAACCGGATGGATTTGCAGCAGTAAGTGGGTTAGGATTGGAGACAACTACCGGAGGTGAAGGCGGTGAAGTGGTGATTGCAGATACCTATGCAAAATTCAATACCTACGCGAGATCTTCAAGGCCATATATTATTCTTGTTAAAGGTGTTCTTGAATCAACATCCTGGCAGGAAATTGATGTGAACTCCAATAAAACCATTATAGGTTATGGCACTAATGCCACTTTAAAGAATATGGAACTGCACATCATTAACAAGCAAAACATTATAATCCGTAATTTGATCATCAGGGATTCCTATGTTGAGGGGGACTGGGATGGAAAAACCAACGATAATGATGCCATTCAGGCGGATAACAGCCACCACATGTGGATTGATCATTGCTTTTTTACAAACTGTGGAGACGGTTTAATAGACCTGCGCCACAGTACAGATTATGCTACGATTTCGTATAATAAGCTAACTCATCATAACAAGGCTTTTGGTATTGGTTGGATCACAGATGGAGTTGATAATCCTGATTTTCACCTCACGATTCATCATAACTGGATCGACTCGACCAATCAAAGAAACCCAAGCTTTGATATGGGAATAGGCCATTTGTACAATAATTACCTGAGCAGGGTATTTTCTTATGGCAATCAGGCACGTGGAACCGGACGGATCATTGTACAAAACAGTGTGTTCGAAAATGTAAATGACCCTCTGACGATCAGCAGCCCGGGGATTATGTATGAAGATGGGAATCTGTTGATAAATTGTTCAGGCGATCAGAATGGGAATGCATCTGTTTATCCGTATGATCTGGATTCCTACTACAGCTATACTCTTGATCCAACCGACCAGGTGAAGGAGATTGTAACTTCACAGGCAGGACCACAACAATATATCAGCGACCAGTACCATGCAACTGCTATTGATGAGGTATCTGCTTCAAAAGATCAGGTTAAGTATTATGTAGATCAGCACAGCAAAACACTCTACCTTGAATCGCAGAACAGTGTGGATGCTCAAGTACGCATTTATTCAAGCAGTGGAAGAATGATTTATTCTGGTAATTTGGATATAAGTCATCAGGAAAGTTTACCACTTAAAGGCTACACCCCCGGAATCTACCTGGTACGGATAGAGTCTTCCGGTAATTTCAAGACTGGTAAATTTATTTTAAACTAACCTGAAAAATTATCTCATGAAAAAGTATTTACATAAGATTTCAATATCTGCGCTAATCCTTCTTTTTTCTTTAACGGGTATCAGTTCTGTGTTGGCTGCTGATGTTGTTGCCGTAAATGCTGACGGCGGCAATGTACTGGTTGATAATGTAAAGGAATGGTATGAATGCGTGGCTAAGGGTAGTCAGCTGATTGACTTTGCACACGATGGTTGTTACATCACGTTTGATGTGCAGTCTTCGGTATCAGGCTACTTTGTATTTACATCTGCTATTGCCACATCCAGTAATAATGTACGAGGTGCATTAGGGATAATAAACTCAAACGGAGATTTTGTAAATGCAGATACACTGGATATTGCAAATACGGGAAGCTGGACTTCAACCCAAAATTATGACTGGTTATTTTATATGGAAGCCGGAGTGGTTTATAATTTTAAGATGAAGGGTTTTGTGAATTCCGGATACGTCTATAATGTATTTACTATAAAAATTGCACCTTTTGTTGCTGATGTATCCCTTAAGGATATGACAGTAGATGGCTTTACCGTAATTCCGGATAATGATGTGTTTTCTACAGATGCTTATTACGATCAGGATCTGAATGTTACTGTAACGCCCTCGGCAACAACTGCAGAGGTAAGCTATACTGCAACCTGTAACGACGCTGATATCGCCATGAGTACGGATGGAATTATCAGTAAATCTGATTTTACAATTGGTGACGTGGTGGAGGTGACGGCGAGAATATCGCATGGGGCTACTGACTTTGCAGATTATAAGGTTACCATAACCATAAATGACCTGATGAAAAAACAAATCAGGGGAACAACAGAAAATGACGGATATTGGGCAAATGTAGCATCATCTTCTCTGGTACAATCCTGGACAGATTACATTTATACACTCACACCCGCAGATACCTCTACGAGATTTGGGAATGGAACCTGGAGACCAACAGGTGGATCAACACTTTATGGATTTTATGCCAATAACAGTTTGGTATCACTTTCCATTCCAACCAATTTCAATGTGGCTTCGGTATCCTTAATTGGATATGGTGCAGCTACTTTTGGATTATCAAGTGAAGGTGCAACAATAACCCCGCTTACATCAGGCACTTTTGATGAAGCTGCCAGCGCTAATCAGCTGGACGAAGTGAAGTTTTCCATTACGGATCATGTAACGGGTACGCCTGTGAATATTTCAATTGATAAGGTCTACTGCAGGTTCTATGTTGTATTCAGCTACAAGGAAGAAGCCGATGTTAACGCCCCGGTTTTGGTTGATCAGAATATTGAAAACGGGGAAGTCCTTTCCGGGATTAACGGTTATATTTCGCTCCGGTTTAACGAAGCAGTAAAGATAAGCGAGACAGCATCAGCAACGTTAAACGGCATTGATGCCAAATTAAGATCTGAAGATAACGTATTCATTAAGCACTATTACCACGGGCTGGAATATAGCAGCAACAATACATTTGTGCTTAAAGCAAACAGTATCGAAGACATGTCAGGTAACAAAAATGAAAGCGACATAACGCTTACATTCTCGGTTGGCGAAAAGCCTGTAGTTACGAAAAAAACATTTGATTTTGTTGTAGGTGTAGACGGTACAATTGATGAGGCTATTACTGCAGCAAACAGAGCTTCGGGAACCGATCGTTATTATATCTTCGTTCCGGATGGTAGTTATGAGTTGACCGGTAATGCCGGTGATCACATGACAAATCTAAGCCGAAGCAGGGTTTCAATTACAGGGCAAAGTAAGGACAATTCAATCATTACCAATACACCGGATTCGTATGGTATATCTACAACAGCAACCATTCAGCTTAACGGTGCCAGACACACCTACATGCAGGATATTACCATAAAGAATAACAGGGGTGAAGCAGGACAGGGGCAACAGGTAGCCCTTTATGACCGTGGATCACAAAATATCTTTAAAAACATAAAAATATTTAGTTTTCAGGACACTTACGTTTCCGGCGATCGTGCATATTGGTACAGTTGTGATATTTATGGTTCAACTGACTATATCTGTGGTGGTGGTGATGTGTTTTTTGATCATTGTCTGATGTATAACCGTGCGGCAAGCGGTAGTAAGGTGACAGCTCCGGCAACAGACGAGAGTCTGAAATGGGGCTACGTATTCTCACATTGTACGATTGACGGTGGCAGTTTTGTATTGGGAAGGCCATGGCAGCATGAACCACGTGCCTACTATTTATACACTAAAATGAATAAACAGCCTGATGGTACAGGCTGGGAAGGAATGAGTGGTTTGATTACCCATTTTTATGAATATAAGAGCATGGATTATTCCGGTAATCTGCTTGATTTATCAGGAAGGGGAAATTCTCCAACCAGCACCAACACTTACACCCCAATCCTGACAGATGATGAAGCATCGGAATTTACTTTATATAATGTGCTTGGAAGGGATGATGGTTGGATGCCTTCAGATTTTACACAGCAGACGTTGGCGCCAGAAGTCAGTGTGTCAGGAAGCAGGATAAGCTGGACCAACGACAATGATGCACTTTGCATCGTATTATTTAAAGATGGCGTTTATTTCGCCTGCACCGCAGAGAACAGTTATATGCTAACGGAAAACGGTACATATACGATACAGTCTGCAAATGAGATGGGTGGTCTGGGAGAAGCAAGCACAGTGGTGGTTACCAGTACAGGCATAGAACTGGTGAAACTTGAAAATGATATGGAATCCGGGAAAATATATGATTTAATGGGACGACCTTTGAAACAGATGCCGGAGGAGGGATTTTACATTGTAAACGGAAAGAAATTTTACAAAGCACCGAAATAATTTATGACTTAAGTTTTTAGTTTATAGCTAACTATATATCAATTATATTAATTACTAATTTAAAAATAATTTACTATGAGAAAACAATTTTTACTATCATTAAGCTTTTTATTTGCAGGCTTACTATCAATTAATGCTACAACCAGTCAGGTGGTACAAGCGGAAGATTTTACGGTAAAAAGCGACGGAGACAATCCCAGGGCTCTTACCGGTAAAGTAGGGTATATATATGATGGTTTATATATAGGTTTTACCGGAGAAAGTCAAATTGAATTTGACGGAAATGAAACAGCGATTGAAGTTAACATTGTAAGCTATAACGCTGGTGGTGAGCTTTTATTTATACTCGATGATCCTGATCCGACTGTAGGAACTGTTATAGCTACAGCTACTATTGATAGTGATATAAAGTTGTATACCTCCTCAACTTTTTCTGAAAGCTATACCGGTAAACACGATTTTTATCTGTATTTCAAAAATACAAATGCAGGAACTGATTGGCTATATGATGTTGACTACTTTAAATTTACAGGTGATGTGCCGAATTATACTGTTACAACTGGTGTGAGCCCTGAAAATAGCGGATTGGTCATAAAGGATTTTACAGGTAGCAGTGTTTCACAAGGTAGTCAGGTTCTTTTTTACGCGCAAAGATTAGCTGGTTATACGTTTAACCACTGGGAAGATGGTAGTGGTAATTCCCTTTCTACTGAAAACCCATTTACGTATACGATAACAGGAGATCTTGACATAAAAGCAGTATTTGAGACAATGACAGAAACCTATGCATTACCATCGTGGACATTCGATAACGAATATGTAGCTAATTCAAGTGGAGATGTTGAAACGTTCATACCTGTAATGTTACCTATTTCATGGAGACCGGGTTTCAAAGATGCTATGGTTTATCCTGATAACTATCCTGCAACGGGTTCTTCCAACTTAACATCAAAAGGGGATACTATTTTTACTTCTTTAACCGGAGAAAATCAGGTATGCCGTATTAACTGGACAGATGCCAATACGGTTAGTGATTTTACAGATCCTGCACAGCATAATCAGTATTTTGAATTCCAGTTTCCAACCACAGGTTTTAAAGATATCAGCTTAGAATTTTCTTTTTCCGGAGGACAAAGCGATGTTTCTGATTATCTGGAGCTGGTTTATTCTGTAGATAACGGGACAACCTGGGTTGATGGCGGTGCGTTCTATTCTGAAGCACACTGGAATACATGGGTATATGCAGATCCTGTTTTAACGGATGCTGATAATAAAGCAATGGTTAAGGTGAGATTAATCGGTATAACTTTAAATACAGGTGATAACCTTAATTTTAACCTTGATTATTTCACAGTTCATGGTACTGTTACAGCCATATCAAAAACACAGGTTTCATCTTCTGTTATAACAACGGGTGCAGGTTACATTAAAGTAGCTGTTGATTCTCCGTCAGATGTTAATATTTATTCTATTGAAGGTAAGTTGATGACAAGACAGTTTGTTGAGTCTGTCGCAACTATTCCAAGTCAGTCAGGAATTTATATTGTAAAAGTTGGTGGTCAGGTGAAAAAAGTTCAGGTCGCCAAATAGGTTAAGTCAAAACTATAATTAATATAAATACAGGTCCTCTCGTTACGGGAGGACCTTTTTTGATTTTAGTATTTTTAGAAAGGATCTTAAGTTCAGCTTTAAAAACTAAAAATACATCAGGCTTTCTAAGTGTAATTTCCAAAGATGCAAATTATGCTATTGAATGTAAATAACCCGTTGCTTTTCTGTAACAGAGCCGGATGAGATGTTGATCAGATATATGCCGTTGCTGATATTCAGTGCTGATAGCGATAGTATAAAGTTGTTTCCAACGGAAAAATCGACGTTTGCTTTTTCAAAAATGCGTTTCCCATTTAAATCATGAAGTGAAAGCCTGGCATTATGTATGGCTTTATTGCTTTTTATGACAATGAAATCCGATGTTGGATTTGGATATATTGTAATATTTGTGTGTGTATTGGATGCGGTAAACTCTAGTCCGTCTGGTGAAGAATTATCAGCAAAAGGCGTCCCGCCCCAAACAGAAGATTTGATCCAGTTTTCTCCGTTTGTGTTAATTGTTTCGGGATTTGGGTTTGACGGAACCAGCGAATAACCGGCAAGATCAACGATATTTGGCCAGGGCGAATCAATACCGTAGGATACATATCCTAAAATGTGATTATAATCTGTGGCCAGAATTACCTGTTCGCCTCCGTTCGATAAATTGCCGCTAAACCATCCTGTAGCTGTTTTCTGATAGGCGTATTCAAACAGATACGGGTTAGAAACCAGTACTGCAAATTGCCCTGCTTGTAATATCTGAGGAGCATTAAAGGTAAAGTTTATTCCGCCCGATACTACTAAATCAGAAATATTTATGGCTTGATCACCAATGTTTTTAAGTTCAATGAATTCATAGTTTTTACCTGATTTACCAGCCAGATCATCCGGATTATAATGGATCTCTGTTAGACGTAGATCATCCGGTTGTTTTGTGTCCAAAACGTGAACGGTTCGCAATGGGCTGGTTTCATCTGAATTCAGAATACGGGATTTGATTTCGGTAGTTTCAGACACTTTTAATGTATAAGTATCTTCGGATGTTGATATGGCATTTGGATTTAATGTTCCATTTACAGAAATTGGATCTTCACCATTTGTTGTCAATACGATTGATCCTGTTCCATTTGTATTTTTTAGCATTATCAGAACAGTATCAACAATGGATAAGCTAAGACCATTTACCTTTTGCATTGCCTGATTCTGTACACTCATATATAATTCGGGAGCTTCCGTTTCGGGCAGTAAATCTGCTGTTTTTAACTGACTAATTAAGATATCTGTTCTCACTTCCAGAAACCTGTCAACGATGTCCTGAACATCTCCCTGCCAGTCTGCTTTGGTTAAGGCAACCGAGGACTTTGAATCTCCCCAGCGGGCAGATTCTCCGATAATGGCATACTGAATATCATCGGCTCTGGATAAAAACAGTGCTTTACATCGTTCCGGAGTCAACACACCGTTGTTGTATAAAAAAGTGTAAGCCCTGTCTGCAAATCTATGTCGGTACAATTCGTTTTCAGATAGTTTGTTATGCAAGGACTGTGCCTGAAACGAATTGATATCCGGAACATTTATGGTTATGTTTACCCTGTCTTCTGTGGGGCCGATTCCCGGTGAAGCCGGGTAGGCCAGAATGGAATGTTCGGCATCGTGAATAAGAAACTGAAACCCGTTTCGCTTGTAGGTTCTGTTTCGGATGTTATAAAAATTATTAATGAAATTACCAAACTTTGAATAGGGGCTGTCAAAATTCCCGGTATAAAAAATAACCAGCATGTAGTCGATGAGATTATCAATGTCGACCAAAACCTCCATAGAGGTGTCTATTTTTCCACCGGAATCACGTCCCTGAAGTTTATAATAGTTTGCATCATTTTTGAATCCCTGACGAAACAAATTGTAAACCTCATCCCATTTTTCCAGATTACCGTCGGTTGCTTCAATCGTCCGCGATGAATAATTCTGAGTATTTACTTTTACAACGTCATAATCGTCTTTATCTCCCCCAAAATAGGATTCCGCAAAACGGGCTTCTGCTCTTTCCTGTGTTTGATAAAGTCCCCAGTACATGCCGTTCAGATAAAGATGATAATAACGGCTTCTGGTATAAGGTTGGTTCATTTCGCGTTGAAGATCACGGGAGAAAACATCCCGGTTCATGGTACAGAATTTATCTCCTTTATAACTCCATGAATAATTCTGAGACGTTCTGAGATCTATTTTGTCATAAGAATCAGTTCCTTCAACACCGAATAAAGGATATTCCAGTTTCGGATTGCCATACTCGCTTCTGAAAAACAGACGGAATGCATGTTTGGGATTATCGGGATGCCGGCTCCATCCACCACGGATTCGAATTCCTGTATTGACCTGAAATCCCTCTTCTTCGTTAGGTGTATTAAACAGTTCCAGAGAACCTGCCCGTTCCCAGTCAGGACCGCGGATTCCGGCGTTCACATATATTCCGTAAGATGCATTAACCAGATTATCGGTAGACGTCACCAACGACATGGATGGAATATCGGTCAGTGCGAGTTCAATCTGATTTTTATAGACTGAACTGTTGACAACATCAGGATCCATAGCGTAGTCAAAAATCTGACTGTTTACTGACTGTGAAGGCCATTGACCACCCGGATAGTTTTGTGTTTTTACTTTATCCGGGAAAATATAGGAAACGGTTCCTGACCACGAGGGAGCCAGTGAATCGCTGATTGCACAGGCCCTGAGAATAACACCAGGTGTCCGGGGACGGTTGCCTGTGGCATCCGGATCAATCTTAACCGTAACAGGACTGGTGGTTTCTATGGCTGTTGGCGAAGTTTGCGGGTCAGAGCAATCCAGTGTATACCGGATACGATCACCTAAAGTCTTTGTAGTAATGGTCGCATCAAATGGTGTGTCGTAAAAACCTGCTGCATGACTGAATTCCACTTTCTGGGTTCTTGGAATTTCAGGTTCTTTCACTCTAAGCTTTAAGGATAAATCGAAGTGTATATCGCTGCTGGTTAAATTGTAATTAAAAACCTGAACTGCGATAATATTTTCTCCTGCCTTTAAAAAGGACTCATTCGGAGACATAATATAATTTTCAAAATTACCGGATTCATGTAATGCTGTAGCGAATGAATTATAAACCGGATTTTGTGGCGCATTTTCACTAATTGTAAGATGGCCGTTTATGAACAGATTAAATCCATCGTCATAATTGAGAAATAAAGAAACATCTTCAACATTGGTTAAGGAGTCAATTTCAATTTTAGTCCGGAGGTAGAAAGATGAGTAATTATTCTGCATATCGTCCAGAACGGTGCCATTGGATCCATCACCATACCAAAACGGCGACAAACCTTCAGTCCAGGATTGATCGTTAAAATTTAATTGGGTCCATTCATTTGCCGATCCAGGGCTTTGTGATCCTTTATAATATTTGTATTCAGTACCACTCCTGATTAATTCCTGAGATGAAGCCGATATAACAATACAAAGAAAGAACAATATATACCTCAGTTTTATCAAATCCTGACTCTTTTAGTGTAAAGTTAAAAATATAAGCCATCGGACAACCGTTGCAAAATAATTTAGAAGCATCTTAGATAAAGACTTTCAGGTTATCATTTTTTTGTTTGAAACCACAAAAGAACAATAATCGGTCAGAAAAATCGTATGTTTCTATAATTCAGCTAATTTAGCTTTGCCTTTGACCCGGAATGCTGTACTAATGACTTCCGTGGTGGCTGCATGCAGATCACTGCTGAATCCCGGCTGTTCTCCTCCCACATAAACAGTAAATGAACCTGCTTCAATAACCCGTTCAGATTTATTGTTGATCATGGACAGTTGCCTTGGTTCAAGCTTAAAACTTACCACTTCACTCTCCCCTGGATTGAGATGAATGCGTTCAAAACCTTCAAGCTGGTGGAGTGGGCGGGGTGTGGAAGCTTTTTCATCTTTCAGGTACAGTTGTACAACCTCGTCACCGGATCTTTCCCCTGTGTTTGTAACGGTAACAGAGACCATAACATTCTCGCCTGCTTTTACTGATTTCTGAACTTTCAGATCTGTGTATGAAAACTTGGTATAACTTAAGCCATAACCAAACGGATAGAGTGGGTTACCCGTATAATACCGGTATGTTCTCTCCTTCATGTCGTAATCTTCAAACGGCGGCAGTTCTTCCAGCGACGTATAATATGTGATTGGCAACCGGCCTGAAGGATTGTAATCACCAAAAAGAACATCGGCCAGGGCATTCCCTCCTTCTTCTCCCGGATAACCTACATTGATTATCGCTTCAACATTATCTTTGGCCCAGTTAATTGCCAGGGCGCTTCCGGCGTTCAGAACCAGGATCACCGGTTTACCGGTAGCTTTAACAGCTTTCATTAGCTTTTCCTGAACCGCAGGAAGCTCAATATCCTTTCTGTCTCCTCCTTCACCTTCAAGACGTTGCGATAAACCAAGAACAAGAACCGTAATGTCTGCCTTTTCTGCCACGGCAACAGCTTCGTCAATCAGATCTTTTTCAGGCATGGCCCATAAAAACTGTGCATGTGCATTCGATTTATCACTAAAGAATGTAATGTCAACCGGATATCGCTTTCCTTTTTCAAGCTGCATTGTGCCTGTGGCATATTTGGCATGATGAGCAGACCCTTTACCATTGGTTATTTCTTCGCCGTTTATTTTTATGGTCATGCCTCTTTTTGAAAAGAGCCCCATTTCATATTTTCCACTTTCAGGCGGAACCAGATATCCTGTCCACCGAACAGAGAAATCATCGATCAGATTTTTGGAAATCGGTTTATGTTCCCACCAGAATTCAATATTCTCATCGGTTCGTTCCAAAACAGGTTCACCTTCCCAGTCCGTATTGCTATAGTATCTGGCAGTGAGTCCCTGCTTACCGTCTTCCGTTTGTAAATATACGGATGGAACCGGTTTAAGATTAAGGGTCTCATAATCCAGGTTTGATCCTTCGGCATACTGAACCGTTGCGATCGGTTCAACCTTGTTTTTAATTCCGCTAAGAAACGTCACCGGATGAAGCGGAGTACCATGATAGTTTCCCACCAGCGATTCCCAGTTATCTGCATTGGGTCCTATAACGGCAATTGTTTTAAGTTTTTCTTTATCAAGGGGCAGGAGGTTATTTTGATTTTTCAGAAGCACAATGCTCTCCTGTGCTGCTTTTCTGGCCAGACTGTTATTTGCCGAGCAGCATACAATATCAACCGGAATATCTGTATATGGTACAATGGAATCCGGATCAAACATACCCATTCTGAATCTGGCCATTAAAACCCTTTCGAGCGCACGGTCAATATCATTTTCGGTAACAAGGTCTTCTTTTACAGCTTCTGTTAGGTTTTTATAATAACTGCCACAGTTCAGGTCGCAACCACCTTTTATGCCAATTGCAGCAGCTTCAGCTTTAGTATCAGCCAAATGATGACCGGTTTCAATATCCCGGATTGCACCACAGTCAGACACTACATAACCTTCAAAACCCCAGGTATCCCTAAGCAGCTTATTTAGAAGGAAGTTGCTGCCACTGCACGATTCGCCCCTGAAGCGGTTATAGGCTCCCATTATGGAGTAGACCTTTGCATCTTCTACGGTTTTTCTGAATGCCGGAAGATATGTTTCATATAAATCACGGTCGCTCACATCTACATCAAACTGATGACGTAAAGCTTCTGGACCGGAGTGAACAGCAAAATGTTTGGATGTTGCTATGGTTTTGAAATACTTCGGATCATCGCCCTGAAGGCCAGTGATAAACTGGGTGGCCAGTTCACCTGTGAGATAAGGATCTTCACCATAGGTCTCATGGCCGCGTCCCCAGCGCGGATCACGGAATATATTAATGTTAGGCGACCAGAAATCGAGCCCGGTATAAATCTCGCGCTTGTTGATCCTGACAAATTCGTGGTATTTGGCGCGGGCCTCATCAGAGATCACAGTGCCGATGTCGTGCATTAAATCTTTATTGAATGACGCAGCAACCGTAATGGATTGGGGAAATACTGTTGCAAACCCGTTACGTGCAACACCATGCAGGCATTCATTCCACCAGTTGTATTTTGGAATATGCAGCCTCGGTATGGCTTTGGAATCATTCATAAGCTGACTGACTTTTTCTTCCAGAGTCATTTGATTCACCAGAATTGCCACCCGTTCCTCGAAAGACCGGTTGTAATCAAGGTAGGAAAAATCAACTTCCTTCTCCTGAGCAGGCATGACACTGCTGATTGCTCCGAGTATTAAAATTAAAAGGATGGCATGCAGATTCTTATGCATAAGCGATAGTTTATTTCAGATAGTATTTTTTAAAAATAATTTAATTGCCGTAGTTTACTTTATAATTATCATTCTTTTGGTATTAAATTGACCATCAACACCTAAACGATAATAATAAACGCCACTGTTAAGAGCAGAAACATTCATAACCTCTTTATAAGATCCCTGGTTTTGCTGTTGATTTACAACATGATTGATTTCCCGTCCGTTTACATCCAGCAAAACCAGATTAACCTGTCCCGGATGGTTTAAACTGTAATTAATTGTAGTGGTTGTACTTGCAGGATTTGGATAGTTCTGATTCAGGGCAAAGCCGTTATTCCGATCTGTCGTTGAGCCATTTAAACTGCTGGTGATAAGCTTTTCAATGGCTAACGCATTAATTTTGGCATTATCCGTTACAGTAATAAGGTTGATATTCAGTGTTCCATCTGTCATCTCAACCGGAATGATAACATCATAGGCCACATCTTTGCCTACCTGCGCGAAAATATCAAGGTTCTCAATGACTCTTTTTCCTTCAACATTGACATTAAATAACCTGCTATTGGGTGAGTTATGATAGATCTCCGCCATTTTAAGGATGACGTTGTATTTTCCATTCTCCAAAGGAATATTGATACTGAATGTTCCAAATTGTTCCGTTTTATACAGCTCATCGTCTTCAGTTCCTGCAATATTGGTTGAAGATGTTGAATACGATCTTCCCCCTGAAACATATTGTGAAGGCATGGATAAATATTCTGTTCCATCAACTGCCGTATATGTATCACCAAAATTGTATGCCTGAACAATAACACCTTCCTCTACGGACTGTGTTGCAGCTACAACTTCATCTGTTGGGTTGGAGATACCGAAAACATTGTAACTTCGAAGGCGATAGGTATATTCGGTTGCTTCCTGTAATCCTATTTCGCTGTATGAGGTGACATCAGGTCCTAAAATGGCGAGCGTCTGGAAATTTCCGTCTACTTTTTTATCAACGATATAACCGAGCAGCTCTTCTGATGTTGCATTCCATGTTAAATCGACCTGACTGGCACTGGATGAGGCCGCATTAAAACCGGTTGGAGTTGAAGGTGCATCGCCGCTTGTTATCCGGGCGTCTCCTTCTACCTGTACATTTATTCCTGAAGAAGGAATTGTTCCTGAATACGATATTTTAATGTGACTGAGATCTCCTTTACCTGTACGTTCGTAAGCTACATCACTACCGTTAACCTGAACCATGGATACTGAATTGTCTCCTCCTGTATATTTATCAGAAACATAAATTGCGTTCACCTGCACGGCGTTATCAGGCGTAAACGTTATGGTTTGGTTCTGGCCTGAATCTCCTGATGCCTTATAGCTTATTGTTACATATCCTTCAGGGGTAATGAGCGGAATGCTATCCAATTCGCTGACTCCCTCAAATAGCTTAGGTTCAAGCCATAACTCTCCTGTGTACTGATTGTAGTGATAACCTGCCAGATTATAAAAGTTACGCCAGAGAACAGGTGTACTGATATACTCATCAGAACCGTCTGTGGATGTTGCGATGTAGGTAGGTGTAGTCACTTTGGGTGGAACGCCTAATTCGTGATTAAATACCAGATTTCTGTTCAGGTAGTTGCGTTCGTACATGTCTTTTTGAAGAGCCAGCCAAACATCTGAACGGTTGGTCTGCAGGGCATAGCCTCCTAAATGGGCAACAAGGTAAGGCTGCCATTCTGAATAAGAACCACCCGGCAACCCCATCCCTTTATTTACAGGATCATAGTAAACCAGCATGTTTATGAATAAGTTGTCCAGCTTTGATTTATCCCAAAATGGATTAATCTTTGAGTAATTGGCTATCCATAAGTTTACCATGGCACTTTCACAATAATTGCCCAGGGGATAACTCTTGTCCAACCAACGGGCCTCAAAACCAGTAACTGCAGATTCCAATGCTGTGCTGTAGGTTGTTACCAGTTCAGTCTCACCTTTTATGGTTGCCAGTTCAGTCATCATCTTGTATGCAACAATAGATAAACCTGTGTTGTAGGCCTGTGAGTTTCCTCCCGCATCATATGTGCTCTCTGAACTTGCAAATGTATAAGGATACTGAGAACTTCCATACAATTTAACCTGATCCAGAATTCGCTGCCCTGCTTTTTTTACATAAGGCCAGAAGTAATCCAGCTTTTCCTGTTCTGCAGTGGCATTAAACGTTTCATAAACAGATAAAATAAAACCACAGTTTAAATCCACCCACTTATCAATGTCTCTATAATCTTCATGTTCGGTATCATCCCAGCCTACATAATTGAAATAGGTTCCAAAATCGTGATGAATCTGACCCGCGTAGCTTGTTACATGTTGTGTTCGTGCCCACCATTCCAACTCCTTCCAGGCCAGTTCCGGATTAATCATGGTAAAGATCTGGCGGGCATGCCACATCTGATCCATGGTTCCTTCAGGTTCCCATTGCCCTTCGGTATGACAGTAACGGCCATCTTTGAAATATACACTATTGTTAACAAGTGTTGCAGTTGAATTCAGCGTTTGATCGATCAGCCATTCCGGCAGGTTGGATGCACGCATACGGTTTACCAACTCTTCAGAATTCGCTTTGAAGGTATCGAATTTATCAAGCGCGGAAACAGCTACCTCTTTCGCACTGTTCCAGAGATTTGTGTAGTAATAGTGGGAAGTATCATCTGCTCGGTACCATGCAATTACAAATCGGATGGTTTTTGTTTCATTGGCAGCCAGTGTCACTTTTGCTGCGACACTGTTGGTCGATCCGGAGATGGTATTGTTATATACTCCGGTTGTAGCATAGTTCGCATCATTTCCGTAACTAATAACACCGGAATGATCGGGCGTAGAAGCTAATAGGCAAAGTTCCGGACTGACTCCCGAAGCAATAAAGCCGGAATTAGTAATGCCCAGAGGATTTGATGCTGTAGCCAGCTGAAATGCAGGAGATACGGTGACCTCTGATGCTTCAAGGTTTTCTAATGTCATTTCACACATCATAGCCGGGTGGCACATGTTGTCAACCGAATACTGATCGTAAGCCATGTAAAGGGTCATGTTTACAGATACATTATTGGTTTTACCGAAATTCACCCTATGAAGTGGAAATATGGCGTCATCATCGGCCCGGCCATCGGTAATAACAGCTGATAACAAATCATCTGTTTCTATGGATGTTCCTCTTTCCGTAAAGATTTTAAACTTTGCTCCGTTCAGCGTCTTGTAATTACCGTTTCTGGTTGGTGATGTAAAGTTATAAGAGAATGTTCCGTTACTTGCCCTAAATTTAATGGCTCCCGTACCAATACCTCCCAAAGGAATACCGGTTGTTCCATCTGTTTTTCCGGACAAATTGATGCTTATAATTAAGAATACTGCAAGAATGATAGATGTAAGTCGCATAACGAATTATTTATTGATTGCACAACTTAGCAATGATAATTCATTTAGCTGAATGGTTATGTTACTAAAATATCATTTTATGGGAAAAATATACCGGATCAATTACTTTGCTGTTATTTGCGGTTTAAAGTCTGGCTAAACAAATATTCCACCATATACTTTTAAAAGGAATGGAGTAAATCGAATATTTATTTTTAGCGTTATTTACTGTTCCTTTTTTTTATTTCACTGGCGCTCATGTTGTATTTTTTCCGGATACATTTTCCAAAATATGAAGCGTCGCTGAACCCGCATGCATATGCAATTTCTGACACCGAAAGATTACTTTCAGTCAAAAGCTGGTGAGCTCTTTTAAGTCGAATATCATTAATGAATTCTTTAACCGTCATGTTTGTAAGGGCAGACAGTTTTCTGTAAAGTTGCATCCTGCTTATTGACATTTCATTCATAAATAACTCTATGTCCAGATCCGGATTATCTATATTGTCTTCGACTATTTTAAGGGCTTTTTGAATAAATTTCTCATCCGGCGATTCAATCTTAACGGTGGTAGGCTTTAATACCATCTCTTTGGAATACTTTTCTCTGAGGGATTCACGTAATGCCAACAAATTTTCAATTTTCGTCTGTAGAATAGATATATCAAACGGCTTAGGAATATAATCATCTGCACCTTTCATTAATCCCTCTAAAACACTCTCCTTGGAGGATAAGGCAGTCAAAAGAATGATGGGGATATGAGATGTCCTTTCATCTTTCTTCAGAATATTACACAACTCATTCCCTTTGAGTCCGGGCATCATAACATCTGAAATGATTATATCGGGAATGGTTTGAATGGCGATATCCAGACCGTCCTTCCCATTGGCTGCCTGGTAGACCCTGTACATTTTTTCGAAATGTGATTTTAAGAATGATCTGACATCATTATTATCTTCAACTATCAGGATAATTTTCCGGTCATCTGATTTATTTTCCTCAAAGGAAAGCGGGGAAGATCCCTTAACATTTTCTTCCGGTATGTTTTCTTCAATTATTAATGGTTCCTCTTTTAACGGTATTAATATAGTAAAGGTTGTACCTTTTTCTTCTTCGCTTTCTACCGTAATCTGGCCATTCAATAATTTAATTAGTTCTTTTGTGAAAGCGAGCCCTATGCCTGAACTGGTAGAGTTTTCATGTTGACCAGAAAAGAAGCGGTTAAAAATATTTCCCAGGTTTTTTTCAGGAATGCCTATCCCTGTATCTTTAATCACAAATTGAAGATACTGATCATATATATCCTCATTAGGATCATTATTAAGAATAACGGAAATGATGAAGCTAATACTTCCTCCTCGTCTGTTATATTTAATTGCATTAGACAGTACATTGTCCAGGATCTTTTTTAGCTTATCGGGATCAAAATCTGTTATCAATGTGTCTTTTACGCTTATAAACCGATATGTAAGCTCCGATTCATCCATCAGGTTCCTGAATGAATTAAACAAATCGCGTGAGAATTGAATGATGTCACCTTTTTTGTAATTCACCATTAGCATGCCTGATTCAAGTTTTCTGTAATCCAGCAGTTGTGTTATCAGATTCATTAAATGGCGGGCATTTTTATGCATCAACAGCAGATTCTCTCGTATTACGGAGTCTTTAAAATCAAGATGCATAATCCTTTCCAAAGGACTTATAATTAAGGTTAATGGTGTTTTTATTTCATGCGAAATATTCGTAAAAAACTGAAGTTTAAGGGCATCAAGTTCATGTAATCGTTGTGCCTCTTTCTTTTCATATTCCAGGCTTTTACGTAATTCAAGTACTTTTAAAATATACCTGAAACTCAAGAAAATGATTAGGGCCAGCACAAGTGTTGCTGTAATATAAAACCACGTGGTTTTGTAATAGGGTGGTTTTATTGTTAGTTTAAGAGATGCTCCTGTTGTATTCCATGTATTTTTGTTGTTACTGGCAATAACTCTGAATGTATAGTCACCGGGATCCAGATTGGTATATGTGGCACTTCTGTTTTCTGTTATTTCCGACCACTCATTATCAAATCCTTCGAGCTGATATCTGTATCGGTTTTTTGAACTGTTTGTATAATTTAGTGCGACAAAATCAAATGTCAGAAACCTGGAGTCAAAGGGAATATTTATGTCTGCTGTTGAATCTGATAAGATTTCCTTGTTCTCAAATGACTTATTGTATATTTTGAAGTCGGTTATATAAACAGGTGGTTTAAATGTATTTTCTTTAATATCTGAGGGGTTAAAAATATTGAACCCGTTAATTCCACCAAATATTAAGTTTCCTTCATTGGTTTTATATGATGCGCCATAATGAAACTGATCACCCTGTAATCCATCGATCCGGTAATAGTTATGAAATATTTTATTCTTGGTATCAAAACATGAAAGACCATTAACCGTACTTATCCATAAATTATTGGTGTTGTCTTCAAGCATACAATACGTCAGGTTACTGGATAAGCCATCATTTTCAGTGTAATTTTTAATTTCTCCATTAATCTTATCATAGGCTACAACTCCTCTGTTTATGGTCATAATCCAAATACGACCGTTACTGTCTTCATAGAATCCCCTGGCATTTTCTTTAAATGTATTTATGATCCCAAAGCCAGGTCTGTATATTTTAATAACTTCAGATCCCAACCATAAGTCATTGTCTTTGTCAATGCCGATCCAGGAAACACCGTTGACCATATCATCGAACTGCGGAAAATGTTTAAAGGTTTCTGTTACCGGATCAAACCGGTCCAGGCCGCTTGCCGTGGCAACCCATATGTTGTTTTTATGATCGATTTCGATGTCCCAAACGATATTATTCGAAATGCTGTTAGGATCGCTGGCACTGTGCATCAGGACTTTTGATCTACCCTTATTTGGGTCATAAATGTTTAAACCACCATTAAATGTTCCTATTAAGATACTGTTCTTAAAAGGTTGGATGGCTTTAACACAATTATTGCTTATCTTATTATTTTCCGTTGTTAAATAAGAAAAGGTGCCTGTTTTAACATTAAGGATATTAACCCCGCCATTTTCGGTACCAGACCAAATTTTCCCGGAAGGATCTACCCAAAAACAATAGATTTCGCTGTTGTTTAAATATTTATTATTATCCGGTAGCGCTTTATAGGTTTTAAATACCTGTTTCCCCATTGACAAGTAACTGAGACCACCTCTGGTTCCAATCCATATGTCACCTTTCTGATCCATGAAGATGTTTACAATGGAATTATGAACCAGTGATTTTTCTTCTAAAAGATCGTTTTGATACAACTGAAGTTTGTGGGTTGTATCGTCAAAATAATATAATCCACCTCTGGTTCCAATCCAAAAATTTCCATCCTTTGTTTGTAGAATTGATCTTACCGTGTTATTTCTTTCCTGTTTATCATTGAATTGAAATCTTATGCCTCCTGGATTTTTATTATCAATTATAATAAGACCTTTTTCTCCGGTCCCGATCCATTTTCTCTGCCGTGCATCAACCGTAATCTCAAAAATTTCATCATGTAAATCTGGGTTGATAGTTGAATAGTTTGTAATGATTTGAGACTTTAAATTAAGCTGATCCAGGCCGGATCGTGTTCCGATCCATAAGATCGTATCGTTCTCAAGGGACAAAGTTCTGACATAATTGTCCGAAATTGAATTTCCTGCAGATATTTTTCCCTGAGAATAATTTTGTAATACTGATTCTGTAAAATCAATTTTCCAGATTCCCGTTTTTGTTGCTGCCCATAAGTTGCCGTCCTTATCCTCAACTAAATCTTTAACAGAACCATCAGAAAGTACGGTTTTATTATTTAATATAAGTCTTTCAAAAATATCCTTTTGTTTGTTGTATTTTACCAACCCATAATCCTCAATACATCCGTAAAGTGTATGATTTCTGCTTTCAAAAAAATTCCGGATTAAAAAATTTTTTACATAAGTTGAATCATCTGTGTAAATCCCGTACTCTTTGAACTTAACGCCGTCAAATTTTTGAATGCCTAATGCTGTGCCAATCCAAATCCAGCCTTCATTGTCCTGAAGAATACAGTTTACATAATTATCAGTCAGGCCATTCTCTGTTGTAATATTGTCGAAATACAATTTAGTATTTAACGAGAATGAAAACTGTAGTATAAATAAAAAGGAAGCAATAAAATAATTCCTCATGCTAATTTCCAGATTTTTTAAAAAGGTAAAATTAAAAATTATGAGAACTATTTCATCTTTTTGTAAAGAAATTGGAAAGGGACAGGTCGAAGATTATGGTACAAGTTTATCGTTTATCTTGATAAATTCTCGCATTTAGTTATAGTTTTTCAACGATTCAATCAGTTTTTTCTTTTTAGGTTTTTCCAGTGTAAATGGTACAACATAGAGAATTCCTGCAGTAAAAAGAATCATGTCATTATCCATAAATCCGTTTTTATTCGCTTCCTGATTATTGAATATGTAATAACCTAACAATCCTGTTGCAATGGAAAGCGATGCGTACTGAAGTATTTTTATGTTTTTTGCCTGTGTTAAATTTTTGCTTGAATATCCTGATTCGGAAAAATCATGCATTATGTTATTATAGCTCAGTTTTTTAATTTCATCATCGTTGAACTGATATTGTGTCAATCGTTCATTACTGGTTCTGTGTTCTAACCCGAATGTAAAATTGTTATAATAAATTTTCACCTTATCGGTTGAATCGGTTTTAAATGTCAGTTCTGTATACCTGAATTTACCTTTTTTATTCAAATTTATTTTGGATAGCTGTCTGAAGTTCCCTTCCTGATCGTAGCCTTTATAGCTTCTGATATCCTGCAATTTAATCTTTAAACCGGATGGATTATCAATCCTTACATATGGCTTGAATAATGTTGGAAATTCATTCAGCTTGATCCAGTTTGTTGTTATAATGCTATCCGATTCCAGCGTTATTTTTACCTGATTTTCCTGTGAAAAGCAATATATACTTATAAAAAGTAGAATTCCACTTAGTAATTGTTTCATATATATGTGTCTGCAATAAATAAAAATAATGTTTTTAGCGGTTACTTTAAAAATGTGAACGAATCATTCTCATATATAAAAAGTGTTATTAATTTCCAATACTTTACCTTGATTGTCTGTAACGATTTACGGTTCTGTCTGTAAAAAGCAGCTTTACATATACTTTATTTTTTTTCAGATTCATTGCATAAAACAGGAACAGGTCATTTCAGGAATTAAAAGTATAAAATAAATTTTGAACTGGGGATTCTTAATGGAAATATATAAAAAAAGATCCCTCTCATTGGGGCTGAGAGGGATCAGATTTTGGGTAATTACATAGAGAATTAACGCCTGTTTGAATGTAGAAAGGTTATGAGTTTAAATTAACTTCTTTTTCATTAAGTAAGTAAATAATTACCATTGCCGGTATCAGACTCATTAAAATCAATCGTAAGAACGATGTCTCATAATTGAAATAAATAAGTACACCAACTGTTGTGTAGAAGAGCAGGCATCCATTAATGGCCGTGGCCAGGTTGCCTCTTTTACGGGTCATTATCTTAGCCGAAAAGTGTGATAATGCAGGAACTATAAAGAACCAAAACACAATCACAGAAAACAAATTCCAGCTTATAACCGTGGAGTAGAGCAGAAACGCGCCCAACAACACTACCAACACAAATAGCACGGTTATTAATCTACGGGTTACTCGGGTTATCATAATTAGTGATTTACAGTTTCTATTATGACATCCTTTTCAAAAAATCCCTTAGTCGAAAGTGTACTTTTTGTATAAAATCTAAATAAAAATTACGATACTTGTGTAAGTATTTGATAGACAGTATTTATAATTGGAGGTTATGTGATATAAAAATTAAAACGAGAAAGAAAAAGGCAGTTTCTCATTGGTAAAAAAGGGGCTCACTCCTAAATATATTCGAGGTTTGAGTTACCCCTGAAATTAGAAAACTACAATTAAAGAATATATTAAATTGCTTCAGATACTAAAAATCTGTTATCACAAATTTTCGTCTTAACACCACAGAATTATCTGTGTCATACAGGATGACCAGGTATAACCCATGGTGTAGATTACATATATCTATCACACTGGACGCTGTACTTCCGGTTTGAACAACTTTACCTGAAAGATTATAAATACTGAAGTGCGCTTTGGTGTTATTCAGGTTTTTCAGTGTTAGTATTCTTTCTGATGGATTGAGGACAACATCCGGCATATCTTCAGGCTTGGGGACATAATTTTATTGTCTTTCCATACTATTGTAGCTTCGCACGAATCTGCTATACCTGTTTCATAGGCACCAATCACACCATCGGAATAACACCGGAGACCTTTGCTCATATTTGCATCACAAGCTTCTGCCCCGAATGGAATGTAGTTAAACATATAATGAATATCCCCAAGACGTTCTATTATTTTAGATTGATAAGGGTAAGATTCATCCTCGCCATTATAAGAGATTCTTTTGTAAGTCACGTGTAATTCTTTAAGAACATTATCGTTTATGGTTAAAGTTTTAATTGAATCTACGTGAATTCTTACAGTATCTACATCATCTCCGGAATCATGTAAAACCTTAAATTGCCATGAATCATTCTGCGTTGCACTAAAATCATATAACAACTGGAATTCATTAAAATTGGGATCCCAGAAAAAAATTGAATCATTTCGTTCAAACATATATTCAATGTCAGGTCTGTCGTTGCAATGAATCTTATGGTACTTTGTTATTTTTTTGCACATTATCCCCATAAAAACAGTGTCCTTTTCAACCTCAAATTTAATAAAGCCTTCCAGTAGTGGAAATGAATCAAAGTAATCTTCGGAGTAATGCCATGTGGCACCTACGGGAGCCCATTCCTGTGCATATATTGCAGTACTTAACAATACAGAGCATATAAGCAGTAATATTTTAGTTTGTTTCGACATATTCAGGTGAATTATAGGTTAGTAGTCTGTTTTTTTTCTAAAAGTTCTGTAATCTCATCCATATGCAGATGCATATGGCGCAGAAAGTCAGTAATCATTTCTTTTAATGAAACCATTTCATCAGCTTTGCCTGCAATCCAAACATTTTCCAACTTTTCAGGGTTAACGCTTTCTATTATATGAGCCAGGTGGAGATGGGTATATTTCCACAACTGAACCAGGTCGAACCAATCTTCTTCTTCATAATTTTGTATCGCAATCCAGCGGTCGTTATTGCCGTGTGTGGCATAATTCGGAAACTCCAGTGGATTTTCGCGGTATTGCAGGTGTATAATGCGGTGTGTATTATTAGATGCTGAATCGACCATATGGCCAAGTATCTGTTTGATATTTCGGTTCTGACCGTTCCTTCTGTTGTAAATTACATCATCCTGCAGAGACAAAAGTCTTGTTTCCCACTTTTCAAGTAGTGCCTTTATGCCATTTACTACCGGTTCAAATTCTGAAATCATATATGTCAGTTTATTTTTTTAGTTGCCAGTTGACGGATTCGTGCCGATTTATCGTACACCGAAATATGAAACAAAGTTGCCGGATCATTAATTTTCTCTGTGGCCAGGTATCTGATATCCTCCATTTTGTCAAAATAGGCCACATGCTTTAAATAATAATCATTGTTGATTTTTTGCACTGCAATTTTCCGTATTTCCGGATCCTTTTCAAAATATGCTACATGTTTTAAGTATTCTTCATTATTCAGTTTTTCCACAGCCAGTTTTCGAATTGCCGGGTTTTTCTCAAAGTAGGCAATGTGCTTCAGGTACGTGCTGTTGTTCACCTGTTTTACTGCGGCTAAGCGGTTGTCCGGATCAGGATTGAATAATGCTATTTTATTAAGAGTTTGGGAACTGTTGACTTTAGACAATGCCAGTTTTTTAACAGTTTCACACTGTTCAACCATCATCACATCCTTCAAAACAGATTGGTCAGTGATATTCTGTACCGCAATAATTCTGACAATTGTGTCTCTGTCCGATGTGGCAATAAGTTTTAAGGTGCTATTATCATGTGTTTTCTGGGTAGCTATAATACGGTTTTTCAGAGATTGCTGAAAAAACAAATGATTGTTAAACGTTGATTTAGACTTAGAATCATCACTTATTTTTTCCATGATACTCACTACTGTGTCACGTGATATAATGACCTGGTTATAAAAGCTGGCCTCCTTTATGGTCAAGGTTTCGGAGATCAGATGTCCATCCTTCTGCTTCATTGAAGTATTTTTTTTGTAGGAGAAATGGATGCAACTAGTCATAAACAGAATAGAAACTGCAATCAGTGTAAAGATTTTCTTCATACTATTATGTTTTAGGATTCTGCTTCGGTTATTATTACATGTTTTCTTTTCGGCTGATCCGTAATATCCTTTCCGCCAATGATCTGGAACTGGTTATTAAAATATATCCAAAAATGTATAGTATCAATGTCCCAATCTGCTGGAACAATAAGTGTGAAGGCTGGCTCATATTGCCCAATACATACTTTATTATTTCTGCAACAGCTGCAATAAAGGCAGGTAAGCGGAATACTACAATGACAAGTCCCATAATGATAAGGGACAGATGCAACAATTCCACATAATTTGTACCAGGAGTTAAATTAATTTCTGTATCGTTGTTGATGATCAGTTTTGTGAAGAAACTTGTTTTGAACACGAGCACATAACTAATAAATACTAACACAATAAATGCCATAAAATATCCAATAATTCCTCCTATAGCGGTCATGTAGTTGTTACTGTTATTAAAAATCTGTGAGAAATTAATGATATCTTTTATCAGCAATAGTGCACCTACAAAAATCTTTATTCCAAACAGTTTCAGGACTAAATCTATAACATCAATTTTTTTCATATCAGGTAATTTAATGGTGGACAAGTTACAAAAAAAATTAACACATCCATTAAAGAAAATTAGCTATACAAGAGCAGTAATATATCCCGTCCGTGAGCAGGTATGTTGGTAAAGGTTATGTAATACAAAAAAATCCCGGTTATGCCGGGATTTAAATATTATAACTTCTAATAACTACCAACTCGTTGGAACACCACCGTCCACAACCAGCATAGCCTGAACCAGTTTAGCGTGATTAATCAGATCTGTTGCAGAACTCACTTCAGATCTGTAGTTGATACCCAAAGGCCAGAAATGCGTGTTGTCCCCATGTAATTCCTGTCCTGTCATTTGTTGGCACAAAGCCTTTGCAACCGGTCCCTGCCATACACCGTTAACCATATTGTTCCAGTAGGCATTGGATGTTCCGGATCCAAAATAGTGTGCCATTTCATGCATAGTGGTACCAACCCACATATAGGTTGTATTAGGGCCATAGCCTATGCTTCCATGATAGTTGGCCTGTGCGGTGGGAATGCCCGAACTGTAGTACACATGTATATTCGCTTTGAATTCGGTATACCGGTTGTAGTAATAACAGGCGCTGTCCAGTGCTTCTTTTATAAGTGCATAATATTCAGGGAACTGGTTTTTGTCAATATCAATTGTATATGTCACATTCCCCATGAGTGTCTGTATCTTTTTAGCATCTCCATAAGTTGTTCCCATACAGTTTGTCACATAGGGTCTTACATAATAGGTTGATCCCAGAGTTAAACCCGTGGTAGATGCGTACAGTTTTCCTGCATTGATCCCGCTGCTGAATTTATTATCTTCCACAGTTGGACTTGGGTTTGTTTTTGACCAGCACAGGCCTCGTTCAAGAATTGCACAGCCGCCATCTGTAACATTAAGTTCGCAGATAATTTTATCCAGTTTGTATTCATAATCTGCCGATACGAGTTCTACGGTTGGAACACTGTATGTTCCTTCAGAATACGTCAAGCTGTCAATTTCCGAAATACTTAGGGCTGTTATATTTCCGTCTTTCAGATGAACCAGAATATTGTTGTTGGCTTCATCAACCTGAACACTGTCGAGGTTTGACAAAGCATAACGCTGCACCGTTTTGTTGATTTTATAAATGTTCAGTGTAAGGTTCTGTGCCGCAACAGAGCCAAGAAAAAGAAATATTGTCAATATAATTAAAAGTCCTTTCTTCATTGTTTTGTAAATTTTGCAACGTTTCTACCACATTTTAAAATATATACCCCTTCAGGCAGCCCGCTTATATCAATTCCTGCCTGTGCTTCTTTTGTATTCCGGCTCAGAATCTGCTGGCCGGTAAGGGAAAATATACTTACAATGTCTGATTCGGAATTTGTAGCTATTACATGCAGCCTGTCGGTTGCCGGGATTGGATAAACAACCAGATTACTGCTTAATTCGGGTTTATTCAAAGCAGTAGCCCACTGTGCGAATGTTATTTTGCGAATGTCTGAATTTGCAAAGGTGTTATTTGATCCGGAGGTAAAATCAAATATTGTAGAATTATCGTTTGCAGTAAAATGACTGATGGCATCCAATTTCAGGCTGACCACTGAGTTATCATTTTTTACAATTTCAAGATAGCCTGCTTTGGGTAACCGGATCACGTCAGTAACGGTTGTTTCTGCCGTTTTGCTATCATCAATATTGGAAGCATAAGCCTTTTCCAGCATGGCAAGGTGTTCGCTGACATTTATTTCTGTTTTTGCTATTTCATCCTGATCCAGGGCCCTGCTGTAGATACGAAAATCATAAATCAGGGTATTTCTCAGATACACATCTGAAGTATAACAGGAACGACCTAACCAGTTATACAGAGTTCCTGTAATACCGGATTTTATTAGCGTTGCTGAAGGCAGATTTGTGATCTTGTCCTTTGCCACTGCAATACCGTCAATATAAATGGTTCCCGCAGTTCCCTGTTGTGTGAAGGTAAGATTGTGCCAGTTACCTTTCAGCGCATTTTTGCTGTAACCCACATCCTGATTGCCGGATGCTTCGGTATAGTTGCCGGGAGAAATACTCAAACTCTGATCCTTAAGGCTACATATGATATATCCGTTTGCATTGGACATAGCATCTGATGTATTGGACAGGTTCCATAGAAAATTACCGTTATTATCAAGTCCGGAATATGAATCATCAATCCTGAAATAGGCTGAAATGGTATATTCATTTAATCGGCTCACTACTTGCCCCATATCACTTCCCATATCAAAATAACCGGTTGAATTTCCAAGATTAAGCACATTAAAAATGCCTGTGGATTCCGTCCCCATGGTGACCACTTTGGCAGTATTTTTAAGGGTTCCGGAAAAGCCTTTTTCAGCAACATCCTTCACAGTGGCACCATCAAGATTGGAGAAATCGTAACGGATAAGAAGATCACTTTTAAATTCAGTTCCCGTATTCGCCAGAACGGTTGCATTGAATGTTTTGGTTTTGGAGATGGAGCCGAGTTTTACGGTTGCTGTCAACACAACATTGGAATTGAAATAATCCGGGCGGATAACAGTTCCGTCAACGGCAATGACCGTTGGCTGCGATGATGTCCAGGTAACGGTTACACCTTTCTCACCAAGTGTTGTTGGTAAGGTAAGGTACCCGGTTACGCCTGAAAGGTCTCCCAGGTCAAGTTGATCGTATTGAGCATAAAGTTCGTCCAGTCCTGTCAGCATCAATATCTCCTCATCACTGAGAGCCCTGTTGTAAACTCTGATATCGTCAAATATGCCTCTGAATCCATTTAAGTCCTGCGCCCAGCGAGAATAGCCAAAATAATTATCTGTGGTTGTTCCCAACCATGACGCAATGTTATAGGATAGATTTGATATCTGTGCTACAGTATTTCCGTTCAGATACATTTTGACAGAGCCTTTCGATCCATCCCAGTTGTAGGTTACGGCTACGTGTGCCCATGTCAGAGTTGGGCATTTTTCGGTCGACATAATGTTTAATGCGGTACCGGAAGCCGGTCTGAATCTAAGGTTCATATATCCATCGTCAGAACCATAACTTGGAATAAATGCAATAAAATTATTAGTCCCGTCTGTTCCTGTTCCCCAGTCAAAAAAACGGGTGGCATCCTGTCTTGAGAGCAGTCTTACCCAGGAGGCAAAGGTGAAGGAGGTCATCCCTGCATTGATATTATCCGGAGCCTCGATGTAATCACCATTTTTATTACAGATAACCCCTTTCCCGGTTTTGCCTGTAAAAACAGTTGCACCGCCCTGCATTGTACCATCATTTCCATTGCCTGAGTCATCTGTTATTGTTGATCCGGATATGTTCTCAAACGTATAGTTTAGTATCAGTCCTTCATTTAGATCCTGAGCTTTCGCCAGGTGTTGTATCAACAGAAGTAAAGTAATAACCGACAAGCGGCTTATGAATAAATAATTTAAAGGTTTATATCTCATTCCTCTTGTATGTTGGATTCCATATTAAAACGCCACGAAAATACTAATTTAAGAAGATCAGAAATGGCAGAAAATCGTCATAAATTACTGATTTTTCGATCTGTCAAACGAATTTCAAACATTTTTACTTTAATCCTGTATGATTGTGGAAGCAGTTATTTATGTTCAGTGTTTTTATCATTCTTTTATTTAGAATTCCAACATTTAAGCCTTTTTGTATCTTTGCTGCGCAAATTCAAACAGGTTAATTATGCATTTAAAACATTTACCAACTAAACGCGCGCTGCTGTTTAAGAAATGGAGCCGCAAAGCATTTGCAGTTTACAATACACTGCATAAAGAGATAAAAATTGGCGTTTTAAGCGTGAGTGCCTTTGTAACTTTAGGCACGCAGCAAACTTCGGCTCAAACCGATACCATTCGCACCAACGATAAGGTGGATCTGGAAGAAGTGGTTGTGAGTGCCGATGCCACACCTGAACTTCAATCTGAAGTTGCCAGGGTTGTTACCGTAATTACAAAAGACGAGATTCAGGCGTCGCCGGTCAATAGCATTGCCGACCTGCTTGAATTTGCACTTAATGTAGACGTACGGCAACGTGGAGTAAATGGTGTTCAGTCTGATGTAAGCATTCGTGGTGGATCTTACGATCAGGTAATGGTACTGCTGAACGGTGTAAATATCTCTGATCCCCAGACAGGGCACAATATGATGAATCTTCCCATTGACCTGAATCAGGTTGACCGGATTGAAGTATTGCAGGGAGCCGGGGCACGACACCTGGGGGCCAATGCCTTTAGTGGTGCTATCAATATTATTACCGGTTCAGCCAATATGAATAAGATTCAACTTTATGGTTCAGCCGGGGAATACGGATTCAACGAAGGAAACCTGAGCATAGCGTTTCATAATTCGGCAACACATCATCAGATTGCAGCTGGAGAGAAAGGCAGTGATGGCTATATTAGTAACACCGATTTCAAAAAGAAGAATATTTATTATCATGGTGGCCTTGATCTGGATTTTGGTTCATTCGAATGGCAGGCTGGTTGCACGGATAATGGCTTTGGAGCTAACAGTTTTTATACACCGGTTTATCCGGATCAGTATGAAGAAGTGAAAACAAGCGTGGCAAGTCTGAAATTTACCACCGGAACCAAACTGAAGCTTTCATCGGTAGTCTACTACAGAAACTCGCGTGATCGTTTTGAATTGTTCAGAGACAAGCCGGATGTGTATCCTTATAATTTTCATAAAAGCGATGTGTATGGTGCCCGTGTCAACACGACCTATTATTCCAATGTTGGAAAAACTTCTCTTGGTGCTGAGATCCGGAATGAAAATTCACTGAGCAATACACTTGGCAATACCCCCGATACAGTTAAGGTGCCCGGATATGATGCATTTTATTATAAATCGTATCAACGCACGAATTACAGTGTTTTTGCCGAACACCAGTTCCGTACAGGACCACTGTTTGTTACGGCAGCGGTTATGGCGTTTGGTTCAGATGCCTGGAATAACAAGTTTTCGTTTTATCCGGGGCTTGACATTAGCTATGAGCTGCTGAATGGTTTCAGGATTAAAGGTTCTGTAAATCGTTCTTTGCGCATGCCTACATTTACAGACCTGTTTTATAACGGACCAACAAATTTGGGTAATCCTGATCTGAAACCGGAAACTGCCTGGAGTTATGAAGGTGGTTTTAAATACCATAAAAACGGCATTGCTTCGCACATAACTGCATTTTATCGTCAGGGAACCAATCTGATTGACTGGGTTCAGTTGCCAGGGAATGAAAAATATACGACCACCAATTACACTCAGGTCAATACATTTGGTATTGAAATGGCTACCCGTTTTAATATTGCGCAGATGACCGGTTCAAATTGGTTCGTTAAAAGGATGGGAGTGAGCTATTCATACCTGAACTCTGACAAGGTAGAACAGAATTACGATTCCAAATATGTGTTGGATTATTTAAAACATAAATTTACGCTAACGCTAAATCATTCAATCGTAAGTAAGATATTTGCCGAATGGAATGCATCGTGGCAGGACAGGGCTGGGACGTATCAGAAATACCTGGGTAAGGACGCAGAGGGTAATGTGATGTATCAGACAACTTCTTACGATCCGTTTTGGCTGGTCAGTGCCAAGGTTTACTGGCAACATGAATGGTTAAAACTGTTTGTGGAGGCTTCCAATATTTTTGATGCACAATACATGGACGTGGCTAATGTTATTCAGCCCGGAAGATGGGTAAAGGCAGGTGCTGTTTTTAGTATTAACTATTAAAAGTAAAAAGCGGGAGTACGATACTAATCGTGCCCCCGCCAAATAGCCTTATCAGTTGTTGGTTAAATGATCTCTATTCCTTTTTCTTTAAGCATTTCAAGTCCCTGTTCACCAAGCTTGTATTTCTGAATTTTTCCGCTGGCAGTCATGGGATAACCTGATACAAAAAATACATATTTTGGGATTTTAAACCGTGCAATTTTTCCACGGCAATAATCCATCACATCACTTTCAGTCAGGCTGCTGTTTTCATCCAATATAACGAACGCCCCAACCTGCTCGCCATATTTGGGTGATGGGACACCGGCAACCTGTACATCACGAATTCCTGGCATGCCATAGAGAAACTCTTCTATTTCGCGGGGATAAATATTTTCACCACCCCGGATGATCATATCTTTAATACGACCTGTAATTTTAAAATATCCTTCGTTGGTTTTCAGTCCTAAATCCCCTGAATGCAACCAGCCTTCATTGTCAATAGCTTCTTTAGTTGCTGCTTCGTTGTTATAATACCCTTTCATGATATTATAGCCTCTACAGCAGACTTCTCCCTGTTCATCCGGAGCACATTCCTCTCCGGTTTCAGGATTAACCACTTTAACTTCTATAGCAGGGAGCTCTTTGCCTACAGTGGATACTCTTGCATCCAACGGATCATCCGTCCGGGTCTGGGTCATAACAGGGGACCCTTCGGTTAAGCCATATGCAATCGTTACTTCATTCATGTGCATTTTCTCCACTACTTTCTTCATCACATCCATTGGGCAGGGCGATCCCGCCATAATTCCGGTTCGTAATGACGAAAGATCAAACATATCAAACATGGGGTGGTTAAGTTCTGCAATAAACATGGTTGGAACTCCGTAAAGTGCTGTGCATTTTTCTTTTTGAACCGATGCCAGAACCATTAATGGATCAAAACTTTCAATAATTGCCAGCGTACCTCCGTGTGACAGCAACGCTAACACGCCCAGTACAATGCCGAAACAATGGAACAGCGGAACCGGCAGACAGAGGATCTCGTCAGAAGTAAATTTTTGACATTCTCCGATGTAATAACCGTTATTCAGAATGTTATGGTGCGTCAGCATGACACCTTTCGGAAAACCTGTTGTCCCTGAGGTGTATTGCATATTAATGACTTCATGACAATTCAGCGAGTTTTTTATAGCATTCAGTTCATCGTCATTTACATGTTCGCCAAGCAATAAAAGTTCGGGTGTATTGTACATTCCCCTGTGTTTCTCCTGACCTATGAATACCACATGTTCGAGTACTGGAAATTTTTGGGATTTGAGCTGGCCACGTTCCATAATCTTTAATTCCGGAATCAGTTCATTCACCATGCCAACGTAATCACTGTCGCGCCAACCGTCAATGAGACAAAGTGCTTTTAAGTCCGCATTTTTTATAAGGTATTCCAGTTCATGTACTTTGTAGCTTGTGTTAATGGTTACCAATACGGAGCCGATTTTAGCCGTGGCAAATAAAAATGTAAGCCAGTCAGGGACATTGGTTGCCCAGATACCTACATGATCACCTTTTTTAATCCCGATGGTCAGCAAGCCCTTGGCCAGCTTATTTACCCTGTCGTCAAATGTTTTGTAAGTGAACCGGAGATTACGGTCAGGATAGATGATAAAATCCTTATCGGGTGTTTTTTTAACAATATTTTCAAGTGCTGTTCCCAGCGTATGTTCTAGCAAATACATAACAGTAACTTAAAAAGGTGCATAAACTACAGCCAGCAAAATGGCATCTTCATTCCCTGCACTCACATGGTGCTTCACAATTGAATCGTAATAAATTGAATCGCCCTGGTTCAGAACAAAAGTTTCTTTGCCATAATTTACAGATACACTTCCACTCAGGACATATAAAAATTCTTCGCCTTCGTGTGATGAAGAAATAAATTCTTTCGATTCACTGGCTGTTACGTTGATAAGGAAAGGTTCCATATGCCGGCCTGATTTATTTCCTGCCAAGGAGAAAAAATCCATTTCTTTTCTTGCACTGACATTGTCATTTGAAAAGCTAATAGATCTTATATGGTCTTCCTTGCGCGAAATAACAGGACCAATACGGTCTTCATCGTCAAGAAAAGTACCTAAACGAACACCTAAAACACGGGCAATTTTAATAAGCGGGCTTAAAGACGGTAAAATTTCATCTGCCTCAATATGTTTTATCTGCTCAACCGACAAGCCTGCCCTTTCTGCAAGGTCTTCTATGCTAAGTCCTTTTATTTTTCTTATCTCATTAATTTTTTCTCCAACGTTGTTCATCATGTTAAATCTCTTTTTGTGTTTTTAATGGGGACACCAAATGTAAATAAAAATCATATTCGTCCTGTTTTGCTGTCCTTCAAATCAACTGAAAACAGGTAATTCAGAATCAATTTATATATCTTTGGATATTAATCAAAACATATGTTAAGGTATACAGGGCATAAAATTTTCCTAAACGGAAAACTTACTGATATCTCTTTCGGTCTGGAAGAATGCATGGAAGGACAAAATATTTATGAGGTTGTCCGGATCATAGATGGAAAAATACTCTTTTGGGAAGATCATTTTAACCGCTTAGTGAATTCTCTTCGTGCAAAGCAGGTTGATGTTCCGCTTTCGGAAATCAACTTTCCTGAGCTAATTTCCATACTGATCCGTCAGAATATGTTCCGGTACATGAATATCAGGATTGACGTGTTTATTTCGGAATCCATTAATGTGATAATTGGATTTATTCCATCGTTTTATCCTGAGCCTGTGATTTATAATACCGGGGTAAAAACTGTTACTTTGGAATCAATAAGAGAGGATCCTGCAGTGAAAGTGGTTCATCACGATTTAAAATTGAAAGTGGATCATATCTTGAAAAACCAGGATGTGTTTGAGGTGATTTTGATAAATGAACTGGGTAATCTTACAGAAGGGAGCAGAACCAACCTGTTTTTTATAAAAGGTGATGCAGTGTTTACACCTGAAACCAAAGATGTATTATCTGGCGTGACCCGGAATAAAGTGATTGAACTATGCAGGAGAGAAAACATTTCTGTAAAGGAGGGTAATATTAGTTATAATGAAATTAACAGATACGACGCATGTTTTCTTACCGGTACATCACCTGGTGTGTTGCCAATAAGTTTTATAGATGGAGTTGGGTTTAAGGTACATAGTAGTATTTTATTAAAAATAATGAATGCATACAACCTTTTGATCAATAGATCGTTATATAAGGTGGAATGATTTTGGCATGGTTGTTGAATTATTTCTGACATAAATGTTTAAAACAATCTAATTTTAAATGATGACATTGTCGTTTTAACAAAAAAGATTATTTTAGCGGCTTGTAAATTGAAATAACTAAGTGTATAACAAATAAATATAGTTGAAAATGAAAAAAATTGGGGTAATATTGACATTTCTGGTCTTTTCAATTGGCATGTTTGCTCAGGAGAGTGCAGCTGAACTAAAAAATGCAGGAAACGAGGCTTTAAGGACAAAGCACTATGCGGATGCAGTTACAAAATACGAGGCATATTTTGCAACCAACGAGGATGGAGTAGCTGACGATAATACAACCTTATATAATCTGGCCAACAGTGCTTCTAAGGCTAAACAATATGATAAAGCTGAAAAGTATTTCAACGAATGCATCACAAAAAATTATAAGCCTGATCTTTCGTTGTATTATATTTCAAAAATATATAGTGAAAAAGGTGATAAAGAAAAGGAGATTGAAACTCTTAAAAGGATTTTATCGGATTATCCAAACAGTAAGTATTATTCAAAATTTCGCGATTATGTAGCGAAATACTACAATATTCAGGCTCAGGATCCTTATAACGAAGCCAATGAAATTGCTGTAACAGCTGCCGGTAGTGGTGATGCCGGAATATACCTTTCTAAAATGAAAGATGCCTTGGCTTTATGGGATAAAGCGAAAACCGGTTTTGAGAAGACACTGGAAATTGATCCTAATAATACCATTGCCAAGAGTGCGATCTCCAATATGAATGATCAGATCAAGGCTTACGAAACTTATAAAGCAAGTATTCCTAAAAAATAAGCTTGCCGGAAGAGATTAAAAAGAGGTGCAGAAATGTACCTCTTTTTTTGTTTAAATCGTTTTCTTAATCATATTGATTATTGTAACTTCGCAGCCCAAATAATAAATTAAAATGGCTAAAGCGTACATCATCAGATCGCTTCAGAATTTTCGCAGCTTATCGACTGAAAAGAAATTATACATCATCAGTTTTATTGTAGGGCTACTAAGTGGATTAGCTGCATTTGTTTTAAAGACAACAGTTCATTACACCCATCATTTACTTATTGAAAATTTTTCCTCTGATAAGGGGAATTATATGTTGTTACTTTTCCCAATACTCGGCATTATATTAACGGTGCTGTTTATTAAGTATTTTGTGAAGGACAATATCGGGCATGGTGTATCTAAAATTCTATTTGCTATTTCCAATAAAAAAGGGCGTATAAAGCCGCATAATTCATGGTCTTCTATAATTGCAAGTACGTTTACCATTGGATTTGGAGGATCCGTAGGAGCAGAGGCCCCGATCGTTTTAACCGGAGCTTCCCTGGGATCAAATATTGGTAGGTTTTTTAATCTTGATCACAAATCACTGATTGTTTTGATTGGTTGTGGTTCGGCCGGAGCTATTGCCGGTATCTTTAAGGCGCCGATGGCTGGTATGGTATTCACGCTGGAGGTGTTAATGCTGGACCTTACTATGGCTTCGCTTATACCATTGCTAATCTCTGCTGTAACAGCAGCTTCGTTCGCAAACTTTTTGATGGGAGACGAAGTACTATTTAATTTTGAACTCATCGACAGTTTTGAACTCTGGACCATTCCTTTTTTTATCTTTCTGGGCGTTTTCTCAGGATTCATCTCGCTATACTTTTCAAGGGGGGTAATGTTTATTGAATCATGGCTGGATAAATTTAAGACGCAAATGCATCGACTGTTGATTGGAGGGGTTATTCTGAGTGTGCTTATTTTCTTCTTCCCTTCCTTATACGGAGAAGGATATACAACAATTCGTGCTTTGCTTCATGGAGAAAGCGGTGCTGTGCTGAATGGCAGTATTTTCACGGGAATTCAGGGAAACTTTTATTTGTTTGCAGTTTACCTTTTATTGATTGTGACATTTAAAGTTGTGGCAACCAGTGTAACAACAGGTGCCGGAGGAGTAGGTGGTATATTTGCACCTTCTTTATTTTTAGGTGGTGTAGCTGGGTTCACCTTTGCTTTTATTTTCGGACATTTCGGAGTTATGCTTCCTGAGAGCAATTTTACGCTTGTTGGCATGGCCGGAATGATGACCGGTGTAATGCATGCTCCATTAACAGCGATCTTCCTGATTGCGGAGATAACGGATGGGTATGAATTGTTTATCCCTTTAATGATTACGTCTCTGTTTTCGTATATCACCATTAAATCTTTTGAGTCGCATAGTATATACCATAAGCGGCTCGCGCAACGTGGACAATTACTGACACACCATAAGGATAAAACTGTTCTTACGTTGATGAAACTGAATAGTGTTATTGAGACAGACTTTGAGAAGGCATACCCGGACTGGACACTTGGGGACATTATTAAGGTTATTTCTTCATCCAAACGTAATATTTATCCGGTGGTTGATCGCGAACAGAAACTGGTTGGAATCGTTCTGCTTGATGATATCCGCAATATCATGTTTCGGCCCGAGAAATATGATGTGTTCAAAGTAAAAAAACTTATGATTGTACCACCTGCTGTTATTAGCATAAACCAGACAATGGAGGAGGTAATGAATACATTTGAAAAAACGGGTGCATGGAATCTGCCGGTAGTGGACGATAATGGTGTTTATCTGGGATTTGTGTCGAAATCAAAAATTTTTAATGCTTACCGAAAAGTTTTGGTTCACTTTTCCGATGAATAAAAAAGCTGCACCTTGCGATGCAGCCTTTTTGAAATATGAAAAAAACCCTTAATTAATTCGTTCTGTTGCCTCTTTGAGGTCTTTCTCCGTTTGGAGGTCCCTGTCTGTTAAATCTTTGCCTTCTTTCCTCAATTATTTTATCGTACTTCACTTTTTGTTCGTCCGTTAAAAGCGCTTTGAATTCCTTGTTATATTCATCCATAACTTCACGGAATTTTCCACGTTGTGCCTGACGTTCTTCAGGCGTTGTTGCCTGGTTGCGCATGTCCGTCATTTTCTTGTCGTACTTTTTGTTCAGTTCTTTTGCTTTTGTAACCTGATCTTCAGTCAGGGAGAGATCTTTTGTTAACTGTGTAAGACGTTGCTCCTGACGTTCTGCATACGACATCCTCTGTCTTTGTCCCTGTTGGCCTTGCTGACCTTGTTGACCACCATTACGTTGTCCGCCACCATATTGAGCCATAGCTGTTGTTGCAGAAAGAGATAACATGATCACAGCACTTAAAAATAATGTTAGCTTCTTCATTTTTTTAAATTTATTAATTTTACAACGTTTAGACATCCGGGCTTTCAATTTTATTCCATGATATTCAAAAATAGTTCTGAAAAAATAAAAGGCATCATATGGGACTGGAATGGCACCTTATTGAATGATGTGGCATATTCTATAGGTTGCATTAATGAACTTCTGGTAAAACGGGACCTGGATCCACTTACAGAGGAGCACTATAAAAAGGTGTTTACTTTTCCTGTTAAGAATTATTACGAGACAATTGGTTTTGATTTTACATCTGAAAAGTGGGAACTTGTTGCGATGGAATATATGGAGACTTACTGGCGGAATATGCACAGGCTTAAGCTATTTAGTGACGCGGTCTCTGTATTGAATAAAATGCGGGAACAGAATCTGAAACAGTTTATTGTTTCGGCAATGGAACATGGCAAATTGAACAGCATGATCATGGATTATAACCTTGAGCAGTATTTTGATGTCGTTCTGGGTATAGATGATCATTACGGAGGAGGCAAAGCTCATTTAGGAAATCTTATTCTTGAGCAAAGTGGATTCAGTCCCGGCGAAGTGGTCTGGATTGGCGATACTTATCACGATTATGAAGTAGCAGATTCTATAGGCATTAAAACAGTGTTTGTGGCCTGCGGGCATCAAAACAGGGAGATTTTATTGCAGTCAGGATGTGCGGTATTCGAGACGTTATCGGATATAAAATTAGCGTAACTTAAAAATATTTTCCCTGCCAGGTATCTCTGTCTTTCAGTCTTTTCTCAAGTTTATGCACGAACTCAAAGTTTTTTAATCCCCATATTTTGTTTACCAGCAATTCTGTTGGCGACTGGCTGATAAAACGTTCAACGATGAACTCAGGATTCAGATACTCCAAAAAATCAATGGCCAGATCAATATATTCATCGGCAGAATAAAATCTGAACCACTCGGGATGTTCTTTATACTGATGAGCCATCTTTGTTCCTTTTATCAACTGAAGTTGGTGTAGCTTTATCGTGTGCAGTGGTAATTGTGATATTCGTTTGGCATGACCCAGAATATCTTCCCGTGATTCTTTGGGTAATCCCAGTATGAGGTGTGCACCGGTATGAATGCCTGCTTTTGAAGTCATATGTATTGCATCAACTGCGGTCTGGTAATTATGCCCCCGGTTTATGAATTCAAGGGTTGAATCCAGTGTTGACTCAATGCCATATTCAACAGTTACATAATATGTGTTTTGAAGTGCATTGAAATAAGTCAGCAGCTCATTTGAGATGCAATCGGGCCGGGTACCGATAACCAGTCCGATAACTTTCGGGTGATGCAACGCTTCTTCATATTTGGCAACGAGTTTTTCAATAGGCTCATACGTGTTGGTGTAAGCCTGAAAATAGGCAAGGTACTTTTGGGTTTTATACTTGTGATCGAAAAAACGGATACCCTGTTCTATTTGTTCGGTAATTGATCGTTCTTCAGAACAGTATTCAGGATTAAAACTCTGATTATTACAATATGTACATCCACCGTAACCAGTCTTTCCATCCCTGTTAGGACAGGTAAAGCCAGCATTGATCGAGACTTTTTGTACCCGTTCTCCAAAATACTTCCTCGAAAATGACGGATAATCATTATATCTTCTATTTCTTTGCGTCAAATTATTCATGCGCTGCAATGATACAAAAAATGTATTTGTCATGCTGCCGGGAGTATAAATAAACATGGCTACATTTTTCAAAATGTATCGTATTTAAGTATCTTTACGCAAAATTGAAGAACGAGATGTTGACAGAAAAAGATTTGGAGCAGCTAGGAAATAAGGGGATTGAACCAGCTGTTGTAGAAGATCAGGTAGAAACGTTTAAACGTGGTATTCCATTTTTAAATATTAAGGAACCTGCGACCATAGATAATGGCATTTTGTTTTTGAAAAGTACCTCAGAAAAAATTGAGGATTGGGAAAAGGCACTTAAGAAAGGTATTTCTGTAGTTAAATTTGTTCCTGCTTCAGGAGCAGCTTCCAGAATGTTTAAAGATTTGTTTTATTTTCTGAATAAACAGGAGCAATACCCCGAAAGAGAATCCGTGAAGAATTTCTTTAAGAAAGTGGAGGATTTTGCATTCTTTGAAGATCTGTCGGATTACCTGGAAGATATGGATATTGACGATGGGAATTATTTTAAAAAGATGGTATCCCGTCTTCTGGATAAAAGTGGCATGGGATATGGCGTGTTGCCCAAAGGACTACTTAAATTCCATAAATATGAGAATGGAGCCCGCACAGCTTTTGAGGAACATCTGGTTGAAGGTGCCATGTATTCAAAACAGACCAATAAGATTGTAAATCTGCATTTTACAGTGTCTGAGGAGCACATGGTGGCTTTTAATAAGCTGCAGAAAAAGATTCAGCTTCAGTACGAAAAGGAACTGGGAGTGAAGTTTGATATTTCGTATTCACTTCAGAAACCTTCCACAGATACTGTTGCTGTAAATATGGACAATACCTTATTCCGGAACGAGGATGGTACACTGTTATTCCGTCCGGGGGGACATGGGGCACTGCTCGAAAACCTGAACGAACTGGATGCAGATATCATCTTTATTAAAAATATTGACAATGTGGTTCCGGATCACTTTAAAGAACCAACCATTACATATAAAAAAGCGCTTGCCGGAATTTTAATGGATGTCAGGAATAAGGTGTTCGATTACCTTGAACAATTAAATCAGCCTAATGAAGAACTGATTACAGAGGTTAAACACTTTATTGAATCAGAACTCTTTTTCAGATTTAGCGACGGATTTGATCAACTGGATTTCAATGCAAAAGTTGACCTGTTGAAACAAAAACTTGACAGACCGATAAGGGTTTGCGGCATGGTTAAAAATGAAGGAGAACCCGGAGGTGGACCATATTGGGTGGTTGATGCCGAAGGAAACCAGTCGTTGCAGATTGCTGAAATGAGTCAGCTGGATGCGGATGATGAAGATGTTAAGAAAATGATTGCCGGAGCAACTCATTTTAATCCGGTTGATTTGATTTGCAGCGTGAAAAAAGCAGACGGTTCAAAATATGATCTCAGGAAATACAAAGATCCTGAAACCGGATTTATTTCGTATAAGTCAAAAGACGGAAAAGATTTGAAAGCGCTGGAATTACCGGGTTTATGGAACGGAGCTATGGCATACTGGAGTACCATTTTTGTGGAAGTTCCGGTGGCAACGTTTAATCCGGTGAAGGAAGTGAACGATTTATTACGTAAGGAGCATCAGCCGGCCTGATGCCCTTGCAGTATCTTCTCAATTTTATCAACATTCGATAATTTTCCATTGACCATAGCTACTCCGGTTACTGTGGCTTTTATAGCACGTTTCATATCAGGCAATCTGAATATTTCCTGCTGAAACAGATACTTTAATCCATCCTTTCTGAAATTTAGGCACGACAAAAATTTATCACCACTTTTCAGGGGTGCTTGAAATGCCATTTCCAAACGGGCCACAACCATATCGATACCTTCCTCATGCAATTTCATGATGTCAAGTCCAACGGTTTTAATAAACTCATGCCGTGTGTGTTCCAGATAATTCAGATAAATGGAGTTGTTAACTATTCCCTGAAAATCACATTCGTAATCGCGTACAGCTAATTCCAGTTCAAACTGATAACCCTGTTTCATGGATGTTAAAATTAATTCGTAGTGGAATATAAAAAATCCGGCTGAATGAGCCGGATCATATTATTTAATTTTGAGCTTCTATCAAATCAAATCCGATTTTCAATGCTTCTTCATTTTTCGGTATCAGATGATGATGCCGGGAAGGGAGGGATTTCTTCAATCCCGCAATAACATTATCAGTTTCCACGATGGGCTTAACTTTTAGAAAACCGCCCAGAACAATCATGTTGAACGTTTTCAGCATCTTTAGTTTTGCTGCTTTTTCGGTTGCATCAACCCTGAAAATATTAATGTCCTTACGTTCAGGATGACGGGTAATACCATTCCCGTCGTATATCAGTGTTCCTCCGGGTTTAACCTTATCTTCGAACTTATCGAGCGATGGTTGATTCAGCACAATAGCAGTATCAAATTTGGTAAGAACCGGAGACGATATGCGTTCATCACTCAGTATTACCGTAACATTTGCCGTTCCGCCTCGCATTTCAGGTCCGTAAGATGGCAGCCATGAAACTTCCTGTCCCTGCATAAGGGCCGAATAAGCCAGAATTTTACCCATAGATAAAACACCCTGGCCACCAAATCCTGCGATTATTATTTCTTCTTTCATGGGGTTTCTTTTTAAATGTCTTTAATATCACCGAGTGGATAGAACGGGAACATATTTTCTTCCATCCATTCGTTGGCTTTTACAGGTGTCATTTTCCATCCGGAGTTACAGGTGGAAACAACTTCAATAAATGAAGTACCTTTATTTTCTTCCTGGTTTTTAAAAGCTTTTAGTAATGCTTTTTTTGTCCTTCTAACACTCGCTGCAGTATGCACACTCTGGCGGGTAACATATCTGGTTCCTTCAAGATGAGCCACAAGTTCGGTCATCTTTATTGGATTTCCATCCTGCGAGCTTTCTCTTCCGAAAGGACAGGTGGAAGTCTTCATCCCTTTTATGGTTGTTGGAGCCATCTGTCCACCCGTCATGCCGTAAATACCGTTATTGATGAAAACGATCACGATGTTTTCTCCACGGTTGCAGGCATGAATGGTTTCTGCAGTACCGATGGCGGCAAGGTCGCCGTCACCCTGATATGTAAATACATAACGGTCAGGAAGTAAACGTTTGATGCCGGTTGCTACGGCAGGTGCTCTACCGTGTGCAGCTTCCGTCCAGTCAATATTGAGATAATTATACATGAAAACCGAACAGCCAACAGGAGCCACACCAATGGTTTTTTCCTGTATCCCCATCTCTTCTATCACTTCTGCAATTAATTTATGTACCACACCATGGCTGCAACCAGGGCAATAGTGCATTGGCTTATCGGTGAGAATTTTCGTTTTTTCGTAAACGATATTTTCGGGTTGCATTATTTGTTCAAGAGTCAGTTCCATATTTTACCCTCCGATTATTTTATTTTTCAATGCGTCTACAATCTCATCCGGCGAAGGAACAATACCACCCATACGGCCAAAATGTTCAACTTTAATTTTTCCGTTGGTGCTTAAACGCACATCTTCAATCATCTGTCCGGCATTCATTTCCACAGTTAGCATGCCATTAACTTTTGTAGAATATGTGTCAAGCCTTTTTGATGGGAAGGGGAACAGTGTTATGGGTCTGAACAGTCCCACTTTTATGCCTTCTTCGCGGGCAATTTCAGCTGCCTTCTGACAAATTCTTGCAGCAGAACCAAAAGCTACAAGCAGGTATTCGGCATCTTCGCACATGATCTCTTCGAACATCACATCATTCTCTTCAAGATCCTTATACTTAGCCTGCATCCTCAGGTTATTTTGTTCCATCATCTCGGAATCCATCTCAAGGGAGGTGATGATATTATAATCACGGGAACTGTCTTTGCCTAAGGTCGCCCATGGATAATTGCTTCGGATATATGATTCTTCCATCCTGTCTTTTTGGGCAGGAAGAACAACTTTTTCCATCATCTGTCCGATAATTCCGTCTGACAGGATCATGGCCGGATTTCGGTATTTAAAAGCAAGTTTAAAAGCAATATCAACGAAGTCAGCCATTTCCTGAACTGAACTTGGTGCCAGTGTAATCAGCTTATAGTCACCATGTCCACCGCCTTTAACGGTTTGCAGATAATCGGCCTGACTGGGCTGTATGGTTCCGAGTCCCGGACCACCACGCATTACATTAACTACAAGACATGGCAGTTCTGCGCCGGCAATGTAGGAAATTCCTTCCTGCATTAAGCTGATTCCCGGACTGGATGATGATGTCATCACTTTTTTACCACATCCGGCTCCACCGTATAACATATTAATTGAAGCCACTTCACTTTCGGCCTGTAAAACAACCATGCCGGTGGATTCCCATGGTTTCTCAGCCATAAGTGTTTCCATAACTTCGGATTGTGGAGTAATGGGATATCCGAAATAACCATCACAACCACAACGGATGGCTGCCAGGGCTATTGCCTCATTTCCCTTGAGTAGTCTTACTTCTTCCATAAGATTTGTTCTTTTATATTTTTACCCTGTAAACGGTAATACAGCTGTCAGGACAAACCAATGCGCAATTGTTGCAACCTGTACAGTTATCAGGGTTGGCCATATACGAATAGTTATAACCTTTCTTGTTTACCTTGGCTCCCAATGCCAATACATCCTGTGGACAAGAGACCACACATAAATCACATCCTTTACAGATTTCGATGTCTACTTTAATTGCGCCTTTAACTTTAGCCATGCCACTAAAATTATGAGTTATTTTGAGGTTCGATCCTTAAATATTCAGATCTGTTCTGTGAATAAAAAATTCTACAATTTGAATAAATATTCACTTTTAAAAATGAACGTATCGGAACAAAGCTATATAAAATTAACCGAACAACAAACAAACTTTTGTCAGGTTGCCGCTATATAAAACCGTTAGAAATAAGGGACGATGTGATGGAATTATGTTTGATTTATTATCAAATTAGAATAATAAATATTCAATTCGTTTATGATTAACGTACTTCATTGAAAAAATGTGATGTTTTGTAAGTTAAATATTACTTTTTGGAAGAAGATATTTTTGATTTGTTAACAATTAGTGTATTTTAGCTGAAAAGCATGATTATGGTAAAATTACAGGAAATTCTTCAGGCTGTAGATGGCGCAATAGGAGGGAGCGGATGGTTTGTATTTATGTTACTTGGTGTAGGAATTTTCTTTACTTTTTACCTTGGATTTCCCCAGATCAGATACTTTAATCATGCCATACGCTGTGTGCTGGGTAAATACGATAAAAAGAGTGACAAAGGTGATACTTCGCATTTTCAGGCTTTAACCACTGCTCTTTCAGGGACGGTTGGAACAGGCAATATAGCAGGAGTAGCACTGGCAATACATCTCGGTGGTCCGGGTGCACTTTTCTGGATGCTGGTTACTGCAGTACTTGGAATGTGTACCAAGTTTGTTGAAGTTACATTATCGCATAAATACCGTGAATTTGGCGAAGACGGAACCGTTAGTGGTGGTCCTATGTATTACATGAAAAAACGTCTGAATATAAAAACCGGATCAGGCAAAATGATAAAAACAGGTTACTGGATGGGAGGTTTTTTTGCTGTTGCAACGGTAATATCTTCGTTCGGAACCGGTAATTTACCACAGATAAACGGTATTTCGAATTCGCTGTTTTCAACGTTTGGTATTAATAAGGTATTAACCGGACTGATTCTTGCCGTTTTGCTTGGGCTGGTTATTATAGGCGGTATCAAGCGAATTGCGAAGGTTACTTCGCGCCTGGTACCGGCAATGGCAATTTTTTATTTTATTGGAGCACTAGGTGTACTGATTACAAATTACAGTAACATATTACCTTCGTTTGCATCAATTTTTACAGATGTATTTACGGGAACTGCTGCTACCGGAGGATTTCTTGGAGCGAGTTTTATATTTGCATTTAACAGGGGTGTGAACCGGGGATTGTTTTCCAACGAGGCAGGTCAGGGATCGGCGCCAATTGCACACTCTGCGGCCAGAGCTCATGAACCTGTTTCTGAAGGTTTTGTGGCTATTCTTGAGCCGTTTATTGATACGATAATTATATGTTTCCTGACGGGAATGGTTATATTATCTTCGGGTGTCTGGAATGAAAAGCTGGAACAAAAATTTCAGTATTCCGATATGGAAATTCTTAACGGTGTTTACCGTGAAAATAATCCTGGGGAAAAAGAAGCTGTTTATCATCATCTGCAGGATCAGAAAAAACTGGAGGAATTCACAGGTGATCTGGATATTATCAATGGAAAAATTACCAATGCTATAACATTTCTGCATGCAAGATCTATCGCAGATCATATTGTTGTTAAGCAAGGAGATCAACTATATACAGGAAAGGTTCACGTTACAGATGGTAATATGCCGGCAGATGCCAATCTTGATTTTTATGGAAAGTCCCTGATGCATAGTGCTCCATTGACTGCTGCTGCATTTACCAAAGGTCTCTTTGGTTCATTCGGACAATATATAGTTTCCATCGGACTCCTGTTGTTCGCATTCAGTACGGCGATATCCTGGTCGTATTATGGTGACAGGGCTGTTACATATTTGGTTGGAAGCAAATGGGTTGTCTGGTATAGAATTATTTATGTTCTGGGATTTTTTGTGGCCGCTTTTGTGGATACAACACTAGTCTGGATTTTGTCAGGAATTACAATTGCATTTATGACAATTCCTAACCTGATAGGAATATTTTTGTTGCATGGTGAAATGAAGACGACCGTGAAAGATTACTGGACAGATTTTATAAAAGAACATCCTGAGAGCAAAATTCCGCGCGGTGTGTTAAAAAATTAAAAAATTTGTTTTAATTTTACCGTAATTTAAAATACAACAGAATAAACTGATTACATATGCGATCTAAACACTACTTATCCCTGCTGTTATTTACTCTGTTTTTTTCAGGTTTTGTATATGCCGGGGAGGATGTTAAAATTGTGTTGAATGATTTTATATCCAAGGACGCAGATACCCTGGGAACCAGGGAGCTGGTTAAAGCCGGTGACAGGCTGTATAAAAAAGGCGTAGAACACTACGGAGAAGCATTAGAGTTTTTTAAAGGTGCTTTAGTTGCCAATAGTAATTACGCGCCTTTGAATTATAAGATAGGTGTTTGTTATTTATACACCAATAATAAAAGACCTGCTTTATCCTATCTTTTAAAATGTGAGCCGGATATTTCGCCGGAATATTATTTTGTTTTGGGAAGGGCATACCATTTTAACCTGATGTTTGACAAAGCCCAGCAGTGTTATTATTCATATTACGATGGACTGAAACCCAAAAAGCAACAGGAACTTTCGAAGAAAATAGCCAAACTAACCTCAGAATGTAAAAACGGTAAAGCATTAATCGCAGACAGTGCATGGGTTGATGTGCATCCGTTTTATGCGTTAAACAGTAAACGGGATGAGTTTCAACCGTTTTTTGCTTATACTGACTCTGTTTTCTTTTTCAGTAGTAATCGTAACAGCAAGAATAAAATAAATGAAGATTTCTTTTATGTAGACAGAAGTGCATTAAAGCTCGGTGAAGATACGGTTTTAGTGTTGGGTGAACCGGGTCATGGGGTGAATAGCAAAGTCAATAATGCTGCGTTGTGCTATAATCCGTCAATGGATATTCTTTTAACCTACAATGGAAAGGCAGGAAAGGGAGACTTGTTTTACATGGAGAAAAATAAGAAAGGGAAATTCAAACAGCCTAAACCACTGAAAGGAGAAATTAATACAAAATATCAGGAAGGAACAGCCATGTTTCTGGATCTGAAAACTCTGGTATTATCAAGTAACAGAAAAGGTGGAGAAGGTGGAATGGATTTGTACATTACACATCTAAATGAGGATAGTAAATGGAGTGTGCCGCAAAATCTGGGGCCTTATATAAATACACCTTACGATGAAGAAGTTAGTGGTGTAAGTATTGATGGACGAACATTATATTTTACGACTCAGGGACATAATTCCATGGGAGGAAATGATATTTTCAGCACAACACTGACACGGGAAGGAGTGTGGACCACACCCGAAAATCTTGGCTATCCGATCAATACACCTGATAATGATGTCGGGTATCTCGAAATTGATACCAATAAAGTAATAGTTGTTGGTACCCGCCCCGAAGGAGTAGGTGGTTTGGATATGTTTCAGCTGACTTACAAGTATCCTGTGACTCTGGATGACGATCATTTCAGCATTAAGGGTAAAGTAACCGACTCCGAAAACAATGAACCGGTGGACAGTGCACATGTTATTATTTATAATGTGTTTAACGATTCTGTTCTTGCCGAACTCACAACAGACAAGGAAGGGTTTTTCTATAAATGGTTCCCTGATAAGGAAAATGTAGGGTTTAAGGTAGATGCTGACGGTTACAAACCATATATGGAAGTATTTAAAGAAGAAATTGGATCAGATACCTTGTACTTTGCATCTGTGGAAATGGTACCGGAAGAGGTTGAAAAAGTTATAACCTACGACTTTACCTTATTAGGGCAGGTTAAAGATAAACAAACCAATAAGCCGTTGATTGCCATAATAGAAATCTATAATGATGCAGATTCACTGATTGATAAGGTTACAACGGATGAAACCTATGGTAGATATAAAACTGAACTCAGTGATATAAGGAGATCGTACTATTTTAAAGTATCTGCAAACGATTATATTTCTGAAGATGAATTGCATGTGTTTAATGCCGCAGACAGTGTTAGAACAGCGGTTCAGAACTTTACTCTTATGCCACAGCCCAAGCAGGAATCGCTTATGTTTGCAGGAACTGTGACAGATTCAAACACCGGTGAACCAATTGTTGCAGAAATGAAATTTATTGATCCGGTATCGCAACAGGAAAGTATTATCTATCCTGATTCAGTAACCGGACGTTACAATTATATGTTGCAGGCGCATCATAGCATGGTGGTTGAACTGCGTAAGGATGGTTACTTCTTTACCTTTGAAATGGTACCTGCTCCGCAAAACAAGGAAGAGAAGCTGGTACGCAAGGATTTCCAGCTTAAACCGATAAAGAAAGGTGAAAAGATTGTTTTGAATAACATTTTATTTGAGACCGGTAAAGCTGTTTTGACAAAAGATTCTTATGCTGAACTTGACAAACTGGTTAAGGTGATGCTGAACAGTAAGGTTAATGTTGAGATTTCAGGGCATACCGATAATACAGGTGGTTATGATCTGAATAAAAAACTGTCTCTTGCAAGAGCTAAAGCTGTAGTGGATTATTTGATTTCAAGTGGCATTGAAGCGTCACGGTTAAAATATGCCGGATACGGACCGGATCAGCCTATAGCAACCAATACTACCAGAGAGGGCAGAGCTCAGAACCGAAGGGTTGAAATGAAAATTATTGACTAATAAATGGATAACATAAAGATCATGAAAAATATACGAATGTTGAAAATATCCGGAATTCTGATGACACTGGTCCTGTTGGTGGCAGCATGTGTTGAAAAGGAAGTTCTGGATCTTAATAACGCGGATTTTGAAACGTTCGATGTGCCTGCAAGGATAGCAATACCATTGGCTAAAGGAAATGTTTCAATACGTGATGTAGTGGAACGTCTGGATATTAAGGATTTTGAACTTAAAACATTTGATGACGGACTGATTTATTTTGACTATACAACTACATTTGATATTTCAGAATTTGTAAAAGTTGATGTGCCGGATCAGACACATCAGGAGCAGTTGATACAAGATGGAACACCAATTCCGGATTTCATTCCTGTTTTTGGCGGGCTGAGTTACCCAATTTCATCAGAATCAAAATTTACCGTACAGGTGGAAGGGGCAGAGATTTATGAGGCAGTAGTTAACGGCGGTACATTTGAGGTTTATGCTGATGATGTTTTAGGTGGTAATTATCCTGGAATTGAGCAAAAGCTGGAAGTGACAATTAAGGAATTAACGCTGGACGGCGCGTATTTCAATCAGACATTTACCAACGATGACTTTGGTAAAACTCATTCATTTGATATGGCAAATTATGTATTGGTTCCTTCTGTTTCGGGAAGCGATGAATATATTACCATTGAATATACCTATACATTGACCAACACAACTCTATCAACAATAAATGTTGCTGCACCTAAATCGTTGTATTTTGAGTTTGCAATGCGTAATATTGATCCAAGATACGTAAGAGGTTTCTTTGGTACACGAGAAATTTACAGTGGTAATTCTATTGTTGATATTCCAATTATTGATACTAAGTATGTTGAGGATTCAACAATATTCTTTAAGAATCCGAGCGTAGTGATTGACCTGATTAATCCTATTGCCATGCCGTTTGATGTAAACATTAAACAGATTGGATTGATTAACCGTAATAAAAAGGACACAACACTTCTGGAAACTGATGAATCAACATTCAGTGTTGATGGTGGAGTACCCCATTTCCCGGGGGATTATCAGGTGAATATAACGCCATCAGAATTTACTTATACGTTTGATACTCTGAATTCAAATGTAGAAGAATTTGTAGGAAACCTGGGGCGTGCATTTGATAAAGTACTTTTGAACTATAATGTGGTTTCAAATCCGGCAGGGAAAGATCCTGAAAATGATAATGTGCTGTTATTTGACAGTGCAAATGTTATGGTTACATCTACAGCCATACTTCCATTGTGGGTCAAAGCAGAAAATTTGTCGTATGAAGATACTGTTGCCTTTGATTTTGAAGCCGAAGTGCTTGATAGTGCAGATCTGGACACAACTGCTATTGATAATATCGATTCCGTACGCGTTATTCTTGGACTGAAGAACTCAATTCCGATCGATTTTATGGGGCAGATTTATCTTGCCGACCAAAACTACAATATTCTCGACAGCGTGTTTACTCAGCCCGAAGATATTGTGATTCATGGTGCTGAAGTTGATGGGGCAGGAGAAGTATCTTCTGCTGTTGAGAGTGTTATAGAATTAGTGGTCAGCCCTGATAAAAGAAATGTTTGGAAACCCGGAAAGTATATTTTATTTAAAGCCCGGGCCCAGTCATCGTCAAAACAGTTTGTTAAAGTATACGATTACCTTGGTTTGGAATTTTATGTTGGATTTGAAGCAAGTGGTCGCGTGAATAACGAGTTAATAGATGCCAGTCAAAATCAATGAAAAACAGTAGAATGATGCAAAAGATAAAAGTAATAGCTCTGTTTATAGCCGTCTTTTGGGGTTTAAACGCAAACGGTCAGCTCGTTAATTCATTGTATTATATGGATAATCTTCCCCAGGCGTCCAGACTTAACCCTGCGAGAATGCCAAACTGTAATTTCTACATCAACGTGATGAATGTGGGAACCAGTATGTTTACGGAATTGGGTCCGCAGCATGTTCTTACGCAGGATAATGTAATAAATGATACGCTTAGAATGCCATATTATAATGAGACATTGTGGAATGAATTTCTGGATAAGCTGCATGATCCGATATCGTTAAATCTGGAAACCGAAGCCGGAATGGGATTTGGTTTCAGGGCAGGAAGAGGGTATTTCCATTTCGACCTTACAGAACGTAATATCATGAACATTCATTTGGCAAAGGATATCCTAACAATGAATGATCTTGGAAACGATGTAACAAAGGACTTTAGCACATTAAGTATAAATTCAACAGCATTTATGCAGGCAGGGCTCGGTTATGCACGGGAAATTACACCTAACTTAAATGTTGGTATGAAGTTTAAGCTGTTAAAGGGACTAGCTGCGGCTACAGTTAATGTGAATAGGGCTGAATTATATACATCTGTTGAGCAGTGGAATTTTACAGCCGATGCCATTGGCGATGTTTCCGTTCCTGTTCGTTTTGATATTGATGAAAATGGTGATCTGGTTGCCAACGATTCTGTTTTGCAAAATATTGATTTCGGATATCTTAAGAAATATTCTTCTCCGGCTACTAATTTTGGAGCAGCTGTAGATTTGGGTGTGGAATATAAAGTAATGCCTCAGTTATACCTGTCTGCCAGTTTGGTGGATTTGGGAAAAATCTGGTGGAACAACAATGTTTCCAATATTACTGCCGGAGGAAACGTAAATTTTGAAGGCGTAAGTGAAGAACCTTTGCTATATACTGATCAGGAAAAGGTAGATGATTATTTTCAGAATCTGGGAGACAGTCTTCTGAATGAATTATCTTATGGGGTCAGCCATAATAATTTTTCATCAGGCCTTGCTCCAAAATTGTATGTGGGTGCGGAATATCTTTTAAATGAACAGATCAGCTTTGGTTTGCTTTCAAATACTACGTTTTATAAAGATAAGACCATGGAGTCCATAATGTTCTCTGCCAATGCGAATCTGTATCATTTCCTGACAGCAGGGGCTCACTATGGCTGGAACTGGGGATATGCCAATACCGCTGGTTTTACTTTGGGAATAAATATTTTCCCGATACAGATTTATTTAGCAGCTGATTATTTACCGTTGAGGTATCAAAAAGTTGATGTCACCGAAGGTAATAATCAAATAGATCTTGGATTTGCCAAATGGGATTATGCACCGATACCGGTAAACTTAAATGCATTGAGCCTGCAGGTAGGACTCAACTTTAAATTTGGTTGCAGAAAACGTTATAACGAACCTATTTATAAAGATAAATATGATAAAGAAATTCCCGGATGGAGGGAATTGTAATCAGTTAAGTGAATTACACTAAGCCGTCTGTATTTCAGGCGGCTTTTTTTATTGTAAATTAAAAAAACTTCCGTCTTTGACGGAAGTGCGCCCCGATGGTTTTACCATTTTTAGTAATTTTGGCTTATGCCAAAATACAGGAAATTAACACATTGCATATATAGTTGTAGCTATCATATAGTATGGACACCCAAGTACAGGTTTCGCATTTTGGAAGGAAAAGTAAAGGAGATAATTGAATCAAGGATCTCTCAAGTATGTGAATGGTATGATGTTGAAATAGATGAGATGAGCATAATGCCAGATCATGTTCATATAGTTTGTTCGATACCACCCAAAATGTCAGTATTCAAATTTATGGGGATACTAAAGGGGAAAACAGCAGTTCAAATATTTGCAAAGAAACGCTCATTAAAAGAGAAGCCATATTGGGGAAATCATTTTTGGGCAAGAGGCTATTTTGTGAGTACAGTAGGTATAGATGAGGATTTGATCAAACGTTATGTAAGATATCAGGAAAAAGAAGAGAGGCAGAAAGAGCAAGATGGCATGGACTATAAACTCTTTTAGAGTTAATTTTAAAACAAAGCCACCACTTTTAGTGGTGGTTGTTTACTCTGTTGATTTTTATATACGTCGCAAGCAAGGTTATTACATTCAATGTGAGTAAAATAATTGGTAAGGTAGTAGCCTGTTTAACAATAAGTATTATCAGTAATGCTATCAGATAATAAATGAAGTACAGATCAGAAAATATGCGTGCTTTTTTAAAAAAGATCAGGTAAAAAGCACCCAGAATATTCAGTGGCTGCAAAATCAGAATATTATAATTAGGAAATACAGCCGGATGAATAGAGAAGAAACTGATAAAACTCAGGATTAACCCACCAGTTCCGGTAATGAACAGTGCAATAATCAGAGGCCAGTTTTTAAGTTCTTTTGCTTTGAAAAAGCGGATTAAAAGAATGATCAGCAGAGCAATAAAAACCTGTGCAGGGGTTAGGAACGAGGTTTTTGAATTCTGAGGTTCTGCTTGGTATAATGTAGTTATTGCATATCCCTTCTCTTTGTATGCATCCATTAATTCCAGGGGGAGAAACAACTTTTCTCTTTGAGTAATTATGTTTTCCAGGGGTTGTCCGAGTGCAAGATTAATCCCAAATCGTGTCCACGTTGCGTGTTTTAAATAAGGTTGTAATATATCTCTGAAAGTGAGGGGGGCAGCAGTATCTTTATAGGTGTGAATTTCAAAAGTTTTTTCAAGGTCATCACGGACCTTGGTGGCACAGTTGTTATATAAAAAATTGTAGAGATATGTTCTGTTCTCAGGTTTATAGTCTGTAGCCAGTATTTTTATCAGTTTATGTTTTTCATCAGGAGTCAGGTTCAGTTTTTGCTCCCAAACACTTCGTTCTTCTACCTGGTACGAAAACATAAATGATTCATAGGATTGAACTCCCAGCATATAATACGTTTCACCTTTTACAAATTTCCAGATAAAATGTTTGCTGCTGAAATTAAAAAGTCCGTAGTTAAACACATAATCCTCTTTTGTTTCTGCATTGTTTACCCGAATTGCGGTGTGACCGAACAGTGAATATACATCGGTACCTTCAGAACAGGTTAGAAGACTGAATTCTGAATTTGTGCTTAAAATGGCTCCCTTGAAAAGCACAGAATGTAAAAGTAATAAAATGATGAATGTAGCTTTTTTCATGATGACTGTTTAATATGCTTTTCTGCATGATACGATGAACGTACAAGTGGACCACTTTCCACCATTTTGAATCCTTTGCTTAATGCGATTTCCTTAAATTTTCTGAATTCATCGGGGTGAACATAACGTTCTACAGGCAAATGAAATTTAGTAGGCTGTAAATACTGACCCATAGTTAAAATGGATGTTCCGGTTTCCAGGATGTCTTCCATTGTATTCAGTATTTCATCATCAGTTTCGCCAAGGCCAAGCATAATGCCTGATTTTGCGGTTACTCCTGATGAAGCTATATGTTTCAGAACATCCAGACTTGTTTTGTATTTTGCTGCAGATCTGACTTTGGGTGTAAGTGATTCCACGGTTTCAAGATTGTGCGAAATAATTTCGGGTCGGGAAGATATAACGTTATCCAACAGTTCTGTTTTGCCCTGAAAGTCGGGGATCAATACTTCAATTGTAGTTTCCGGGTTGATTTCCTTAATCTTTGAAATAGTCAATGCCCAGTGCCGGGAGCCCAAATCTTCCATATCATCTCTGTCTACAGAGGTTATGACAGCGTGCTTTAGTTGCATTAGCCTGATTGATTGCGCAACATTGTCCGGTTCCTGTGGGTCAGCAGGTAAAGGTCTCCCGGTTTTTGTATTGCAAAATTTACAGGATCGTGTACATATATCTCCAAGGATCATAAACGTGGCGGTTCCCAGATTCCAGCATTCGCCCATATTGGGACACTTACCGCTGGTACAGATGGTGTGCAGGTTATGTTTTTGTACAATATCATAAACGGTTTTGTACGATTCTCCCTTAGGTAGTTTTATTTTTAACCAGTCCGGTTTTCGTCTGCTTTCTGCCATCTTTTTTGTGCAAAGATATTATTTGTGTTATTAAAATTATTGCAACCATTCATTTAATTGGATCATAACATCGCTAAGTGTTTCCACAATAACAAGTTTATTATAGTTCATGCTTTTCAATAGTGCAATAGATTCAATACTTTGGTTCAGCGCAATCAGCGGCTTTTTGTTTTTTATGGTCAGTGCCATTTCTGAAAGTGTTCCGGGGGTGTTGCCAATAGCGATAATCACATCGCTGGATAATATATTGATATTATTTCTTGCGTTTCCCATTCCGGTTATTATTGGAATAGTAATATTTTGTGCAGCTTCGGATTTGTCAGAACCGGGTAAAATCCCTACTGAAATGCCTTGTTCTGAGGCTACACCATCGATTACGGATTTCATAACACCGGAATTCCTGCCACCACATAAAACAATGAAATTCTTCCTGGCCAGTTGTGATCCCAGTTCGAAGGCAATTTGTTTATCTTTAACACTTGCATCCTCACCTGAGCCCATTATTCCTATAATACCCATAGCGGTTCTCATTATTATTTATTAAGTTTGTAGGTAAGACAAATGTAGAAAAATGGAATCAGAAGAGCTAAATTATTCGGACGCCCTTGCCGAACTCGAACAAATTCTTGAACAAATTGAAGGTGACGAACTTAATATTGATGATTTGTTGGGTAAGGTAAAAAGGGCTGCTGTTTTAGTTGAGGCTTGTCGGTCAAAATTGAATGGAATTGAAACTGAAGTGGAGAATATTTTGACCAAAATAAAATAAATGTTAAGAAATATTAATGCACTTAACTTAACATTTTTTAAAAAACCGGATAAAAAAAAATGAATTCGTAAGTTCCGAAAATTGCCATTTTTTCAACAGAAAAAAAAATAAGAAAAAATTGATTTTTTTTAGGTTGATTAAAACCCTTATTTTTAAAGCAAAATAGCTCGTTTTGTTTGTAAGTTTCTGATAGTTAAATTGTTATATAATTAACTGAAACACAAAACGTTGTATTAAAAATTACAATTGCAAGTATTATTAAATTTTTTTTTGAACTTTTTTTTCTCAAAATTTGTCTTCACGTTTAATTGAAACTGAATGTCTAACCCTTTTAATACTAAAATTTCAAATGGTTGAAACTTGTGAACATGTCTGGTCTAAATGCATGGACTTTTTCAGGGATAATTTGCAGCCTGCTACATATAAAACGTGGTTTGAGCCGATTAAGCCTTTGAAAATGTCAAACAATGTGCTGACTATTCAGGTTCCCAGTCCATTTTTTTATGAATTTTTAGAAGATAAATATATAGATCTGCTCAAGAAGGCCTTGTATAAAGAGTTGGGCCCTGGTGCCAAGCTCGAATATCAGGTGGTTGTTGATAAAAATGATGCAGACAGAACAAAGGGTAAGGAAAGTGGAACCGTAAGGCTTCCGGGACAAAATGGTGGAGATGCACATTCAGGAATGCCACGTCATAACGGATCACCTGTAATTAAGAATCCGTTCATTATTCCTGGAATAAAAACAATTGATTTGGATCCACAGTTAAATCCGAACAATTCCTTTAACAACTTCATTGAGGGTGATTGCAATAAAGTTGCGTGTTCTGCAGGAAATGCAATTGCCTCCAAGCCCGGAAAAACACCTTTTAATCCACTGTTTGTTTACGGTGAATCAGGTTTAGGTAAAACGCATCTGGCTCAAGCTATTGGCTTAAAGGTTAAAGAGCTGAATCCTAATAAAACAGTACTTTATCTGAGTGCGAATCAGTTTCAGACCCAGTATACAGAATCAGTTCGTAATAATACTCAAAACGATTTTGTAAATTTTTATAAACTGATCGATTTTCTGATTATTGATGATATTCATGAGTTGTCAGGAAAGGAAGGAACGCAAAATACATTCTTTCATATTTTCAATCATTTGCATCAGTCAGGTAAGCAACTGATTCTAACATCGGATAAGCCACCGTTTCAGCTACAGGGAGTGGAACAACGCTTATTATCCAGATTTAAATGGGGATTGTCTACAGAATTGGAATCCCCTGATTATCTGACACGTAAAGCAATCCTGAAGCATAAGGTGTATCAGGAAGGGTTGGAGATAGGTGATGATGTTATTGATTATCTGGCAGAAAATATTACGGCCAACATTCGAGAGCTTGAAGGCGCTTTGATCTCTTTAATAGCGCAGTCAACTTTTATCACACATAAGGAAGTGGATATAGAAATGGCTCAGGATATTGTTAGTAAGCTTATTAAGACTTCTAACCGAACAATATCCATTGAAAAGATACAGCGGGTGGTGTGTGATTATTTTGAACTATCACTTGATGTATTACATTCAAAATCGAGGAAGAGAGAAATTGTACAGGCAAGGCAAATAGCTATGTATCTTGCAAAGAACTATACGAAAAATTCACTCCAGAATATAGGTCAGCAAATAGGTAAACGGGATCATGCTACTGTTCTGCACGCGTGTAAAACAGTTAACAACCTGATGGATACGGATAAGTCTTTCAAGTCTAGTTTGAAGGAGCTTGAGCTCAAATTGAAATTCTAGAAAAATGAAAATAATTGAAAGAGGAGTAGCTTTACTCCTCTTTTTTATGGCATTAACTTTTTTATTTTTTGTAACAAATAAAAAATGTATTTTTGTCACACCACATAAATTAATTCTCTGGATTATCCAATTTCTGTAAAGAAAAATAAACAACTCAATATCAGTATGATAGTTGGCGTATTATCAGAGTGTTTAACATTGTCTGATTTAAACTGTTATTATAGTGATTAAATGGAATTGGAAATCGGTAAAATAAGAAAATACAACACATGAAGATACAATCGTTTAATGTTACTCCACCACAGTGGAAAACTATTAATGTGGCTTCGAGCCTTCCTGAAGAACTTAAGGGTTTGGGTGAAATTGCAAGAAATTTCTGGTATGTCTGGAATTATGAGGCAACAGATGTTTTCAGTACTATTGATCCTGATTTATGGGAAGATTATAAGAATAATGCAGTGCTTTTACTGGAGCGTACCAATTATAAAAGATTCGAAGAATTGTTAGGCAATGAGTCTTTTATGAAGAAGTATCACAAAGCTTATGATAAGTTCAAGGCTTACATGGCTGAAAAACCTGCAGCAGATTCTCCTTCCATCGCGTATTTCAGTATGGAGTATGGATTGGCTGATATTCTGAAAATATATTCAGGAGGTTTGGGAATTCTCGCCGGAGACTATCTGAAAGAGGCAAGTGACTGTAATGTTAATATGACCGCGATCGGACTTCTTTACCATTACGGATATTTTACGCAAACACTTTCAATTAACGGTGAACAGCAAGCTATTTTTGAAGCTCAGAATTTCAATCTGTTACCCGTTGAGCAGGTTAAGGATGAAAATAATAATATCATCAAATTTACAATACCATTTCCTGGGCGAGATCTGCATGTAGCCATGTGGAAGGTTAATGTGGGAAGGGTATCACTATATCTTCTTGATACTGATCTTGAAGAAAATAATCCGGCTGACAGAACGGTAACACATCAGTTATACGGAGGAGATTGGGAAAACAGGCTGAAGCAGGAAATACTTTTAGGTTTTGGTGGGATAAAAGCACTGGAAACTCTGGGTATTAACAAAGAATTGTACCATTGTAACGAAGGACACGCGGCATTTATAAATGCTTCGCGTTTGTCGCATTATGTAAATTTTGAAAATCTGGATTTTGAAGTTGCCCTTGAACTTGTAAGAGCTTCGTCACTTTTCACGACACATACTCCCGTACCAGCCGGTCATGACAGCTTTGATGAAGATATGCTGAAGCATTATCTGGGTTATATACCTGAACAGTTAACACTTGGATGGGACGATTTTATGGCACTGGGGAGAACAAATCCTGATGATAAAAATTCCAAATTCTCTATGAGCATTTTTGCCGCTAAAACATCACAGGAGATGAATGGTGTAAGCTGGTTGCATGGGAAAGTGAGTCAGGAAATGTTCCAGAATCTTTGGCCGGGATTTATGCCAGAAGAACTACATATTGATTATGTTACCAATGGTGTACATTACGGAACATGGACAGCCCGTGAATGGCGAAAACTATATGAAAAGAATTTTGGTGAAAATTTCCTGAGTGATATATCAAATCCTGCTCACTGGAAGAAGATTTATGCATTGCAGAATGATGAAATTTGGAAGGTGAAACTGGCATTGAAGGAAAAGTTGGTTGATTATATAAAACAGCGGTTCGAAGAAGACTGGTTGAAAAAACAGGGTGATCCATCAAGGATCGTACAGCTAATTGACGGTATGAAATCAAATGTATTAACGATTGGTTTTGCGCGTCGATTTGCAACTTATAAGCGTGCTCATCTGCTTTTCAATGATCTTGACAGGTTGTCAAAAGTTCTTAATAATCCGGAAAAGCCTGTACAATTTCTTTTCGCAGGAAAGGCGCATCCGGCCGATGGTGGAGGACAGGGACTTATTAAGCATATTGTTGAAATTTCAAGGAGACCTGAGTTTCTGGGTAAAATCATATTCCTGGAGAATTACGATATGTCACTCGCACGTAGATTGGTGTCAGGTGTGGATATCTGGCTTAATACGCCAACCAGACCATTGGAAGCATCCGGTACGAGTGGACAAAAAGCTGAAATGAATGGAACACTTAATCTGAGCGTATTAGATGGATGGTGGCTCGAAGGTTATCGCGAACAGGCAGGTTGGGCAGTTACAGACAAACGTACGTATGACAACCAGGCTTTTCAGGATGAACTGGATGCAGCAACAATTTATAGTCTGCTTGAAAACGACATTATCCCGGCTTATTATAACAGAGACAAAGAGGGAATTTCTCAGGACTGGATTGAATATATTAAAAAATCAGTCAGTGAGATAGCTCCGCATTATACCACTAAACGTATGCTTGATGATTATATTCATAAGTTTTATACCAAGCAGCACAAGCGCGTACTTAGCCTGAAGGCAGACGAAAGTAAACTGGCCAGGGAACTTGCAGAATGGAAAAATAAAGTCATAGAACAATGGGACGCAGTGGAGATCAAATCGGTTGATGTTCCTGATTTTAGTTCCATGCAGCCTAAAATTGGTGAATCGTTCGATTTAAATGTTTCAGTAGATATTAAAGGTTTAAAAGCTGAAGATATTGGGATAGAACTGGTGCAGATGGCAGAAGATGATGAGACACATAATCAGTACGTGAAGGCTTTAAATCAGATGGAAGTTTCAAAAACAAATGGTTCTGAAATTACATATCATTTAAATCTTACGTTCTCTGATCCCGGATCGTATAATTATGCCATCCGGATGTATGCCAAACATGAAAATCTACCGCACAGACAGGATTTTGGTTTGGTTAAATGGGTCAATTAAAACAATCGTATATTTTATAGGAAAAAGGTCTTCTGTTCCAGAGGGCCTTTTTTTATGGTTATGATCGGTATAAACCTTTTAAATGTTAATGTTTTTTAGAAATCCTTTAATCTGTTAACATTTCTTGAATGCCTCAGCCTGTTATTGTAAATTTGACTTTACTGGTAATATTTTAAATTGTGAAATTATGAAAATGGCAAACTTAGATAAAGAATCCATAACAAAAGTGGTTCTGAAGGAGGTGACGCGTCAGAACAGAGGGGCTGAAATCCATGCGAAACATACCAGAGATCTTCCAAATCCTGCCAGACTTGCATGGAAGAACAAAGAGGAAAATTATATGCCCGATATCATTGTGAGAAACGGGAAGAATGGTATGAGCATTTATGAAATCGAATTAACCGATGAATTTGATATTGATAAATGGCGGTTGTATTCTATGTATGCAAGACGCTCAAACGGAAAACTGCATCTGGTTTTACCACGCTGGCTTTCTACCCGTGCCAAAGAAAAAATTGACGAATGTAATCTTAAAAATATCCTCGTTGAATTTGTAACTGACGCCTGAAATTTTAACCATATAAATTATTTACTTTTTTATGACAATCTACAACAAAGTCCAAAGGGATATTGCAGAAAAAATTAGTTCTGATACTACTGGAAAAAACTGGCAGGACTGGAAATGGCAGCTAAAAAATTCCATTAATACCATTGAAAAGTTTGAAAAACTCTCCGGAATTAAATTCTCTGATGAACAACGCAGGAAACTGGACAAAACACTTGATAAATTCCCGCTTTCAATTACACCCTATTATTTTTCTTTAATTGACTTTGATAATTATGAGAACGATCCTGTTTTTAAGCAGTCCTTTGCTGATAACAGGGAACTTGTAATTGCTAAAAGTGATCTGAAGGACCCGTTAAGTGAAGACAAGGATAGTCCTGTTCCGGGAATTACACATCGCTATCCAGACAGGGTATTGTTTCATATCAGCAACATCTGTTCAATGTATTGCCGATTCTGTACACGGAAACGTAAAGTTGGGGATACAGATTTTATTCCGAGCAGAGCTCAGTTGAAGTTGGGTATTGACTACATAAAAAATACACCTGGAGTAAGAGATGTACTGCTTTCCGGTGGTGATCCATTGATGTTGCCCGATGATTATCTTGACTGGATTCTGACTGAACTTCGTTCCATTGATCACGTAGAAGTCATAAGAATCGGAACCAGAATGCCGGTAGTACTGCCGTACAGAATTACAGATGACCTTGTAAATATGTTGAAAAAACACCAGCCGCTCTGGATTAATACACATTTTAATCATCCAAGAGAAATTTCACGATCCTCAAAAGAAGCCGTAAGAAAACTCGCAGATGGTGGATTCCCGTTGGGAAATCAATCTGTTTTACTGGCCGATGTTAACGATTGTCCTAAAATTATGAAAAGTCTGATGCATAAACTGGTAATGAACAGGGTACGCCCGTATTATCTTTATCAATGTGATTTATCAGAAGGCTTAACACATTTCAGAACACCCGTTGGTAAAGGGATAGAAATTATGGAAAGTCTGATAGGCCATACCAGTGGATTTGCTGTTCCAACGTATGTTGTTGATGCTCCGGGTGGAGGGGGTAAAATACCGCTTACTCCAAATTATATTATATCATGGTCTACCAATAAAGTGATTCTCAGAAATTATGAGGGAGTGATCACCACGTACAAAGAACCGGATACGTATGAGCCTAAATTTTGTAACCGTGATTGTGAAAACTGTACACTTGAACTGGACCTTAATGAGGCTACAGAGTCACAAATGCTTGGAATTCAGAAATTACTGTCTGATGAAAATGATTCTATTTCACTAATTCCTAATGAAAATGAACGTTATAAAAGAAGAGAAGAGCACATTTGATAAAATTGAAAAAATTGGCCATGGCAGTTTGGTTCAGCATGGTAAACTGAATGATCGCCTTTACCTTATAAAGCTGCATGCTAATGACCGCGAGAGTATTACAGATATGATAGGAACAATTGCTGCTGAAAGCAACTATTCTAAAATATTTGTAAAGGTCCCCTTTTCAGCACGAAATAAGTTTATCCGGGACGGATATGTCCAGGAAGCAGTAATTCCGCGTTATTATCTTAATGCTGAAGATGTGTGGTTTATGGCGAAGTATTTATCAAAGGATAGAAGCATCCCTGATTTTGTAGATTTAAAAAACTTTCGTAAAGTACTGGATTCTCCGTTAAACAGCCTTAAGTATAATGTTGACTCTGAAGTGACGTTACGTGAACTGAATGAAAGTGATGTTCACCGAATTGTTGATATATATAATAAGGTATTCGAAACGTATCCGTTTCCTATACATGATCCCAATTATATAAAAGATGTTATGAAGAGCCATGTTCGGTTTTTCGGTGCATTCTTTCATGACCGTCTTATTGGCTTGTCTTCTGCAGAAATTGACAGGGTAGCCGGGGCTGCGGAAATGACTGATTTTGCTGTTTTGCCAGAAAGTCGCGGGAAACGGCTGGCATATCATTTGCTAAATCTGATGGAGAAGGAAATGTTAGCTGAAGGTATTGAAACAGTATTCACAATTGCCCGGATTAAATCTGCAGCAATGAATAAAACGTTTATAAACAGTGGCTATTCATTTTCAGGAACATTAGTGAATAACACCAATATAAGCGGGAATATTGAATCGATGAATGTATATTATAAGAAACTTTTGGTGTAGGGAATCACTGGATAAGTTGGATTAATCCAGCTTCATTTAATATAGAAATTTTTTTCCCGTCCGCAATAATTAATCCGTCCTTGTCCATCTCGCGCATGGCACGGGTCAGCGATGGCCTTGCCACTCCAAATATTTCCGAAAGCTCGTTATGTGATGCTGTTAACTCAAATGTGTTATTGCCACTCTTTTTTGATTGTTGAATCAGGTAATGCGCAATTTTTCCTTTTATGGTCTGAAAGGATAGGAACCTGATACGTGATGTTAAGAACTGAGCCCGGTTTGATACCAAACCAAGATAATTATTTAATATAGTTTGGTTAAGCTGAAAAAGTTTCAGCAGTGAGTCTTTCGGGATTGCCAGTATTTCAGACTCCTGAATGGCAACGACATCAACTGGGAAACGGTTGTTTTTGCCGAAAATAAATGACGGTGCCAGAGGTTTACCCTGATCCAGTTCTTCGATCCTGATAACTTTTCCCGAAAAATCTATCATCTCACCCTTAACTTTTCCTTTAATAACAATATAAAGAAAACGGCATTCTTCATCGCTGTAAGCTATTGTATCTCTGGGATTATAGGTTTTAAGCTTAAATGAAATTTTTTCCAGTTCATTGTTAATCACCTCTTCTGATAATCCGAAAAAGATCGGGCATTTCACTAATATACCGGCAATATCTGTCATAAAATACATTTTATCAAATGTACCTTTTTAACAGCCTTCGTTCAATAATGTTTTTACATAAATTTTTTTTAAAAATATGTGGTTGTAACAATTGTTACCGGTATGGATCATAAAATCATACCATTTTTGTAGTGTAAAATTAAATGAGATGCTAAGAGACGTAGTAAAAATAGATGAAAGCCTTTGTACCGGATGTGGTGATTGTGTTCCGGGGTGCCATGAAGGAGCGTTACAGATAATAGATGGAAAAGCCAGGTTAATCAGTGACCTGTTGTGTGACGGACTGGGGGCCTGTCTTGGACATTGTCCTACCGGAGCATTAACCATTGAAAAACGGGAAGCAGAACCTTATGATGAAGTTAAGGTAATGCAACTGATGGTTGAAAAAGGACATAATACTGTCGTGGCTCACATGAAACATTTAAAGGATCATGGTGAAACAGGTTTTTTGAAGGAGGCTGTTGGCTATCTTAAATCCAATGCAGTATCGCTTAATATAAATGTGAATGCTATTATCTCTGAAGTTCATAACAGTGGTGCTTCGTGTGGTGTGAATCATGGCGTTCAACAAACACCTGTTAAAATGCAGCATGCGGGCAGTAGCTGTCCCGGATCTAAAAGCATGAGTTTTGCCCCAACAGGAATGACTGTAGGCACTGCTGTTGAGAATGATGATTATACCGCTTTGTCGCAGTGGCCGGTTCAGATGCATCTTATTAATCCTGCTGCAGGTTATTTCAATGGTGCCGATGTGGTTGTAGCCGCGGATTGTGTGGCATTTGCCATGGGAAATTTCCATCAGCGGTTTTTAACCGGTAAAAAATTGTGTATCGCCTGTCCTAAGCTGGATTCAGGATTAGAGAGTTATCTGGATAAAATGAAGCGTCTGATTGATGAGTCTGATATAAACACAATAACAGTGGTGATAATGGAAGTACCATGCTGTTCAGGATTACTCAGGCTGGCTCAGTTTGCAGTCGATCAGGCATCACGGAAGATTCCGTTAAAAGCAGTTACTGTATCTGTTCAGGGCAAAGTGCTGAAAGAGGAATGGGTATGAAAATTTGTGTTCAAAGGAATAAATAATAAACTAAAAAAAATAAGGATTTACAATGAGTATGTTTTGTTTTCAATGCCAGGAGGCAGCAAAGGGAACCGGTTGCACGGTAAAAGGAGTGTGTGGTAAAACTGACGAAATAGCTGCAAGTCAGGATACTTTAATTTATGTGGCAAAAGGTGTTTCATTCTTGGCTGATGCACTGAACGAAGCCGGACAGAAAAGTGATGCTGCTGATAAATTTGTATTTGAAGCACTCTTTATTACGATTACCAACGCAAATTTTGACAATGCCAAAATCGAAGATAAAATTCACGAAGGCATGATATTAAAAGCAGAGTTGCTGAATACGGTGAAATCATTTTTTGTACCTGATTTTCAATATCCCGATGCTGTAACATGGTATGCAGAGACCGAGCGGGAGTTTGAACTGAAGCGATTTGCGGTGAGTATTCTTAGTGAGGAAAATGAAGATATCCGCTCTCTGAAGGAACTTTTAACGTATGGGTTGAAAGGTATGGCTGCATATGCTGAACATGCTTACAATCTTGGGTATACAAATAATACTGTATTCAACTTTATGCATAAGGCATTAGCTGCAACGTTACAAAAAGATATTTCCGCAGATGAACTAACCGGATTGGTTCTGGAATGCGGTAAACATGGTGTAGATGTGATGGCGCTTTTGGATCAGGCCAATACGGAAAGTTACGGACACCCGGAATTGTCAACAGTAAATATAGGCGTAAGAAAAAATCCGGGTATTCTCATCAGTGGACACGACCTGAAAGATATGGAAGAGTTGCTGAAGCAGACTGAAGGAACAGGCATTGATGTATATACACATAGCGAAATGTTGCCTGCTAATTACTATCCTGCATTTAAAAAATATAAACATCTGGTTGGAAACTACGGTAACGCATGGTGGAAGCAGAAAGAAGAATTTGAAAGCTTTAATGGTCCGGTATTGTTGACTACAAACTGTTTGGTTCCGCCCAAAGATTCCTATAAAAACAGGGTTTATACAACAGGAGCAGCAGGATTTGACGGATGTGTTCATATACCTGAGCGTAAAGACGGGCAACCCAAGGATTTTTCTGCTATAATTGAACATGCAAGATATTGTGAAGCACCTCTGGAAATTGAACAGGGTTCAATTGTTGGCGGTTTTGCGCACAACCAGGTTTTTGCTTTAGCAGATAAAGTGGTGGATGCTGTTAAGTCGGGCGCTGTAAAACAGTTTGTGGTTATGGCCGGTTGCGACGGAAGGATGAAGAGCAGGGATTACTATACTGAATTTGCCAATGAATTACCAAAGGACAATATTATATTGACCGCAGGTTGTGCAAAATACAGGTATAATAAACTGAGTTTGGGAGATATTGGTGGAATACCAAGAGTTCTTGATGCCGGACAATGTAACGATTCCTACTCACTGGCGGTGATTGCGTTAAAACTGAAAGAAGTATTTGAATTGAACGATATAAATGAACTGCCGATAACATATAATATTGCGTGGTACGAGCAAAAAGCAGTAATTGTACTGTTGGCCTTACTTTATCTTGGTGTTAAAAAGATACACTTGGGGCCAACATTGCCAGCATTTGTTTCACCTGGAGTTGCAAAAGTTTTGATTGATAATTTTGGGTTAGGTACAATATCGGATGTGGAGAGTGATCTGGTGAGCATGGGTTTAACAGTGGAGCAGGATTGATTTTTGGATGAACGGAATCCGGTATGTACAAATGAAAGAGGCTGTCAGTTTTTTGACAGCCTCTTATTTTTTAATAAGTGATTCTCACCAGAGTTTTGAAGGATATTCACCATCGGCAATCAATTGATTTAATTTAGCCACGGCATCTTCCTTGTCCTCTTTATAGGTTACACCGAACCATTGAGCAGTTGTGCTTAAAACTTTTACTTCTGCTTCTCCTTTGCTGATTAGTGTATTCAGTACGGTTGGCATATAGAATTCTGCCTTTGGATTATCCACATTGGTTTTGATGAATTCATTAAAATATGCTTCGTAATATGTAAAAGCGGAAGGTGTGAATGCCATAAAGTTCATGGATACTGGTTGTTCAGGTGCAAGTTCGTGAATGCTTCCGTTTTCGTCATATACAATTTTACCACCGTCCTTATAGATCTTTGTCCGCTCAACTATATCTGCCAGATTTCCGTTATTATCTACGCTACATACACCGCGCGATACCGAACCAAAGTCAGATAATGTTTTCTGAACCTCATAACCCAGCAGGTAATATGTTTTCGCTTCGTTGGTTGTGGCCGATAATTCTGTGGCTACGGTTTCAAAGGCGTCGCGTCCGTAAAAATCATCAGCATTAATGACCGCAAACGGCGTTTTAACCGCGTCTTTTGCAACCAATACAGCATGGCCTGTTCCCCAGGGTTTTGTGCGTTCTGCCGGAACGGATAGTCCTGCCGGTATGTTATCCAGTTCCTGATACACATATTCCACATCTATTTTTCCTTCGAATTTACTTCCAAAGTGTGCTTTAAATGCTTCTTCAATGCTTTCGCGGACCACGAAAACCACTTTCCCGAATCCGGCTCTGATGGCATCAAACACTGAATATTCTATAATGGCTTCTCCATTAGGACCAAAACCGTCAATCTGCTTTAAACCTCCGTATCTGCTACCCATTCCGGCAGCTAAAATTACAAGTGTTGGCTTCATATTTTAGTTTTTAATTTATTCGCAAATTCCACTGAGACATAATTATCATAACTCATACATACCTCGCTTGAAAAGGAAACGGCTATGTCAATTATTTTTTTCCACATAACCTGATCCAGCCCGTTAATTGCATCACGGGTAATGTTATACTTAAACATAGCATAGGCAAAACCAGCATTGAAATTATCGCCTGCGCCAATTGTACTTAATGGTTTTAGTTTCTGAACCGGAAATTTATAGGTTTTGTCTTTTAGTACAACCTTTATGCCTTTTGAACTCATGGTATAAATGAGTGGCTGTTGGTTTTTACAAACATGCCGATAGATTTCGTCAGTGTTTTCGGAATTTAAAATGTTATAGAAATCTTCATCCGAACCACGAATAATGGTGGCATCAGAGAAGTTTTCAAATATTATTGGCTTTATGGCTTCAAGCTGATGCAAATGCGCACTTCTGAAGTTTGGATCATAATATATAATGCCGTTATGTTCTTTTGCTTTCGTGAGAACACTTTTTACCTGTATTCTTAATGCAGGATTTAATGCAAAGTATGAACCAAACAGAATGAAGTCGCCCGGCTGAACATCCGGAAATTCAGACTGGAGTCGTTCTTTCGGATATTTTTTATAAAATTCGTATTCTGCGTCACTTTTGTCATTCAAAAAAGCCAGTGCAAGGGCTGACTTTCCGTTTTCAAACCGGGTAATGTATTTTGTTTCAACGTTGTTCTGCTCTAAAAACCGTATGATTAAATCTCCTACTTTATCACGTCCGGTTTCACTGATAAATGTGGAAGGAATTCCTGTTCTTGCAATCGAGATAAGGGCGTTAAAAGAAGAGCCGCCTGGTTTAGCGGCAACCGGTTGATCGTTTTTAAAAATGATATCGAGTACGGTTTCGCCGATGGCGATCACTTTGCGCATACTATTTACCTTTTGCCTGTGTTCGTGATTTATCCCCAAGGTAGCCTCCATGGTGACGTTTAGCATAGTCCATGCTGCTGAATTTTATTTTCTCCATCATAAGAACTACCAGGATGTTCCCGATTACGTTCATAACAGTAGTGGAAGTGGTGGGTGAGAGTCCTAACGGACATATTTCGCCGGGATTGCCGGTCCAGATAGTTGCGTTGGCTTCGTTTGCCAGGAAACTATCTTTTTGTCCGGTAATAACAATTATAGGAATGGTGGGAATAAGGTATCTGGCCAGATCGATCAATTCAACAATCTCTCGGGTCTTTCCGGAGTTGGAAATCAAAAGAAGAACGTCATTTTTTTGAAGAAGTCCAAGATCACCATGTTGTGCCTCACTTGGGTGCATAAATGCAGCTGGCGTTCCTGTAGAACTGAAGGTGGTAGCCATATTATGTGCAATTTGTCCGGCTTTCCCCATTCCACTGGTCACAAGTTTTCCTCCTTTTACCTGAACCTGTTCAAAAATAATGTTGATAGCTTCTTCAAACGATGTCTGTAATGGAATATTTTTAACGGCTTCCGATTCAAATTTCAAAAGCTCAGTAATACGGTCAGTCATTATAAATCAATTCTTAAGCGGTCTTTTTATAGACTTTTATCCAATCTACGATAAGTTTACCCGGAGCCGGTTTTTTCTTAGTCTTGTAAACCATGGAAGCCAGTTCAAGAATCATTTCCTCTTTGGGTAATTTTATTTCTGTTCTGAAGACTTCCTTATCGTTTACTTTCCAGATCAACATTTCCTTTTGCCATTCAACAGAAAAAATATGAAAACCTGCATTGGTATTTAATCCCTTTATTCTGGACGTTCTGACTGTATGGCGTTTCCCGTCATACGTACTCAGACCGACCATAGGTTTACCTTTCTGTGAAATTTGTAAAAGCTTAATCTGGATATTGCCTTTGGGTGAAACAAGTTGAACCGAATGTGATACCGGTGCGTGGCTGTCTGTTTTAAGTTTTATCTTAAAAATTCCCTCGTTCTGTTTAAAACTTTTTCCGGTCGAAATCACGCCTGAGGTATAATTCATTTCTCTCTGAATAAAACCTCGTTCTTTGTCCCATACTCTTGCGGTCGTATTTTCAGCACGTGTGTCTATGGTCATATAATCACGCGAAATCTCTATATTTCTTCCGTTAGAATAGGCCTGTAAATGATTTTCGAGGCTGTAATTCCCTTGTCCAAATTCTGATCCTAAATGAAATTGGGTTTTCCATTTATGGGTATCAAGTTTTTCAGGTGCAAAATCTTCTGCAAACGTAATATCATAAAATTTAAAGAGGTCAAATAAATCGGAATTATGGAATTTGACGTAATTTTTAATGTTTACATCCTGATCCAGATTATGAAAACGTTGTTCCTTTTTTGCCTGTTCGGTGTGGTTCCAACGGTGTACATCTTCACAAAATGCCTTGTAATCTTTAAACTTGTCTGATTCTACCTCTTCTTTTAGTTTCAGATACTGATTTAAAGTACCTGAACCTTCAATTTTTTTAAAACTTTTATAAGCTTTTGAATTTTCGAATTTAAAGAAGCGCTCAAGATCAGCAGATGCTTTCCTTTTTTTCTTGTCAGTTATATCCCTGTAGGCATCTGTTTTTCTGAATTCCAGGTACGATTTCAACTCATCTGAATCTTTGAGCTCAAAATAAGCCTTTAAATCTTTATTTTTAGTTAACTTGTTAAATTCTTTAAGTTTGGAATATTCTTTTGTTGATTTCCATTTTAAACCTGTAACACGATGTTTTTCGTTTACAAATTCGGGAGAAGATACTTCATCTTTTAATTCAAGATATTCCTTCAAATCTTCTGAATTAGCTGTTGCCAGCACTTCCTGGTAAAGACGCTTGTGTTCCGCATCCTGTTTCTCAATCTTCTCTGTGTCGGGAAATTTATTTCCAAAAAGGCCCATGTTCATAAATTTTTACAGACTCTTGCCAAAAATACTAAAAATATTAACAGCAAGGAATGATAATGTAGAATTAATTTTAAATTAAAGTGAGTGGTCTCTGATTACTTTCCCACTTTCAGAGAAACGTATTTTTTCAACTTTTATGATTTCACGTGGTCTTTCAAACACATCAAGGGTAGATTCAATCTTTTTCTTAAGTTGTTGGTAGGTTTCGGAATTTTCTTTTTCAATAATAATTACCAGTTTTTCGCCAAGATTTTTGTCTGGTTTTCTGCTGATATAGAATGGGAAAGGAATTAAATCTTTTAATTTTGATTCAATATCCTCTGGAAATACTTTTACCCCGCCAGTGTTTATTACAAAATCAAATCGCCCTTTCCAGTAAAAATGATTATCATCAACAAGGTCAACAATGTCGTTTGTCACTATAGGGGAATCTGATATGTGAGGTGCATGGATTAAAAGACAATTTCTGTGGTCGATGCTGAAAGTAACGCCCGGGATGGCCGCATACGGATGAATAATTTCTGTATGATTGAGTGGTCTTAATGCGATGTGACTTGCTGTTTCCGTCATTCCATATGACTGGTAAATTCTTGTATCGAACTCATTCAGCATATCGTGGGTGGAATTATCCAGAGGAGCACCGCCGATAAGTATAACTTCGGTTTTCTTTAAATTATCCGGTGTTGCAATAGACTTTTTTAATTGCATTGGGGTCATGGCTACAAAATCAATCTTCTCATCCAGCCTTGCTAAAGGATTACTGTTTGGTTCCTGAATTATAAGGTTCATGCCACTCGCAATGGCCCGGATTAACATCAGTTTTCCGGCAATATAATTGACAGGTAAACAAAGGAGTGCGGTACTTTTTCCTGTAAGTTTAAAAATTGAACAGGTTTTTAAAGCCGAAGCAAATACTATTGATTTATGCAGTTCAATGGTTGATGGTGATCCGGTGGATCCGGATGTATTAACATAGATTACTTCATTCTGACTATACCATTCCTTTAAGAAGTTATACACTTCGGTACTGAAAGCGTCCGATTTAAAAATGCCGGTAGGTGCAGATCCCGCAAAATATGTCGGATCATACCAGTTGTTGTTTACTTTTATCGGATTTAAAGGGTTTGGCATAACGAAACAGAATTAGTTATTTGTTTCTTTCCATAACAAAAATACCGCAGGTGCCTTCCTGATCAATACTACTACCAATAATCTTCCCTTCACTGTTTATATTTCCTTCCCAGTTATCCAGTGAGTATTCTGTCCGGAAATCTCCTCCGTTCAAAATCTTATAAGATGTTCCTTTCAGAACTATTTTCCTATCCAGCACAATGCCGGCGAGTTTTTGAATCAGGTGCAGGGGAGACTGACCTTTAATGTTTTCGGTCATTTCAATTTCACCCCAAAGCTTATTGTCTTCCTGAAAGAGCTTCGCTTCTCCATTGCAGACTCCTGTTTCGAATTCTTCTTTAAAGAACCATTTCCCGGAAATATCCATACTAATTGTTTTAGCAGAATCCAAATATAATGTTATTCTTAATCGGAATTGTCAAAAATATGTGAATTAATAATTAAGTAATAGTATGGCAACATAGTTTAACATTTTACATTAATTGTTAATTATATTCAAATCCCTTTTAGAATCAGCAATTTGATTCTGTGGCATGTTAATGTTAAATTGAATTAATAGAATATTTTTAGTAATTTTGTGCGATCTTTTCAACAACAAAGTATGGAAGCAAAAAAGGTTCTATTTATTTTTCAGGAAATTACTCCCTATGTACCAGAGTCAGAATTATCAGTAATTGGTAGGAATTTACCGCAAGGTATTCAGGAAGCAGGAAAAGAGATCCGGACATTTATGCCGCGCTATGGATTAATTAATGAAAGACGAAATCAGTTGCATGAAGTAATTCGTTTATCCGGGATGAACCTGATAATAGATGATACCGATCATCCTTTGATTATAAAGGTAGCTTCTATTCAGGCTGTCAGATTACAGGTGTATTTTATTGATAATGAAGATTTTTTTCAGCGCAAAGCTATTGTTTCTGATGATGAAGGGAAGGAATTCGAAGATAATGACGAACGTGCCATATTTTTTGCGCGGGGAGTACTTGAAACGGTAAAAAAACTAAGATGGTCCCCGGATATCATTCATTGTCACGGCTGGATGTCGGCTTTAGTGCCTTTGTACATTAAGAAGTCTTATCATGATGATCCGTTTTTTCAGCATTCAAAAATGGTTTATTCAATATATGATAATCCATTTGAGAACACTTTCAGAGAATTATTTAAAGAAAAGATTTTAATGCCCGGGATAACTCCGGAGGATTTAAGTCTGGTTGAAAAACCTGACTATGAAAACCTGAATAAACTGGCAATTCATTATTCTGATGCTGTAATTCAGGGAAGTGAAAACATAAATAAGAATGTAAAAAAATTCATTGATACTGAAAATAAGAAATTCCTTGGTTATCAGTCACCTGAGTCCTATGTTCAGGCCTACGATAGTTTTTACGATGAAATTTTAAGTTAAATTAACGCCTTTTAGTGTATAGAAACCCGTATATAAACGTTATTCCCGAAAAAATATATATGAATTTTAAACCCATTCTGTTAGTATTAATTGTTATTGCTACTATTACAGGTTGTACTCAGGATCAAAACATCATTGGTGGTTCCATAAGTCCGCTTAAAGATAAAATCAATGTATCGTATGTAGATTCAATTCCTTTTAAAGCATTTAGTTTTAAACCGGCTGCACATACCATGAGAACCGATGGTGGAATCAGTGATAACAACTATTTTCTGTTGGGCGGCTTTAAACCGGATCTTCAGGAAGCGGCAGGAGTAAAAGGGGACATTGCCATGGAATTTTGGTACAAGCATCTTGATATAAAGCAGTCCAGCCCTGATAGTGTATTGGTGTTAGATAGTGTGTTGCTGGTGTTATTACAAAACGGTTATTATGGTGATTCAACGGCACTGCATTATTTTGAGGTTTATGAATTGAACAAACTTTTATCAAACAGTGAGGATTATTTTTCAGATGAAAATCCTTTGGATTATTATTCCGAAGATGATAAAATTGGAGAAAAGCAAATCCAGACTATTGACTTTACCATTCCTGATAGCGTTAGATGGGCAAACGGATATATTCATCATATTTCCATACCTCTTTCTAAATCGATAGGTCAGAGAATAATTGATAATTATGATGAGATACGTGACAGCGTTGATAAATTCAGGGAATTGTTTAAGGGGGTTTATGTTAAAACAACCTTTAGTACTAAGGCAATGATGTACATTTATCCGTATTTGAGTTCTAGTTCTACAACGTTTAGCTATATTGACTTTAGTGCATTGAACCTTGTTTACCACTATAATCCTGCAGATACAGCAATTATTGGTGAAGATACTGTAATTACATATCCGGAGCGTGATACATCGTACTATGCCGTTCAGAGTATCGTGGTTAACAATGAATGTCCCCGGTTTAATGTGATCCGGAAGGATTATGGAAACTATGATTTCTCCTATAATGAAAATACGGTACAGCCAAGTGTATTGTATGTTCAGGGACTTAATGTCTCCAAAGTCAAACTTAAGTTTCCACCGGTATATGATTTGGATGCTTTTAAACCTCTTGCAGGTGAAGACAGTGCAAGAATTGCCATAAACAGCGCAAAGCTGACCTTGTATGTTGATAAGGATATTCAGGACCAGGGGCAATATCTGGCACCGTATCAGCTATACTTAAGAAGGGACACACTTGGAAGGGATACTATCGGGAACGTTACCTATATTCCGGATCAGGCTGTATATGTATCACAAAATGCAACTTATACGTATGGTATTCGAACTGATACTTATACTTATGTTTTTAACATCGCTGAATATATACAAGACATTTTGGACAGGAAAGAGGATAATCCGGATGATTTGATCCTTTCGGTAGCGGGAAACAGAAATAATCCGGGATTTGCTTTTTTGAAAGGATTGACAAATGCAAATGACAATTTAAAACTGGAAATTGTATATACAAGATACTAAACCTTGGTTTTATGTGTGGAATTGTTGGTTATATAGGAGAAAAGGATGCTTGTCCTATCTTGATAAACGGACTTAAACGGTTGGAATACAGGGGGTATGATTCGGCAGGAATCGCTTTGTATAACAAAGAAAATATTGGAGTATTCAAGAAAAAAGGTAAGGTTTCAGCACTCGAAGAGGCATTACAGGGAAAAGATACAGAAGGTACAATTGGTATAGGTCATACGCGTTGGGCTACTCATGGAGAACCGAATGATGTAAATGCACATCCGCATATGTCAATGAATGAAAAGTTTGTTCTCATTCATAACGGAATCATAGAAAACTACAATACACTTAAAACATTTCTTCTATCAAAAGGCTATAAATTCAAAAGCGAAACAGATACTGAAGTTCTGGTAAACTGGATTGAATATGTGTATATGAGCGAGAACATATCTGCAGAAAAAGCAATCAGATCTGCTCTTGCCAAAGTTATAGGTGCTTTTGGATTGGTTATTATTTGTAAAGAAGAAGGCGATAAGTTGATTGCTACCAGAAGAGGTAGTCCGCTTGTTGTTGGTGTTGGTGATAATGAATATTTTCTGGCGTCAGATGCAACACCTATTATTGAATATACCAAGCGGGTGATGTATCTGGATGATGATGATATTGTTATTTTAACCAATGATTCATTACAATTAAAAAATATTCATGGAAATGGGAATATGACACCTTTGATCCATAAACTGGATATGGATGTTAATGATATTGACAAGGGGGGATTTGACCATTTCATGTTGAAGGAGATTTTTGAACAACCTACAGCCGTTTTGGATACCATCCGTGGACGTGTGGCTGCAGATGGAAGTTCGGTACGCCTGGGCGGAATCAGGGAGGTGATGCCGAAACTTGAGAAGGCAAACCGCTTAATCATAATTGCCTGTGGAACATCCTGGCATGCCGGTCTGGTTGGGGAATATTTATTTGAAAAATACGCTAAACTTCCTGTGGAGGTGGAGTATGCTTCAGAATTCAGGTACCGTGAACCAATAATAACGGAAGATGATGTTGTGCTGGCTATCACGCAAAGTGGTGAGACCGCTGATACGTTAGCGGCAATTCGTATGGCTAAGAAAGCTGGCGCCACTGTTTTGGGTATTTGTAATGTGGTTGGTTCAAGTATATCACGTGAGACAGATGCCGGGGTTTATACTTATGCCGGTCCGGAAATTGGCGTAGCCTCAACAAAAGCATTTACGAGTCAGATTACCGTGCTTACCATGATGACATTGATGCTGGCACAACGTAAAGGCACTATTGATGAAGATACATTTCAGGCAATGGCACTTGGTTTAAGGAACATGCCGGATAAAATTCGTTTATTGCTCAAACAGAATGATCATATAAAAGAACTTGCAGAAAAGTATGCCGAAGCGACTAATTCGCTTTACTTAGGACGTGGTATCCAATTCCCTGTAGCATTGGAAGGTGCCTTAAAACTGAAGGAAATATCCTATATTCATGCAGAGGGATATCCTGCGGCAGAAATGAAACATGGTCCGATTGCATTGATAGATGAGAAACTTCCGGTTGTTTTTGTCGCGGCAAAGGATGTAAACTATGAAAAAGTAGTCAGCAATATTCAGGAAGTAATTGCCAGAAAGGGAATTGTTATTGCTGTTGTGACTGAAGAAGATGAACAAATTAAACAGATGGCTACCCATGTGATAGAGGTTCCTGAGACGCATGACGCATTAACTCCATTACTATCAGTTATACCTTTACAATTGTTTTCATATCATATAGCCGTTAAACTTGGCAGAAATGTGGATCAACCCAGAAATCTGGCTAAATCTGTTACTGTAGAATAAGCTTGTAACTCAAAAATATAAAAATGGGATTGAAGAATATTTTCAATCCCATTTTTAATATCTCCATTTATTGGCAAGTGCAACAAGTGAAAGCATAACAGGCACCTCTACCAATACACCCACAACGGTTACCAGGGCAGCGGGCGACTGCAGGCCAAACAATGCAATAGCAACGGCTACGGCCAGTTCAAAAAAGTTGCTGGCGCCAATCATTGCGGCAGGGGAACAAATGGCATGAGGCAACTTTAAAAAACGTCCCGCAAACCATGTTATGAAAAATATGAAATAGGTTTGGATAATCAGTGGTACTGCGACTAAGACTATTATCAGTGGCTTTTGGGTGATTGTAGATCCCTGAAAAGCAAATAAAAGAATAAGAGTTAACAATAATGCAATGATTGAAACAGGTTTGAATTTTGGAAGGAAACTCGATGTAAACCAGGCCTCGCTTTTCTTTCGTATCAGAACCTTATGGGTGAGATAACCTGCAAGAAGTGGAATGACCACGAAAATAATAATACTTGCAACGAGTGTATTGTAGGGTATTGTAATATTGGTGATCCCTAAAAGTAATCCAACGATAGGTACAAAGGCGACCAGGATGATCAGATCATTTACGGAAACCTGTACCAGTGTATAATTGGGATCACCGTTGGTAAGATAACTCCATACAAACACCATGGCAGTACATGGCGCAGCACCAAGCAGTATGGCTCCTGCAATATATTCACCTGCCATTTCCGGAGAAATAATGGCAGAATAAATCTTTGAGAAAAAGATCCATGCGAAGAATGCCATCGAAAACGGTTTGATCAGCCAGTTTATCACCAGGGTAAGAATCAAGCCCCGGGGTCTTTTTCGCACATCTTTCAGGCTCGAAAAGTCCACCTGCAACATCATCGGGTAGATCATCAGCCATACCAAGATTGCTACCGGCAGATTAACGTTGAAGATTTCCAGCTCACTCAGAAATTTTATGGTATCACCGGTGAAATGCCCTAAGGCAATTCCTGTTGCAATACACAGAGCTACCCAAAGTGTCAGGTATTTTTCAAAGAAACCTATTCTTCTTTCCGATGATTCCATTTTAAATTTGTGGTTTTATCTCATTGATATAGAGATTATAAAATGCTTCCTTAATTTCATCTCTGACCCTGATGAATTCACTCCAAATAAATTCATCTGTACCGGTTGCATGTGATGGGTCATCAAACCCGATATGTAAACGGTGTTTAACCTTGCCTAAAAAAGCCGGACAGGTTTCATTGGCCCCGCCGCATACAGTTATCACATAATCCCATTCGTCATTCAGATATTTATCAACTGAATCAGAAGTATGGTGACTGATGTCAATACCTGCCTCTTTCATGACTTCTACAGCTTTGCTGCTTAATTTACCCGAAGCGTTGGTGCCGGCAGAGCATACTGTTAATCCGGGATCAAATGATTGAAGAAAACCATGTGCCATCTGACTACGGCAGCTGTTTCCTGTGCATAAGATTAAAATTTTCATATGTGTTATAGTTATAATATCAAGTTGAAAATGAAGCCTACCAGCATAATCCCTGTGGCAACAATACCTATGAAAATGGCGATGAATTGCCATTTCAAGACTTTTTTAAGGATTACCATTTCAGGAAATGACAGTGCAATAACGGACATCATAAATGCCAGAGCAGTTCCCATGGAAACGCCTTTTTCTATTAGTACACTGACAATAGGAATAATACCTGCAGCATTAGAATATAGCGGGACACCAACCAGAATAGCTAATGGTACGGAATACCAGTTTTGTGCTCCCAGGATATTTGCCATCAGGTCATCAGGAACGTAACCATGAACTCCGGCTCCAACCGCAATTCCTATCAAAATGTAAACCCATATTTTTTTTATGATTTCTTTTACCAGATTATATCCGGCATCGAGCCTGTCGCTTAACTGAAGTTTTCTGTTATCTATGGTTTGCTGCTGACCCTTAATCTGAAAAACCCAGTCGGCAACATAGCGTTTCATGCCAAGCTTCTCAATTATAAATCCCGAAACTATAGCTATGATAAGTCCGGTTCCGACATAAATGGCTGCAATTTTCCATCCAAATAAACCACCCAGCAATACAAGTGCTACTTCATTAATCATTGGAGCCGCAATTAAAAAGGAGAAGGTTACTCCAATGGGAATACCAGCTTCAATAAATCCGATAAACAGAGGAATGGCAGAACAGGAACAGAATGGCGTAAAGATGCCAAGAACGGAGGCGAAAATGTTTCCGGCAAACAGCGGCTTTCCTTCCAGTGCTTTTCGTGTTTTTTCGGGTGAAAACCAGGATTGTATAAATCCTACTACAAATACCACCATGGCAAGCAGTAGCAGGATTTTGGGGGCTTCGTAAATAAAAAATCGGATAGCAGACGTATAAAACCTGTTTGGGTTCATTCCAATGATCTCATACAGGGAATAGTCGCAGATGTAAACGAAAAGGTTTGTTTGTCCTGAGCAACATTCCGGGTATTTTAACATCAACGGAGTGTAGTCAATAAATGGCAGTTTTGTAAAGAAAACCACCCAAAGCAGCAATAAGGAAAAGAAGAATAGAAGACGTTTATACATCAGTTTCTATGTTTGCTTTGCAGTATCTGAATAATTTCGTTTACGGATGGTACATTTCCTTTGGTTACAACTTCACCATTTACTACCAGAACGGGCGTTGTCATAACGCCATATTGCATAATCTCAACAATATCTTCTACCTTAGTAACGGTAGCATCAATGCCTGACTGTCTCACGGCTTCCCTTGTAACGTTGGCGAGCATATTACATTTTTTGCAGCCGGTACCTAATACTTTAATATCCATTTTGTTTTTATTTTTCGGTTGAACACGAATCGTTTGTCTGTATCTCTTTATTAAATAAAGTCTCTATCAATTGTCTGGCATCATGCCATGCTGTTTTATTCAGACAGTATTTTATTTTAGGTGCTTCAATTTCGCCCTGTATAAGCCCGGCTTCTTTCAGTTCCTTCAAATGCTGTGATAAAGTCGATTTGGCAATTGGAAGTTCATCACTTAAATCGCCGCTGTAACAACAGGCCTGTTTGGAAAGCAATTCCAGAATATATACCCTAACCGGATGACTTAATGCCTTGGCATATCTTGCTGTCTGAGTCTGCTCTTCTGTGAAAATTGATACCTTCATTTCGTATTTCGTAAAATTACGAACAAATATAGAAGTTTTATTTTTATTACAAAATATCAAGCGTAAAATACCTTAACTATTTTATAAACCGTTTGAAAGTTATATATTTGATGAATGTACTAATCTGCTTATGAGTACTTTACATAAATAACCTGAATGTTTATTATAAAACCCCAAAATCATGAAACAGTTATTATTATTGGCTTGTCTTGTTGTTTTAACTTCAAATGTTTACTCTCAGGCAAAAATTGAAAATCCGGAAACAGGTTTTAATACAGCGACCTATCTAACTTTAGAAAGTTTAGAGTTACAGGATTCAGCAACTATTCTGAATTTTAAGTTGGTAAAAAGAAAAGACTGGTCGTTTGCAATACCAAAATTATCATACATTCAAGAAATTGGTAAAGAGGACAGGTTATACGTGAAAAAATCAATTGGTGTTGAATTATCGAAAAGTACTAAAATGCCGGAATCCGGAGAATTTAGATATTCACTGATATTCCCACCGGTTGATAAATCAGTTAAATACATTGATTTTGGAGAAGGTAATGATGGAGGAGATTGGTTCATATATGATATAAATCTTAGCAATGATAAATATGTTTGTCCTGTACCTGATAAATTGAAAGGCGACTGGTTCGACAATGAATCGCAATTATGGAAATTAGGTTTATATGATAAAGCTGTAGTATACGATAGTAATCTTTGGAAGTATGGTTCTGTATATGCAAAAAAGAATTCCGGGGAAATAGAAATAATTGACAGTTCAGGAAGAGTAAATAGGCTATTTTATAAAGTCAAAAAGGATGGTCTGTATCTAGGTAAATCAAAAGATGATCTGATCTTATTAACAAGAGGCTCAGCACTCTCAGATAAGCCCCTGATTCCTGACAATTCAGGATTTGATGAACCGTTTTTTAGAATTGATACAGGTATTTACAGAGGATTCGTGCTCAATTATGATCCCCGGTGTAAAACAAAAACATTTAAGGTGCACTTGAATGATGTATTTGTAGGTCGTCAGCAAACGTATGTGGCAACAATTGATGAAAATGGTGGATTTTATGTTGAGATCCCAATGTATTCTCCAACAGAAATTTATATCAACTCAGATTTTTACAGGGCCGATGTGTTTTTGGAACCAGGTAAAGAGTTATTTCATGTACAAAATACAGGGTCAAGATGGGCCGAGTTTCAGGGAGATCTGGCAGCAATAAATCTGGAACGAACCTATTATGATCATATAATAAGCTATAATTATTCTGAATTAATGGATACAATTTTGCATATGAATGCCTGGGAATATAAAATGTATCTGATAAGCCAGTGGGACAAGGATTTAAATAAGCTGGATGAAATAAGCAACCGGAAAAATATCTGCAAAAAAGCTTACATGATCGAAAAACGGAATATTGATTACAGGTATGCAAGTGCAATTATTTATTATAAAAACTATTATGAATCTGCATACCGGAAAAAAAATAATATACCCAGAACGCAAAGAGAACTGGATATAAACCTGGAACCTTTGAATGTTGAATATTTTGATTTTTTAACCAATGACTTTGTGAATGATCCGTATGGTGCAATTTCGAATGATTACTTTTCTGTGAGTAACAGGATAAAATACTGTGAACCGTTGCGAAATATACGGTTAAATTTTAAAGCTGGTGAGTTATATGATGGTCTGGTACAAGACGGATATAGTTTTACAGAAAAGGAAATGGAATTAATTGAATTTTATAAGTCACAGGACTATATAAATGAATTGCCTGAAGTAAAAGCCTATATTGAATTAAGTCGTGATAAAATGGCTCCTTTCTACAGGAAGTGCATGCAGCATATTCCTAGAGATGAAATGAATGGGAAGAATCCGTCAGAAGTTGCCGAATTATATAAAGCAAAAGGCTTTGAGCTAACCAAAGATGAAGAGGAGCTAGTCAGGAAGTATTTGGAATATATAGCGTTGGAACCTGTTAAAGAAAGAATGGAATTTGCAAAAAATAATAGTGAGGTACTGAATGCATTCGCTAAAAAAACAAATGCAGCATTAAACAATTATTATCGTTCGATGAGGGATAAGGAGATGGAACGCATTCTGATTGAGGATTTTAATATTGAGTTAGGACTGATGACGAATATTTTTAAGTCTCAGGATATACTTAGAAAAGTTGTGTCTGAATTTACGCCGCTAAGCGATGAAGATTTGGCTGATGCACAAAAGCAGGTTGACAATAAATTTATCTCAGATTACATTGCTTATTCCAATGAGGCAACCCTTCGGAAAATTAAGTCGCAAAAAAATAAATTAGGTTTTGTTGTTAACGATGTGCCGGAAACAGAGGGCGACAAATTGTTTGAAGCCATTATGAAAAAGTACAGAGGAAAAGCAGTTTATGTTGATTTCTGGGCGACATGGTGTGGACCCTGCCGTTCAGGCATTGAAAGGATCAAGCCGTTAAAGGAAGAAATGGATACATCAAAAGTAGCATTTGTATATATTACGGGTCCCTCTTCTCCTGAAAATACCTGGAATAACATGATCCCTGATATAAAAGGGGAACATTACCGGGTATCGAAAGATGAGTGGAATTATTTGTGTGGTAAATTCGAAATATCCGGTATTCCGCATTATGTGTTTGTAGGTAAAGATGGTGAGGTCATTAATCCTCATTTACCACATTTGCAAAACAGCCAGATTAAAGCACTAATTGAAAAGGAAACAGAATAATAAATAAAAAACCTGCTTTTGTACAAAGCAGGTTTTTTTATGTTTACTTTTCATAAAATGTATAATGAATTCTCAGCGCCAACTGATAATTGGTTGCTGTGCTGTATGCCAGAAACGGATCCAAACTGAAATTTTCATTCAACATAAGCCTGGGATTCAAATACAAACCGGACTCACATATTCCAAACCGTACGTGATTTCCCGGATGATTTCTGAATCCGACTCCAAGCCCAGCCTGAAATGCGGGTAGTTCACCGGGGAGATAGTCTGCATAATGTGCATCCACAAAAAAGATATTTTCAGGTCCTATTCTCAGAGCTAGTGAAGGCACAATCTCCGAACCTTTATATTCACTTTCAAGATTGCTCAGGTTGATGCCTAATTTCCCTCCGATGTACTTGCTGTCCCATTTCACATAGGGGGTAAAACCCAAATAGTTAGCATAGTCATAGTTAATTGTATAGAGCTGACTACCAAAAGAAAACTTTTTATCTTTTTTATATTCATTCGTGTATTCAAGATTCATTCCTAATGCACTATACTCATTGACGCCACCACATATTTCTTCCTCCTTTCCGTAACTTCCACCAGCGCCAATTGTAAAATATTTTTTGGATGTAAAAACAGAATCCAGCGGAGTACTTAATGTTTGAGACATAAATAAAAATGCCATAAATATCATAAGCGAAGGCAGTGCATATGCAACCTTGATCTTTAGCGTGTGAATTACATTTATGGAAGTGATAAAAAGTGTTGAATAGCTCAATAACTGCAGAAATATAAGTTCAGTAAATGTGAGCCAGTTCGAAATCGAAATCAAAAGGAGCAGCAGTCCCGCGAGTACAAAAATATACCTGTTAATATCAGTGACCAATCTCTCAGATTCCTTATTGCCTTTTCTGTATTTCTCTGCAATGAAAACAAATCCTGTAGATAGGATAAATAATAACAGAGAAATGACCTGTGCCTTCTGTAATCCCAGGACTCCGGATTGGCCCGGGCGTATGAATTCTTCGAAAAACCTGAATATCCCATACAGCATTATGGATAAAAAGAACAAACTGCTCTCATGTTTTAATATTCTTTTTTTGTGAAAGGTATACAGCATAAAAAGTATTAAAGCACAAAATATTATCTCGTACAACGGAACCGGATGGACCGGAAGAGAGACGGTTTGTCCAGGTTGGATCAGACCGGAAAACAGCTGAGAGTTATATGCCAAGGAACCTTTAGCGTATGAGATGCCTAAGACAGAATCTGTGACATTACCATAACAGCAACCACCTGTCAGGCAGCCCAGTCTCGTAACAATTAAGCCAACAGGCCACGCAAAAGCGAAGGCCGTACCAACCGGATATTTGAATTTTAAAAGGTATCGGGTCAGATAAAACCCTATAACTCCAAAAATAAGATATCCTAAAATGGTCTTGTTTCTGGTTTCGGGAATCTGATGGGTTTTTAAAATGTTCAACCATTCGTCAAAACCAAAGGAAAAAAGTTTGCCGCCAAGGATTGAAAATAAAAAAGTGGAAAATAAAAGTAATATTAGCGGAGTCAGCGGAATTTTTTTACGAAGACCATATCCGGTGATTATTACAACAACTGTTACCAGTGCGAATAAGTAAAACAGTAAATGTTGATTTCCCTGATTATCAGGATCTATGGTAAGCCAACTGTTCATAAGGCATAAATAAATTAATTATTTAATGCAAGTAAAGTGAAGGTGGTTAACAGTTATAAAGTTAGTACTTTTTAAATTAAGTTGAACTGTTGACAGCTTAAAGCTTCAGAGATTCCTCGCTTCACCCTCAATGAACCTGTCTGGCTGTCATTCTGAGCGTAATAAAATGAAGCGAAGAATCTGTATTTCATATTTATTTTTGATCGGACAACAGTGATTAAGTTATAAAAGGGAATGAATTTGTAATGAAATAAACCTCCGATAAAGTGATATATAATTCAAAACTAAAATAGTGTCATCCCTGAATTAGTTGAAGTAATTTTTGCTATTAAGACTCTCATTTATTTTGCGTGTTTCTCAGACTCTTAATTCTTTTCCATCGTTCTTTTGCGAATTTCTGCATGTCGTTTATTTCATCTTTTTCATCGATGATCTCAAATCCTAAAAGGGATTCAATGATATCCTCCATTGTAATGATACCCTCTGTGCCACCAAACTCATCTACAACCAGGGCAAGGTGTTCTTTATGCCCAAGAAGGATATCCCAGGCGTTAATCAATGCCATGGATTCAGGCACGATGGTTATCTCCCTTCGAATATCTTTGAGCGCCAGTTTTGTCTCACCTTCGGCTATTTTTTCAAATACGTTCTGACGAAATACATAACCAGTAATATTCTCTATATTTTTGGAATAAACGGGAATGCGGGAAAACCTGTATTCCTCGCGTTTATCAAAAAATGCGGATAATGACATGTTTTCATTGGCAGAGGTCAGAACAACACGGGGGGTTCTTACTTCACTCACCTTCATGTTTTTAAGATGGATAAGATTCTGCAGTATTTTACTTTCAGTATCTGTAAATATGCCTTCCTGATTACCAATAACGGCAAGTGCTGATATTTCATCCCGACTGATGGTTTGGGATTTTTTTGTTTTTGAAATCAACTTTGTAAGTAAAGCCGAAAAGAGAACTAACGGATAAGTTATAAATATCATTACCTGGATGATATGTGCAGATGGTTTGGCCAGACTTCTCCAGTAGGTGGCTCCGATGGTTTTCGGAATAATTTCACTGAAAATGAGTATCAGTATTGTAAGTATGGCAGAGATAAGCCCAAAGTAGGTGTCTCCAAATATGGCAGTTGCCTGAGCCCCAACACCGGCAGCACCTACCGTATGAGCTACCGTGTTAAGAGAAAGAATGGCTGAAAGAGGACGGTCTATGTTATTCTTCTGTCTGAGAAATAACAGTGCAAATGCTTTTCCTTCTTTTGCCTTAACATTAATATGCGACAAAGGGGTTGACAACAGTACTGCTTCCATAACAGAACAGGTTGCAGAAATAAACAGTGCCAGAAACAGGTAGAATAATAGCAGGACCATTTGTGCTAGTTTTTTTGATTTATAATACTATATCTTTTGAGAATTTGAATGCTTAAAACATACAATGCCATAATATATTAATTTCTATTCAATGTGTTTTGTTTAAACTCAATCCATTAAGACTAATGCTTTACGCTGTTTAAAGTCCGAAAGTACTTACTGTTCAAACCACGGTTTTTTGTCAAAAAAGGCCTTGGATCTAAAAATAAATTATCCTCACACATTTTACCTTAATCTATTTTTTTTCAATAGATCCACTTATTGTACTGGTTGTTGCATAACCATTATCAGAGTTAAATTGTTGAACCGTTATGAACACAATGGCGGATATCGCAATTCCGAAAAAGTTAGCATCCAGACCTAAAGGTAATTTCAGGTCACAAACAATAAGGATCAATGTGGTAAATCCACCGTTTATCATGCTCCAGGATGCAGCAGAAGCTGACGGTTTTTTTAGAATCAGTATTGCAAGAACCGGAACAAACAGACCTGATACCATAAAGGCATAAGAGTATAGCATGAGTTCAAGTACATTCTGCATGGTAGTCGCAAGCAGAATAGCAATGGTACCGATAACAAGTGTAATCAACTGGGAGCGTTTAATATTATTTTTAGTATGCTTTTTCGAAAATGCCCCTATAATATCGGTTTGAAGATTACCTGAGGCTGCCATCAGGCAGCTGTCAGCTGTTGACATGATAGCTGAAAAATAAGCAGACATCATCAGTCCCATAAGGCCAACCGGTAAAATATGTACAAGAAATAAAGGCAGACCCAGTTCTGGGTCGGGTTCATTACCTGGTGCGTAACCAAAGGTTGAAAATAAACCTTGTTCAAATGCTATGCGGGCAAATAATCCCAGGATCACTCCCATAAAAGCCATAACAGGCCACTCAAATAATCCTGCAATTCTCCATGCTCTTTTTGCTGTTTTTTCGTCTTTACAGGCATATATGCGTTGGTAAAGTGTCATGCCTACAAACCAGATGGGAACAATGGTAATGAGCCAGTTGAAAAATTGCATAAATGTGATGTTGGTCAATGAAAAAAGATGATCCGGAATATTGTTTTGAATAGCCTGCCATCCTCCAAGTCTGTAATAACCGTAGGGAATACCTATCAAAAATAAACCTGAAATAAGGATGATCCACTGAATGGTATCGGTGTAAATTACGGCCTTAATACCTCCCATAACAGTGTATAATGCAGCTATTATTCCCATGATTAGTACAGCATCAATTATAGTTATTGCAGGAAATGTAGCAGTAGCCAGTTTTGCACCGGCTAAAATCTGGGAGCTTGTAAAACCGATATATCCAATTAGTGAAATAACTCCCGCAAGAACAGCCACCGGTTTATTATAATAATGTTTTAAAGCTTCTGGGAAGCTTAGTAAATTGTATTTTCGTGCAACAGGGTATATTTTAGGAATGAGGAGTGCGGCGCTAAGCCATGCTCCCAGAAGTCCGGTAAACAGCATCCAGCTTCCAGATAGTCCTATCGTAAAACCAAGACCTCCCAGTCCTATGGAAAAACCACCACCAACATCGGTAGCCACAACTGATAAGCCTACATGTCTGGCAGTCATACTACGGCCACCCACATAATAATCTTCATCAGAACTGTTTCTTTTTAAAAAATAAAAGCCAACTCCCAGCATTGCTGCCAGATAAAGGATAAATATCAATGCATCAATCCAGTGTATTTCCAAAACGTTATATTTTTATTTGATGACAGTATAACATTTATATGTATTTACCAAATGTTGGGTAGTGATATGTTATTTAGAATGTTCTTGGTTCAGTATATTTATATTTGAATCAATAGTCCTTTGCAATTAAAGTGAAACTTCAGATTCAAACCAGAAGTTTTTTAATAATCAGTGTCGGTTTTATATTGATGTGTTGTGGTGGTATGCCACTTATACAATAAATGTTATAGCATTGGTTAATTAAAAATTAACTTTGATACGATTTTTTGATCCGTTTTTTTAATTTAATCGCATGGTTTATGCCTTTAAATATTGACAAGTGGCTGTTTATTATTTATTTATGCTAAAATATATTTACTGAATATACTTTTTGTGTGAAAGTAGATTTTGTGTTAAAAAAGTTTTAAGTATTACCTTTTTTGTTATTTTTGTATTAATTAATTGAATATTTTGGCTGTTTAATCAATACTATCACCATGAAACGGATTTATCTCACTCTTTTATTGTTCATCTCAATTTTAACAATTTCATTTTCTCAAACTTGTATAAGCAATGCAAGTGAGTTGGAGGAACCATTCTTTGCAGCAGATTTTGAACGTAACTCATATGTAAGAATAAGTAATGGAAATGATGACACACGAGGAATGCAGGTTTATCATGATGAAGATTTTACAGTAGATATATGGGTGTATCCACAATTTTCAAAAGATGCCAGCAACTACTATTTTGTTTATAGTTATGGTAAGTGGGATGATGATCATAATAGTTTTTTTGTTGCATTTGAGAGTAAGGATCATTCAGGGGACAAATGGGCCATTAGGGTGTCTGATGGTAATGATGATGGTAGTAACAGCGATCTGCTTTGGAAGTTTACTCCAGATTATTATGAGGCAAATTTTCACAATAAATGGACTCATATTTGCGTAGTTCTTGATTCTCCGAGCGATAAGGATGGAGATGCAACCGTAAAGCTTTATGTGAATGGATCATACAAAAGTTCGCAAACCGGTTTTGATATGATATCATATGGAAGCGGAGATAGTGAAATCAGTTATCAGAAGTACAGTTATCTGGGCGAAGGCCTGTCTCCTTACACTAGTTATAATGAAGCTTTCTATGGTTATATGTCCGGGTTAAGGTTATGGGACAGAGCGTTAACTTCAACAGAGATTCAATACGTTAAAAACAAAACTTTTTTCGACATAAATTCATTCAAACCAGAATATCAGTATTTGTTCAACAGTTTGAGGGTCAATATGTACCGGGATGCAAATAATAATAATAACATTGCTTCAACCACTTATGATGCTTTAGGTATAGGAATGGTGGAATATAATATTCCGGCTCATTATAATGAGCATCATCCTGCAAATCCTGTGAAACCTTATAATCTGACACTAACCGAAAATTGTGATGATATTTACCTGCATTGGGATAAATCTGTTTTCTCAGGAACCTCAGCGATATTTAGACGACAAATTTCACCCGTTGAAGAGTATGATTTTACGTTATTATGTCAGACAAATTCAGATTATTATCAGGACAACAGCATCGAAAAAGAGACAGAGTACGAATATAAAGTCGAATCGAGATGGTATAACCCGGACAACCCTCTTAACAGGGAACAGGGAATATATATATCAGAAGGGGAATTAATCAGAGGTAGATCAAAAGCTTATGCTTATCCACGTAATTTTTCTGTTGAAGATGATCAGACCTGTAATGGAAAGCTTGTGTTCTCCTGGACTAAAAGCAGTGAGGCCATTTATGGTTATTCCATATTTTCAAAAACTTCGGATGAAAGTTGGAATCTTGTTACAGATATTACAGATAAAGGGACTACAAATTATGCCTATGATGTTCCGGATCAACAATACGGAGAACCGGTAACATATGCCATAGAAGCCAGAAATGACGGCTGTACCTATTTTGAAGATGGAGGCGATGTGCTGGCAAGGACAAATAAGCCATGTACCGAAAATCCACAGAATATAACGGCAAGCGAAGAAGGCGGAAATATAAGAATTGACTGGGACTTTACACAGCCGGCATCGGCTTTGGCTACCGGTTTCAGAATTTACAGAAGAGTTGTTAACGGAAATACCATTCTAATTGATGAATTGGAAAATCAGCCGAATGTCAGGTTTTATATTGATGAGTCTGCCGGATCGTGTATTGAATATGAGTATATGATTCAGGCAGTTAACAGCTGTACGTATGACACTCATAATGGTGAATCAGCTTGGAGTGCGGGCTTTAATAAAAGCCTTGATTTTACGGATGTATTCATTCCTGAGAGCATAGACGCTTCGAAAGGATATTTTAACGATCGTGTGGTGTTGGAATGGGCTGTTGACCCGGATCAGCGGCCGGATATTAATGCTTTTGAAATTTATCGCAAGTCATCCAAAGCAAATAGTTTTACTCTGCTCTCAACCGTTACAAATCCAAATGCTACAGAATATGTTGATAAGGATTTGGATGCCAACGTGCTTTATCAATACAAAATTATTGCGCGAGCCGAATGTAACAGCAGTTACGAATATTCCGAAGAACAATTTACCGAAGGATTCAGAACCAATGTAGGAATCGTTAGCGGTAAAACATCATTCGCGGGAGGTAATGCTGTTCAGGGAGTGGAAATAAGGGTGGAAAGCAATTATTTTTCTCCGTCGCATTGTATTTATCAGGATGGAAGTACTGAGCCTTTATATTTTGTTAAAACACTAAACGACCTTGATTCGTTGCAAACAAAGCCATTTGGTTTTGAAGCCTGGATCAAACCGGAACGGTTAAACTTTACCTTGCTTTCAGCAGGAGCATTTAAATTGTATTTTCTGGAAGGTATTCCGGTGGTTAAAATTGCAGAAAAGGTTAATGAAAATATATTTACGTCCATTCTTTCAGGGTCGGACGCAATTCCGACAGGACAGTGGACGCATGTGGCGATCAATGTATCACCAACTGAAATATCCTTGTTTGTAAATGGTAAACATAAGGCTTCAAAAAAGGCAGGATTCAGAAGTTGGACCGCTGTAAATATCAATGGATTTGAAGCTGGTGACACAACATTTGTTATCGGTATTGGTGATAATAATTATAAAGGCTATCTGGATGAAGTCAGGTTTTGGAATACTCAAAGGCCTGAAGAAGATATTTACCGCGATTATAAACGTATTCTGACAGGAGAAGAAAAAGACCTGATTTCATATCTTCGTATGGATGAAGGTTTTGGAAACAGCACTTATGATGTGTCCAATATCAGAGGAAATTATCATAAAAATCATTTTGCAGCCGATACCATTATCTGGAGCACCCAGGTTCCCCCGGAAGAGCTGTTGCACGTATCAGGCATAACTGATGAATATGGCAATTACAAGATTTCCTCTATTCGGTATGACGGAAGTGGTGGTACATTCAGGATCATTCCGATGCTTGGTGTGCATGAGTTTGATCCGGCCGATATCGAATTATTTATTGGGGATAATTCTCCGGTTCATAATAAAATTGATTTTACCGATATTTCATCGTTTGTAGTTAAAGGAAAGATTGTTTACGAAGGAACCAATTTCCCCGTAAAAGATGTGTACATAAAAGTTGATGGCGATTATGTTAAGGGAGCCGACAATATGCCGGTGGCAACTAAAGAGGATGGTACGTATCAGGTGGATGTTCCTATTGGGCAACACTTTATTGAGGTTGAGAAAAACGGACACACATTTATATCTGCTTATTATCCGGGAAAAGATTCAAATGGAGATATACTGAAGCACTATTTTAATATACCTATTGATAATCTTAATTTTTATGATAAAACCAGGGTTAAACTGATTGGGAAAGTAGTTGGGGGGCCGGTTGAAGCAGCTAAACAATCCGGTTCGGTCAACAATCCTGCAAAGAATAACCTGGGAGTAGTTGAAATAACATTGACCAGCTTAGGCGAACAGTATAATTTACCTAATGGCAAACGTGATACCACATTTTATACAAGTCCGAATGATGGTAATTTTGAAATTGATCTTTTGCCGGAAGTTTATAAACCCAAAGATGCCTTATCAATAGGTAACACAACTTATAAGTTTAATCGTGATCAGGATTTAACAACCATTGATCTGAGAAGTGTTTTCAACGAAAAATATGTGGTGGATTCTTTATTTGAGACAAATACCGATGGTTCTGAAACACTGACAGGAGTGGATACTGTTTTAACCTATAATCAGGAGCGAAACTGGATTTGGAGAAATACACCGGAACTGGAAGTTTACAATGGAAATGGTTCATCGTTACTGGGTGATTCCATTATTTTATATGATAACGGTCTTGGTGAATATGCGCCTTTAACAATAGCATCAACAGCAAGTGATGGTATGCCGGAATATAAATTCGGACATCCGTCATTTACCATGGGAAATCCGTACAGTTTGTTGATCGTAGCCATTGAAAGCTATGAAAACAGTGATCAGCCGGAAGTTGTAGATAAGGTTCCTGTTACGGATGGCGAAGTTTACATAATGAATGACTGTGCCGTTAACAGTGATAATTACAGTATCGGATTAAATGAAGAAGGTTATGCCATTTACCGCTTCAGTGCGGGAATGCCAAATCTTGCTGATCCGTATACGCATAGTATGGATATTCAGTTGATGGTCGATAATGTGGCATACCAGTGGAGCGAAGCGCCTTTGGTCTGCTATGTGTTTGGCGCTGTTCCTACCGGGAATAATTTTGTGACAAAGGGACCAGACAAAGTAGATTTTATTTTGCGTGACCCTCCAGGATCAAATTCCTACGCCTTTTTTGAAGAAGGTTTTACCACCACAGAGGTTAGCACAACCAACCTGATTAATGGCTGGGAGCAGGAAACCAGTCTGGTGCACATGCTTGGTGTTAGAATAGCTACCCAGGCCGGATCACCCTTTTTCTCAGTTCAGAATGAATTTGAATCAGACAATTCTGTGGGCTTAACAGTCCAAACCGGATTAAACTGGGGCGCCGGAAGTAGCGAAAGTACCACGGTTACCTATAATCAGGGGTTTAGCACCAGTGAATCACCGGATTATGTGGGCGACATGGGCGATGTGTTTTTCGGACGCAGTACCAATATGATTTATGGCCTCGCTACATTTTTGCAGGTTCTTAAACCCGGTGATGCACTGGATCAGGGTACACTAAAGGATTCTGTTGATTTTGATGGTACAATTTATTGTATTGGACAGCGAAAAGGATTAAGAATGTCTCCGGAAGTGAAGACAACGTTTGTATATACCCAAAATCATATTGAAAATGCCTTGATTCCCAATTTAATAATGTTGCGAAACCTGTTTTTTACTTCTCATCCAGGTAATTACGTTTCACATGTGTTAAGTCAGGACGATCCCCGGTACCTGTCGAACAACGACGATGAAAAAGTGTGGGGCAGCGACGCTACGCCCGATGATCCGCATAACGGTCTTTCGTACACGTATATGCCTGATAACGATGCAGAAGGCCATCCCATGTGGGATTCCGATTCCGTGAGGTTTTATAATCAGCAGATAGCACAGTGGGAAAGCAAGCTTAGGCTTAACGAAAAGCAAAAAGTCAAGGCTAAAAAATTCAAATCAGAAACAGGCATTCCTGAAAATGTGTCGTTTGATGCGGGTACCAGCTACGAAGCCAGTATCGAAAACAGTGTGGATTCAACAGAAACCAGCTCCTTTGAATACGAAATGAATGCAGGATTGGCTCTCGAACTGGGATTTTCTGTCAATAAATTCGGGTTCAGACTCGAAACAAAACAAACCTGGCATTTGGATTACACGCATGACAGTGAAACAACCACCACGCAAAACAATACCGTTGGTTTTGTTTTGGCAGATGAAGATGCAGGCGACTATTATACAGTAGATATCAGGGAATGTCAGTCGGGTAACGGGCCCGTGTTTAGAACCCGTGGAGGACAAAGTTCCTGTCCGTATGAAGGAGTTACTTTATCGAAATATTATAAACCAGGAGAGGTGCTGAACGAAGCTACCATGCAGATTGAGAAACCTTCAATTTCTGCACCGCAGTTGTTTGTTTCAGGTGTGCCGGAAACAGAACCGGCAGTCTTTACCTTAGAGCTGGCCAATACATCCGAGACAAACGATGACGGATGGTATATTTTAATTGCTGATCCTTCCAGTAATCCTGACGGAGCAAAAATTTATGTGGATGGGACTTCAATGGGGGCAGAAGGTAAAGCAATTTTGTTACCTGCCGGTAAAACAATTTATAAAACGGTAGAAGTTTATAAAGGAAAATCTGATGTGGATGAATACGATGATCTTGCAATGATAATTCATTCGCAATGTCAGTTTGATCCTACCAATTTCTGGGAAGATATTGCAGATACGGTTTTATTGTCAGCTCATTTTGTTCCTTCATGTTCACCGGTTAATCTGGCTGAACCTTTGGATCAGTGGATTGTAAATGCTGATATGAACGATACCTTGCCGGTTCTTATTAATGGATATAACCTGCAACATGAACGGTTGAAAAGCATCGGCTTCCAATATAAACCACAAAGTTCATCTACATGGACAACATTATACTGGTGGGTAAATGATCCGTTGTTGGCCAATAATGATGCTGTTGAAGATACGTTTAGTCTAAGTGGCAGCAGCAATGCACGTTTGCAGTGGAATATGTCTGAACTCAGAGACAGGGCATACGATTTAAGAGCTGTAACCTATTGTAATGATGGTAACAAGAATTATTCTGATGTAAAAGCAGGTATTCTGGACGGCATCAGGCCTTATGTATTTGGGCATCCGCAACCTTCGGATGGTATATTATCTGCCGGAGAAGATATCTCTGTTCAATTTAGTGAGGAGATAGAAACAGGTTTACTGACTTCAGAAAACTTTGTGGTCAGGGGCGTTCTGAATGGCTATGAAATCGATCATCAGGCAAGTCTCGGGTTTGATGGTTCAGCGTCCTATGCCACCGTTCCTGCCGGTGTAAACCTCTCATATAAATCGTTTACGCTTGAATTCTGGGCAAAAACAACAGGGGACGGAACTTTCTTTTCATATGGTTCTCCGGATCAATCTGTTGGATTGGAAATATCAGGTGGAAATAGTCTGACAGCTTATCTTGGAACGGAATCTGCATCAGGTTCTGTTAGTACAGATACAGAAAACTGGCATCATTATGCGTTTGTATACGATCTTGGTGGAAACAGGTTTAAGATTTATCTGGATGATGAGGAAGTTATAATTCACGATATGCCGGATACTTATTTATATGGAGGAAACGGGCCCTTAAATTTTGGAACGTCATTGGCAAATGGTAAATTCCTGAACGGAAATATGCATGATGTAAGAATATACAGCGAAGCCAGAAATCTTTCTGTGGTATATTCCGAGATGTATAATGCACCTGCATTTACTGATCCTTCCTTAATTGGATATTGGCCAATGGATGATGCAACAGGAACTCTTGCTGAGGATATTGCCGAAAACAGGCATGCAGAAATAAATGGAGCAGAATGGAGTGTTGATCCCAAAGGAAAAGCGGTAAATATCGGTTCAGATAGTTATATTTCACTGGATGCGACACTGATTCCGGTTAGCCAGGATGAGGATTATACCATTGAATTCTGGTTCAAGGCAGATATTCAGTCTGACACTGCAGCATTGTTCAGTTGTGGTATACAGGGAAAATCCAGACCTGAACATTGTCTTGAAATTGCTGCATTACCGAATGGTCATCTCATGCTTGGAACCATGAATGGTAATATGGAAATAACCTCATTCAACACTTTTGATAATACATGGCATAAATTTGCATTGACAGTTTCACGGATTGGTGAAGCAAAAGTTTACCTTGATGGTGAAATCACTTGGACCGTAACTAATAGTCAGGTCAACGGATTTGCAGGTTATGAAATACTCATTGGTGCAATGAAACGGCGTACTGCTTCCGAATTTGATGGTGAGGTGATGCATTATTTCAATGGTTTGGTGGATGAGATACGCATCTGGAATGCAGAAATTAAGGAAAATGAATTGTCGTTGAACAGCAATAACAGGCTGACTGGCAGTGAAACAGGGCTGATTGCATATTACCCGTTTGAACGGTATGAAAAGGATAACTTTGATCAGCTTGTACAGCATGATTCAAAAACTGATGCATCAAAGATCAGTGCTGAGGCTATTTTTACAGGATCGGTAACATTCTCTGATGATGCACCAAATATTAAGGATGTTAAACCGGCAGAGGAAGTGCCCGTAATCTTTACAGCCAACGGAGATAAGATTATACTCACACCTGATGTTGAGCCTGAGCGCATTGAAAAGTGTATTCTGGATATTTCTGTCGTTGGTGTTGAGGACCTTCATGGAAACTCTATTGCATCACCTGCGAAATGGAGTGCTTATGTTCATCAGAATAATCTTTTATGGTCGTCATCTGAAGTTGAAGCTGAAAAGATGGTTGGTGAAACAGGAACCTTCGACGTCTTAATTTATAACAAGGGTGGTGCTGTTGAAAGCTTTTTGATCACAAATCTTCCGGACTGGTTAACCGTAAATGAGTCGTCAGGCAGCATCGATCCGGAAAGTGAAAAGCATATTGAATTTACAATATCCGGCGCATTAAATATTGGAGACTATCAAACAGCGGTTTATCTCACATCTACTGATGGTTTTGATGAGAAGTTGATTGTCAACGTGAAAGTAAGAGGTGAAGATGTGCAATGGAGCATAGAGGATCAGGAATTTGAATATTCCATGTCTGTTTTTGGTAAGCTGATCATTAATGGTCAGGTTTCCACAGATATTGATGACAGGATTGGCGCTTTTGTTGGAGACGAATGTCGAGGCGTATGTAATTTGAAATATTACAGCGATTATAACATCTATCTTGTGCCTATCCAGATTTATGCCAATAAAGAAGGTGAGACAGTAATATTTAAAGTATGGGATGCCAGTACAGGCCGAACTCATGGAAATGTTACACCTGAACTGATATTCCAGGCGGATGATATTATGGGTAGGCCGTCTACTCCGATCGAAATTGTCGCAAACGATGATGTTGAAGCTGATATCACAATTGATGCCGGATGGAACTGGCTCTCTTTCAATCTTGAAACCGATACATTAAGTTCCGTTGATGGTCTGATGAAAGATGTAAAATCGACCACCGGAGATATTATAAAAGGATCGACAGCTTTCGATAATTATGTGACCGGTCTGGGTTGGAATGGCTCTTTGTCAGCAGCAGGTGGTCTCGAAATTGGCAAGCTTTACATGATGAAGAACAGCTACAGCGACAATCTGATATATTACGGTATTCCGGCCAAAACTTCGGATTATCCGATTGTTCTGCAGCCCGGCTGGAGCTGGATAGGTTACGTGCCTCAGACGATGATGCCGGTTAATGATGCGTTGGCTTATTACACGCCACAAACTGATGACCTGATAAAAGGCAGAACACGTTTTGCAATGTACGATCCGGTTATGGGATGGATAGGAAGTCTTGAATATCTCGAACCAAACAAAGGATACATGTACTATTCCGGTGCATCTGAGAATGTATCATTCTTATATCCTGAGCAGTCGCTTTACACAAAAGGTGCTGTGATGAACGTAAATAGCAATCTTAGCATTATACCCGCAGAGTACAGTAATTCAATGAATATTGTGGCCGAAGTTGTCGGAATGGACAGCAGGGACTATAATCTTATGGTTTATACTGGTGATAATTTCAGGGGCATTGTTGAACCGGAAATTGTAAACGGAGTACCGGTCTATTTTCTTTCTGTTGGTGGAGAAAACGGGGATGATTCGGAATTGCGTTTTGAACTTTCTAATGGGCAGCAATCAATAGAGCTGTTTGGTCCCGGTGAAATTCATCTGGGTATAAATCAGATTCTGGGCACTGTAAAAAGTCCTGTGCAATTGTTTACAGAAGATGCCAGGGCAGGGTTTGGAAATTCGGGTATCTATGTTTATCCCAACCCGTTTGCTTCAGTCGTTGATATCTATGTTGATCCATCAAAGGCAGAACGAATAATAATACAGGATATGGCAGGTAGAACTGTAAAAGTAATTCAGGTTGATAGTAACAGGGTGACCTGGAATGGAACAGATGACAGTTCTGATAATGTTGCACCAGGAAGCTATATGGTTAAGGTTCAGGCCGGATCGGAAGAGACAGTTATAAAACTTATTAAATTATAAAATGAAATTTCCGGGCAGAATATTCCTGTCCGGAATAAAAAATATATATCATGAAAAAACTCTTTACATTAAGCTTATTGTTTCTCTGCTTATGTCATTTGAATATAAATGCTCAGGATGAATGGACGGTTAATCCGGCAAATTTTCAGAATACAATGACCATAACCTGTATGGCACGATATGATTGGGCTGTCGTAAATGATTCTGTTACAATTGCTGCATTTGTTGAAGGCGAATGCCGGGGAGTTAATCAGTCGGTTTATATTCCTGAAGTAAACAAACATGAGGTTTTCCTGATGGTTTACAGTAATACGCAAAATGAAAAAGTGAATTTTAAAGTTTATTTTAAAAAGATGAATCAGACAGTTGAAATCATGGATACGGTTGTTTTCACAAGCAATGCCATAATTGGGAACTATAATTCTCCTAAAATATGGCGTACCGAAACAAATCTGGCTGTTGAATCTATCAACTTTGAAACCGTAACATTGTATCCAAATCCAGTACACCGCGAATTAAAAATAAGTAACGGACAACCAATCCGTGAAATCATTATTTATTCATTAAACGGGGAGGAGCTTAAAAGGGATAAAGCTGGAAACAAGACTGTAGATGTATCAACATTAAATCCCGGAATCTATTTTTGTAAGCTATCTGATGGGAAGAACGCTGTTGTTAAGCGTTTTATTAAAAAATGAAATACGTGATTTAAAAATTGATTTAAGAAATTTTGTCTTTAGGGATGTGCTTAGGCCTCCCTTTTTTTATGGATATAAAAATAAATTGAATAATCCATATAAAGACTTTTTTTACCTTTGTTGATCGAATCAGGGACTTGCTTTCCCGCAAACAGATGTATTATGTCAGCAATTACAGGAGACAGAAAAAGAGTAACAACACACCGCCTTTCTGAAATGAAACTGCGTGGTGAAAAAATATCAATGTTAACAGCCTACGATTATTCTATGGCCAGAATTGTGGATCATGCAGGAATAGATGTTATTCTTGTCGGTGATTCGGCATCAAATGTTATGGCAGGAAATGAGACCACTCTGCCAATTACACTGGATCAGATGATTTACCACGGAAGTTCGGTAGTAAAAGCTGTGAACACAGCGCTTGTTGTGGTGGATTTACCGTTTGGATCATACCAGGGGAACTCCAAGGAAGCCTTAAGCAGTGCAATTCGTATTATGAAAGAAACACATGCGGATGCTGTAAAACTGGAGGGTGGAAGTGAAGTACTTGAATCTGTCAACAGAATATTGTCTGCAGGAATACCAATTATGGGGCATTTGGGCCTGACACCGCAATCAATCCATAAATTCGGAACGTATTCCGTTAGGGCAAAAGAGGAGGCTGAAGCCAATAAATTGGTGGAGGATGCGAAACTGCTTGAAGAAGCAGGATGCTTTGCCATAGTACTTGAAAAAGTACCTGCAGCTTTGGCCGAGAAAGTTGCAAAAGAGCTGACCATTCCGATAATTGGCATTGGAGCTGGTCCGGGGGTGGATGGACAGGTACTTGTGTTGCATGACATGTTGGGCATAAATCAGGAATTTTCACCCCGTTTTTTACGACGCTATCATAACTTATTTGCCGAAATTAAAGGTGCCGTTGAAAATTATGTGCAGGATGTAAAATCTGTTGACTTCCCAAATAAAAAAGAGTCCTATTAATTCAGGTTTACCGGATGGAGGATATAAATATTTTATACGAGGATAATCACCTGATTGCAATAAATAAAAGCACTTCAGATCTTGTTCAGGGAGACAAAACAGGCGACGAGACTTTAGCAGACAAAATAAAAAGGTATATCAAGGTTAAGTATAATAAACCCGGAGATGTTTTTCTTGGTGTGGTGCACAGACTGGACAGGCCTGTAAGTGGTGTGGTGATTTATGCCAGAACTTCAAAAGCACTGGCCAGAATGAATAAGATTTTTCAGGATAGGGAGGTTGACAAAATTTACTGGGCTGTGGTGAAACAACAGCCAGAAAAGCCGGAGGACAAACTGGTTCACTGGCTGGTTAGGATCCAAAAACAGAATAAATCGTATGCTTATGAAAGTGAGCGTAAGGATGCTAAAAAAGCTATCCTGAGTTACCGTACATTGTCTATACTTACAAACTATAGTTTGCTGGAAGTAAAGCTGGAAACGGGCCGGCATCATCAGATAAGAAGTCAGCTGGCTAAAATAGGATCTCCTATAAAAGGGGACCTTAAATACGGATTTGCACGTTCTAACCCTGATGGAGGAATTTCGTTGCATGCCAGACAGGTACAGTTTATTCACCCTGTTCAGAAAAAGGAAATCACGATAACGGCGGATCCACCCAAAAATGATAACTTATGGAACGCATTTATGGAAACTATAACCGATTAATAATACTTATATGAAAAAGCTTTTACTATTTACCGTAATGACGATTGTATCGTTTTCGGTATTCTCTGAAAATCAGATTAAGTCGCCTGACCAAAAAATTACACTCACATATGATGTTTCGGATCAGGTGACATGGAGCGTTTCATTCAATGGTCAGCCAGTTATTGAAAATGGAGTGATTGGGCTGGTTACGAATGGGAAGGATTTAATGAAAAAACAAAAGATTCGAAAATCTTACACAGGATTGGTTATTCAAAATGTAAAACCTTCAGTTCCGTTAAAATATGCGGATCATACCGTTCAGTACAATCAGGATAGATTGGTGTTGAAAAACGGATTAACGCTGGTATTCAGGGTATATAACAGTGGTGTGGCATACCGCATATTAACTGATTTCAGAAAAGAATCAGCGATAGAAAATGAAGTTGTACAATTTGGTTTTGAACCAGGTTCGTCGTTGCTCTTTCCTAAAGAGGATCAGTTAATTTCGCATTATGAAAGACAATATCTTGATTTAAAAATTGATGATATAAAACGTGATATGTTTTGTTCCCTGCCCATGCTGGCAACTGTAAACGGCATTCGTATTGGAATAACAGAGGCAGATGTTACGGGCTACCCGCAATTGTTTCTGAAGGGAAATGGCAGCATGGGACTATCGTCTCTTTATCCACAATATCCCTTGGGAATTGAACCTGCAGAACGTGGAGGAGACCGTAATGTAGTTATTACGAAAGAGGCAGATTATATTGCTAAAGTTAAGCCTGGAAAGGATCTGCCATGGCGCGTGTTTATGATTGCAGATAACGATAAAGCCCTTCTGGAAAACGATTTACCTGTGTGTCTTAATAGTGGGGCAAAGATTCCGACAGACTGGATTAAACCGGGTAAAGTGGCCTGGGACTGGTGGAATGCCAATAATATTTACGGCGTTGATTTTAAATCGGGGATCAATACAGAAACCTACAAATATTATATTGATTTTGCTTCGAAGTATGGGCTGGAATATATTATACTGGACGAAGGTTGGTCAAAAACCACAACTGATATTTTGAAATCAACAGATGATATTGATCTGGATGAGTTGATTTCGTATGGCAAACAAAAAAATGTGGACATAATACTTTGGGTTTTATGGAAGCCGCTTGAAGAGCATCTAACTGAGGCACTTGATCTGTATGAGAAGATGGGCGTGGCAGGAATCAAGGTCGATTTTATGCAACGTGCCGATCAACTCATGGTTGAATATTATGAAAATGTTGCGCGTGAAGCGGCAAAACGTCATTTGCTGGTAGATTTTCACGGTGCATTTAAACCGTCGGGTATTGAGGCTTTGTATCCCAATGTTGTAAACTATGAAGGAGTAAAAGGTCTTGAAAACGATAAGTGGAGTGATCTCATAACACCCGAACATGATGTAACACTTCCGTTTACACGTATGCTCGCCGGTCCAATGGATTACACCCCTGGTGCCATGCGAAATGCCCAGGAAATTAATTTCAGTATATCATTTGAACGTCCAATGAGTCAGGGTACACGCTGCCATCAGGCTGCCATGTATGTGATTTATGAAGCGCCATTGCAGATGCTGGCTGATTGTCCGTCCAATTATTTAAGAGATTCTGAATATACCGGGTTCATTGCTGAATTTCCTACGACCTGGGACGACATAAAAGTACTTGAAGCTAATGTTGGTGACTATGTGGTACTGGTCAGAAGACATGGAGACAAATGGTATATTGGTGGCATGACAGACTGGACTGAACGCGAATTTGAGCTGTCACTTGATTTTTTGCCGGACGGTAAAACATATAAACTGACCATGGTTAGTGATGGGGTGAACGCAAACCGTATGGCCGAAGATTATAAACTGTCAGAATCTAAGGTTGTGAAAGGAACCAATCTTCACGTTAAAATGGCCAAAGGCGGTGGTTTTGCCGGAATATTGGAACCGGTGGAATAATGCATAATTAAAAATTTCTGTTGTCCGGTTAAAGCTTCAGAGATTCCTCGCTTCACTCGGAACGACAGGCAGTTGCTGGCTCTTGGGCTGGAGGAAGGGTTGGTTTGCTACAGATTCGAAAACCAACCCTTCCTCCAGCCCCATATGAACCTAAGAGACTGTCATTCTGAGCGTAATAAAATGAAGCGAAGAATCTTTAAGTAATATTGATTTTTTAGCCGGATAACAGTGATTAAAAATTAATAATGAATATTTAATGGCGAGATTAAAGGTAAGTTATTCTATATTTAATTTTTTTCAATAGCTTTGGAATAATTTTAAAATTTTTATATGGAAGTAGTGATTTTTGTAATCACAATTATCCTTTTAGTTTTGAATATAGTCGATAAAAGTATCACTATTTGTCAAAAACTAAATGGTAAATAATGATTAAGAAACATGAAAATTCCAAAATGGAAATTATTTAAGAAGAGGCTTTCTATTAAAGATGGCTTCTTTTTCGTTTATGAAGTTTTATTTTTTAAATTGCTTTTAAACTCATATCCAGACTTTTTACGGAATGAGTCAGCGCACCAACCGAAATATAGTCCACACCACATTCAGCATAATCCCGTAATGTTTCAAGAGTAATTCCGCCGGATGATTCTGTTTCATACCTGTTGTTGATAATGTTCACTGCTTTTTTTGTATCCCCGGTATTGAAATTATCCAGCATAATCCGGTGGATTCCGCCCACTTCCAGAACCTGATTCAGTTCATCGAAATTACGTACTTCCACTTCAATTTTCAGATCTTTGTTATGATCCTTCAGATATTTTTGAGTGGTTTTAATTGCTTTTTCGATACCTCCGGCAAAGTCCACGTGGTTGTCTTTCAGCATCACCATATCAAAAAGCCCCATTCTGTGATTTTCACCACCACCAATTTTTACCGCCATCTTTTCCAGAATTCTCATGCCAGGCGTTGTTTTTCGGGTATCAAGTACTTTTGTGTGTAATCCTTTAAGCTTATCCACGTAAACAGCAGTGCGCGTTGCAATACCGCTCATGCGCTGCATAATGTTTAGCATCAGACGCTCGGTTTGCAACAGGCTTTGTGTTTTTCCTTCTACTTCGAAAGCAATATCACCAACTTTTACGCGCGATCCGTCCTGTATAAAAACATTGATTTTTAATTCCGGATCAAACCGGTGAAAAACCAGTTTAGCTACTTCAACACCTGCTAATACGCCGTCTTCCTTAATTATTAAACGTGATTTTCCTATGGCATCTGCCGGAATACATGAAAGAGTGGAATGGTCGCCATCGCCAATGTCTTCTTTAAATGCCAGCTCAATGAGTGCATCAATGTATGCGTTTGAAATCATGTGTAGGGAATATTATTTATTTAATTCTGATCTGATGGATTAACGTTGTACTGCCTTTACCACGAAGTAAAAAAGTAATACGGTATGTTTTATTATTCTTTGTTGTAAGATTTCCGATTAAATATCGTGCATCTTCCCGTGTACTGTCGTAGGCAATATTGAAATCGACCGGTGGATTCTTTTTGAAAAATTCGCTCATTACCATTTGAGCCTGGGGTTTAGTGTACATTTTATCATCATCATTAATAACAATCTCGACAGAAGAATTAAAGAGTTGTGATAGTTGACCAGCACTTCCCATTTTAATGGCAGAGGTTAGATTATCCACGGTTTGAGCTTTTAGCAATGTAGCGGATAAAACCAAGGTAAGTATGATAAGTATTTGTTTCATCAATTTTCTTTTGCCTTATGCAAATTTAATACCAATACGCAATAATAAAAATTATTTGGCATTTTTAGCAGGTTGTTGGGTAAACCCAAAAATGTCATTAGCCATTTTTGCACTCCGTGCTGACGATTGAAAATGAAATAATTTACACATTTTTGTTGATTAAGATCTTCTTGTATTTTCAATGTCAGGGTTGATCCTGACAAAGCTTTGTTTTCCAATGCTTTCTTCACCTATAAAGGCAAATTTATCATTATCCAATGACAAATTTGGGATAAATGTTAACTTTGTAAAGGCCTGCATAAAAAGGAACTGATGAACATTAAACTGATAACTGTAGGAAAAACCGATTCAGAACATGTTAAAGTTGGTACAGAGCTTTATACTAAACGGATAAAACGGTATATAAATTTTGATATTCTGGCAATTCCTGATCTGAAGAAATCAAAAAAAAGATCGGAAGAAGTTCAGAAAGAGCAGGAGGGGAAACTGATTTTGGAAAATTTGCAGGCGGGTGATTTTCTCGTTTTACTGGATGAAAACGGGAAAGAACTCCGATCTGTTGATTTTGCGGAGTATATTCAAAAGCGAATGAACAGCGGAATTAAACAGCTGGTATTCGTTATTGGAGGGCCTTACGGCTTTAGCGAGGACGTAAAAGAACGTTGTAATTATAAATTGTCCCTCTCAAAAATGACATTCTCACATCAGTTGGTACGCGTTTTGTTTGCAGAACAGCTTTACAGGGCATTTTCCATTATAAAAGGTGAACCCTATCATCATGAATAAAGAGAAACAAAATAAATATTTTATTACCTTATTGGTTCTGAGTACGGTTTTTATCATAACCGGACTCCTGTCTGAAAATATTTATTTGTCTCCACCTAAGAAATCTGAAGTAAAAAATAAAATAGAATCTCGCATTCAGAGTAAACAGGCTGAACTCAAAAATTTGCTGAATTCTTATAGGTTGGATCTGGCTTCTGATTCATTTTATATTGACCACTTTAATACATTACTTCATCAGTCGGAAAAAGAATTCTATTTGTTTGGTTTTCAGGACGGAGCAATGTCATTCTGGAATTCCAACAAGATAATCATCGATACAACTGAGATTGGTCACCTGGCTAATACGGTTGTCGAATTTCCCAATTCATATTGTGTGTGGGATAGTGTAAATGTGGGCACTAAAACACTGTATGGGTTTTATCCCATTGAATTTATTTACCGTATTGAAAATAGATTTATAAAGAGTTATTTTCAGCCTGAACTGGAAATTCCGGAGCATTCGGTCATATATTTGACCAATCTTGGAAAAACTTCGAGTATCCGTGGAATTGATAACCAGATTTTATGTTATCTGGATATTGGTCCGGTTAATACCAGAGCCAATATTTTCAAAATAGTGGGGCTCTTTTCATTTCTTTTGTTTCTGCTCTTTATTTGGGGCGCATTCCTGTTACATATTGCCAGAATAAGAAATAAGTTAAAGAGAAACCTTCTTATTCTGCTATCTTTCGGAATTATCTTTTTGATAGTGGCATTTATCGGAGGTTTGGAATATCCTGTTTTGCTGAATTATACAGAATTATTTTCACCTTCTGTTTTTGCAATGCCGGGGTTATTTAAAAACCTGGGATTGATACTGGTTTTTGGGATGCTCTGGATCCTGTCAGCGTTGCTTTTTAAGGAAAGGTTTGCATTTGGAAAGTTGACTCATGTCAAAAACGTGATATTCTCCATTCTGATGGGAGTTATTTTTGTGGAGATTATTCGATTGTATGTGAATGTAATCGAGCACTCAGTTATCAATTTTCAATTGCAGTTACTTAAGGATGTAGATATGTATTCTTTACTAGCTTATCTCATCTTTATTTTGATGTTCGGTGGATGGTTCTTAATTGTTGATGCATTTGCTAAATATATCAGTTGTGTTAAAGATGCAAGAGTATACATTTTTTCATCTTTGGCAATTCTTGCCACATCAACGGTGTTGTTTACTTTTATCAGGGATATAAATCTTACGTTACCAGCTTTGATGGCAATTGCAATTGCTGGTGCTTCATATATTATCAGGAGCAGGACTTCCGGTGGTTATAATTTTATGAACCGTTTTGTCATTATTCTATTGTTCAGTATTCTGGGGTGGATTATGTTTTGGCAAACGCAGGATGAAACAGACAGGTCTAAGGAAGATACCTTACTTGGTAACCTTGCTTTCAGTGTTCTTAAAGAGCGCGATCCAATAACTGAAATTAACCTTATAAATAAAACGGAAGGAATCTTCAATGATTACTATATAAAGCAGATGGTCTCAGGAGAAGATATAAAAGTAGACCAGCTTCAGGAGTACCTTCGTAAGTTTTACCTGAACGAGTTTTGGCGTAAATATGATATTCAGGTGGTATTATGCTGGCCCGGAACAGATTTGTATGTGGGAGAGGATGGCGATAATAATGATTGTTACAGCTATTTTTCAGGGATGATTAATGAAATAGGTGAGCAAATTAATGAATCTGATGTATACTATCTTGATAATTATAACGGTCGCGTTAATTATTTTGTCTGGATCAAATATAATCAGGGACAGGATAATGAGGTGTCTTTATTTATCGATCTTGAAACCCGTAGTACTTCAAAAGGCATAGGTTATCCTGAGCTTTTATCGGACAATAATATTGATCTCAGTAACCTGTATGATGACTATAGTTTTGCACGGTATGTTGACGGTAAATTAGTGAATTATGCCGGAAATTACCAGTATAATACCTTAAGTGACTGGGTAAAAAATGATACGACTCTTCAGGTATTTAACGGATATGTTCACCGGTTCTATAAAACAAGCAACAATGAGTTATTCGTGCTTTCTAAGCCAGAACGCTCAACATTCGATACGTTATTATTCCTTGTTTATCTGTTTTTGTACCTTTTCATTTTAACGTATATCGCAATTTTCCTTACAGGTTTATTTAATCAAAGATCCAAAAACAACCGGACACTCGCATACAGGATCAGGCAAAATGTAATTCTGATTTTGCTTCTGAGTTTTATGCTTATAGGTGCTACATCCATATATTTTAACGTACGGCAATATAAAAACAAGCAGCTTGAAGTGTTGCAGGAAAAAAATAAAAGTGTTCTCGTGGCACTGGATAGCTATCTGGGGCAGGTCAGCTCTCTTAATGATATCGATTTACGTGAGTTTACATCTTTGTTGCAGAATCTTTCCAATACCTTGTATATAGACATTAATGTATACGATACAGATGGAAGACTGGCTGCTACCTCCCGGCCTGAAGTATTTCAACGCGAAATAATAAGCCGGAGAATAGATCCTGCATCTTACTATAAGCTTAAATATGATAAACAACCTTTTGTGCTGACCAATGAATCATTGGTTGGTCTCAATTATTTATCAGCTTATCAGCCCATTAGTAACTGGGAGAATAACTTTCTGGGTTATGTTAACCTGCCGTATTTTGTAAGTTCTGATGAACTGTCAAATGATGTGAGTGATTTTATTGTGGTTCTGTTGAATATCTATCTTATATTCGTCATTATTGCGGTATTTCTTACAGTATTGTTGACCCGGGAAATAACCAGACCGCTGCTTTTAATCCGTGAAAAACTTGCAGGATTCCGTTTGCGTGGAGCAAATGAAAAAATAGATTATCATGGCAGAGACGAAGTGGCCCAACTGGTTGAAGATTATAACCGACTTGTGGACGAACTTGAGAAAAGTGCTGAACAGTTAGCCACTTCAGAACGTTCAATGGCCTGGAGGCAGATGGCAAGACAGATTGCTCATGAGATTAAAAATCCGTTAACGCCAATGAAGTTGAGTATCCAGCATTTGCAAAGAGCAAGAACAGAGGGCGATGAACGGTTTAATGAATTTTTCAAAAAAACAACCAAAACACTGGTTGAACAAATTGATAATCTGAGCCGGATTGCTTCAGAGTTTTCTTCGTTCTCTAAAATGCCGGAATCAAAACCGGAAGTAGTTGATATTATTGAGCGGGCCGGTGTGGCAGTGGATCTTTTCGTGGATACACCCAACGTTAAAGTATCACTTAAAAACAGCAGTCAAAGTATTCTTGTTTATGCTGACAGGGAGCAATTAAAACAGGTCTTTAATAATCTGATTAAGAATGCTATTCAATCTGTACCTCAGGACCGAAAAGGGATTATAACTGTGACTGTTACTGAAGAAAACGGCTTTGCCCGTGTTCAGATAACAGATAACGGAAAAGGTATTCCTGAAGACTCCAGGAGTAAACTGTTTGAACCGAATTTTACAACAAAGTCCAGTGGAATGGGACTTGGCCTGGCGATCACAAAAAATATTGTGATTAACTCCGGTGGCGATATCTGGTTTGAAACGGTTGAAAATAAAGGAACGACGTTCTTCTTTACTTTGCCACTTTTTAAACGATAATCATGGTTACAATTACTGTATTAAATGACAATACCCCGGGAAGAGGTATGCTTTCTGAACATGGATTGTCTTTTCACATTCAAACCGATGACAGAAAAATACTACTGGATGCCGGTCCGGGTGACGTGTTTAAGAAAAATGCTGATAAACTTGGAATTGATTTGTACGATATTGATGCTGTTGTATTGAGCCATGGCCACTGGGATCATGGCAATGGTTTTAAATACTTGCCAAGTCTGCCACTTTATGCGCATCCTGCGGTGTTTAAAAAAAGATATCATAAAGAAAGGAATGAAGATTATGTTGGTCTGGATTTTAACAGGGCGGATTTTGAGGAGCGGTTTGATCTGCATATTACCGATAAACCGTTTCAGCTAGGCAGGAATATATGGTTCCTTGGTGAAATTCCCAGGCTGAATAAATTTGAATCTAAATCAACAGCTTTTATTGATGATGCCGGAACTGAAGATTACATTCCTGACGATACCGGGGTAGCAGTAAGAACAAAAGGCGGACTGATCGTTATTTCTGGATGTGCTCATGCCGGAATAGTTAATACGATTAATCATGCCCAAAAGGTTACAGGTATTGAAAAAGTCAGGGCTGTGATGGGAGGATTCCATCTTAAAAAGGCAGATGAAGTTACACGTCAGACAATAAGAGAGATAAAGCAGTTGGATATTAAAGAAGTTTATCCGTCGCATTGCACTGATTTGCCCGCTTTGGCAATGTTTTTTAACACTTTTGGTATGAACCAGGTTAGAACGGGCGACGTTTTAACTTTTGAATAAAACACGAAACTATGGTATATGTACATTTCGCAGAAGGGTTCGAGGAAATTGAGGCAGTGTCTATTGTAGATGTACTTCGGAGAGCAGGAATACCGGTTAAAATGATATCGGTTACAGGCAATAAACTTGTTACCGGAAATCACAGTATACCTGTCATGACGGATGTATTATTTGAAAATGCGGATTATTCTGAAGGAGATATGCTTGTATTGCCGGGAGGACTGCCCGGTGCACATAATTTAAGAGCACACAAAGGATTGGAATCAAAGCTTTTGCAGTATAAAAAAGAAGGCAAATGGATAGGTGCAGTATGCGCTGCGCCTTATGTACTTGGAGATTTGGGAATTTTTGAAGGCGAAAAAGCAACCTGTTATCCCGGATTTGAGGATCACCTCAATGGAGCTGTTAAAGTTATTGAACCTGCTTTGATTTCAGGTAAGGTAGTTACCGGAAGAGGACCTGGCGTGGCAATAAAATTCGCTTTGAAAATAGTAGAAGCGTTAAAAGGAGTGGATATTGCAAATGAGGTAGCTCATAAGATGTTAGTTGATTAACGATTATATTCGGTTATATTTGCAAGAAATTTTATGGGCAGAATAGTAGCAATTGATTACGGTAAAAAAAGGGTAGGTCTTGCAGTGACAGATCCGCTTAAACTATTTGCCCAGGGACTAACAACAGTCAGTAGTGATCAGATTTATATATTTCTAAAATCTTATGCCGAAAAAGAGGAGATAGAAGCATTTGTTGTGGGATGGCCAATGAATCTGGATAATACACCGGCTGAATCAATGCAGTATGTGGAGCCATTTGTTAATGGTTTAAAAAAACGGTTTAAAACAATTCCTGTTGATCTGGTGGATGAGCGCTTTACTTCGGTTTTGGCTCAAAAAGCCATGTTGATGGGAGGACTTAAAAAGAAACAGAGACAAAATAAAGCACTGGTGGACGAAATCAGTGCACAAATTATATTACAATCCTGGTTGGATTCAAAAAGGTAAATGAAATGATACTTCCTGTAGTCGTATACGGACACCCTGTATTAAGGAAAGTTGGTGAAGATATTACACCTGACTATCCTCATTTGAATGAATTGATAGAAAACATGTTTCAAACCATGCATAATGCTGACGGTATAGGTTTGGCCGCTCCTCAGGTGGGTTTGTCGATTCGTTTGTTTGTCATTGATCTTTCCATCATGGGAAATGAAAATCCGGAATTTGCAACGTTTAAAAAAGCATTTATTAACGCTCAAATTGTGGAAAAAACCGGAGATGATGAATTTGAGGAAGAAGGGTGTCTTAGTATTCCGAATATAAGAGAACGTGTATTAAGAAAAAACAGGGTAAGAATAAAATACCTTGATGAGAATTTTGAAGCACATGATGAAGTATACGAAGGTTGGATTGCACGCGTAATTCAGCATGAATATGATCATATTGACGGCCGGTTATTTGTGGACTTAATATCTCCGTTAAGACGCAGACTGATTAAAAATAAGTTAATTGCCATCTCAAAGGGCAAAATATCAGCTGGTTATAAGACTAAGATTGCCTGATATTAACATTTTGTCAGCATGGGTAATTTCCCAACTTTTCTTAAGTAAGGCCTTTCTTAATTGTTTTAATTGATGCAATTTGTCTAAATTGGTGACTCTGTTTGAGTGACCATGATCAGACGAATTGTAACAATAATCGTGTTTTCAGCATGGATTGTGTCCGTGCTTCGCGCCCAGGTGTTTTCAGGGCGTGAGACGGTGTTGTTCGATTTTGACTGGAAATTCACCAAAGGTTCCATTGCCGGAGCTGCTCAATCTGATTTTAACGATAAAAAATGGCGGGATGTTAACCTTCCGCACGACTGGAGTATAGAAGATTTACCTGTTGTTGCGGATGAAAATGATAAGGTGATTAATTTATCTACAGGTCGTTGGAAGTTTATTCGTGGCGATAACATGGAGTATAAAGAGTATGGCGTTTTTGAAGGAAACTGGGATTTAGTACAGGTTCCCGCTGACTGGATGACATACCCTTTGCCGGAAGCTGATCCACACTGGGGATGGTACCGCCGTTCAATATCTTTGGGTGAAGAAGATCGTGGTAAAAATATTTCGGTTCAACTGGGTAAAATAGGTGATGCCGATGAACTCTATTTCAATGGTAAACTGGTTGGCTCAAGCGGACAAATGCCACCAGCATTTATTTCTGCAAAGAATGAAGAAAGGGTTTATATGATTCCTCCGTCTGCAATTAATTATAACGGCAGAAATGTATTGGCTTTACGTATCTTCCGGGAAACTGGTGAAGGGGGAATATATAAAGATAAACCGATTCGTAAAATCAGTGGTCCCTATGATTCTTACAGCGAGGGTGGTCCTGAGACCGGATACACGATTGGAGGCACTGGCTGGTACCGTAAAATATTTCGGGTCAGCGAAAATGATATAAACAGGGCATTCCGGTTAAAATTCGATGGCGTTTATAAAGATGCCGAGGTCTGGATAAATGGTCACAAAATGGGTATTCATAACAACGGTTATACGCCATTTGAATACGATGTAACAGAATATATCAGACCGGGAGAAGATAACGTGCTGGCCGTTAAAGTAAGTAATACCGGTAAAAACAGTCGCTGGTATTCCGGCTCCGGTATATACAGACATTTATGGCTGATTAAGAGTGAAAGGGTCTTTCACGATGACCGGTATTGCAGGATTGATTATCCGAAAGTTGACACGGCATCTTCTGCCATAAATTTTGTTGCCGGGGTAAAGAATATTACCTCAGATACCATTTTGCTTCGATGGCTGGTTCAGATAGAGGATGCAAATGGGGAGGAGGTACACGTTCAGGAAAAAATGATCAATGTATTTGCTGGTGGACCTCATGAATTTAATATGAAGATGAACATTGACCATGCAAAACTCTGGAGTCCGGATCACCCCAATTTGTATACCTTACGTTCTTCGTTATTTTCAGGTTTGAAACCAATGGATGGGCATATCATTACATTTGGATTGAGAACCATAGATATTTCTCCGGATAAAGGATTGAGAATTAACGGTGAATCAATTGTATTAAAAGGTGGAAACTTGCAGCCTGATAATGGCGCGCTTGGATCAAAATCATTTGATGCTGCAGAATACAGAAAAGTAAGATTGTTGAAAGATGCAGGTTATAATGCAGTAAGGATTGTTCATGCGCCACCTTCGTCAGGATTGCTGGATGCCTGCGATCAACTGGGAATGATGGTGGTTGAGGAAACCTTTGACGTATGGCGTGTGGCAAGGTTGCCGCAGGATTATCATATGTATTTTGATGATAACTGGAAAGACGATCTGACATCGGTTATTTTACGTGACAGAAATCATCCCTCTGTTATTATGTGGAGCATTGGCGATGATGTGCCTGAGCGGTTTGATCCGGGTGTAGAGGATATGGCAAAAATGTTATCAGATCAGATAAAAAAATATGATAATACCCGACCTGTGACTGCGGGAATCAGCAAGGGAAAAGTTGAATGGAAAAGGGCTGACAACTTTTTTAGCACGATGGATGTTGCCGGTTATAATTATGAAATGGAAAGCTATGCAGCAGATCATAAACGTGTACCCGCCAGAGTAATATGGAATTCATCATCTTATCCGTATGAGGCATGGAATTATTGGGAAAGTGTTCTAAAATATCCTTATGTCATTGGTGATTTCGTCTGGTCGGCATTTGATTATTTAGGAGATGTCGGGTTAGGGCAATACAGCAGACAGAATGAGCCGGAAATATTATATCCATGGACTACTGCATATTGCGGGGATTTCGATATTACAGGTAATAAAAGACCTCAGGCAGAGTATCGTTCAACGCTTTGGAGTTCCAGACCGGAAGTTCATTTGTTTGTAAGAAATCCCAAACCATTGTTTGGAGAACGCAGTAAAATAGCATGGGGCTGGGATGATGTTAGTCCTGTCTGGACCTGGAACGGATATGAATCGTTGTTTTTCGAAGCTGTGGTTTATACAAATTGCAGCGAAGTAAAACTGTTTAGTAACGGTAAGGAAGTGGCAGGAAAAGAAGTGACCCCGGCGATGAAAAATACGGTTACTTTTTTAGTGAAGTATGAACCTGGAACATTGGTTGCTGCCGGGATTAATAACCAAAAAACTGAAGTAACATCGACTCTGAAAACCGCAGGATTTCCCTCTGTTATTGTATTAAAACCTTCAAAAAGCGAAATGTTGGCAGACGGGCAGGATTTGGTATTTGTGGATGTTGAAATTCACGATGATAAAGGTGCTCTGAATCCAAATTACAGAATCCCTTTAAATTTTCAGGTGGATGGACCCGGAGAAATTGTGGGAATTGGTAATGGAAATCCGCAGAACACAGAAAGTTTTCAGGGACCAGTAAAATCCACATACAATGGCAAATGTCAGGTTATTATCCGATCCAGGCGAGAAGCCGGAATCATTCATTTACGTGTTGCCGATATCGGAAAACTGATTCCGGGAGACCTGACCATTAAATCTGAAAGTACCCGAAGATCGTTTTTATGGTAGTACTTCTATAGCTTTCTTCAAACGGCGAATGGTTTCTTCTTTGCCTATGATTGCAATAATGTCAAACATATGCGGCCCTTTACCTTCACCAACAATTGCTAAGCGGAATGCATTCATTATGGCACCCATACCCAGTTCGTTTTCGGTAATCCAGTTTTTAACCGCTTCTTCAGTATGTTCAGTATCAAATATTTCAACTTTTTCAAGAACCGAAATCAGTTGTTGCATTAACTCCGGGGTTTGTTCTTTCCAGCGCTTACGGACAGTTTTTTCATCGTAGCTCTCGGGAGCTTCAAAGAAAAATGATGACTGTTCCCATAAATCCTTAACAAAGGTTGCTCTTTCTTTAACCAGTCCGCAAATAAATGCAAGTTTGTCCTGATCAACTGAAATTCCTTTTTCTTTAAGCAGTGGCATGTAAAGATCTGCAATGCTATGATTATCCAGATTCACAAGATACTGGTGGTTAAACCATTTTGTTTTTTCTGGGTCAAACTTTGAACCTGATTTGCCCACCCGCTCCAGCGTAAAAATCTGGCTCAGTTCTTCCAGCGAGAATATTTCCTGATCCGTTCCCGGGTTCCATCCCAGCAAGGCAAGCATATTAATAAATGCTTCCGGAAGATAGCCATCTTCGCGGTATCCTGATGAAATTTCACCGCTTTCCGGATCAGCCCACTGAAGAGGAAAAACCGGAAATCCCATTTTATCACCGTCACGTTTACTAAGTTTCCCTTGTCCAACCGGTTTCAGTATCAATGGTAAATGAGCAAATTCCGGACGTTTATCCTCCCAGCCAAAAGCCCTGTAAAGCAATGCATGAAGCGGGAGAGACGGTAACCATTCTTCACCACGGATTACGTGTGAGATTTGCATGAGGTAATCATCAACTACGTTAGCAAGGTGATAGGTTGGTAATCCGTCAGCTTTAAACAGAATTTTATCGTCCAGATCGCCGGTATTGAAAGTTACATCACCACGAACAATATCGCTGATTGTTACTGTCTCATTTTCCGGCATCTTAAAACGTACGACGTGAGCCTCACCTGCACTGATTTTTGCCTTAACTTCATCGTCGCTCAAGGTAAGCGAGTTTTTTAAGCTCCCACGGGATGTGTGATTATAGATGAATGTCTTTTTCCCTGCTTCATAGGATGACCGGATATTATTTAATTCTTCCGGTGTATCAAACGCATAATATGCCCAGCCACTGTTTACGAGTTTTTCGCTGTATTCCTTATAAATAGCACGCCTTTCGCTTTGCCTGTAAGGACCAAATGAACCATTACCAAAACCGACTCCTTCTTCAGGTGAAATACCACACCATTTTAGTGATTCAATAATGTATTCCTCTGCTCCGGGTACAAAGCGGTTTTGATCTGTATCTTCAATACGAAGAACAAAAGTTCCGTTATTTTTTTTTGCGAAAAGATAGTTGAATAATGCTGTTCTTACTCCGCCCATATGTAACGGGCCAGTTGGACTTGGTGCAAATCTTACGCGAACGGTTGACATATTTCTGTTTTATTTATGTGTCTGGTAAAGCAAAATGCTTAACCTGATTTTTTAGTGTGGCAAAGATAATAAAATCGAAGCTTTCCAAAAGTCATGATGAATAATGTTTGTAATCAGAATGAAAGGATCACGACCTTGCTAATTAATGGCATTTTAAATTTCTGCATATTAAATTTAGAACGTCTTTAAATTATGCCAAAGTGTTTTAAGAAGCCGTTTATTTTATAGTTTTATACGTTCCAAAACAATTTACTATACTCAAATTAATCTCACATGATCTGGAATGAAACGTTTGAATGCATGGACCGTGAATCAATGCGAATTGTTCAGGGGAAGCGACTCCATGATATGATTGAAAGAGTTTACCACAATTCTCCTTTCTACAGAAAAAAACTTCAGGAACTGAACCTGGCACCGGACGATATTAAATCTGTTGAAGATTTACAAAGACTTCCGTTTACATTAAAAACCGATTTGAGAGATAATTATCCTTTTGGTATGTTCAGCGTTCCGATGAGTGAGATAGTCAGGGTGCATGCTTCTTCAGGAACCACGGGAAAACCAACGGTTGTTGGTTACACCAGAAAGGACATTGGTACATGGAGCGAAGTGATGGCACGGACTTTTTCCGGAGCAGGAGTGGTAAAGAGCGACTTCATACAGATAGCATATGGATACGGTCTTTTTACAGGAGGCCTGGGAGCACATTATGGTGCTGAAAAAATAGGTGCCTCCGTTATTCCAATTTCGGGTGGTAATACAGATAAACAGCTTCAGTTGATGGAAGATTTCGGCACCAATGTTATCGCCTGTACACCATCCTATGCACTTTTTCTGGCAGAAGCGATCAAAGAAAAAAAGATCGATCGCAAGAAACTGAATTTACGGGTAGGTGTTTTTGGTGCGGAACCCTGGACCGAAACCATGCGCCGTGAAATAGAACAAAAACTGGAGATAAAAGCCATTGATATTTATGGCCTCAGTGAAATAATAGGTCCTGGTGTATCTTTTGAATGTGAGCATCAATGCGGGTTGCACATCAACGAAGATCATTTTATCCCTGAGATCATTGATCCGGTTACACTAAAACCTCTCCCGGAAGGACATGAAGGCGAGCTGGTATTTACAACCATTACCAAGGAAGGTTTACCTTTGATCCGTTACAGGACACGGGATTTAACGTCATTGAATTTTGAAACGTGTAAATGTGGCAGAACCCTGGTTAGAATGAAAAAATGTACCGGCCGTTCGGATGATATGTTAATTATCAGGGGAGTAAACGTATTTCCTTCCCAAATTGAAAGTGTATTGCTTGAAATGAGCGAAACAGAGCCGCATTATCAGCTTATTGTTGAACGTGAGGGAACGCTGGACACGCTGACGGTATTGGTGGAAGTTCAGGAACAGTTTTTCTCTGATGAGATCCGTGTACTGCAGGAATTGAGTAAAAAAATCAGGCATAATATTCAGTCAACACTTGGCATTTCTGTTAATGTAAAGCTGGTGGAGCCAAAAACAATTGAGCGTACAGCCGGGAAATCAAAACGCGTAATTGATAACAGAAAATTATGATTGAGACACAAGACACAGGACACAACAGAATAAACACATAACATACTATCATGATAGCGAAACAACTTTCAGTTTTTTTAGAAAACAAAACCGGCCGGCTGACTGAGGTAGCTCAGTTTCTTGGCGATGCAGGAATCAATATGTCGGCGTATACTTTGGCCGATACCTCTGATTTTGGAATCCTTAGAATGATTGTTTCCGACCCTAAGGAAGCATATAATGTGCTTAAGGCTGCAGGATTTACTGTAAAGATTTCGGAGGTAATAGGTTTATGTTGTCCCAATGAACCGGGAGCTCTTGCAAAAGCACTTCAGATTATCTCCAGAGAAGGGTTAGAGATTGAATATCTGTATGCATTTTCAGTAAATGAAAGTGCTCATGTTATATTAAAGCCTGATAATATTAAACAGTGCATTAAAGTTTTGCAGTCTCATAAACTGGAACTGATTGCAGCAAGCGACCTTTATAAACTGTGAATAAATTCATCCCCGGATTTTATATCCTTTGATAGCATAATACAGGATAAACAGGTATGACGGAACCAGTATCCAGTATGCTACCTGTGAATTGTAAAGGTCGAAAAGTTTTCCCCATAACAATGGTAGAAGGGCACCGCCAAGAATAGCCATTATCAGCATAGCAGAGCCAGTATTAGTATGTTTACCTAAACCGTTAAGTGCCAGAGGCCATATTGCTGGCCAGACCATTGCATTCGAAAGTCCGAGTAAGGCAATAAAGACTACTGAAATTTCACCTTTTAGGAGTATCGCTGCCAAGGAAAACAAGATTCCTGATATGGCTGATATTTTAAGTATTCCCTGTTGACTGATGTATTTAGGAACGGTAATGATTCCAATGATATAACCGATTGTCATAAACACCATGGTTGCAGATGTAAATGTTTTAGCCAGGTTCATGCTGATTCCCATCGCATTCCCATGACGCACAATTGTGTCACCGGCAATGACTTCAACACCAACATAAAAGAACAGTGCTATAACGCCGAGAATAAGATTAGGATAGCTAAAAACAGTTTTATGTGAGTCTTTTTTAGCCGATACCGTTTCATTTTTGTCGGGTTCAATTTGTGGTAAAGGCGATAATTTTACGCCAATTCCCATGGCAATAAGAGCGATTGTCATCACTATGTATGGTCCAATAACTCGCCTGGCCAGAGCATTTAATGTAATAATTCTTTCGTCAGCTCCCATTAACTCCAGACTATTGGTCAGAGTATCAACATCATTCAGAATGTAATAGGCCAGAATGAGAGGTGCAATGGCCCCGGCCAGTTTATTGCAGATTCCCATAATGCTGATGCGTTTTGCTGCACTTTCGATAGGACCTAAAATAGTGACGTATGGATTGGCCGCTGTTTGCAATAATGCAAGTCCGGTTCCCATGATAAATAAGCCAGATAAAAAAACCGAATAAGTTCTCGATAAAGCAGCAGGGACAAACAATATTGTTCCAAATGACATCACAAACAGTCCGATCATCATCCCGTTTTTGTATCCTGTTCGTTTTAGTATCCATGCCGATGGCAGAGCCATAAAGAAATAAGAAATGTAAAACATAAAAGCAACGAACATGGCTTCAAAATTGGTGAGTTCACAGGATATTTGCAGGTATGGAATCAGGATACTGTTTAACCATGTAACAAAACCAAATATAAAAAAAAGTGCACCTATGATTATGATAGGAGGAAACTTACTGCGTGTGGTTGTTTGCATAAACTGTGCTTTATGAGGCAGTCTAAGAAGACAAATAAAAATATTATGAACTTATAAATTGAAAGTTATTCTTCTTTATACCCCTCCAAACCTCCCCTAAAGTGGGAGGCTTTAAGTCCCCTTTCCGCGTGTCGCTGAAGCTTTAGCGGAGGCTCAAGGGGACTTAGGGGTGATTTATAAAAAGCTACTTACAATCCATAAGTAAAATTTTTTCAAATATTACTTTTTGGACAGCCTCAATTTCATTTCAAATATAATCAACTGAAATGAATAAACGAGGGCAGATCTGTTACTGTTCGTTGTGTTGCAATAATTTTTAGATTTCTCACTCCGTTCGAAATGACACTAACATTTTTCTCCTCGCGGATGCAGCAAGTACTAACATAATTAAAGATTCGGTTAGCATCCGCGGTATACTTATGAATGATTGTCACTTCGGGCGTAGCGAGAAGTCCCAATCCGATTAATTTAAAAATTTTGGTGCTTTGCGGTGTTTGTTTTCCTGTTCATAAGCATATGCAATTTCAATCAGTATTGGTTCACTCCATGCCCTGCCGAAAATCGAAATGCCAACGGGGAGTTCATTTACAAATCCCATGGGAATTGTGATATTGGGATATCCGGCCATGGCAGCAGGAGATGAACTTGAAAGTACAAAGCTGTCTCCGTTTTCAAGGTCAGTTCGCCATGCCGGTGAACCGGTAGGTGCAATAATCGCATCCAGATCATATTCATCCATTAGTTTGTCAATACCGCCTGTTGTTACCATCTCTTTCATTTTCATTAAAGCCTTCTGATATTCGGGTGAAGTTAAATCTCCTTTTTCTTCAGCAATTTCAAGTATTTTCTGATCGAAATATTTAAGTTCAACAGAATCAGAATTATTAAAGGCTATTATTTCTGACAGCGATTTTACAGGTGCAGCTTCACCGAGAGCAGCTAGGTAATTGTTAATGCCATCTTTAAATTCATATAACAAAACATCAAATGAATAATCCGAGGCTAACGTATCAAATACCGAATGAATGTCTGTTACAAATTCAGCACCGCCGGATTTCATATCCTTTATTGCCAGTCTCATAAGTGAATCTACCTCAGGTAGTATGCCAATCGGGCCTGTATACACGGCTATTCTTTTACCCTTAAGTCCCTTTGGATTGAGATATTGTGAATAATCCTTTTCACGCATACCTTTACTCATAAATGTTTTGCTATCGGTAGAATCGATACCTGTTAGTGATCCAAGACAGATGGCTGCATCGGTTACGGTTCTTGCCATAGGACCCGGAGTATCCTGCGTGAAAGATATAGGAATAATTCCCGATCTGCTTATCAATCCCACAGTAGGCTTGATCCCAACTATTCCGTTTGCACCGGAAGGACAGACAATGGATCCGTTGGTCTCTGTGCCAATGGCCACCATGCACAGATTAGCAGAAACAGCAACTCCTGAACCGGAACTTGATCCGCAAGGATTTTGGGTCAATACGTATGGATTTTTTGTTTGACCACCTACGCCGCTCCAGCCACTGGACGAATTGAATGATCTGAAATTGGCCCACTCACTTAAGTTCGTTTTACCCAGGATTACAGCACCGGCTTCACGCAGTTTAGCTGCTACCCAACTGTCTTTTGTCGGATAGGATCCCAGTAAAGCCCTTGAACCACCTGTGGTTTCCATCATGTCATGCGTATCGATATTGTCCTTTAGTAAAACCGGAATCCCATGAAGTGGCCCTCTTGAATGTCCGTTTTTGAGTTCTTCATCCAGTGTTGCAGCAATTTCAACCGCATCAGGATTAATCATTATGACCGAATGCAATTCAGGTCCGTCCCAGTCGATGGTCTTGATACGCTCAATGTAATATGCTACTACTTCAGAAACGCTTCTAGTGCCTTCTTTATAACATTCTTGTAGCTCCGGAATTGTAATTTCTTCTATTGCAGCACATTGTTCTTTTGGTTTGTTTTTGCATGCGAAACCGATCAAAACTAAGACCGTTAGCATTAAATGGACTAAATTCTTTCGGGTCATAACGGAAAAATAAGAGTTTAATATTTAGGTTCAAATTACAACAAAATTTTTAATCGTGCAGAGTGTCATGCTTTGGAATAATAGGTTGAAACATGGGATAGCCTATAAATTCATGCACTTGTTTAACATTTATTGACATTGTTCAATGTAATCTACACATTCACTATATGATCATAAAAAAATCATCAGGATTAAACATAAGACTGTTCAATGATGTTTGTTAAGCGTCACGCCTTATTTAGAACAACAAAAACGGTACGACATTGTTATAGTTTAGAATAAATAAAAACTGAATGGATAGTATTAACAGACATCCGTTAATTACGGACGATCACAGAAACTACAGAGAAAAAATACGCACGTTTGCTGAAAAGGAGATTAAGGGTATTGCACGACAGCTGGATAAGGAAAACCGCTTTTCTGTTGAATTAACTAAAAAGATGGGAAAGTTGGGTTTGCTGGGTATTCAGATTCCTAAGGTTTATGGAGGACAGGAGCTTGACACGTTGTCATATATAATTGCTGTTGAGGAACTTGCACGTGTTGACGGCTCTCAGGCTGCTACCATTGCGGCTCATAATTCACTTGGTTTATATCCAATTTATAAATATGGCACTGATGCACAAAAGGAAAAGTACCTGCCAAAACTTGCATCAGGAGATCAGTTATGGGCTTTCGGTATAACAGAACCGACAGCAGGTTCTGATGCTCAGGGCGTTAAAACCAAAGCAGAATTGCAGGGTGATAAATGGTTGATCAACGGTTCAAAAATATTCATTACCAATTCCGCATCAGACATGTCTGCAGGTGTAACAATTCAGGCTGTAACAGGTGAAAAGAATGGCAAACCGGAATTATCAGCAATTCTGGTTGATAAGGATACCAAAGGCTTTACCCGCGGTTTTATATCAGGTAAACTCATGTGGCGTGCCGCTGACACCGGAAGATTATTCTTTCAAAACAGTATTGTGCCCAAAGAAAATCTGCTTGGGGAAAAGGGACAGGGTGCAAGAATCATGCTTGAAACATTGGATGGCGGTAGGTTATCTATAGCAGCAATGGGGCTTGGACTGGCACAGGGAGCTTACGAAATGGCAAAAGAATATGCGTTGAACCGTAACCAGTTTGGCCGTCCGATATCTAAATTTCAGACGGTGGCATTTAAGCTGGCTGATATGAATAAAAAAATTGAACTGGCCAGGAATACTTTGTATAACGCTTGTTGGTTAAAGGATCAGGGTGAACCATTTGGAAGAGAGGCCGCGATATCCAAACTATATTGTTCTGAAATTGCTAAAGAAGTGGCAGATGAGGCAGTTCAGATATTTGGTGCTTATGGATTAACAGATGAAAACGATATAGAACGTTTTTACCGTGATCAGCGTATCCTTCAGATTGGTGAGGGTACATCGGAAATATTAAAGCTGGTAATTTCGCGCCACATAGGTATTTAATGCGTATATTGGCATTTAATTTTTAAACAAAAAGACCCCGGATAGTACATGAAGAAGCGGAAAACAGAACACCTGAATCTGGCATTTCAGTCGCGAACTGACATGTCGGAAATTGATAACCGCTTTATATATGAACCGATGTTTAGCGGACATCCTAAGAATAATATTCCTGAAACAGTTTTGGCTGGTAAAAAACAACGAGTGCCAATCTGGGTTTCAAGTATGACCGGAGGAACTGATTATGCCGGGCATATAAACCGAAATCTGGCGAGGGCCTGTGGTGAATTCGGAATGGGGATGGGCCTCGGTTCCTGCCGTGTTTTACTTGAAGAAGGCAAATATCTAAGTCACTTTGACCTCCGGAAGTATTTGGGTAATGAAGTGCCGTTTTTTGCAAATCTTGGCATTAGTCAGATTGAGAAAGCTATAAAAAATAATACGGTTGATGATATTGCTGCAATGGTTGAAAAAATCAGGGCAGACGGACTCATCATTCACATAAATCCTATTCAGGAATGGTTACAACCTGAGGGTGATGCAATTGAAGTTCCGCCTATAGAAACGGTTCAGGCGTTTATTGAGAAGAGTGGTATCCCTGTTATTGTAAAGGAGGTTGGTCAGGGAATGGGCTACGAAAGTTTAAAAGCACTTCTGAAGCTTCCGCTGGTTGCCGTAGAGTTTGGTGCATTCGGAGGTACAAATTTTGCGCAGATAGAATTGGAACGTAGCACCCCGGAACGTAAAAGATTGTATGAGCCACTGGCTTATATCGGTAATGATGCCTATAAAATGTTAGATTATGCCAATTCCATAATGCAATCGGAGAACGATCTTAAATGTGAAAACCTTATTGTTTCGGGAGGATTAAAGAATTATTTAGATGGATATTATTTTCTGCAAAAATCACAGTTTAAGACGATTTATGGCCATGCTTCCGCTTTTCTGGAATATGCAAGGGAAGAATATGAATTATTAAGGGATTTTGTTGAAAGCCAGATTAAGGGCCTGCAGATAGCATATGCATATTTAAAGCTTAACAAAGAGTATTAAACCTGAAAAACAACCCCAATGTTTAAAGGATTTTCAAGGTTATCGAAAGACGAAAAACGGCAAATTCTTATCAGGGAAGGATTAATTTCTGAGAACGAATTAACTGAATTAATAAAGGCTGAACATTCACAGGTTGAATTCCGCAAAAGGCTGGAAGGTTTCAGCGAAAATGTTCTGTCATCCTATCATCTGCCTTTCAGTGTAGCTCCCAATTTCTTAATAAACGGATCGTTTTTCATGGTTCCCATGGTTACCGAAGAAAGTTCTGTTGTTGCAGCGGCTGCAGCTGCTGCAGGGTTCTGGGCTCAACATGGAGGCTTTCGCTGCGTAGTGAAAAATACGGTTAAAGTTGGACAGGTATTTTTTGAGTGGGAAGGCGCACCTGAACAGTTACACAAAGTTTTGCCTGAGCTTACAGCTGTATTGAATGAAGCTGCAAAGCCGATTACTGAAAACATGGAAAAGCGTGGCGGTGGAATTACAGGCTATTCGCTGGTTCATCATGTGGCGGTTTCTGAAGCGTGTTTTGAACTGCACGTTGAGTTTGAGACCGCAGATTCTATGGGGGCGAACTTCATTAACTCCTGCCTGGAAATTATGTCCACAGAAATACCGGAATTTATGGGTCAGCATTTTCCGGATCAACCGGAAGCGAAAATTATTATGGCCATTCTTTCGAACCATACTCCCGAATGTACGGTGGAATGTTATGTTGAAGCACCGTTTGAGGCATTGGGTAAATTTGATACGAATGGTGACGGGAAACATTTTGCGGTTAGGTTCAAAAAGGCAGTGGATATTGCATTGAATGATACATCGAGAGCCGTAACGCATAATAAGGGAATTTATAACGGTATTTCAGCTGTTTTGCTGGCTACGGGAAACGATTTTCGGGCTGTGGAAGCCGCGGGTCATGCGTTTGCGGTCAAAAACGGTAAATATGTTTCATTGTCCGGGGTGACCCTGACAGATAATTCATTTCGCTTATCACTGGAAGTTCCGTTGGCTGTGGGAACGGTTGGCGGTTTAACCAGATTACATCCGTTGGCGGCATCGGCGTTGAAAATACTAAAAGAACCTGATGCTAAAACGTTGATGATGGTGATTGCTGCAGCAGGCCTGGCATCCAATTTTTCTGCGGTAAAGGCATTAACAACCAGCGGTATTCAGCATGGTCATATGAAAATGCACCTGGTGAACATTTTAAACCAGTTGGGGGCCACCAGCGAACAAGTTGAGGAAGCGCAACGTTTTTTTAAAGATAAGACGGTTTCTGTAAGTGCTGTTCGTTCATTTTTAACAAAAAACAATTAACTATGGAGGAAGATATTTACACTGCTTATTCAAGAGGTAAATTAATGCTGGCAGGTGAGTACATGGTGCTTGCCGGTTCAAAATCCCTTTCCGTACCTTTAAATTTCGGTCAAAAGCTAACCATTAGTTATAATGCTGACGGACCACACGAAGTATTGTGGAAAACATTTGAAGGGGAATCACAACCCATTGAATTTAATTTTCCCATTGAAGATATTGATCAGCAAAGATACAAACCCGAAGGCGAACGTGGATATCTTTTACGTTTATTACGTTCAGCACGAAAAATTAATAAGGAATTTCTTTCTGAAAAAGGACTTTATGTTGCCGAATCTGTGTTAGATACAGGATTGAAACCGGGTTTTGGTCAGAGTTCTTCGCTGATTTCCAATATCGCCTATTGGGCCAATGTGGATGTTTACCGGCTGAACCGGCTTATGAGCAAGGGATCAGGATACGACCTTGCTACTGCCAGGGTCGAATCTGCCATCACTTATGTCAAAAAGTGTCCTGAACCGGATATTCAACAGGTTATTATAGCACCGGAAATAATTGATAAATTATTTTTGATTCATTTAAATAAAAAAGAGAACAGCGAGAAATCAATTTCATTATATTTGAAATTGTTGATGACAAAGAAAAAAGCAGTTGCTTCCATGAATGCCATTGTTGATAAGATGGTGGTTGCAAAATCAGTTTCTGAATATGGAAAATTGATGGAAGAGCACGATAAGCTTCTTTCGGGTGTATTAAGAAGAAAGACTATTAAAGACTTGTATTTCAGGGATTTTAAAGGTTGGATAAAATCTTCGGGAGCGTGGGGAGGCGACTATATTCTGGCATTAACAGGGGAGGATGAGAAATCGGTAAAAGCATATTTTACCGAAAAAGGATTTAAACAGGTAATAAAGCTAAATGAATTGATGGTATGAGTTCATCACAAACGTGGAAAAAAGTAGCTTGGCGTAGTCCGTCGAATATAGCATTAATAAAATACTGGGGAAAATACGGGAGACAGCTACCCCGGAATCCGTCTATTAGCATGACGTTGAAAAACTGTTATACTGAAACAGAAATGGAATACAGATTTGGAAACGTCTCTAACGGACCTGTTCTGGATTTTCGGTTCCAGGGGAAGCACGATGAGATATTTGCAGCCAGGTTAATGCATTATCTGGATGATATCAGTAGTGAAAAACCATTTCTGAGAAATCTGGAGATGAAAGTGAGCTCATCCAATAGTTTTCCACATTCTGCTGGTGTGGCCTCTTCTGCATCCTCGATGAGCGCTTTTGTATTATGTATGTTGGTTGCAGAGAGTGAAATTATTGGTGTTGAGAAGGATGAAGAGGAATTTCTCAAAGAGGCGTCTTCATTTAGTCGTCTTGCATCCGGCAGTGCTGCCCGTTCTTTATACGGTGGTTTTGTTATTTGGGGAGAATCGGCTTTTATACCTCATTCGTCATCAAAGTATGCATTACCTGTGACTGAAGTTTCGCCCGTATTTCGAACGTACAGGGACGCTGTGATGATTGTATCCAGCAAAAAGAAAACAATGGCGAGCACTCGTGGACACAAGTTAATGGAAGATCATCCTTTTGCCCAGGAACGGTACGGTCAGGCACGGGTAAATTTATCCCGGATGATAGAAATACTTAGAAATGGAGACCAGATGGGGTTTGCTGAACTTTTAGAACATGAGGCTTTAACCTTACATTCCCTAATGATGTCATCCATTCCGGGCTATATTGAAATAAAAGCCAATACCATAAATATTATTGACCGGATAAGGGAATACCGCGAAAAAAGTGGTGTGCCATTGGCATTTACACTTGATGCTGGCCCTAATGTTCATATATTATATCCTGAGGAGGACAAGGAAGAAGTAATCTATTTTATAAAACATCAGTTGAAGGATTTGTGCGAAAACAAAAAATGGATTGACGATGAAATGGGGACCGGGCCGGAAAGACTGATATAAGACACAAGAATTAGAATAAAGGACATAAGATTGACGATTCACGAATACGAAAAGGATGTTATAAGGTATGTATAACTAACATATTACTTACAACTTATTACTTACAACTTACTACTAATTAACTAAATCATGAACTACGCCAAACTGTTGCTTTTTGGAGAATATACAGTGCTTTATGGTGGAGACTGCATTGAGTTACCATATAAAAGGTATAGTGGTGTGTTAACTCTGGAAGAACCTGCTGAAGGAGAGGAACAGATGGCACGATGGTCTAACAGACAATTGCTTGAGTTTTATCATCACTTATTAAAAACCGTAAATACAAAAGCTTATTCCCTTTCGTTTGACATCGAACAAATGGCAACGGACATGTCGCGTGGTCTTTGGTTCAAAAGTGATATTCCGGGACAATCCGGCTTTGGAAGTTCCGGTGCTCTGGTTGCTACAATTGTAAACCGTTACGGAATAAATGTATTGGCAGAGAGTACAGAAAATCTACAACGGATTTTTGCTGCACTTGAAAATAATTTTCATGGCAACAGTTCAGGAATGGATCCCTTAGTCTCTTTCCTTTGTGTTCCGGTTGCAAAAATCAAAAATGAATTACATGTTGCTAATTTGCAGCAACAATTAACGGATGAGATTAAACTGTTTCTTGTACAGGCAAAGCAGGAAAATAATACAAGGGCGCTAATCCAAACCTTTAAAAAAAGGATGGAAGATCCCGGGTTTAAAAGGAGTTATTCAGAAGACCTGGTGCCGTTAACTAACCGGATTATTAGTTCGATTTTAGATAGTGATAATACGGATTGGTTTAAATATTTGAAAGAATTATCTCAGCAACAGAAAGCGTTCTACTCCGATATTATTCCGGAAAATTTACAAGGTATGATGGATTCAGATCTGTTTCATCTTAAACTTCTTGGATCCGGTGGGGGATATATGTTAGGTTTTACCCGTGATTATAAAGAGACTGTAAATTTTTTTAATACAGCCAATATTCCTCTTATCAGGATCAGACATTCAGATCTTATCGTGGATTAAGTTTTACATCACATCTTTTACACATCGAAAACCGATATGAGGAGCGCTTGTATCGGGAGTGGATTTCATGCGTGCTGCGGCTCTGTATCCTGAACAATATACATCATTGCACAAAAATGATCCGCCCCGAATCACTTTCTTATGGGCATATGGCTCATTCGGATCAAAACTTGTTTTCGGCCCCTGAGGGTTATCTGCCACAGAGCTTAAGTCAAATGTGGAATAGTAACTATTGTTGTACCAGTCGTTGCACCATTCCCAAACATTTCCGGCCATATCGTATAATCCAAAATTATTAGGTTTGAACTGCATTACCGGTGCCGTGTAATAATAGCCGTCAGCTTCGGTATTGAGATACGGAAACTTTCCTTCCCAACTGTTGGCTTTAGGGCTACCCGAATTAACAGATTCCTTTCCCCATGGATAGATATAGTCATCGTTTCCACCCCGTGCGGCATATTCCCATTCGGCTTCAGTTGGTAAACGCTTACCTGCCCATTCAGCGTAAGCGTTTGCATCTTCCCAGCTTACATGTACAACGGGCTGATCCATTTTGTCTTCTATAGAACTGTATTTTCCTAAGGGATGTCTCCAGTCTGTTCCGTTAGACCATTTCCACCATATCATTGGATTATCAAGGGGAACTGCTTTTTCTGACGGATTAAATATCAGTGACCCAGGCTGTAACATTTCATCAGGAGGTTTTGGTGTTCCTTTTGGAAGCTCTTTTTTCAGTTCATCCCAGTTTACGGCTTTTTCTGCAGTAGTGATGTAGCCGGTTGCCTCAACAAAAGCTGAAAATTGGCGGTTGGTCACTTCATGTTGATCCATTAAAAATGCATTAACTTTTACCTTATGAACCGGAAATTCATCGGATCTGGCAAACTGTTTATCCCGTCCTCCCATGTTAAATTCTCCTGACGGAATCAGAACCATGTCATCAGGCACCTGAATTTCATCTTGTTTTCCATCTTTATCCTGTATTACCGTGTTATCAGAGGTGTTGTTTCCCTTTTGTACCATCAACTGAAACCTTGATTCTGTTGAAGGGGAAATACAGACTTCAGCTGAATCTGAGTTCATATTTGATCCGTTATTTTGAACCGGTTTGTTTTTGCAGGAGAATATTATGAAAGTGGTAAGAAAAATGAATGAAATTCGCATATATACAATGTTGTTACTGTCAAAAGAACTCGTTTCAGACGATAAAGGTTCATTGTCTGATAAAAAACTTTAGCTGGTCTTAATATCCAAATTTACCTACGCTCCAACAGCATCCCGGTTTATGTAATTGTTGAAATTTAACAGCTTTAAACCAGAGTGACTATAAAATTCAAAAAAACTTAAAATCATCAACTTACATTTTACCGGATTGTTTCTTAAAAAACATTAAGCTGTATAACTATGCACGTACATCTTCATTCCAACCAACTTATTAGTGAGAGCAGTCCGTATTTACTGCAACATGCGCACAATCCCGTGGACTGGCATCCATGGAGTAATGAAACTTTGGAAAAAGCAGCAAAGGAACAAAAAATGCTGATTATCAGTATCGGTTATTCGGCATGTCACTGGTGTCATGTGATGGAACATGAAAGTTTCGAGAATAAAGAGGTGGCAGCCTTCATGAACAAACATTTTATTCCCATAAAGGTTGACAGGGAAGAGCGACCTGACATTGACCATATCTACATGAGTGCCGTTCAGCTGATTAGTGGACGAGGTGGATGGCCGCTTAATGTGATTGCTCTACCGGATGGCAGACCTGTATACGGTGGAACTTATTTTCCGAGGGTACAATGGCTTGATATGTTACAGCAGCTGGTGGATTTTGCGGATAAGAATCCGGAAAAGATGGAGGAATATGCCGAGAATCTTACAAACGGAATTATTCAGAGTGATATTGTCACACCGGTGCAACATCTGGAATCTTTTTCGCTTGAAAAACTTCATACGATTTTTAAGAACTGGAAAGAACATCTTGACCTTGAAAAAGGGGGAACACGGGGTGCACCTAAATTTCCCATGCCGGTTAGTTATCAGTTTTTGATGCATTACGCATTTTTAACAGGAAATAAAGAAGCAAATGAAGCCGTTATGCTGACCTTGGATAAGATGGCTATGGGAGGAATTTATGATCATTTAGGAGGTGGATTTGCCCGTTATTCAACCGATGAGGATTGGAAGGTTCCACATTTTGAAAAGATGTTGTATGATAATGGTCAGCTGGTAAGTTTGTACGCTAATGCTTACCAAAATGCACAAAAGGATGAATATAAAAACGTTGTTTTACAAACCCTGAATTTTGTTGAAGAAGAACTTATGTCGCATGAAAGCGGGTTCTATTCAGCGCTTGATGCTGACAGTGGAGGTGTTGAGGGTAAATATTATAGCTGGACAAAGAAGGAGTTAGATCATTTACTTGGCGACATTGCTCCCATTGTATATAAGTATTATGGCATTACCGAAACCGGAAACTGGGAAGACGGATTGAACATATTACATCGTTCCTTTTCGGACAAGGAGGTGGCAGATGAATTTGGTATCTCCGTAAAGGCCTTGCACCGGAAAATTAAGAAAGTGAATGAACTGCTTTTTGATGAAAGGGAAAACAGGGAAAAACCGGGGCTGGATGATAAGATTCTTACTTCATGGAACGCCCTAATGTGTAAAGGTTTTATTGATGCTTACCGTGTTTTCGATGATCCGCATTACCTGGAGATTGCCACACGAAATCTTGCATTTTTATTATCGAAGCTGAAGAAACAGGATTACAGGCTTGACAGGAATTACAAAGATGGAATATCATCTATAAATGGTTTCCTTGATGACTATGCATTTTTAATTGATGCACTGATTGCAATGTATACAGCAACCTTCAATGAGTTTTATATTGATGAAGCTCTGGCTTTAACAGAATATGCAGTTGAGCACTTTTATGATCAGAGTGGGGGAATGTTTTTCTATACATCTGATATGGATCATAAACTTATTGCCCGAAACCATGAAGTAACTGACAATGTTATTCCTTCTTCAAATTCTGCTATGGCAAAAAATTTGTTTATGCTGGGGCACTATTTTGAGAAAAATGAGTTCATTGAAATGGCCCAACGCATGCTTACCAGCGTTAAGGAAGAGATGCAGCGATCAGGTGCTTATTTTGCCAACTGGTGTATTTTGAAAGCCTGGTTCGTGGAAAATCCGTATGAAGTGGCAATTGCAGGTAAAGAAGCAGTTGAGGTGCGTAAGGAAATGGATCATTATTATTTACCACATGTGCTGTTTTGCGGAGGAAATGGCAACAGTACACTTCCGTTGCTTAAAAACAGACAGGTTCAGGGCAAAACCATAATCTATGTGTGCCAGGATAGTACCTGCAGGCAGCCTGTAGAATCAGTGCATGAGGCAATGGACATGATCAATAATTCGAACTGATCAACCTAATGCCACATCCAGTAACATCATAGTTGCAAAACCAAGCATGGCGCCAATGGTAGAATAGTCAGTTTCGTCACCGGTTTGAGATTCAGGAATCAGTTCTTCTACAACCACAAAGATCATGGCACCGGCAGCAAATGCCAGGGCATAAGGTAAGATAGGTGTCATTGAGAGTACCAGGTATGCACCAATCACGCCGGCAATGGGTTCAACCATTCCGGAAAGTTGTCCGTAGTTGAATGCTTTTAGCCTTGAAAAACCTTCCCGACGTAATGGTATAGATACTGCTGCTCCTTCGGGAAAGTTTTGCAAGCCAATACCCATAGCAAGAGCAACTGCTCCAACCAGAAGGGCAGGATCAGGATTGTGAGCCAGTGCCCCGAATGCTACCCCAACTGCCAGTCCCTCAGGTATGTTATGTAAGGTGATCGCTAATACAAGCAGCACACTTCGCTTCCATGTTGTATGTATCCCTTCAGCTTTATCCCGCGATAATCCTAAATGGAGGTGCGGGAGTATTTTATCAACAATCAGCAGAAAAGCTCCACCAGCCAAAAAACCTATAACTGCCGGTGCCCACGATGATCCGCCATTGGCTTCAGACATTTCTATGGCAGGTTTCAACAAGGACCAGAAGCTGGCTGCAATCATAACTCCTGCAGCAAAACCAAGCATGGAGTTCAGCACTCTTTTATTTATCGATTTAAAAAAGAATACCATCATGGCGCCAAGTGCTGTAAGCGCCCAGGTAAACAGTGTAGCTCCTAATGCCAGTAGAATGGGATTATAGTCAAGTAAACTTTCAATATTCATCTTTTGCTGGTGTATTTAAATAATGCTAAATTCAAAATTAACACTTTTTTAGAAATCACCTAAATGTTGAAAGCAATACAGAGTAAAAAATCGGAATAGGGTTTATGGTTCAATTAGAAACTGTATACTGCGTAAAGTCCCGGATTGTGATCATCAAACAGAGGAATAATAGTAATCTTTATATCCTTTTTTAAGGGATTGAAATTTTTTAATGGCTCAAAATGATATACCAAATGTGTAACCAGTAAACCAATTCCGGCTCCCACCATAACATCCGATAACCAGTGTTTATTATTGATCATTCGGAATGAAGCTGTTGCTGTTGAGAAGGCAAAACCACTGTAAGCCAGAAGTGGTGATGTTTCGTTGAATTCGTGGTATAATACGGTAGCGTTGGTAAATGCAAGAGTTGTGTGACCCGAAGGAAAAGAAAATCTGGCTCCCGTTGGACGTGTTTTTAGGGTCAGAAATTTAAGACCATGTGTAATTGATGCTGTAATAACATTGGATATAATAAGATATTTCGTTTGATCAAACCAATGGTTTTTTGCTTTTACGCCGCATAGATCAGCCAGGTAAAGTTCTGCAACAGGGGCATATTGCATGTAATCGTCTATCCTGAACTCATAGCCATTCCCTACGGTGTTTCGGAGGTTAGTCTGCATATTCTTTTCAAACAGACTACCACTGATAATACTACCTGCTCCAATTAGAGAAGCAGGCAATATTTCGGTTTTAATAAGTGATTTTATTGTAGTGCTATCCTTAACCTGAGCCAACGATTTGGCATGGAATGAAAGTAAAGCAAATGTCAACAATGCAAAAAGTTCAGGTTTTAAGGGGCAACGATTAATCATTATCTTCATCGTTTTCATCTATTTTCTTTTGTTTGATAACTTTACCGCTTTTATTAAAAACTATTTCCAGAGCTTCACCCTTCCTTTCCAGTTTTATTTCGTAAAATACGCCATCGCGTGTTTCTGAAATTTCGGCTTCGTCCGTTTTATACCCGCTGAAATCTTTTGTTATAGTGTTTTTTATACTTTCAGGAAGATCTTTTTTGCTGATTTCTGATTCAGTTTCGAGCCATTTTCCTGAAGTATCATAATTGGCAGAATATTCCATTCCGTTTATTCTGAATTCAGCTTCCCATTCCGTTTCTGATTCTTTTCCCCACTCAACATGTTTTGCGTTGGGGAATTTTTTTGCAAATGCTGCTTTAACCTGTTCAGGTACTTTTACATTTGGCTGACCACAAGCATTTAGCATTAGGGCTGACAGTAAGGCAATCGTTAATGTGACTGATTTCATAATTTGTATTTTAGTTTGTAATGCTCAAATTTAAAGCTTGATTCTAAAGGAAATTTGAAGTGTTGTTACTTCCTGTAAAACCGGTATCCTAAATTCCATTCTACAAAATCAGACACGTGGAACTTATACGCTCTTAATGTAATACCTGCAAATATTTTGTCCGTCAGGTAATATTTAAGTCCGACCTTTTGATGAAATACAGGTGTTAAATTATCAATATGTTTACGATACAGATAGAAGGATGGCTGCAGAACCAGCGACAAACGATTCGCAACCAGTTCATATGTTGGATAAATACTGATCATGAGTTTATCGGTAAAAGGTCCGTCTACTGCTTCAAGTTCATTATTGTTTACTGCTACCTGAGTCGCAATAGAACCATCATAGGAAAAAGACATACCAGCGCCAATTTTTGACTTGTAGCTGATTTGACGGTTATAGCCCAATGAAAAGCCTATCTCAGGGAAAAATACGCCTTCATACTTTTCCATAATATTGATATCTACATTATCGAATACCACGTTTTTGGCTCCACCATAAAATGAGATCAGCCATTCACTGTTGGGTTTAAAATCCGGCACTTCCCGGTGAATAAACTCAGGTCTTTCATGGAGATCATATTTAATGCTTATTCTGGGCGCAATGGTGTTCAATCCGAAATTTGGTTTTTTCATACCACCATTTGAAAAGTGGGTGAGGCTGAAACCTGCATTTAAAGCAATCTTGTCCGTCAGATAGTATTCCAGGTTCATTCCAGCATCCAGTAAAAATGATTCACCTGCACCGATGGCCACATTGTACTGATTGGTAACCGGATTAAACGATTTCCAGTTAAACGTTGCTCCAAAGCCAATTTCGTAATTAAACGTGAGATTTTCCCAGCGGTGAAAAGGGCCGTTGAAAAAGCCGTATATGGCAATTGGATTACCAATCTCCTCAGGATTATAAAAGTCGGCGGTATAGATTCCGGCTCCCCAATACGGATAATTAAAAATTTGCTGCCACAGTTTTTCTCCGGTTGTCTGGGTGGCTAATTTCAGTGCAAAGGCCTGGTAGGCATTAATCTTCTCAGCTTCAATGTTTGCACCTCTTAAAAAATCATTGGTTGCAAAAACATGTCCGTTCTGGTACATGAACTGAAGAGAAGAATAAGTCATAAAGTTGTGTTTCTTTATTTGTGCCGAATCTTTCTGGGCAGATACAATTCCAACACAAAACAGAAAAAGGATAACGTAAAGAAATTTCATGAGTTACAAATATGAATTAATGTTTAATAATCAGTTTTAACAGGGATGGAAGTACAATCAATAACAAGGGCAAAGCCATAACCAAACCTCCGATAACAGCAATTGCCAGGGGCTGATGCATTTGGGCTCCGGTTCCTAAACCTAAGGCCAGGGGTGTAAGTGCAACTATAGCACCGGACGCTGTCATTAATTTAGGACGAAGGCGGGTGGATATGGCATAATAAAGTGCGTTGTCGAACGATGCTTTTTTGAGCTCACTGAAGAACTGTTGAATGGTAAAGATGGAGTTCTCACCAATGATCCCAATGATCATGATAAGGCCGGTGTAACTGCCAACATTCAATGGCGTTCCGCTGATAAAAAGAGCTGCAAGACTCCCTGAAATACCCAATATACTGATGAATATGACGGCAAAAGCAATTCTTACATTCCTGAACATAAATAACATTACAGTGAATACGAGCAGTCCGCCCAAAAGCAATATTAACAGTAATTCAGAAAAAGATTTTTGCTGTTCTGCGAATGAACCACCATAAACAATCTGATACGACTGAGGAAGCGCAATACCTTTCAGTTTAGCCTGAATATCACTCATCACACTTCCCAGGTCCCTGTTGTTCAAACGGGCAGTTACAACACCCATGGTTTGCAGGTTTTCGCGTTCAATTTCCGAAACGCCGCTTTCAATACTAAAATCAGCAAACCTTGTAACGGGAAGCAATTGTCCGTCAGGCGTACTGATGTTAAAATGTTTCATGCTCTCAACAGATGTCTGATTATTTCCGGGGAATATCATTCTGATATCGGTAAGTTGTTCTTTTTCGGGTATACTGCCAACTACAACTCCGGCCATGTGCATTTCCATTTGTTGCTGAAAATCTGTTGTACTCATACCGAATTGTTTGAGTGCGCTTTCTTTCGGGTGAATCCTGATGACCGGACCGGCGACGACGATACCGTCAAAAACATCTGCCGTACCCTGAACTTTCTCCACAGAATCAGCCACCTGTTTTGAAAGCTCTTTCAGTTTAATATGATCGCTACCGAATATTTTAATTTCAATAGGTTGAACACTGCTCATTAAATCACCCAGCATATCCGTAATTACCTGTCCAAAATCAACCGTAAGCATGGGTAGTGTTGCTTCTATTTGGGTTCGGATCTCATCAGAAACTTCATCCGTTGTTTTCTTTCTGTTCTTTTCCAGCTCAATGAGGTAATCTCCGCGATTGGGTTCAGTAATAAAAAATCCCATTTGCGTTCCCGTTCTTCGCGAATAGGTTTTAACCTCAGGAACTGATTCTATTATGCGATCTACTTCATTGAGGATACGATCTGTCTCTTTTAGAGATGTTCCGGGAGGAGAGTTATAATCCAAAACAATTGATCCTTCGTCCATTTCAGGCAGAAAACCAGTTGAAAGTTTTGGAATAATCTCAATAACAGCAATAATGAGCAAGAGTACAAATCCAACACTTATGTACGGACGCTTAATAAAGAACCGGATCCATTTATGTGTCTTTTCTTTATGAGGTTTTATCTTGTTTTTGTCCAGAGGATGCCTGATAATCAACAGATAAATTACAGGCAAACCAATCCATGTAATCAGAAATGAACACAAGAGCGTTATGATCATGGTTTGGGTCAGGACTTTAAAATAGGTTCCCGCTACTCCCGACATGAGTTCAAATGGGATTAAAATAACAATAGTACTGAGTGATGAACCAACCATGGAAGGAAACAAAAATGAGATAGCTTTTCCGACAAGTTTTTTGGATTTTTCCCCCGGATGCTCTTCCCGTGTTCGGTGAATCTGCTCAACCACGATTATGGCATCATCAATTATCAGCCCGATGGACGCAGCTATGGCGCCTATGGTCATCAGGTTCAGATCAAAACCAATGGCATTTAGTACTGTAAATGTTAGTCCGAGTGTAAGCGGAATTGTGATCAGGATGACTGTGCTCGCTTTTGCCGATCGTAGAAAAATAATCACAACTACGATGGCCAGCAAAAGTCCGATCCAAAGTACGTCGATAATGCTCCGGATACTGGTTCTTACGAATTCTGACTGATTATAGTAAGGTTTCAGAACAACGCCTTTTGGAAGTAATTTATTGAGCTCCTTAACCTGGACCTGAACATGGTCAGCAACATCAATCAGGTTACTTTGAGGTTGTTTTAATACCGCTAAAAGAGGGACGTTATGTCCGTCAGCTTTTATTTTTATGTATTCATTTTTTTCAGCAATCTCAACGGTTGCAACGTCAGAAACGGTAACTTTTCGTTTGGCGTCGTCAAATATGACCAGCTTTTCAAGCTGATCCTTGTTTTTTATGGTTGCATCTGTTACCGTTAAATAAAGCCGGTTATAATCGTTGGTGTATCCGTTTGACGAAATAAAACCCGTATTTTGGATCGCCGTTTCAATATCCGCCGGACTAATGTTAAGTTGTCTAAGTTTTTGCTGATTCAGTACAATTCTGTACTCTTTATCCTTGCCTCCGATAACCTCAACCGACGAAACACCGCTTATTCTTGATAAATATGGTTTGATCACATAATTGGCCAGCATTTTAAGTTCAATCTGGTTTTTAGTCTCCGATTGCAAAGAATAACCCATAACCGGTAAAATGGAAGGATTCATCTTTTCGATGGTGAGATGCAGGTCAGCAGGTAACAGATCCCTGATCTGGTTGATCCTCGATTCTACCTGCTGTTTATCCAGGTTAATATCTGATCCCCAGTCCATAAATGCCGAGATTTCGCAGCTTCCCATGCTGGTTGTGCTTCTGATCAAACTGAGATTTTCTACTTTTTTTACAGCATCTTCAAGGGGTTTGGTAACGGTCACCATCATTTTATCCACCGGTTGTTCTCCGTTTTCGGCGATGATCTTTATCTTGGGAAAAGTAATATTCGGGAATAGGGATGTTTTAAGGTGCGTAAATGAATACACGCCGCCAATCAGCAGAAGAATTAAAATGACAGTAACCGGACTTTTATATTTTACAAATATTTTTTCCATGTTTTTACTTCGTAATATGTACACTGCTACTGTCGGGTAGTTCGTAACTACCTTCTGTTATGATCAGATCAGTGTCGTTGAATTCCGGTTCAGTTATTTCAATAAGACTATCCGTTTCTATACCTTTGTTCACAGGTATCTTAAATGCGGTTGAGCCAGAAACCTTCATCACCCAGAATTCACTTTGTGTTTCATTGGTCATTACAGCCTGTTTGGGAAGAACTGTCGCGGCTTTATGCTGTACATCAATAAAACGGATCGTTACATTTAAGTTTTCAGGTAAGGTTCTGTTAGTCTGTGGTTTTATCATTATTTCCTGAGTTTGATTCTGACCCTCAATCATTGGGATTATCCGGTAAACATTTCCTGAGATAATGGATTGATCCGCAAGGATTATCTCGCAATTATCATCTTTTTTTATTTTCCCGGCTTTCTCAAAAGGAACATTAACCCTGATTACAGGTTGAGAGTCTTCTGTAACAACACAAAGCATTTCACCTTCAGAAACAAAATCATCTGTATTGTTAAACTTTAATTCCGAGATGTAACCATCTGCATTTGAACGGACTTCAATGTGTTTTGCAGGTGATGAATTTTCCAACGCTTTTTGTTCCCGTGTTTCAAGTTTGAACAGCAGATCATTTTGATGCACCTTCTTCCCAAAGAATAACTTATTCTCTGTAATGTATCCGGTTACGGGAGCAGTTAGGCGGTTTTTGTTCAGATACTCAGTGTTCCCGTAATACTCTGCGTATTTTATGATATCCACTTGCCTGATCCGGGTGACTTTTACATTAACAGTCTGTTGTGAATTATCCGGTTGTTTCGACGTATTTTTGCAGGCCGGAATCACTGTTATAGTCACTATTAAAAGAATCAGTTTATATAGGTTTTTCATTATCTTGTTTTTAATAGTTCCAGTAATTATATGCATTGATCAAAAATTGTTCTTCAGTTTTTAAGCCAAGCATATCCTTTTCTTTTGAAGCCATATCACGGTATATATTTTTTATATCCATAATGGATGCTTCTCCCTGAGACAGCTCCTTGCTGTAAGCGTCTATGATCGTTTTGTATTGTGTGATCTGTTCATCTAAAAGTTGTTGTTGCTCTCTGTTTAGCCTGATCCGGTTCAGTATCCCGTTGTTTTGCATCCGGTATTTCGATAAAAACTGTTCCTTTTGGAATTGAAGAGACTCCAGGTGTATTTGGGTTTTATTATGTTCTGTATGACGTTGGTTCCCATCAAAGAGTGTTATGGAAAATGATAATCCTGTACTAAACCCAAGACGGTTTATACCTGGTAAATAAACTGCGTTCATACCGGCACTGCCAAACAGATCTATCTGAGGTTTGTATTTCAGATCATACAGATCCTGCTCAGTTAATAATTTCATGCTATCAAGTCTGTACGATGTAAGAAATGCGGACTGTTCTTCGATATCAGGTTGCAAATGATAAACCGTATCGGTCAGGCTGACCATCGTTGTATCATTAATACCACAAAGAAGGTTTAGATCGTAGAGGTTTTGCTGATAAGCTGATATCTGATTCGTGTATTCAATGACGTAATTTTTGAGTTCGATATCAAGCAGCATCAGATCTGTCTGTTTATATACCCCATTGTCCACCAGCTTTTGTAAGGTATTTTTCTGGTCCTTAAGAACACGAATTAGTGTTAATTGTATCTTCTTTTCTTTTTGACTGCGAATGCATAACAGATACTGGTATCCAACTATTTGTTCAACCTCATGCACCGACAATGCAATTTTATTCTCATTGATTTGATGAGAGACGGTGTTGTCATTTTGATAGGCATCAAGTTTTGATTTGTTGAACAAAGGTTGTTTTACGGTTACAACAGCCTGGTATTGCCCTCCATCTGTTCCTGCCAGGTCATACCCCGAGTAATTATTAGCTCCTGACGAAACCCACTGAAATTTATCAGATACTCCATCGTGATTAATTATGGGAGCAAACAATACGTTAATGTCTGCAGTGACTTCCGGTTTGCTTAATACGGCTTGTATCTGATCCATATTCAGGTCAAGCAGTTTATTCATGTTTCTGGTTTCGTGAATAAGAGGGCTGTTCTCCTTTGCCTTTTCCAGATAATATGACAAATTCCGTGTTTGTGAATTAGTATAAGTTGCGGAAAGCAATAGTATGAATATCAGATAAATGTATTTCATGATTTGACGGTGTTTGACTTTTCAATTAAGAAACAGTGCATATCATTTTTTACATATTTTATTGTAAGTCCATGCGTATCGCAAATCTTTTTCACAATGGATAAGCCTAAACCATACGACTTTGAATTCCCCTTGGAAAATCGGTTGAAGATAGTGTTGTTTGTAAGCGTATTAGGTTCTCCCGTATTACATATTTTTAGCTGTTGATCGCTGATGCTGATCACGATTTTTCCATTTTTGTAGTTGTGATTTACGGCATTTGAAAAGAGATTGTTGAATAAAATATCTGCAAGATGATCATTGATTTCATGCATGAATTTTCCTGTTTCATGAAGTGTAATTTCAATGGACCTGGTATCAAATAAAACTGAAAATTCTTCTGTCTTTTGTTTTATCAGCACATTGAAATCAACCGTTGATTTTGTTGTAAATTGTTGATTCTCAATTTTAGCAAGTAATAAAAGACTCTGATTCAGCCTGGAAAGTTTTTTAATGGCATGCATTGCAGTAGCAATTTTTTTAAACGATTCTGAATCCATATCCTGTTGCAAAATCTCTTCAAGATTCAGACTTATTGTTGCCAAAGGAGTCTGTAATTCGTGAGATGCATTTTCTGTAAACTCTTTCAATGTATCATAATCAGATCTTAATTTTCCTGTTAGATTCTCAACGACATTGTTCAACCGGTCAAATTCTTCGATGTGCGTTTTTTTAAGTGTTAGCTGATATTTATCTGAGAAGTTATATTGTTCTATGGCATACAGATTATCTTCGAACTGAGCCCATATGGTTTTATTGACTTTTTTACTGATGAAATATGAGATTAAAAACGCAGTTAAAAGCAGGATAAATAAGGTTATGGTTAATATGATAATGAGATCTTCAAATTCAAAAGTTGCCTGGCGAAGCTTGATTGCATAGTATTTTCCGTTTATTTCAACCTGTGTGGAATATTCCAGAAATGGTTCCATTTCATCTTCCTGTTGGTTGTAAATATAAATTACGTTGAATTCCGGTTGTGTCGTCTCGATATGAGATATCTGTTTAGTTTCTATACCCGGCTCCAGGTTGGGGAGAGAACCTGTTTCGTTGATCAGTTTTTCAATCGCATCTGCTTTATAAAGCAAATTTTCTTTAGCTCCGCGTATAATGGTGATGCGCAGTATAAAATAGCCCGTTAGAGAAATCAGGATCAGAACCATCGTAAGTATAATGAAAAAGTTCCTGTTTACTTTTGTCAGGAATTTTATATTTCGGGATGTACGGGTATTCATTTTTTATGAGGTGTTTTTACTTTTCTGAAAATTTATAGCCCATTCCGTATACCGTTTGGATATAGTCGGTACCTCCTGCGTTTTTAATCTTTCTGCGGATATTGTTGAGGTGTGTATAAATAAAGTCAAAGCTGTCCGCAAGGTCTATTTTATCACCCCATAGGTGTTCAGCAATGGATTCCTTGGTTAGCACCCGGTTCTTATTCACCATAAAATACAGCAGCAACTCAAACTCTTTTTTTGTAAAAACCACTGTATTATTACCCACGGTTATTGTTTTGCCGGTGGTACTAATGGTTATTTCATTAAACGAAATGGTATCCGAACCATTGAAGTGTTTTCTGCGTAATACGGCTTTTATTCGTGAATTAAGTTCAGAAAACTGAAAGGGTTTGGTCAGATAATCATCTGCACCCAAATCCAGCCCCGTGACTTTATCATCCAGAGAATCTTTGGCTGAAACAATAATAATACCCGATTTTATTTGCTTTTGTTTGATGATCCGAAGAAGGTCCAACCCATTGCCATCGGGTAGGGAGATGTCTAAAAGGATCAGATCGTATTCATAAATAAAAAGCTTTTCTTCTGCCTTTGAATAGTTCTCTGCCAGTTCGCATATGTATTCTTCTTTTACCAGGAAATTATTGATGGCAAGTAACAGATCAATCTCATCTTCAATCACTAAGATTTTCATACTTCAAAATAACAAAGAAAATCTAAAGAGATTCTAAAGATTTGCTTCAGGTTTTCTTAAGGATGGTTAAAGTTAAGCATTCGGAGTTTATTTTTTATTCTAACTTTTTCAATCTGATTTTAGATCTAAATCAGGTTAACATAGATTGGTGCATTAATTTACTATATTTGTTATATACACCAATTCATTCCTGCATGAATAATTTGGACAGTTCCAATCAAAATACGCTCTTTTTAAAACTTTCGCAAGATTTAATGTGTACCACGGGTTATGATGGTAGTTTTAAATATCTTAACCCTGCATGGGAAAAACTAACCGGATATTCTGAAAAGGAATTGCTATCACAACCTTTTCCCATGATCCTACATCCTGACGACCAGGAAGAATATAAACAACAGGTTGACGCATTTTCGGAAAAAAGGACTTCAGCATGTTTCCAAAACAGGTGTTTATGTAAAGACGGTTCAGTAATATATATTGATTGGAATGCAACTTTGGTTCAGAATGAGAAAAAGGTGTACTGGATTGGCAAAAATGTTACTCAATACAAAATTGCTGAAACAAAGACCATTGAGCATAATTCAGATCTGCTATTTCTGAATTCCTTAGCAATTCCTTTAGCGGATATAAATACGCTTGATGAATTCAGCAAAATACTGCTCAAAGGGATAATCAAACATACCGGAGCTTTACTTGCTTCATTTGGTTATTATCATGCTGAGAAAAAGGAACTTCAACTTCTCCATATTGAAGCAGAAACAGGAGTTTTAAGTACAATTCTTAAAATTGCAGGAAAAAAGGTATTGCAAACTGTTTCTCCGGTTGATGACGAAGCATATCAAACGATTGTTAACAACACGGTTACCACTAGTAAAAGCTTTACAGAGGTTTCCTTCGGAGTTATTCCTGAGTTTGTGGACAAAACAATTCGTGCCTCAACTGGTATTGACCTGATTTTTCCAATAGCGCATGTTATTGAAGGAGAGTTATATGGGACCACTACACTTGCTTTTAAAAAAGGCCAGACGACGCCTTCCGTTAAAATGCTTAAATCTTATGCGCATATGATATCTGTTGCCTTGAGAAGATACAATGCCGAAAAGTCCATGGAAAGGAGTGAGAATAAATTTCGTCAATTGTTTGAAAACATGGAGCAGGGATTTGCTTTACATGAAATAAAATGTAATAGACAAGGAAAAGCTGTAGATTATATCACTGTGCTGGTAAATCATAAATATGAAGAATATCTCAATGTTTCATATAAAGACATTGTAGGAAAGAATGCAAGTGATATTCTCCCCGGGAAGGAGTTCCATGAATGGCTTAAAATATTTGGAGAAGTAGCCTTAACCGGAATAACAAAAAAATACAGTTTCTATTCAGACTACAATAAAAAGTATTTTGATGGTATTGCTTACCGAACCGAAAAGGGAAAATTTGCTGTTGCATTTTCTGACGTTAGCGATAAAAATTTAGCAGAGAAAGAATTAATTAAAGCAAAAGAAAGGGCAGAAGGAAGTGATTACCGTTTAAATCTGGCTGTGGATTCAGGCAAATTGGGAATATGGGATTATGATATTGGAAACAATACATTGGTCTGGAATAAAAGGATGTATGAATTATATGGTCTGAGTGCGGGTAAGTTTACTAATAGTCTTCAGGCCTGGGAATCCGGATTACATACTGAAGATAAGGCAGCAACATTAGCAGAACTAAGACTAGCACTTGAAGGTAGAAAGCAGTTTAATACCACTTTCAGGGTTGTTCATCCGGACAAGACAATCGTGCATTTAAAAGCAGATGGTATTGTTATTCGCGATAAAAATGAAAAGCCTGTACGTATGATCGGGATCAACAGGGATATTACCGAAAGTGTTAAACAGCAGGAAGACTTAATCCAGGCCAAGGAAAAGGCTGAAAAGAACGAAATCCGTTTTAAAGCAATATCAGAACAGGCAATGGACGGCATTGCGCTTACAGATTTAGATGGAACATATGTGTTCGTAAATAAGTCATTCTGTGAAATGACCGGTTATACTCAACAGGAATTATTACAATTAAAAGTTTTTGATTTAAGAGCTGAGGGTTCTGACACTAATTTGTTTGAACAAATTATCAAAGACAGAAAAAAAGGAAGTTCCGCACGAACAAAGCTGTTAAGAAGTGACAAATCTGTTATTAATGTGGATATAAACGGTAGTTTTCTTGATCTGGGATCCACGCAGTACATTTTAGGCATACACCGGAATGTTACTGAACTTGTGAACCGTGAGAATGAGCTGATAAAAGCTAAAGAGAAAGCAGAAGAAAACGAATCCATGTTGATGGCAGCACTTGATAACAGCCAGGCAGGTATTGCAATTGCAGATTATCCGGATGGAAAACTCAGATATGTTAATAATGCAGGATTATTGATAAGAGATAAATCGTACGACGAAATTGTAAAGGAAATTGATATAGACAAGTATGTTTCGAGCTGGCAAATACTTCATTTTGACGGTACGCCTTATAAAACTGATGAAGTTCCATTAGCCCGTGCTGTTTTATTTGGAGAAAAAAGTAGTAAAGAGTTTATTGTAAGAAGAGATAACAGTGAGGACAGATACGTCTGGGCAAATGCTGCTCCAATATTTAACAGAAAAGAAGAACAGATTGCCGCAATTGTTGTCTTTCTCGATATTACGGACAGAAAACGGCTCGAATTAGATGCCATAAAAGCCAAGGAGAAGGCGCAGGAGAGCGATCTGCTAAAGTCAGCATTTTTGGCAAACATGAGCCATGAAATTCGTACTCCTATGAATGGAATTCTTGGATTCACAGAGTTATTAAAAGAACCCGACCTTAGCGGAGAAAAACAAAGGGAATACATTAGCATCATTGAAAAAAGTGGTGATAGGATGTTAAACACAATTAATGATATAATTGATATTTCAAAAATTGAGTCAGGTCAGGTCGAACTTTCCTTTTCAGAAATAGATTTGAATGATCTGTTGGATGAGCAGTATGAGTTTTTCTTGCCGGAAGCCAGAATTAAAGGAATTCAGCTATCTCTTAATAAATTGCCCGCCCAAAAGCTCAGTTTTACTTCAGACAAAGAAAAATTAAATTCCATTCTCACAAACCTTATTAAAAATGCGATTAAGTACACCCATTCCGGTAGCATTGAATTTGGGTATTCAATAGATGATACTAATAAGCAGAATGAACTGAAGTTTTATGTAAAGGATACTGGCATTGGTATTTCTCCTAAAAGAATTGAAGCCATATTTGAGCGATTTGTACAGGCTGATATTGAAGATAAACAAGTCTATGAGGGTTCAGGATTGGGATTATCTATTGCAAAGGCTTACCTGGAAATGTTAGGCGGCAAAATATGGGTGGAAAGTGAAGTTGGTGTAGGTTCTGCGTTTTATTTTACAATTCCGCTGGATGCAGAAAAATAATGTATGGAATCTGCCAAATTAATTTAACAGAAATAGTTGAAAACAAATCCAATTGGGTTTTAGCCCATAATATGGATTTTAATCTGTACGACGAAGATGCAGGATACAACCAGGGTTGCCCAGAATGCAGTTACATCCTGGACAACCTTAGTTTTAATCAATGTTCATGTTCCGTTTCTTCCTTATTCATATCAGCAAGCAAATAGTAAGCGGCATTCAGAACTACCTCTGCATTTTCAGGAACAGAATCAATCAGTTTTATAGCGGTGAAGTCCCCGTCCTGACGTCCTGCAACAACTTCAATCATCTTAAATTCCGTGCCTTTCTCTTCGTGTGAATCGCCATCCTCATCTGCTTTTATAAAAATAAAGGATTTGGTCCCTTCACTTACAATGGCATCGTTGGGAAGAGCAGGTGTGCTTTGTGCATCGGTATGAATATGTCCGGAAATGTACAGCCCGGGAATCAGGCTTTCATCAGGTTCATCCAGTGTGGCATGTATGTGTACGGCCCTGGTTTCCGGTTCAAACACTTTCCCTACTGCAAAAATAGTAGCCAGGTATTCTTTCCCGGTTTGATTGGCCACATCGAAATGAATCTTCTGTCCCGGTTTAACACGTGGCACATCTTTTTCATATACCAGGAAATCTGCATGAATGTCGGCATTGTCGGTGATCTCAAACATAATATCTCTGGTATCAACGTATGATCCGGATTTGATATTGACCTTGTTTACAAAACCATTTATGGGAGACAGGATACGAATGGACCCCGATATTTTTCCGTTCAGCACATCGTCAGGATCAATATTCAACAGATCGAGCCGCGATTTGAGTCCTTCGTATTTTGCCTTGGTGATGTTGTAATTGGAGGAGGCCTGTTGCAATGCCTTTCCTGAACCTACATTGTTATCATAGAGTTCCTGTTGTCGTTCAAGCTCCTTTTTCTGAAACTCAAGGTTACTGGCAGCTTCTGCAAAATTTTCCTGTATGGTGATGTAATCCGGATGGATCAACCGGGCCAGTAATTGTCCTTTTTTTACCTTATCGCCATGAAAAACAGCGATTTCTTTCACGTTGCCGCCAAACAGTGCAGTGACTTCAGCGCTACCTGATGGTGGTACCATCAGCTGACCGTTGGTTTTAACCACAGTGGTCAGATTGCGCATTTGAATATGACCCAGCTTCAGGTCAAGGGCGTTTTGCTGTTGCGTTGTTAACACAACCACACCTTCAGCTTCGTGATGATGTTCTTCTTCGTGGCTTTCTTTTTGAACCGGACCGCATGAAATGCTTAAGAATGCCAGTCCTGTGAGAAAAAAATATATCTGTTTCATCTTGTTTTATTTTCCGGTTAAATAGTTTAATTCTGTTTGTAATCGCAATGCCTCAGCTTGTTTTTGAATGTAAGTCCGTCTGGTTTTATAAGCCGCTTCCACGTTCTGAATAAACTGGACATAATCAATGCTTCCAAGTCTGTAACCCAGTTTTGCGGCAGAGATCTGTTCGGCTGCCAATGGAAGTGCTTCGTTTTGGTAGTAGGAAAGAACCTCGGAAAGGCTGTTATACCTGCTAAATTTTTCATTATAGGCAGCCTGAAGCTTTAAGCGGTTCATCTTGTAATCCTGACCGGCCATCTTGTAATCCAGTTCTGCAGCTTTGTTTTTACCGTGTTGCGAAAAGACCATCAGTGGAACAGAAATGCCGGCCTCCCAGCCGTAAAATCCATTTCCCCCGTCAATGCTTTGAAGCTTATAACTCAGATCAAGTTTGGGGAGCAATGCTGACTTTTCTGCTTTCCATTCAGCTTTACTGACCTCCGTTTTTGCACTCAGGGCATTCAGTATCGGATTACTTTGAATAGAATCTTCAGAAAATACCTCTGGTTTCTTAAATGGTGTTTCAGCGATTACCACAAATGGTTCTTCCAGCAAAAGGTATTGATTCAGCGATTGCAAGGCAGCGTTGTAATCACTTTCTGCAGTTTTTTTATTCAGTCGTAATTCACTGTACTTTGAAGAAGCCGCAAGGTATTCAATCTTAGAGGTTTGTTCGGTTTTATAGCGCAGTTCCGCTGCTTTAAGAAAACCTTCAAAAACAGTATCCAGTTCCTGGTAAAGCAACCATTCTTTTTTTGCATTCAGTGCGGCATACCAGGCTAAACTTACCTGCTGTTTTAGGGTCTGCACCGCAATTTCTTTCTGTGTTTCGGCAAGTTGAATGCGTTCATTCGCCAGTTTTGTTTTTGCCGGTACAGCAAAAAGATCGATGTCGTTTTGTCCTACACCAATCCGGTTTTGAATTCCCGGTATTCCGCTTTTGGTCTCTTCCCGTCCGGTGTAAACCGAGGTTGATCCTAAATCGTAGGCGGTGGATTTCAGCGCTTTTTGCTTTTGAATTTCCATGTCAGCTGTTTTCACCGAAGGATATACCGCATAGGCTCTTTCAATAGCATCCTGAAGAGAAAGCGTTTGAGTCTGGGCCGAGACCGGACTGGCTATCAGGATCAGTCCGGTAACTAAAACGACAGGTATTGCTTTTGTGTTCAACCCGTTAAATGGCCCCTCCAGCCTGTGCTTACCGGTTTCCACCATTTTATAAAGAACCGGTAACACTATCAGGGTCAAAAGGGTAGAGGTAAGCATTCCACCAATGACCACTGTGGCCAGCGGACGTTGAACCTCGGCTCCGGCAGATGTTGAAACAGCCATAGGGAGAAACCCAAGGATGTCTGTAGATGCAGTTAGCAGAATAGGCCTGATGCGTCTTACCGTACCTTTTTTAATGATGTCGTTCAAGCCAAATTTACCTTTTGCCTTGAGTTCGTTGAAGCTGCTGATTAAAACCAGCCCGTTTAATACGGCAATACCGAAAAGAACGATAAAACCCACACCGGCAGAAATACTCAGTGGCATGCCACGAAACCAGAGGGTGAAGATTCCACCAATGGCAGCAAATGGAATGGCAGCATAAATCATAAGCGTTTGTTTAAACGATTTTACAGCAAAAAAGACCAGCAGAAAGATTAGCGCCAGTACCAGCGGAACCACCAGCGTTAAGCGTTTAGTTGCCCGTTCCAGGTTTTCGAAGGCGCCGTCGTAACGAATGTAATATCCGGGAGGCAGATCCAGTTGTTCATCCAGCGTGCTGCGGATTTCGTTCACCAGCGACTTTACATCACGGCCTTCCACGTTAATGCCGACATACGTTCGACGGTTTGTATTGTCGCGGCTGATCTGCATTGGACCCGGCTGATAGCTGATCTCAGCCACTTCTTTAAGTGGGATCTGGTTGCCATCCGGCAGGTTGACATATAAATTCCGTATGTGATCAATGCTTTTCCGGTGTGCTTCATCCAGGCGTACTACCAGGTCGAACATGCGTTCACCCTCGTATATAACGCCGGCCACGCCGCCACTGAAAGCCGTTTGTACCGCCGTATTCAGTTCATCGATGTTAAGTCCGTACTGACCAAGTTTATTCCGGTCATAATGAACCGTAATCTGCGGTAAACCGCGGGTAGCCTCTGCTTTTATGCCGGCAATGCCTTCAATGCCCGATACCAGACCCGCTATCTCCTGTACCTTATCGGCCAGCACATCCAGATCATCACCGTACAACTTGATGGCTACATCTTCCCGTACACCTGTCAGTAGTTCGTTAAAGCGCATCTCAATGGGCTGGGTGAACTCATAATTAATGCCCGGAAATACTGCAACGGCTTCTTTAATTTTGTCCATGAGTTCCTGTTTTGAGGATGCTTTGCTCCAGTTTTCCTGTGGTTTCAGGATCACAAAAATGTCGGCAATGTCCATCGGCATGGGATCTGTGGGAACATCAGCCACGCCAATCCGGCTTTGAATGGAAGCTACCTCATCCGGAAATTCCTTAAGCACCAGTTTTTCAATACGCGTGGATGCATCTTTTACCTCTGTGAGTGATGTACCCGGTTTTAAAAAGGCATGAAAGGCAAAATCGCCTTCATCCAGTTGAGGAATAAACTCCGCGCCCATGCGGCTGAAAACAAATCCACCGGCAATTAGGAGGAGGACTGCTGAAACTGTGATGAGTTTTGTTTTACGAATGGACCACGATATTATGGGCTTGTAAGCTTCTTCCAGTCGCTTAACCACTTTCTCGCCCCATGTTTTTTTATCATTTTTGGGTGGTTGTAAAAACAGTGAAGCCATCATGGGAATATAAGTCAGGCAAAGGATGACAACTCCCAGTACAGCAAAACCGAAAGTCATGGCCATGGGCTTGAACATTTTTCCTTCCACACCCTGGAGCGCCATAACCGGGATAAAGACGATCAGGATGATCAACTGGCCGAAAAATGCAGAATTCATCATTTTATTCGCCGAGCTTTCAGCAATTTTATTCCGTTTGGAAGCCGTCAGTGTTGTGCCGATGAATTTCTTTTTATGAAGGTAGTAGATCATGCTTTCCAAAATGATGACAGCACCATCCACCAGAATACCGAAGTCAATGGCTCCAAGACTCATCAGGTTTGCCCATACCCCAAACAGATACATCATGATAAATGCAAAGAGCAGGGACAACGGAATGGTAGAGGCTACAATAAGTCCACCTCTGAGGTTGCCAAGGAAGATGACCAGAACAAAGATCACAATCAGTGCACCAATGGTGAGGTTTTCGGCAACGGTTGAAGTGGTGTGTTTGATTAAGCGGCTTCTGTCCAGGAACGGTTGTATGGTGACACCTTCAGGTAGTGACTTTTGAATCAATTCAATCCGTTCTTTCACATCACGAATGACATTGTTGGAGTTTTCACCTTTCAACATCATCACTATGCCGCCAACGGATTCACCTTTTCCGTTTTGAGTGAATGCCCCAAAGCGGACAAAACTGCCATATTTTACTTCGGCTACATCTCTTATAAAAACAGGATGTCCGTCAATGGATTTAACCAGCGTATTTTTTATGTCATTCGGCGAACGCATCAGGCCTTCGCCACGAATAAAGTTGGCTTTGTGATTTTTTTCGATATAGGCGCCACCGGTGTTTTGGTTGTTGGCTTCCAGTGCGTTAAAAATATCAGTGATGGTCAGGCCCATGCTGCGTAACTGATCCGGATTTACAGCCACTTCAAATTGTCTGCCGCGGCCACCAAATGAGTTTACCTCAACCACACCTGGCACCATGGCCATCTGTCGTTTTACAATCCATTCCTGCATGGTGCGTAGATCCATGTCATTATAGGCTGTGTCAAAACCCGGTTCAGCCTGAAGCGTATACTGGTAGATTTCTCCGAGCCCTGTGCTGATGGGGGCAATAAATGGCTGACTAAAGCCTTTTGGTATTTTTTCTTTTACATCATTCAGCGCTTCACTTACCAGCTGGCGCGGCAGGTAAGTTCCCATGTTATCTTTAAATACAATGGTAACGACCGATAATCCAAACCGGGAAACTGAACGGATCTCGGTTACACCGGGCAGATTGGCAACAGCCAGTTCCACCTGATAAGTAATAAATTGTTCTATGTCTTCGGTTCCCAGATTTGGCGCTGTTGTGATGACCTGAACCTGGTTATTGGTAATATCAGGTACGGCATCCAGGGGAATACGGGTCACCGAATAAACGCCACCCAGGATCAGGCCAACGGTCATTAGTCCGATCAGGGCTTTATTTTTAATTGAAAATGATATAATACGATTGATCATACATCATCTGATTTGTAAGATTAATAATATGGCAGAATTGATCCGTTTGAATACGACGGAAGAGTCCTGTAACACCTTTGATGAAGGCGATTTAGATTACCTGTTAGTAACTACAATCTTTAGTTTTCTGCTTCACCCTTTATGCGTGGGGTAAATAGCAGAAAACGCGAAATTTTGCTATCACATTTGGTAATATGTAAAAATCAGATGAATTGTGGCGGACCACGCAGTGGGTCGGAATCGGGGAAATTATGCTGTTTGAAATCGACCGGATTAAATGCAAATATGTTGGTTCTACATATGTCCGGTTGAATCTCAGTCTCCGTATTTATAAGGGCAATAAAAACAAATTCAGGTTGTACAAAATTATAACGTGCTGTTAAAATACGGTCAACAAACGAATCATTGAACGCGTGACAATGGGTGGAAGAATCCTCGTGATCACTATGCTGATTATCATCAATGTTTTTAAAGGGTGATTCAGATGTGTGCGAATAAACCGAATCAAAATGGTGATGATGTGGAATCAGTTCGTGTGCGGAAATTAAAATTCCCGACAGTAGAATAAACAGTAACCCAATATATTTTTTAAACCTGTTCATTACCTCATTCTGAATGAACCACAAATATAAAATATTTTACAGAGTCCTTCAATACTGAAATGTTATGAAATTGCTTTATCGGTCCATCCAGTCCTTAAATGCTGCAACGCGTTCCCTGCTGACAATAATATCTTCTTCTGTTGGAGATGATTTGAGTGTAATTTTTAAGCGGCTGTTGGAAAATGCAAGCACATCTTTAATGGTTTGATAATTCACGATGTAATTTCGGTTCACGCGAAAAAAGCGATAATTATCCACCTGTGTTTCTATTTTTTCGAGTGAATAATCTATGGGGTAGTTTTTGCCCGTGGTTGTAAAGATAAAATTGCACCGTTCCATTATGTAAAAACAGACAATATCTGATGCGGGTACCGAATGGAAGTAATCGCCGGTTTTGATCAGAAAACGTTCTTTTGTTCTGGGTTGCAATTTTGTGAGAAGTGATTGAATACTGTTTAGTTTCGGTTGGGTTTGATGGATTTTTTTGAATTTATCCAACGCATGATTTAATTCGGTTGGATCAATGGGCTTTAGGAGGTAATCAACGCTATTTACCTTGAAAGCTTTAAGAGAAAACTCATCGTATGCAGTGGTGAAAATTACCGGCGTATCAATTTCTACATTTTCAAATATTTCGAAGCAGGTACCATCTTCCAGTTGGATATCCATGAATATCAATTCCGGAGCAGAATGAGCTAAAAGCCAGTTGGAAGCAGATTCAACAGAACTTAACTGATCCAGAATTTTGATTTCCGGGTCAGCTTCAGCCAGCATGCGTTTCAGCTTATCGACAGCAGGTTTTTCATCTTCAATGATCAGAACGTTCATTATCAGTCTTTTTTAGTGGCAGATAGACCACGAATTGATTTTGCTCTTCTTTATAAGTCATCGTTTTATTCAGGATCAAATGTACACGTTCTTTCAGATTCTTCAGTCCTGTGCCGGTAGATTCCTGCATGGTAGATTTACGTTGAATATTGTTTTTAACGCAAATCACATCATTTTCAACATTGAGTTCAATGATCAGTGGCTGATCCATTGATACTGCATTGTGTTTTAATGCATTTTCGATCAGCATCTGAACCGAGACAGGAATGACCTGATATTGGTCTGCATCGAAGATGGTTGAATGCAGTTCAATTTTTCCATTGTCCCGTTCTTTTTGAAGAGCAAAATATTTATCCACAAACGCCAGTTCTTTTTTTAAAGGAACAAGATCATTCGTTTCGTTTTCAATGATGTAACGATAGATTTGTGATAACTTTTGGATGTAGCTGTCTGCTTTTTTTGCATCGCTGTAAACCAGCTCTGATAGTGTATTCAGACTGTTAAATAAGAAATGCGGATTGACCTGGGCTTTTAAAGTCCGATACTGAAACCGTAGATTTTCTTCGCGTAGTTGTTGTTCTTTTTTCGATGACTTTCGCCATAATATAAAGAAAAAGGCAAGGGTGAAAAATAGCAACCATATCAATAAGTTTGCGTTGCCAAAACTAAGTTCCTGATGTACCATGTGGTTCCAGAATCCATGAAAGCTTTCTCCTGTAAAAAAATACCATACTGATACGCCAATGGTAATTGCAATATTGGCAATAATGAAGGCTGCAAGGTAAAAAATCAGGAGTCCCGGAATGATCTTTTTGCGCAATTCTTTATGGGAATATTTTTTTGAATGATTTACGAGATAAATGGTCAGGTACCCCAGCGAAATACACAAAATGAATATTGTAAAGAAAGAGGCTAAAGCAGTTGGATGAAATGCATTATGGTATTGAACCGATTTTAGAATCATGGCTGCTAACAAGCTGAAAAACAGCAGGCCAACATGATAGGTAATCCAGAATTTTGCTTTTTTAGATGGTTTCATTTGGTGTTTTTTTATAATTCACCAACAAAATAAAGGTATAACTACAATTATAATAAATTTTACTTGCAGAGCTGTGGAATTTACATGCTAAGTTGTTAGTGTACCTGTTAAGAACAGTATAAGACAGTTTTTTAAGCGAATTTTAAGGAAAGTCTTACCTTCATTTAAGCAGTCCGGTTCTAATTTTGAACCAGTTAAATTAAATTCAAAGTTATGATTGACACAACTCACTTGCATCCAATGATTGTACATTTTCCAATCGCTCTACTTATTGTTGGCTTTGTATTTGACATCGTAAGCCTGTTCTTTAAAAAGGAGTTTTTTACCTGGGCTGGATTTACTTTGTTGATTTTAGGTGCTTTAGGAACTGTTGCAGCTCTTTTATCCGGCGAACTGGCAGGAAGTGGCATTGCTGAAGAAGGTATGCTGAAGCAGGCACTCGAAATCCATGAATCAGCAGCAGAGTTAACAATATGGTTAGTTAGCATTACGGCACTATACAGAATAGTTGTTGTATATTTGAAGAAATATTCAGGTATTTTGAAAGTTTTGTCAATGGTTCTGTTTTTTGCTTCTGTTTTAGCGATTGCAAGAACCGGATATTATGGAGGAGAACTGGTTTTTAAACATGCTGCTGGCGTTGAATTAAACCTGGGGTTTTAATCTGAATTGTGCATAAAATTAAATCTGAATGCGAATACTGATTGTTGAAGATGAACCCGGAATTGCAAATCTACTTAAAGAGGGTTTGGAGGAAGAATCATATGCTGTTGATGTAGCTTATGAAGGCAATAAAGGTCTGGAGCTTGCACTGACAAATGATGGCGAATACGATATATTATTACTGGACTGGATGGTTCCTGGAGTTACGGGGCTGGAGATATGCAGGCAGGTCAGAAAGAGCGGTTCGGAGGTTCCTGTTATTTTTTTGACGGCCAGAGATACTGTGGATGATACAGTTTTTGCGCTGAACATGGGAGCTAACGATTACATCAAAAAGCCATTCTCCTTTGACGAATTACTGGCCAGAATCAGGGTTCAACTGAGAAAAGATAAATCGGAAACATCAGTTTTAAAAGTTGGTGATGTGGCAATGAATGTAGAATCGCATCAGGTTTTTCTGAAAGGAGAGGAGATTGCATTGACACAAAAAGAATTTGCATTGCTGGAATTTTTGATGCGCAGTAAAGAAAAAGTCTGTTCGCGAACCAGAATCATAGAACATGTATGGGACATACATTTTGATTATGATACATCAGTTATAGATGTTTATATTAATGCATTGCGTAAAAAGATTGATAAAGGCAGAAAGACCAGTTACATTAGAACCATAAGAGGTGTGGGATACCTGATAAAAGACAATGAAAGGTAGCAAATACAGTAACCGTGTAGCACTAAATTTTATGCTGGCTTCGGCCATGCTATCCATCGTAATTTTTCTTACCATTTACATTGTGGTGCACTCCACAGTCTATAATCATTTGGATGGCGACCTAAACGCCGAATCCCTGGAGCTCTTCAATAGCGTGGTTGTTTTGAGTGATCAGATTTACTTTACCAATCCCAATGAATGGTTGGAAAACGAACACGGCCAGATTGAGGTTAATCCGACCTTTATTCAATATGCCGACAGTTCAGGAACAGTTGTAAAAAGATCTCCAAATCTCGTAAATGAGGCTCTGCATGTTAAGAAGGATGTAACAGGAAAGTTGAACTTTAAAGATGAAATTTCCGGATCACCAATTTATCAGCTGCAGGTTCCGGTTAAAAATACCCAGGGAGTAATACTTGGTTATATTTCAGTTGCTATGCCCCTGGAGGATACATTGATGGTTTTGAGAAACCTTAGAATTATATTAATACTTGCTTTTCCTATTGTTTTGGGCATTTTATTTTTAATTTCCAGCTACATTGCCCGAAAGAGTATTGAACCTATTTATCAGTTAACGAATACAGCGCAAAAAATTACGCATGAAAATTTGAAGGAACGTATTGAATTGCCTGTCCGTAAAGATGAACTATATACTTTGACCCAAACGATTAACGGTTTGCTGGATAGGATTCAGGGTGTCATAGAACGGGAAAAACAATTTACGTCAGATGCTTCTCATGAACTGCGTACTCCGTTGTCTGTTTTGAAGGGAACCATGGAGCTGATGCTCAGAAAACCGCGTGAAGTGGCATATTACGAAGATAAGCTTAGCAGTGGATTGGCTGAAATTGAACGGATGTCCGGTCTTGTTGAACAGCTTTTACTTCTGGCCCGGTTTGAAAGTGGAAAAGAAACACTGAATTTTAAAGAACTTTCTGTCATTGAACTGGTTCACGATGTGATCTCGCGATTGGAGGAACCCGTTAATAAAAAGGATCTCACTTTTGATATTAGTATTCCGGAATCGATTACTATAAGAACTGATGCATTTATGTTGGGACAAATCATTGAAAATATTTTAACCAATGCTGTTAAGTATTCGCCTGAACAGGGGATCATCAATATTGCATCACATGAAAGCTCAGAACAACTCTCATTAACTATCAGGGATGAAGGTAAAGGAATGAATCCGGAAGAAGTAAAGAAGATTTTTGAACGGTTTTACCGGACTGATGAGTCGCGAAGCAGTAGTATTAGCGGAAATGGATTGGGGCTTTCAATCGTGAAACGCTTTGCTGATCTGCTTAATATTATAGTTTCAGTTGATAGTGAGTCCGGAAAGGGAACTGCTTTTACCCTGATTTTCCCCTATTGATTTTAAGTAAGTCTTAAGAATCCTTTCAGGTTCTTTTTATGCTCTTGGCTGTAGATTTGTAGCAGTAAAAAACATAAAATGTAAAATTATGAAAACAGGATTTATCTCTTTTTTTATTCTTATAATGCTGTCATTGAATTTGACAGTTGAAGCCAAAGCACCGCTGGCTGTTAATTATCAGAAATCAGTTAAGGATTTGCAAAATGCATTTAAAGGTGAAACTACTGCAAGTGCAAAGTATGCAGCTTATGCAGAAAAAGCTGACAAGGAAGGTTACCCTAAAATTGCCCTGCTGTTCAGAGCGGCTTCTAAAGCTGAGAGTATACATGCAGGGAACCATAAAGCCGTACTCGAAAAAATGGCTGCTGAGGTACCGGTAGTAAATCCGGAATTTGAAGTTAAAACAACCAAGGAAAATCTCGGTGATGCGATTTCTGGTGAATCCTACGAAATTGCTACTATGTACCCTGATTTTATAAAGGATGCATCAGCTGAAAGTGCTAATCTGGCAATGATCTCATTTAACTATGCATATCAGGTTGAGAAGAAACATAAAGCCTTGTATGAAAAAGCGCTGAATGCGTTAAACGGAAACAATGTAGACTCATTATCTGATTTGTACATGGTTTGTACAACCTGTGGAAATACTTACGAAGGTGAAGCCCCGGCAAGATGTGGTATCTCAATGACCCCCAAAGAGCGATTTGTAAGAATCAAATTATAATTAGCAGGTTTCTACGGTTAGACATCAGGAAATAGAAGACCTGAAAATGAGACCCGGTTCAAAAGGACCGGGTTTTTTATGACTTAATCTAACTTATTGCTGAGTTACAGAGTCCTCAGTATCATTGATCCAGTCATTTGCCTTCTCAAACGTTGTAAATGATTTTATTATTAAACCATTGTGTTTTGCGTATTGAGCGATCAGATACACAAGTATTGAAACTGACCCTACAGATACCAGGGCGATTTTATTTTTAAGCCTTTCTTTTTGTTTAATAAGTCTGTTTTTTATGCTTTCAATTTCGTTATAGGAAGGGTTAAATCTTATTTCGGTCAGGTCAACGTTAAATCTTAGGTTTTCGTGAAATTCAGGATGGTTCATGACTTTATTTAGTGCTTCAAGAGATTCACTGATTGATATATTTCCTACAGCCTTAATATTGCAGATATTTTCTTCAGTATTAAAATGATGCATAAATCCATCTCTCACATTTCCATTCTCAAATATCATATCGATCAGGTATAAAGTATTATTTTAAAGAGGCGGCAAAAGTACAACCCTCAATTATACAAATTTATGATTTTTGTTAGTTTTTTTCGTTATAATTCATTCATAGTATCCAGGTGAATTTCTTCTCCTGATAACATTATGGCAGTCTCTATTAATGCTAGATGTGAATACGCCTGAGGGAAGTTTCCTAAGAGACGTTTTGTTTTAAAATCAATATCTTCACTGTATAGCCCCAAATGATTGCTATGGCCGAGAAGTTCTTCGAATATTTTTTTTGCTTCTACTTTCTCTCCGATTTTATATAAACTGTTGATAAGCCAGAACGTACATATGGTAAAGGCGGAAGAAGGAACTCCAAAATCATCCGTATTTCTGTACCGGTACATCAGTCCGTTGAATACCAGCTGGTTTTGAGTAGCTTTTACAGTTGATATATATCTGGGATGTCTGGCGTCAATAAATCCATAGCTCTCCATTAGCAGAGTGGAAGCATCAAGTTCTTTTGATCCGTAAGATTGAGTATAAGCACCGATTTCCTCATTCCATGCTTTCTTGTGTATATCTTTTTCAATACTGTCACGCAGTTTTTCCCATGGTTTAATATATTCCTTCTGTTTAATAAGTTTTGCAATTTTAAGTCCTCTGTCAACAGCAACCCAGCAAAGTACTTTTGAAAAGGTGAAATGACGTTGTTCATTTCTGATTTCCCATATTCCGCGATCCGGTTTCTTCCAGTTTCGTTCAACGCTTCTTAGAATACTTCGGGTTATTGTCCATAATTCTTCGCTGTTTTGTAAAGATGTTTCATAAAGCTTGAACTGCTGATATATAACGTCCATTAAAACACCGTAAATATCATGCTGCTTCTGCTTATAGGCATCATTTCCAATTCTTACCGGTTTTGAGCCCGCATATCCATCCAAATAATCAAGCGTAGTTTCGGTTAGTTTCTTTTCCCCGTTAATACCATACATAATCTGTATTTTATCGTCTTTGTCTGATATCACATCAATGATAAAATTCAGGTACTTCTGCGCAACATTCATGTGACCAAGACCAGCCATGACTTTTATAACCATGGAGGCATCCCTGATCCAGCAAAAACGATAGTCCCAGTTTCTTATCTCACCTATAGTTTCAGGTAATGAAGTGGTAAGAGCAGCTATCACAGCTCCTGTTTTATCATAACTAAGTAATTTTAAAACCAGGGCACTGCGGATAATTTCATCGTTATAGTTTGTATATAGCATAGTCCGCTCTGACCAATTCAGCCAGTATACTTTAGTACGTTGCAACTTAAGATAACTTCGTTGAACGGATTGTGGTAAAATCTTTTGGTTATAGGAAACAAGAAAATAAGCATCAGAAGTAACTGTTATGGTTTCTCCATTCAAAATGCTGTTGAAATCTATATCAGAATAGAGGTAAAGAGAGTCGTAGGTCCCTTTTAGTGTATGGCTTTTTACATACCCATCGTGAATATACGTTTTTGTAGGATGTTTTGCATATTCAAGCCTTGGATTATAATTAACCTTAAATTCAGGTGTCCCTTTAATGTGTTTTATAAATCGGATTATGTCAGGGGGACTGTAATAACCTTCCGAAGATTCATTTTTATACCTTGGCATGAAATCAATTACTTCAAAGATGTTTTCCCCATTATCAAACCGTGTGGATAAAATATTAGTATTTTTTAAGTATTTCTGTGAAATCGCGTATGAATCATCAGTAATGATTTTAAACGTACCACCCTTATTTTCATCAAGTAAGGATGCGAAAACAGAAGAAGAATTGAATGCCGGAAGACAGAACCAATCCAATGATGCATGCTCCGAAATGAGTGCGGCGCTACGGCAGTTGCCAACTATTCCGTAGTTTAAGTTGTCCATTTTTAATATATTTGTAAGAGTACGCAGTAAAATAAATCAAAAACCTTTAGTATTTCAAGGAATCCCCGTATTTTAAAGAAAAAAATACAACTACATATATATGAGTAAAATATTAATTGTTTCAAACAGATTACCTAGTCAGATTACAATCGAAGAGGACAAAATTTCAACAAAACCGAGTGTTGGAGGACTTGCAACCGGGATGAAATCAGTGTATAAATCCAGTGAAGGTGAATGGATTGGCTGGCCGGGTTTTAATAATGAAGATGTAACACCCGAACAAAAGGCTGAAATTGAGAAACTTCTGAAGTATGATAATTGTATTCCTGTTTATCTGGATCAGAAAGATATGGATGATTATTATGACGGTTTCAGTAACAGCACAATCTGGCCTCTGTTCCATTACTTTGCCCAATATACGGAATACAACCAGGAATTTTGGGATGCATACAAAGATGTAAACCAAAAGTTTGCGGATGTAATTATGCAGAATCTTGAAGGGGTAGATAAAGTATGGGTACATGATTATCACCTTATGTTATTACCAAAAATTATTAAAGAAAAGCGCCCCGATATTTCTATTGGTTTCTTCCTTCATATACCTTTCCCGTCATATGAGATATTCAGGATTCTGCCCTGGCGTGAAGATCTTATCGAAGGGATGTTGGGTGCTGACCTTATAGGGTTCCATACGTATGACTACCAGCGACATTTTACCAGTTGTGTCAGACGTTTGCTGGGCTACGATGTGCAAATGAACCAGATAAACCTGGGAGATCGTATTACCAAGGTGGACGCCTTTCCAATGGGAATTGACTTTGAAAAATTCAGTAAGGCCGCAGAACGTAGCATCATGAAATCGGTTCATGATAAAACAGAGATTCGTCAGGAACTGGAAAAATACCTGTTGCTGGAGCAGGGGCGAAAGCTTATACTCTCCATTGACAGACTCGATTATTCAAAAGGTATTCCAAACAGGTTGCATGCATTTGAAAGGTTTCTCGAGAAACATCCTGAATATACCGGTAAGGTCACATTAATACTTTTAGCTGTTCCATCAAGAGTTGAAGTGGAACATTACCAGGAAATGAAAAGTGAAATTGATGAATTGGTTGGAAGGATAAACGGAAAGTATTCAAAGGTGAACTGGACTCCAATCTGGTATTTTTACCGTTCATTTCCTTTTGAAAGTCTTATAGAACTTTACAATTCAAGTGCTATAGCTTTGATTACGCCTGTAAGGGACGGAATGAACCTTGTGGCTAAAGAATATATTGCTACCCGGACGGATAACAAAGGCGTATTGATACTAAGTGAAATGGCCGGCGCTACCAAGGAGCTTGGTGAGGCCCTTATAATTAACCCAAATAATTTTGAACAGATAGCTGATACCATTTATGAGGCTTTGAATATGCCTGAAGAAGAGCAGATTGAGCGTAATATCATGCTGAAAGAACGTTTAAGACGTTATAATGTGGAACGCTGGGCAAATGATTTTCTGGAATCGCTTATTAATACGGCAAGTTATAGAGAAAAATATCTGGCTAAAAAACTCAGTGATCCTATTATTAAATCCATCAAAAAGGACTATGATAAAGCCTTGAAACGCGTCATATTTCTGGATTATGACGGTACACTTGTAGGTTTTAAGAAAAATCCAAGGCAAGCCAGTCCTGAAAAAGAGGTTTACGAAATTTTGGATAAACTCGCAGCCGATCCTAAAAATCAGGTTGTACTGATCAGTGGCCGTGATAAGGAAGTATTTACAGAATGGTTCGATAGCCATAATTATACTTTGATAACCGAGCATGGTGTTTGGATTAGAAAACCAGGTGGAGTTTGGGAAATTATTGAACAGATGGATAACGACTGGAAGTCCTTTATCAGACCGGTCATGGAATTGTATGTGGACAGAACCCCGGGATCATTTATAGAAGAGAAGAATTATTCTCTGGTTTGGCATTACAGGAAAGCAGATCATGAATTAGGAGCTATGCGTGCTCTTGAGATAAAAGATGAACTTACCAGTATGATTGCAAATCTGAGCCTGGAAATAATGGAAGGAAGCAAAGTGATTGAAATAAAGAACAGTGGTGTAAATAAAGGACGTGCTGCAGAAAAGTTATTGTTTAATGCCCAGGAAGAATTCGATTTTATATTGGGTGCAGGTGACGACTGGACAGATGAGTATCTGTTTGAACGTCTGCCGGAAAATGCGGTCACTATAAAAGTTGGCATTGTAAATACGCAGGCCAAATACAAAGTGGATAATTATAATGCGGTTCGGAGTTTCCTTAAAACACTGGTAGAGTAATAAAGGTTAATTCAGATAAACAGATCCCTTTCTGAAGATAAGGGTTTCTTCAGGAACGGGATTATATAATGTTATGAGATAATTATATGTTTTGGGTTCAAAACCTTTGAATTCAAATTCCCAGGTATAATAGCACCTGCAGCGGCAATAACAATTTCCCTCGGTAAGGTCACAGGTGTCAGTAATGCTGATGAATATCGTGTCGTTATTGAATTCTGACTCTGTGATAAACGGGGCGCAACAAATATAATTTATGCCGACAAAGGCATGTAACGTATCCCCGATAAGTGAAAAGTGAAGTGTGTCAGGTTCTTCCATCAATGTGCTTTTAATATCTGCACCTAAATTCCGGAGATTGCATCCGCCCGGCTGAACTGAAATAAATTCAATATTAGCGGATTTTTCATTGGTTTGATTTTCACAGGAAATTGATATTAATGTGATTACGATTAATGTTATGAATAAAAGTCTTTTCATGGCGTGAGGTTTTTTTTGACACTATCAAAATTACGTATTTTATCCTGAATTGGTAATATTAAATCGAATTCAGTTTTTATAACAATTATCATTAGGTTATCTATCCGTGTTTTGTATTTTTAATGACCAAAAAAATAATAATGACACACAGCTTAATACCACAGGAAACCATTGAAGAAATAGCAGATGAACTTGCAATAAAAGATTTAGGTAAGGCAACTATTCGTGAAATCGTTTCTCTGGTTAATAAAACAGAGACCTATACCGGGGAAAAATATGTCCGGATGGAAATGGGCGTTCCAAGTCTGCCGCCACCTGAGATTGGTATTAATGCGGAGATAGAAGCTCTTAAAAAGGGAGTGGCATCGAAATACCCAATGCTGGAGGGACATCCTGAGCTGAAAAAGGAAGCTTCGCGGTTTTTTGAAGCATTCCTGGATGTGGTAATTTCACCTAATCATATTGTACCGGTTGTGGGCACAATGCAGGGAACCTACATTTCATTTATGACCGCTACTCAGGCAATGCCGGGCAAGGATCATGTATTGTTTATTGATCCGGGATTTCCTGTTCAGAAGCAGCAGTTACAGGTAATGGGTATTAAATATCGCACCTTTGATGTGTACCGGTATCGTGGGAAATATCTTGCTGATAAGCTGGATGATATGTTGCGCGATGGCAAAGTTGCCTGTATCATCTATTCCAATCCGAATAATCCGTCGTGGATATGTTTTACCGAGGATGAACTTCGGATCATAGCAAAAAAAGCGGATGAGTGCAATGTCATAATTATTGAGGATCTCGCTTATTTCGGAATGGATTTCAGAAAAGACCTGGGCAATCCGTATGAACCCCCATATCAGTTAACTGTCGCTAAATATACGTCAAACTATATTATTCATATGTCCAGCTCAAAGGTATTTAGTTATGCCGGGCAACGTGTGGCGCTTACGGCTATATCAGATCTGTTGTATGAGCGCAAATATAAGTTGCTGAATGAGCGTTACGGCGTAGCCTCATTTGGTGCAACGTATGTAACGCGTATCCTGTATGCGCTGACTGCCGGAACTTCACATTCGGCTCAGTATGGTTTAACGGCTATGCTGAAAGCGGCTAATGAAGGTCGTTTCAGATTTCTGGACGATGTAAAGGTATACGGTAAAAGGGCAGGGGTGATGAAAAAAATGTTTCTGGATAATGGATTTCATCTGGTTTATGATAAAGATTTGGATCAGGAACTGGCTGATGGCTTTTACTTTACGATTGGATATAAAAATATGACTGGTGGTGAACTGGCTCATAAGCTGATCTACTACGGAATCAGTTCCATTTCTCTGGATACAACCGGAAGCAGACAACAGGGTATAAGGGCCTGTACGGCTTTTGTTACGGAAGATCAGTTTGAAGATTTGGAGAAACGTTTAAAAGCTTTTGCCCATGACTTCTGAGTTGGATCGGCTTGAAGATTTCATGAAAACGGACCTGATTTTGTCCGCTGTTCCGGAACTCAGCAAAAGAGCTGTTGATGATCCTGAATTATTCAATCAGTTATGGGGATTTGTTAAACGACGGGAACCAAAACTTTCGTGGCGTTCCGCATGGGTACTGGACCATGCAACAGAAGATCATCCTGAATTACTAGACCCAATTTTGCCGGAAGTTTATAAGGAATTGAATGAATCCGGTGAAGAGATTGACGGCACAATAAGGCATCTGATGAAATTTGTTTTGCGTTGTCCTGTGTTGGAAGAGGAAGGTGGTTATCTGATTGATAAATGCATGACATGGTTGATGACCAATGATATACCAACAGCAATTCGGGTCCATTCCCTGGAATATCTCTATAACATTTATCTCCTGATGCCCGAATTTAAAAATGAACTACTGTCTGTTGTCGATGCCAATATGGAAAAAGGTTGTTCGCCCGGACTTATGGTTAGGCTTAAAAGAGTAAGGCTCAGTATTGAGAAAGGTAAAAGACAAATAAGTTGAAAGTTGGGAGTTATAGCATGAAAATCTTGATTCTTATGCCTTGTATCTTATATCTTAAAGTGCTATTTTTTCCAGAAAGCTGCGCTGAACATTACAATGATTGTAAATAGTTCAAGACGTCCAAGGAGCATTAGGAATGATAGGTACCATTTTCCAAAGTCAGGAATATAGGCAAAATTAGCAGCCGGTCCAACATCCCCGATACCAGGACCAATGTTTCCGATACAGGTTACCACAGCGCCAACACTGGTTTCAAAATCAATTCCCAGAGCAGAAAGCACGACGATACTAACAATAATACTTATGACGTAGAATACGAAAAACGCCAGTACATTGGTTACAATTTCAGGTGCCACCACCCTTGAATTATATCTTGCCGGAATAATTGCGTTGGGATGGATCAACCTTTTTAATTCGTATGAACTGTTTTTAATCAGCATGACAATACGTACGATTTTTATGCCACCACCTGTTGACCCGGCACTTCCTCCAAAGAACATCAGAATAAATATCAGGATCGAAAGCAATGGAAACCATGTCAGGTAATCTGCTGTAGCATAACCAGTGGTTGTTATGATAGAAACCACCTGAAAAAGCGAATCCCTGAATGCCCGTTCTAAACCAAGTCCGTGCTTATACATTAAACCTGCACCGATAACGAGTGTAAAAAGGATCACAAAACCAAGATAGAACCGGAATTCTTCATTCTTAAAGACCTTTTTGGGCTTCAGTTTTATGGCAAAATATGTAAGGGTGAAATTGGTTCCTGCAAGGAACATGAAGAGAGTAATAACATATTGAATATATGGTGATTCCCAGTATGCTATGCTGGCCTGTTTGGTTGAATAGCCGCCCGTTGCCATTGTTGTAAAGGAATGACAAACAGAATCGAAAACATCCATTCCTCCAAATGCCAGAAGTACTGTCTCTGCAATGGTTAATGCCAGATAAATTCCCCACAGTCTTTTAGCTGTTGATGTAATCTTAGGATGCAGCTTGTCGGGAGTTGGACCCGGAACTTCTGCAGCAAAAAGCTGCATTCCGCCAACTCCGAGAAAAGGAAGTACCGCAAGTGATAACACTATAATTCCCATACCGCCCAGCCACTGAATAATACTTCGCCAAAAAAGGATGCCATGTGGCAGGGCTTCAATGTCGTTTAATATGGAAGATCCGGTAGTGGTAAAACCTGACATGGTTTCGAAAAAACTGTCAGTAAAAGAAGGGATGTAACCGCCAATGTAGAATGGGAGAAGACCAAAAAATGAAAAAACGATCCATACAAGACTTACAATGATATAACCTTCCCGCTTTCCGATTTTTTTTCCTGCATGTCTCCCCAGGATACCAAAAATTATTCCCGTCCCACCGGTTATAATGGCCGCCTTAATATGAGAAGTGATATCCGGTTCCTTATAAAATAAGGCCACTCCCGCGGTAACAAACATAAAAAATGCTTCTACCACCAAAAGTAGACCAAGAACCCGGAAAATCAACTTGTAATTTATCATCAGGCCAGTATGGATTAGAAAAGTTTTTCAATTTTTCTGATACCGGATGGCAGACAGAAAACAATTACCTGATCACCGGTCAGAATCTGAAGATCTCCATGTGCAATAAAAATCTCTCCGTTTCGAATAACGGCTCCGATATTTACATCGCGTGGAAGTTTCATTTCATTTAATTTACCCCGTGTTATTTTTGAACCATCTGTAGCCACTAATTCCATAACTTCGGCATCGGATGCTGTGAGACATTTAACATGAGATACCTCAGCATTCAATGTAAGCTGGTATATATGGCTAGCGGCAATACGCTTTTTATTGATAATTGTTCCTACGCCGAAGTTTTCAGCTAATCCAAAATAATCAATGTTTTCTACTTCGGCAACCGTCTTTTTAACGCCCATTTGTTTTGCAAGCATACATGACAGAATATTGGTTTCCGCATTTCCTGTTAGCGCTACAAATGCATCCATTTTATCTATCCCTTCTTCCCTTAGAAGGTCCATGTCGCGTCCGTCGCCATTTATCACAAGCGCTCTGTCAAGTTTATCCACAATTTTAAAACTGCGGGCTTTATCAATTTCCACAATTTTTACATTGTAATAGTCGGGAACAAACTGCGCCGTTTTAATTCCGATGCGTGATCCTCCCATGATCATCACATTTCTTACATCGAAATTCTTTTTACCGGCCCGTTCTTTTACAACCGGAAGTTGTGCTTTTGTCGTAATAAAATAAACAATGTCGCCGTCTTCAATTTCATCATCTCCGGTTGGTATAATGGTGTCATAACCTCTCGTGATAGCCAGAATCCGGTAATTCTCATCACGTGCATCAAGATAAGCAAGTGGTTTATTTACAATCGGTGCATTTCCCCGAATCTTAAGTCCGATAAGAATCAGTTCCCCATCAGAAAAATCAAACAACTGACGAATGCCCGGCATACGCAATGACTGCACAATCTCGCGTGCTGCCAGCATCTCAGGATAAATGAGTGAATCAACGCCAAATCGTTTGAAGCGTTCTATATTTTCAGGCTGTACATAATCATTGTTGTCAATTCTGGCAACCGTCATTTTTGCACCAAGGTCTTTTGCCAGAATACAGGAAGTTATATTTTCAGATTCATATGGTGTTACCGCGATAAAAAGATCAGCATTTTTTATGTTGCTGTCTTTTAAATCGTAAATCGATACCGGACTACCTGCATGTGTCATGAGGTCGAAATTGGCATCCAGTGGTTTTAAATGTTCTTCTTTCTGATCCAAAAGAACGATGTCATGACGTTCTGTGGATAACATTTTTGCAAGGTGAGTACCTACTTGTCCGGCTCCTGCAATTACAATATTCATAGTGTTGTTCCTTTCTCTCTAATAGCAAATCAGGTGCAAATTTAATATGAAAAACCCATATGGCTAAATTTAGAGTATGAATTACAGTTAAAAATTTGTTATAGATCTGTAAATCAATTTTATATCATGCATTAAATATGGAAAATACGGCAATAAGGATATGTTGAAAGTTTTTTGAATTGTCTTGTGTTGCCAAGCATCTGTTTTGAGCAAAAGATACAGTATATCAGATAGCTACACGGAAGGTATTCATATAATCATTATATTGTGAGGCTATTTTAATCTAATACAAATCGTATGCAAAGCTTTTTTAATCCGGCAGAACATAGTGATATTCTGATTCCAATGTATGGAAAAATTCATTTGCTGACCCTGGCTGGTGTTGTTGTTTTGGTTTTATTAATGATACTGAACAAAAAAGGAATAAAGAAACTAGCCGGAAACCGCAAGTTTATGGTAAGATTTATTACGGGTTATATGGTTATCGAAACATTTTACTGGACGTTAATCTGGGCTTTTAAAGTAGAACCGTATTTTGAACGATTCCCTCTGCACCTTTGTGCTTCGTTATCCATTCTGATGCCTGTTCTGATCCTAACCCGGAGATACTATTTATTCCGCTTCTTTTCATATTGGTCATTATGCGCAGGGTTTATATCTTTTGTGAATCCAAGTTTTATACATGATGCTCCAATGAGTTTCCCGTTTATTCATTATCTCATCAGGCATTATTTCCTTTTCATTATCCCGATTTTTATGCAAATAGGTTTGGAATTTAAACACACCTACAGGGAATTTCTGGTCTCAATTGCCAGTCTGGCAGGATATGCGTTGTTCATCTTTTTCCTGGATTGGGCAACCGGCGCTAACTATATGCATCTGGGTAAGCATAATCCATTGGATATAGGCTTTTTACCTTCAAGCTTTACTGCCTGGCCATGGAGCTATCCCAGTTTTGTAGGTGTGGGAATTATCCTGCTGCATCTGGCCTATTTAGGACTTAAAGGAATAGAATTAAAAGACGTGAAAAGATAAAAAAACGGGATTGCTGTTGTGCGATATGTGCTAATCTATTTGTAAGAAGGGATAAAAATAAATTTTTGAACATATTGAAGTCTAAATGTTTGTGAATCACAGAAAAAATGTGTTATTTTGCGCTCCGATTAAATAAATAATTAATTATGAGTTATTTGACACCAGAGAAAAAGCAAGAGATCTTCGGGACTCACGGAAAGTCTAATTCTGATACTGGCAGCCCAGAGGCGCAGATAGCATTATTTTCATACCGTATTTCCCACTTAACAGAACATTTAAAGATCAATAAAAAAGACTTTGCTACTGAACGTTCTTTGAAAAAACTCGTTGGTAAACGTCGTCGTCTGCTTGATTATTTAAAATCAAAAGATATTGAACGTTACCGTGCAATTATCAAAGAACTTGGAATTCGCCGTTAATTCCAACACTCTTAAAAAATTAAAACCGTCTGAATTTTCAGACGGTTTTTTTTATGTTTTTGATTTGACTCCTTTTAACGCATAAACCATTGGCAATTTACCCTCAAGTCCCCGGATCATAAACTTTCCGGGTTCAGTTTCAACTGTGTTTTGAAAACAATCATAAGGCGAGTAATCAAATTCTCTGAAAATTTTTATTGATATGCCATTTAGTTTTAAAGCTGTAAATACATCAGAAAGAGTGTGGTTCCACGAAACAGATTCCAGTTCGAGGGCCTCACTGCCGTCAGTATATGATCCTTTTTCGGTTTCAAGAATAGAACCGGTGTTAAAATAACCATATTCTACCGACTTAAAATCATAACTGAACATCCATACTACCGGATGGAATTCTGCCAATAAGAAAGATCCTCCAGGTTTAAGGTAGCGATTAATAATTCCAGCCCAACGCTCAATATCAGGCAACCATCCAATGGTGCCGTAACTGGTAAATACAATATCGAAAGTTTTGTTAAGGTGATTTGGGAGGTCATAAATATCACAACAAATAAATTCGGCTCTTAAATTGGTGCTCTTGCTCAGTTCTCTTGCTTTCTCAATGGCCACGTCCGATAAATCAACACCGGTAACATTAGCGCCCATCCTTGCAAGTGACAGTGTATCCTGTCCGAAATGACATTGCAGATGCAAAATTTTCTTTCCGGCAATATCACCAAGCAAATCAAGCTCAATGCTGTTCAGACTATTTCTGCCCTGCAGAAATGATTCATTGTCGTAGAATGCTGATCCGAAATGAACTTTGGTTCGTTCATTCCATAATTTTCGGTTAATATCAATGTAATTCATGCTGCAAAATAATAAAATTACCGACATAAATATATTTTTACATAAGGCTAATGTGCTGTAAATCTGATATTACGTTAAAAAACAAAAAGAAATAATACACACCTTAAATATTAAACGTACATTTGTCAAGATTTCAGGTTTGAAAATTTGTACTTTCATTTTCTAATTTCCATTTAGCTCTTAGTCAATTTCAGTTCACCTTTTTGAATCCGTATATTTTTTGACAACAGATTTATACATTTGGTTATGATGTTATAACCTGAATATCTTTTAAAACAGGATTTTTAGCTTTAGATTATTCCATTTTTCTGATCCGCTGTCAGTTTACACATTTAAAGAAGAAAAAATGAACATTTATGTTGGAAACCTTGATTTTAAGGTAAATGAGGACGATTTAGAACAGTTATTTAATGAATTCGGATCGGTTAGTGAAGCAAAAGTTATTATCGACAAGTATAATGGCCGGAGCAAAGGTTTTGGTTTTGTGACCATGGAAGACAATGAAGAAGCTAAAAAAGCAATTGATGGATTAAATGGCTCGTCATTTAAGGCCAGAGATTTGATTGTAAATGAAGCAAAACCAAAGAAAACAAGTTTTTAAGAATTGATAATTATGCAGAAAGGAAAAGTAAAGTGGTACGATGATATCAAAGGTTTTGGTTTCATTGAGTCTGAGAATGATGGTGACATTTTTGTACATCGCTCAGGTCTTGATAGTCCATATAGTGGTTTACAGAATGAACAGGAAGTAACTTTTGATACAAAACGGGGCGAAAAAGGCCTTGTAGCGTTAAATGTAAGATCGGCTAATTAAGATTACGTTGAAAGCATTTAATATAGGAGATTTAAGAATACCCATTCCAATCATTCAGGGCGGAATGGGTATTGGTATTTCATTATCCGGCCTGGCATCAGCCGTGGCTAATATGGGGGGTATAGGTGTAATAGCTACTGTTGGAATAGGTTTTATAGAAGATAATAGTAGTATTAACCTTAAAAATAAACATATTGAAGCCATTCGGAATGAAATACGTAAGGCGAAGGAGAGAACCCGGGGAATACTTGGTGTAAATATCATGTCGGTGATCACAAACTTTTCTGATATGGTACGAACTTCCATTGAGGAGGGTATTGATATTATTTTTTCCGGTGCCGGTTTGCCGCTTGACCTTCCCAAATACCTTGGTGAAGGAATTAAAACCAAACTGGTGCCTATTGTCTCTTCGGGACGGGCAGCATCTATTTTGTGTTCAAAATGGAAGCAGAATTACGATTACCTTCCTGATGCTCTTGTAGTGGAGGGGCCAAAGGCAGGAGGACATCTGGGGTTTAAACCTGATGTTATAAGCGATGAAAACCAGTCCCTTGAAAACCTGGTGTCAGATGTGTTAGTTGTGACCAGGGACATGAAGGAAAAATATAATGTGGATATTCCGGTTATAGCGGCCGGAGGCATTTATTCGGGCGAAGATATGTATCAAATCATGGAAAGAGGAGCTTCGGCAGTTCAGTTGGGAACGAGATTTGTTGCCACTGAGGAGTGCGATGCATCCATTGATTTTAAAAATACATTTATTAACGCAAGGGAAGCAGATATCCGGATTATAAAAAGTCCTGTTGGCTTGCCGGGACGTACAATTAATAACAATTTTCTTGATGATGCATATGCAGGCTTGCGCAGGCCAAAATCATGCAAATATAATTGCATAAAAACCTGCGATCCTAAAACAACATCATACTGTATTGCAGACGCTCTTTTGGCAGCTTATCATGGAAATATGAAAGACGGATTTGCCTTTACCGGTGCTAATGCCGAAAAAGTAGACCGCATATCAACCGTTAAGCAGGTATTTGAAGATTTAATAGCAGAATTTAAAAACAGAAAAAGTTTAAATCAATAATCATTTTAAAAATTATTTATGGGAAGATCACAGGAAACCTTTAACAAAAAAGAAGTCAGAAACAAAAAAGAAAAGAAAAGAAAAGACAAAGAAAAAAAGAGACTGGCCAGAAAAGAAGGTGATAAGAAAAACAGTCTTGATGATATGATTGCCTATGTGGATGAGAATGGACAAATTACGTCCACACCACCTGATCCGGATAAAAAGACCGAAGTAGAACTGGACGATATTGAGATAAGTACGCCAAAGATGGATGAGTCGAATCGTCCTGATCCCGTTCGCAAGGGTATTGTTATCTTTTTTAATGATTCCAAAGGTTATGGCTTTTTAAAGGATAAGGAGACCCAGGAGAAAATTTTTGTTCATGCCAATAACCTGAATGAAGAGATTAAGGAAGGCAATGTTGTTACTTTCGAAGTAGAAAAAGGGCTCAAGGGGCTCAATGCAGTAAGGGTTTCTGTGGTAAAGTAAGTTTTCATAATCCATTTAATAGTTTCGGTTTCATTGTATCAGTTCGCGGAACCATGATTTCACGGATTAAATGATGATATGGCTGTCAGTGTTGTTAATATCACTGACATACTTATCTTTGTGTTCACTAAACAGGTATGCAACAATTATTTACCATATCTACCAATGTGCACGAGGGACTGTTTGACATTACCCGTCAGGTGGAGGAGATTGTCCGTCAATCGGACATTGAGCAAGGATTGGTTTCTGTCTATGTCCAGGGAGCTACAGCCGGTATTATGATTCAGGAAAACTGGGACGATTCTGTACAAAATGATGTCGTAACTTTATTACGTAAACTAATACCACATGGCGTTTGGGAACACGACGCACAAGACAACAATGGAGACTCTCATTTAAAAGCGGGATTGGTTGGTCCTTCAGAGATGATTCCAATTATAAATGGCAAGTTGGGGCTTTCAACCTGGCAGAATATTTTTCTGTGTGAATTTGACGGACCACGTGATAAACGGTCTGTAGTTGTCACAGTTATTAAAGATCATACGTAATGGGAAACACCTCTTTCAGAATACGATCTTTTATAATACATCTTGTCACTGCCATTCGGAACAACAAAGGTTTCGGGGTGCAGTCTCCGTTTGCGTACAATCTATTGAAGGATGCCATTCATGGTGATCATTCGTTTTATGCATTTCTGGAACTCAGAAAGGAGAAAAACAGAATGCTGAGGATAAAGAGGGAGATTGAGGTAGAGGATTTTGGCGCCGGTGGTTACAGCAGATATTTGTGTCCGGTTTGTGAAGTTGTATTCAAATCTGTAAAATCCACCGGGCAGCAGGAAATGTTGTTTCGTTTGATCAACCATATGAAATCTTCAACCATACTGGAACTGGGGACTTCACTGGGCCTGACAACTGCCTATCTTGCTTCGGCAAACCCTAAAGCACAGGTTGTAACCATCGAAGCCTGTCACGCCTGCGCAAAAGAAGCTGCTGATCTTTGGAAAAAACTGAACCTAACCAATATTACACTTATTGAAGATACGTTTGATAATAAACTTCTGCCGGCACTAAAGCTGCTTAAAAAAGTTGATTTTGTATTTATCGACGGGAATCATACCGGTGAGGCTCTTGAACGTTATTTTGAACAGATTCTGCCATATTGTACTGAAAATTGTATTGTTGTTGCTGATGATATTTACTGGTCGCATGATATGTATGATAGCTGGTTGAGGATAAAAGGTCATTCTTCCGTGCGCGTTTCCTTTAATCTATTCCATATGGGGATTATGGTTTTGAATTCTAAAGTAACCCCGGGACATTATAAAGCGATAGTTTTATAATAGAACCAAGATGCAAGAACCAAGAATCAAGACAGTATAACTTATCACTTTCAACTTACAACTTACAACTTTCAACTTATTACTTATTACTCACTGCTAGCTACTTTGTTAATAATTTGGTCATAGTTTGAACACACTAAATTCGGGCCCGGCATCGTTATTTTAGTTAATTTGTAAATCAAAACTCAAAACTGATGAAACTTCGTAACGTAATTTTATTTTTTACTGCTACAATACTGATCAGCAGTTGTATCCCGTTGAAATCCTTCAAGGACATGGAAGAGCAGAACAAAAACTTTGCTGCTCAAAACAGTCGTTTGAACCGTGAAAACAGGGAAATGACTGTAGCCAATAAAGAACTGAATGCTCAGAATGCCAGTCTGACAAATGAAGTGGATCTGCTGGTCGCTGATACATTGCGATTAGCTAAAAAAGTTCACGATCTGCAATACAGCCTGGATCAGAGCAGGAAACAATATGATGACCTGATTAGCGCGTATGAGTCGTCTTCATCAGGAAATACTGCCGAAATGACCCAGTTACTGAAACAGTTGCAAAATTTGCAGAACGATCTTCAGGCCAGGGAAGATGCATTGAATTCCACACAGCAGGCGCTTTCTGAAAAGCGGAAGAACCTTGAAAATGCCGTGGCTAATCTGGAACAGGCTCAGAAAGATATTGAAGCCAGAAATGCGCGTATTCTTGAAATGGAGCGCATTCTGCATCAGAAGGATTCTATCATGAACAGTCTGCAGAGTAGAGTCATGGAAGCATTAAAGGGCTACCACGGCAAAGGTCTTCAGGTACACATGAAAGATGGATTGTTATACGTGTCCCTCGATGAAAAACTGTTATTCCAGTCAGGTAAGTGGGATGTGGATCCAAATGGTGTGGCAGCTTTGAATAAGCTTGCAGAAGTGTTGGCAAATAATCCTGACATCAGGGTGATGATTGAAGGCCATACTGATGATGTGCCATATAACGGAACAGGACAGATTTTGGATAACTGGGACCTGAGTGTGAAACGAGCTACTGCCATTGTTCGTATCCTGCTTAAAAATCCTGGTATTGATCCTAAAAATATAACTGCTGCAGGTCGCAGTAAATATGTGCCACTTGATCCGGCTAACACTCCCGAAGCCCGTCAGAAAAACAGACGCACCGAGATTATTCTTACCCCAAATCTGGATGAGCTGATGAAGGTGATTGGAAATGTAGAATAATGGAACTGCTCACAAAGGTCACCATTCCTGAGCCCTTTCAGCGGCTTGAACATCATCATCCGGTAATGTTTATGGGATCATGCTTTGCAACCAGTGTGGGTGAACGTTTTGTGAAAAGTAAGTTTCCTGCCGTTGTCAATCCGTTTGGTGTTATATATAATCCGTATTCTGTTGCGAGTGCTCTTGGGTTCATGATTTCCGATGATCCGTTACCTGAATCCGCAATAATTGAACACGATGGAATGTGGCACAGTTTTTACCATCACAGTATATTTTCTGCTGAAACCAAAGAAGCCTGCCTGCAAAAAACAGAGGAAGAGCGCCTGAGGGCATCGGAGTTTCTTAAAAGCGCAGAATGCTTATTTATAACCTTTGGAACATCGTGGGTATTTGAACATCAGCAAACCGGATTGGTGGTTTCAAACTGCCACAAAATTCCCGCATCACAATTTAACCGTTATCGCTTGAACCAGGAAGAAATAGTGGCTCAGTATAAAGATCTATTGGTAAAATTGAATGTGTTTAATCCGGCATTAAAAGTGGTGTTTACTGTTAGTCCGGTTCGTCACTGGAAAGATGGGGCTCATGGGAGTCAACTCAGTAAAGCTGTTTTGTTACTGGCTGTAGAACAACTGTGCGAATGGTTCGATTCGGCCAGTTATTTTCCGTCATACGAACTGGTGATGGATGAACTGAGGGATTACAGATTTTATGCATCCGATATGCTGCATATGAACGATCAAACCGTGGAATATATCTGGCAACGTTTTTCTGATAAGTGGCTGAGCCGCGATGCTCGTCAGGTGGTGAAAAAGGTTGAAGAGATTGTTAAAGCTGTTGAGCACAAACCGTTTAATCCTAACAGTGAAACTTATATAACGTTTCTGGAAAATGTGTTACAAAAGGCACACGATCTGGAAAACCACTTTCCGCATCTTGATTTTTACGCAGAAAAACGTATCTTGAACGAACGTTTATCACAGGTATGATCAACCTTTCAATAAAAGATATTGCACAAATTACAGGCGGTGAAATTTATGGAGATGCTGCCGCCAATGTTACCTCAGTTCTTACGGACAGCAGGATTGTCAGTAATACTGTCGGTGCCTTGTTTTTTGCCTTGAAAACCAGCAAAAATAACGGACATAAATATCTTCCGGATCTGTTGGAAAAAGGAGTGACTCTGTTTGTCGTTTCGGAAAAGCCATCAACTAAGAATATTACATATTTGTTGGTGGAGGATACCCTGAAAGCTTTACAGGATCTCGCTTTATATCAGCGAAAACAACTTCATGGAAAGGTTATCGCCATAACCGGAAGCAACGGTAAAACGGTGGTAAAAGAATGGCTGTTTCAGCTGTTGAGCACAAAATATAACGTGTACAGATCACCAAGAAGTTATAACTCCCAGCTTGGTGTAGCGCTTTCGCTTATCAATGCGGAACAGGGGAGCGATATTAACATTATTGAAGCAGGTATTTCTCAGCCTGGTGAGATGGAGCGGCTGGAAGAAATTATTGCGCCCGATGTGGCAGTGCTTACGAATATTGGCGAGCCGCACCAGGAAAATTTTGGATCTTATGAAGAGAAAACCCGTGAGAAACTGGTGCTTTTCAGACATGCGGAAGTAAAGGTTGTACCTGCAGATTGTGTGCCGCTTCAGAAGTTGTTGCTTAATAATTTTACAGGATATTATGCATGGTCTTATCACAGTAGTTACGGTGCTTCTGTTTCGGTTCGGACTGTAGATAGCAAGTCGGTTTTAAACTTTAAAGGCAGGCTTAATCACGAAATTGTAATTCCTTATACAGACAAGGCATCTATTGAAAATGCCATCACATGTTTTTTTACGATTCACGCTTCCGGCTATGACCCGAAGGAGTTCAATGATGCATTTTCACGTCTTGAACCGGTAGCTATGCGTATGGAGTTGAAACAGGGGGTTAAAAATTCTATCCTGATTAACGATTCTTATAATTCAGATATTGGATCGCTGGCCATTGCTTTGGATTTTCTGCTACAACAGGTAGGGAGTGGAAATAGCCTTAAAAGGGTGATCCTGTCTGATATTGTTCAGTCAGGTAAACAACCGGAAGATTTGTATGATGAGGTCAATAAATTATTGGTTGAGAAAGGCATAGACCTGTTGATTGGTGTGGGAGAATCCATTTCGGATCATTCCGGATTATTTACGATTCCAGGCCATTTTTACAAATCTACCGGAGACTTTCTCAACGATATTGAACAGTACCAGTTTAGTGGTGAGGCCATTCTTATTAAAGGTGCCAGACGTTTTGAATTTGAGACCGTGGCGGAGCATCTGGCTTATAAAGTACATAAGACAACACTGGAAATCAACCTGAACCGCCTTGTTCAGAATATTACTGTTTTCAAACGATTATTAAAACCAGAGACAAGGATAATGGCTATGGTTAAAGCCTTTGCATATGGTTCCGGTTCGTTTGAGGTAGCACGTCACCTACAATTCCATGGTGTTAATTACCTGGCTGTTGCCGTTGCTGATGAAGGCGTGGAATTGCGAAACGCAGGAGTTACATTACCTATTGTGGTTATGGCGCCTGAAATGCAAAGTCTTGATATACTTTTTAAATACCATCTGGAACCCGAAGTGTATTCTTTCGAAATTCTGGAAGCTCTGATCAATGAGGCAAAGGCATTAGGCGAAATGAATTATCCTGTTCATGTTAAGCTGGATACCGGGATGCACAGGATGGGGTTTTTACCGGAAGATATTGAAAAACTGATTAGTATTTTAAACGAACAGAGTTATTTAAAAGTACATTCCGTTTTCAGTCATTTGGCTGCTGCAGATGAACCGGATAAGGACGCTTTTACGTTGGAACAAATTAATTTGTTTAAACAATATTCAGAGAAAATAGAAGATGGTATTGGTTACGGATTTCTAAAGCATATTTTGAATTCTGCTGGTACAGAACGATTTTTTGAATATCAGTTCGATATGGTAAGACTCGGGATCGGAATGTATGGTGTAAGTGCAGCCGGAAATGATGAGCTGAAGCCGGTTGGAACTTTTAAAACCATGGTATCTGCGGTAAAAGCCGTTCCCAAAACTGAAACAGTTGGGTACGGAAGAAAAGGCGTTCTGTCTCGCGATTCAGAAATTGCGGTTATTCCGGTTGGTTATGCTGATGGTCTGGCACGTTTGCTTGGGAATGGGAGAGGATATGCGGTCATTAACGGTAATAAGGTTCCGTATGTAGGCAATATTTGTATGGATTTAAGTATGTTGAATGTTACCGGACTCAACATAAAACCAGGTGATGAAGTCATTCTTTTTGGGGATGATCCGCATATTAATACGGTGGCAGACTGGATGCAAACCATCCCTTATGAAGTGATTACCAGTATTTCGCAGCGAGTTAAACGTGTCTTTACCAGAGAATAAATTTCCAGTGAATCATATAATCTTGTGTCTTGTTTCTTTAATCTTAAGTCTTAAAAAATAAACTGTTGCAGGTTCAAATAATAAGCTTACCTTTGCGGCTCAAATTTCAGGGGTGACCATCGTATAGAGTTCAATGTTGAAGCGCCTGAGATTTAATCCATTCCGCAGTCTTAGAGAAGGCTGTTTAATTCAAAAATATATATGACATTTTTAGAATCGGGGCTGGAGCCAAATGTTCTACGTGCGATTGAAGAACTTGGTTTTGTTACCCCAACGCCTATTCAGGCAAAGACGATCCCGCATCTGTTAAACTCGGATCAGGATATTGTAGCATTGGCCCAGACCGGTACCGGTAAGACCGCCGCTTTTGGTTTGCCGATTATTCATTTGGTTCATACAGAACTAAAAACCGTTCAGGCACTTATTCTGTGCCCTACACGCGAATTATGTATTCAGATCGCCAGTGACATGGCGAATTTTTCAAAGTATGTTCCCGGACTTGATATTGTATCGGTTTACGGAGGTGCACCAATTGGTCCGCAAATAAAATCAATTAAAAGTGGAGCCCAGATTGTGGTAGGAACCCCCGGACGTACCCTTGATCTGATTAACCGCGGTGTGCTGAAAGTAGATATTATTCAGTGGGTGGTTTTCGATGAAGCTGACGAAATGCTCAACATGGGCTTCAAGGAAGATCTGGATGAGATATTAAAAACCACTCCCCCTGAAAAACAAACTTTATTGTTTTCTGCCACGATGCCTGTCGAGATCAGTCGGATCGCAAAGAAATATATGACAGATGCCATTGAATTTTCTGTTGGCAAGAAAAATGCAGGAGCTGAAAATGTGATCCATGAGTATTACATGGTTCATGCCCGTGACCGTTATGCAGCGTTAAAACGGATTGCAGATATGAATCCTAAAATTTACGGGATTGTTTTTTGCCGTACCCGTCAGGAAACAAAGGATGTAGCAGATCATTTGATCAACGATGGGTACAATGCTGATGCATTGCATGGCGATTTGTCTCAGCCGCAACGTGATCTCGTAATGAATAAATTCAGGCAGGGACATCTGCATATGCTGGTTGCTACCGATGTGGCAGCGCGTGGACTCGATGTAAACGATCTGACTCATGTGATCAACTATAATTTACCGGATGATCCGGAAGTATATGTTCATCGTAGTGGTAGAACAGGAAGAGCAGGGAAGAACGGGGTTTCAGTTTCTATCATTCATACCCGTGAGAAAGGAAAGATTAAGCAGATAGAGCGCATCCTGAATAAGCAGATGGAGCATAAAATGGTACCGGGTGGTCGGGCCATTTGCGAAAAGCAACTGTTCAATCTGGTTGATACTGTAGAGAATATTACAGTTGACGATCAGCAGATAGACAAATATCTTCCTGTAGTGTATAAAAAACTGGAGTGGTTAAGTCGTGAGGATCTGATCAAACGCTTTCTTTCTGTGGAATTTAACCGTTTTCTGGAGTACTATAAAAATGCTCCGGATTTGAATGCGGGTGTAAAGGAGGAGAGAAGTGAAGGCGGAAAGAGTGAGAGAAGAAGAGGGAAAGGAGCCAAAGGAGGTAAGCGGAGCAGTTCCAATATGTCGCGTTTATTTCTTAATGTGGGGGCTATCGATAAACTGAACCCGGCAAAGCTGATTGGTATGATCAACGATTTTACTCAGGTACGCAATATCGAAATCGGTGAAATAGATATTAAAAAGAAATATGCCTTTTTTGAAGTGGATAATAAATTTGAAGCAACAGTTATTAAATCGTTCAAACGTCAGAGCGTAAATGGCAGAAAACTGAACGTGGAGGTAGCACAGAAAATAAGATAGGTTCGGTCCTTATAAAGCAAAAATCCTCGTTTTTTAACGGGGATTTTTTGTTTGCTATATTTCCCTCTTTCCATGCCTTGATGCAATAAAACTGATAATCAGCAACTGAACAGGATGAAACAACATGATGGGTAATAAAAAGATGCCGGTTGAAGCAGAATTCTGAAACAGAATTTTTGCAAATACGGTGCCGTGAACCAATGATTTTTTTGTGCCACTAAACTGTGCGGTTATCCTGTCTTCCAGATCGAAATGTAGCAGTTTCGATATATAACCTGTGAGAAAAAAGATGCCGAAGAAGAGTACTATGACAGCTCCCATAATGAGTAAAAGATCATAAACATTAATAGAACTGAAAACATTATTTTCGAAGGATTCTGAGAAGCTTTTATAAATGATCAGCAGGATAACAGATTTATCAAATAATGTGAGGTATCTTGAATGTTTACGTGCAAATTTCCCCCAGAACCGGTGGAGGGCGAGCCCCAATGCAACCGGAAGCAGGATTTGTGTAATTAGTCTGATGTAGATTTCTCCAAGATTGAAGTCAACTGTTGATTGTTGCATGAACAGCCCCATCCACAAAGGTGTGATCACAATTCCAATAAGGCCGGAAATGCTTGCATTAAAAATAGCTGCAGGAATATTTCCCCTGGCTATGGATACCATTACCACAGAAGATGAAACGGTTGATGGCAATGCACCTAAAAACAAAAATGCAAGCCAGATGGTATGTCCGTTTTCTGTATTGATAAACGGATAAAACAGCAGAACAACCAGAGGAAAAATAAGGAAGGTGGTAAGTTGAACCAGAATGTGCAGTTTCCAGTTTCGCAGTCCGGTTTTAATTTGATGCGGGCTTAGCTTAAGTCCGTAAAAAAAAAAGATCAGAGAAATACCAATGCCGGCAATAAGGTTCAGTGGAATGCCACTGTTGGGACCGGCAGGTTGTGGAAAAAACCAGGCCAGAACAATGGCTACAATGATTGCAAGTATAAATTTATCAATCTTCATGAAAATATCCGACGTTTTGTTTGTGGTCAAATATATACCAATATTGTGATTCTGAAAAGAACTGTGAATTTTTGAAATTCCTGAAAGAAATGTAGTTTATACATAAAGATACTAATATGTCCTTGTTTAGAATAATTCTGAACAAAGTTTTGCGTTAAACGTTCTCAAAGGATATTAATAAATCTTTATTAAGTTATTTGTGTATGTGATTCCCATTTTCACATAGTGATATTTTATTTTTTGAATTTTAATTGAATATGATGTATTTAAAAAAAGGATCTGAACTACTTAGTTTAACTGTGGCAATATCTTTACTGGTACTGGTTTCATGTGAAAAAGATAAAAATGTGAATAACTCCAGTCAGGATGGCATTTCAGACTATGTTGTTTTGGTGGATGATCTAAGTCCTGATTTGCTAAGCGATTCCGCACAGCTGGCAGAAGGTATATATATTTTTCAGTTTGACGCTGATCCGCCTGACTTTTCAGCGGGAGATATATTATTAAGCCAACAAGGCTCAGGGTATCTTCGAAAAGTTCTGGGATCAGAAAAAAACGGGAACAGTGTTACTTTGAAAACGGAACAGGCAACACTGGAAGATCTTTATGAAAATTCAACGGTAAGTTTTAGCCTGCCGGTTAATTCGGATTTAAAAAGTGCAACAATCAATAATTCAAAACATGAATATATTGCACAGGGTGTTCAAAGACTTGAAGGTGATGGTATTAACCTGAATATAACCAACGTTGAATTCAAAGTTGAAAACGGAAATGAGAATATAAATTTAAAAATAGCAAACGGAACAGTTAATATTATTCCAAATTTTCAGTACATGCATGATATTAGTGGATGGAATTTAAACTCCGTGAAATTAACTTCATATAATACCGCAATCAATTTTGAAACCAATGTGTCAATAAGTGGAGCCTCTAAAGGGGCAAGTTTAAAAAAGGAAGTTCCTATATTTGAAACAATAACCGTTACACCTTTTGGAGTTTTGGTTGTAGAGGTTTTACATAAGGTTTATCTGAAATTTGAAAGCTCCGCAAATATAGGTTTGGATTATAATTATCATTCTGTTGCAAATTACACCTGTGATTTTGGAGCCATTTATGAAAATGATGAGTTCAATCCATTTTACGAGCTAACCTCTGATAATTATTCAGTTGTAAATAACTCCTTAGGCGTTCAGGTTGGAGGAGAAATAAAATTATCATTGGTCTATGAACCTACCTTTTACGTATATGCTGTAAAAGGACCATATGTTGAAAACAGTGCATACGGTGAAATTAAGGGAGGATTTTCCACAGCTGACACAAGGGACTGGGACTTAAGCATGGGATTTGGTGCAGCATCTAAGATTGGTTTAAACTATACTATTTTTAAGAAGAATTTACTGAATGTTAGTAAAACGTTTCAAATATCAAAAAAGGATATTTATGTTACACCCTATGAAATGGAAATGGTTGACAATACTATACAATCCCTAAGCATCTTTGATCCGGTATCTGTTAAGGTAAGAGTATTAAGCAACATGGGCAGTGGAGTCGCCAATGTCAGGGTATATTTTGTCCCGGAAACCGGATCAGGGACGACTGCTGATGAATTCGTTTTAACAGACGGAGAAGGGATTGCTGAAACAATTTGGACTCCCGCAGATGACGAAGACGTTGAAAATGTACTCGATGTTTATGCGAGAAAGGCCGATGGGAGTTACATTAAAAATGCACCACTTAAGTTTACTGTGGAAGATTATTTCACAGACGAACGAGACGGACATACTTACAGAATCGTTAAGATTGGAAATCAGGTTTGGATGGCTGAAAATTTAGCTTACCTCCCAACCATCAGCCCCCCGAATGAAGTACCAATGGATACATCCAACCATGATCCGTATTATACGGTATATGACTATTATGGTACAAGTGTGAGTAATGCAAAGGCAACAGAGATGTATAAAAAATATGGTGTTTTGTATAATGCACCAGCAGCTTTTACAGCTTGTCCTGATGGTTGGCATTTGCCTTCAAATGCTGAATGGGAAGAATTAGCAAACCTCATTTCTGCTGATAAGGGTGGTGAAAGAACTATTGTTGATGAACAATCAAATTATACCTGGAGTAACATAGGTAAATATCTAAAATCTGTAGAAGGGTGGGGAACCGGTATAAGTGGTATAGATACCTATGGTTTTTCTGTACTCTCCGCTGGATATCGCCTGGATTCTGAATTTTATGGTCTGGGGAAGTATGCCAAGTTCTGGGAAGGATCAACTTCAAATTTTAATGATCCTGTTACAGGATCCTGGTGGTTCTTTAACAATGATTTGGATTTAAACGGTGATGATATTATAGATGTTAATGCCAGTTCAGTTTATGTAGGCAGAGGGGGACACTGGAGTGATGGTTTGTCAATTCGCTGTGTTAGAGACTGATGATGGAAAATATCTGGTAAGCGAATAGTTGTTAAAATACTGAATTTTAATTATTTACACGTTTTTTAGAATGCTGGCGATTTGAATTTAATTTAATTGTTTGAAGCTTTCTGATTTGATGTTTTTTGTCTACTTAGGAGTTTATTTAAAATGCAATTTTCATGCATATATCTTATTTAGTTTTTAGTAATATGATTATGGCTGATACAATCACTAAGATTAATGACCAGCATTAGACCTTATAAATGTTCAATTATTTTTTATAACAATCAATCACAACAAAAGGAACGCTTAGTTTTAGAATCCCATCTTTATGCGCTTTTAGATTTAATTCATTTTCTACCAGTAAAAATATTTCTTCTTGTCTGTCTTCAGGTAAAATTTCTTTCCATCCATCAATAAACGCGAGTCGGATGAAGTAGTGGTTCAGCATGGTTGTTCCATCAACAAATCTGTATTCAAATTTATCGTGAACCACCGAGCTAATAGTAAATTCATATGATTTAATTAATTCAATATATTGATCAAGCGGTTTACGTTTTTTGTAAATTTGTTGTTGCATTGATTCTAAACAATTATCAAGTTTAAGATCAGTCAATATTTTTTCCATGGTTGAATAAAACTCAATCATAGTACTGTTCAAATTCATGGTTTGAATAAATTGTCCACCTTTTTTTATGATACGGGCGCATTCGTATAAGGACCTGTTTATATCTGTCACATTATTCAATCCGTTATTACTGACAATTAAATCAATTGAGTTATTCTTTAGAGGAATATCCTCTGCAATTCCACGAATAATTTCAATATTCCTGATGCCATAAAAGTCAATTTTTTTCTCGGCTCTGTCAGCTGCTGCATCCCATGGATCAATTCCATATATTTTAGAGTCTTTACCTAACCGCATGGCAATCTCAGTTAATGGAAATCCGGTGCCAAAACCAATATCCAGAACTTTAATTCCTTTTTTGTAATGAATTCCATCAAGTAATTTTAGTCCAAATGGTGCAGCCCATAGAGGTAATTCGTCAAATACATCTACAAGACTTTCTGATTCCAAATCCCAATCGGTTTTCAAATATTGAGTCATGTTGTAGTTTTTTATGTTATAGCTGTCGCATTTATTGAGAGGAATTAATTCAAACTAAAAGAGCAAACAGAGAAAATAGACTTTTTAAAGTTTAAATAACTGTTATGCTTTAAGGTTTTGTGTTGTCTCTGGTTACTTTTTTCTTATCAATCTGTTTATGAACCCAATTGCATGATGAAAAATTATACCGCTAAAAAGTAACCCATTTGAAAATATAATTAGGTACAGTAACTGACTATCATGATTTAATTTTAGCATACTCTTATCAAATATAAAAATAAGAAGGCTGTTAAAAAACATGAACACAAAAAGGGTGATTATCTTAATTTGATTATTGCTTTTCAAGTACAGATAAATAAACCCACTTGCAACACATGCAACTATTAAATATCCAATTTTAATCTCATTATGTGAAATATTGGTAATCATAAAAAGCAATATCAGGGACAGGGCAGTGGAAAGTCCAATCCCAAATAATCCCGCTATTTGCCACGATTTTATAGAAATTATGTAAAAAATAGTCAGTCCGGTCGCGACCGAAATCAATAACACTAATATCTCAGGAAAAGATGCGAAGCCTAAGGTAGAAACATAATTTATCAGCACCAAGAATCCAATAACAGAAATCGCTATCCAAATTACACTCCAGTCAGGAATTTTTCTGATCAAACCTATAATACCAACAAATCCAATAGATAACGCAATAATCCCACCAAATGCAATGCCCGAATAAAGTCTCCATGCAGGAATCTCATAGCATGATCCACCTGCAATTAAACAACCTCCTGTCATCCCCAGGCCAATGAGTATAACAGGCAACGTCGCTATGTATATTTGTTGGGTTGCTAACGATGTCTTTGTCAACTTATTTATCAAAATCTTCTCAGGTTATGATTCATTATGGTTAATATTTTCACGAATTTAAACTAATTTTTCTACGATGTGATTCAAGAAGCTTTGTATATTTCTGTGAAATAGTATAATACGTTATATTGTGCGTTGTACGCCGTAGTCTATGACTAATTTTAACTATTCAATTCTGTTTATGAATGTTCGTCTAATGCGATTTTCATATCTCATGTAATCTGTGAGTATTTACAGATGATTTCTTAGCAAAATGTATATTGCAGCACTTTTTATTGTTTCTGTGCTAGTAGTTTAATGCCTAATCCAATAAAAATCAGTCCGCTTATTTTTTGCATAACCATTCCTGTTTTATCATTTTCTCTCAAAGTCTTTGTTATCAGTGAAGCTGTGAAGGCTAAAAACAAACACCATAAAGTTCCGGTTGTCATGAATGTAACTCCAAGTATCATAAACGGTAAAGTCCCCGATGCATAATCAGGATTAATGAATTGAGGAAGTAAGGCTAAAAAGAATAGAGCGACTTTAGGATTTAGCACATTTGTTATTACTCCTTGTCTATAAATCTTTTTTAAATTAAGTTGTTCAATTTTCTGATTATCATTATCGAATGAGTTTTTTTTGTCAAGAATCATTTTTATCCCTAAATAAACCAGATAAGTTACTCCAATATATTTTACAACGGCAAAAGCTGTTGCAGATTCTGCTAATATTATTGATAATCCAAGGGAAGCAAAAACTGTATGAATCAATCCACCTGTTGTTATTCCAAGCACTGAATAAATACCAGCTTTTCGACCTTGTGATATACTTCGCGTTAAAATATACATAGTATCTGTTCCTGGTGTCAGGTTTAAAATAATCCCAGCAGCGATAAATCCAAGATAATTTTCAATTCCAAACATTCTTGTTATATCTTTATATAACTCAGATCCTAATATTTCATTCAAGATCCAACGCTATTTCGTATTGCTGTTGCGGTAACGTTATTATTCTTTAATGCAATATTACGTCATTTAAAATCGGATGCAAATTCATAAAACATTTCCGGCCAGGACATTGATGCAGGAGTGAAACCATATTCAAATCCCAATCTGATTATCGTAAGTTTCTTCTGTGGACATATATATACATATTCGCCCTTATTTCCCATACCGAAAAAGTCATTGGCATTCTTCTGTCCGTTTCGAAATTTACCCCACCAAAGATAGTTGTAATACGTATTATTTTCTATAAGATAATCATAATATTCCTTTGGCCTTTCCAGGGGTTGTGTGGCTTTTTGAACCCAGCTTTCAGGTATTATTTGTTTACCATTGTATTTACCGTTATTCAAAAAAAGCAAAGCGAATCGTGCATAATCGTGAGCATGGCAGTTGATACCGCTTTCCATTTTCTCAAAACCGTGCTCATCCAGACTCCAACTGGCATTGCTTCCTCCCATTTTCTTCCAGAGTCTTTCTTCGGCATATTTTGAAACCGACTTGCCAGTCGTTCGTTCCAGAATCATTCCCAATAATAGGGGGTTATAGTTATTGTAAAGCCAATGTTTGCCGGGTTGATCTGAGATTCGAACATGTTCTAAAACTGCATTTCTTAAATCGGGAGATTGATAAGTAAACTCATCATCAGAGGGAAATCCATCATGTGAATAGGCTAATCCTGAACTCATACTTAACAAATCTTTGATGGCAATTTTTGAAAAACGGATATCTTTTTTCATCAACTCTGGCAGGTACTCGGTTATTTTATCATCTTCGCTTTTAATAAACCTATCTGAAATAGCCAATCCTACCAATGTGCTGACAAATGATTTGGCAACCGAAAAGGATGTGAAGATTGAATCTTTATTAAAGCCATTAAAATAGTTTTCGTATAGAATGGTGTCATTTCGCAATACAATAAATGCCGTGGACTGGGATCTTTCCAACAGGGTTTCGAAATCGATATCCGTATTCAGATTTTTGAAATACGAGGTATTTTCAAACATTCTCCTAACCCTTTCGGGTTGCATATTATAATAAAGCATTCTGGGATGTTCAGTCCCGTGAATATCTCTCTTCTTGAAGATTAAATAGTCCATTACGGAAGCATCACCTCCCTGGCATCTTCCTAACATGGTGGACACATCAATTTTCGATTCTTTATAAGCCAACCTCTCTGAAATATTCACACCTGACAAATTTTGTGGATGTGTTTGATTTATTTCATGCAGAACTATAGTTTGAAACTTTCCTATATCCCTGGTGGCTGGCCATTGAACCATTCGCTTGTTTTGTTTATCATTTCGGATAATTTGTATAGCCATGGAAACACTGTCTTTATTCCATCTCAGAGGCAGATTCTCAAGTGGAATTTTCATTTCTACAGTGTATCTATCCTGATTTATTTTAACGGCAGAGGTCCATTTTGAAGAAAAGGAAAAGGACAAATCCCTGGTTGGTGGGTTCAATGAACCATCCAATTCATTGCCGGCAGCATCTGAAAGAAAGGCATAGGCATTGATTCCATCGTGATACGTGTCGACACAAAAGGCAATCCAATCATTACTTAACATGAATTGATTATCCTTATCCAGATGTTTTTTATTCAATTCAGAAGGGTTGTTCACCTTACATATAAAGCCGGCATAAAGATTGTCTGCATCATATGTAAAATATGCTTCCGTGTTATTGTATTGACCATTTTCATCGTACGATTGTTTTGTAAGGATTGTTTCCTGCCAGATTGGTTCATTTAGGTTTCCGTCAATAATAATAGCATTTTCGATTTTAATGGGGCTCAGCATGTCTGTTTCAACCGATATGTTTTGCCCAGAAGTATTTATAGAAATAAGTATCAAAAATAATTGTATGTAAATGGTCTTCATCATATCTGATGTTTAAAAGGTGTTGTTAAGATTTTAATCCGTGCGCTGTTTTTCCTTTTTAAATTCTTCTGTTCTTTTAATTTGTTCCTCAGGATTCCATTCAAAATCAAATCTGTCTTTAAGAAATTCTGCGATAGGTTCAAGTCCGATTTCAGCTCTTCTTTTATCTACATTTATTGGGTCGAGTACAGGCCATACATTAAAACTTTTTGTTTCCGGGTAGTATTTCATCTGCCCCCCGTATATTTGAAGATCGCCTCGGTCTGTAGCTAATCTGTCTTTTGCCCGTGCCAATAATCCTGGATCTAGTTGTTTCTCTTTAACGGCTTTTCGCATCACTGGCAGGTACTTTATTCTAACCTCAAGTTCTGAATGCTGTAGGACGTTGCAGATGGTTAAATTCCCCAGTTTCCCAATAATATTTTTATCTGGCCATCCTCGCGTATCCAAAATTTCAAGTACCTTCTTTTCATTAATATCATGGTTCTTATGATATATTTTATTTTGTTTTTGAAACTCTACAGATTCATAACCATACACCTTTCCAAGAGAATCTCTTATTCGAATAGGATACTGTTCCGTTCTCCAGATGGTGTCTAAAATTGTAACTAAACTATCTCGTGATTTTGAATAATAAGTTAATTCATTTGTGTAAATACCATATCCATCATCGTTGACATGTTTGATATATGTTTTTACATCAGGGGAATACCACCACGTATCGGACATTTCGCCTTTGTAACCTCTGGAATTTACTACCAGTCCCTTGTATTCTATTCTGTAAGCCATGAATCTCCCGGCTGCAACATTTAATTCATCAAATGAAACGACCTGAACATCCTGACTGGTTTTTCCTTCGGTTCCTTCATTATTTTTCCATTCCGATTCGTATTTCCATTTTTTTCCTACATATAAAGGCCAGTCACGAAATGGTGTACTGCTTTGCTTTTGGTCTAAAATTTTCGAAATAGGGACGGTATCAACGCCATTCCAAAAGCCTAAATCTCCATTATATTCTACTACTTCCTGAAAATCTTCTCCTTGTGCACGAACTTCTCCCTCAACAGAACGACTCCATTTCCAAATCCATTTTTCTCCATTTTTATAATCATTTAAAGTTGGTTTGTTAGTTGTAGAACTATTGCAACCTGTGAAAATTAAAATTGCTGTCAACAGAAACAAAACTTTTCTAATTCGTTGTTTTATCATCCTGCGGCCAGACCATGCGATGCAATCGAGCGGTGACAAGGAGGTATTAATTCCGATTTTACTTCTTTTCATAATTATGTTTTTCATTGAAGCAAAAGTAACAGCAATGTTCTGCATAAATGTTCGGAATTATAATTGCGAACCTAAAAGTCTGATTTTATATTTTAATGGAAGAAGCACATTGCTGCATAACTCTGCACTTAAAAAGCATTGTTGAATAGGTTGTTTGATTGCTTCTAAGAGTATTTCCATTGGTTTTTCATTAGCAAAAGTTTCTTTCATACATTTTTTAATGGTGAAACAACTTTAATTAAAGAATCACAAGAGCGCATGATAGAACACCTGAACACAGAAATAGAGCTTATAGAGACCAAAATAGAAGAAGTTATTCAATCATCTTCAGAATGGGATAATAACTATAAACTTATTCAAAGTGTAAGAGGTATTGGTCCTGTACTGGCCAAATATATCATTATCTATACTGAAAATTTTACCCGGATAAATAATGCTAAAAGCTTTGCATGTTATTCAGGAATAGCCCC